>CAZYEX010000014.1:0-47278 GCA_964646605.1 uncultured Phycisphaera sp. | reverse complement strand
CCTCAAAGCCTTGGAAAAAGAACGTGAACGCCGCTACCAATCCGCCGCCGACTTCGGCCACGACATCAGTCGCTATCTCACCGGCGAAGCCATCCTCGCCCGCCGGGCCAGCATCGTCTATCAACTCCGCCTCTTCGCCCGCCGCAACAAGGCCGTTTTCGCTTCGCTCGCCGCCGTGTTCTTCGTTCTTGTCGCAGGAATCATTGTCAGCACGTCGTTCTATGTTCGCGCCCAAGGAGAAGCTGAGCGTGCCAAGAAGGAACGCGACAAAGCCGAGCGAATCGCGAGCTTCATGGGCGACATCCTCAAGGGTGCCGGGCCGTGGGTGGCCCTGGGGCGGGACGCCACCATGCTACGGGAAATGCTCGACGCAGCGGCGGACCGGATCGGGAAGGGAGAGCTCAAGGACTCCCCTGAGGCCGAGCTTCAGCTTCGCCTGACCCTCAGCTTCACTTACTCGGGGCTCGGCGCACACGAGCAATGTCAAGGGCTCATTGAGCCCTCGGTTCGAATGGCGAAAACGCTGTACGGGGAGGAACATCCGCTTGTGGGCCGGAGCCTAAACGCCCTCGCCCTCAGCCTCACAAGGCTGGGCAAGAGTGCTGAGGCGGAACCGCTGTTTCGCGAGGCGCTGACGCTGCATCGCAAGCTCTATGGGGAAGAGCATGAGAATGTGGCGCTCAGCTTGAACAACCTCGCCATCGGCCTAACAGAACAGGGTAAGAGCGCGGAGGCGGAGGCGCTGTTTCGCGAGGCGCTGGCGATGAAGCGCAGGCTCCGGGGCGAAGAGAGCCTGGATGTGGCGGGATCCTCGGTCAGCCTCGCCGACCTCCTCAAACGGCAGGGCAATTATTCCGAAGCGGAGCGGCTGTGTCGCGAAGCCCTGCCGATATTTCGCAAAGTCCGTGGTGAATTGCACCCAAACGTGGCGTGGGGTTTGGACATTCTTGCCAGTGTCCTTGTAGAGCAGGGTAACTACCCCGAGGCGGAGCGGCTGTATCGCGAGACGCTGGCGATGAATCGCAGTCTCTGGGGCGAAGAGCACGCGCGTGTGGCAGGCAATCTAAGAAGCCTCGCCTCCGTCCTCGAACGCCAGGGCAACTACTCCGAGGCGGAGCGGCTGTATGGCGAATCGCTGGCGATGCGTCGCAAGCTCCTGGGCGAAGAACACCCGGAGATGTTGTGGTATACAAATGCGGATGCTTGGCGGATGTTAACCTGCGAAGCGACGGAACTCCGCAACCCTACGGCGGCGCTGGGCCTCGCCCAACACACCTGCGCGCTGGCAGAGAAAAGCGGCAACCGGAGTCTTTACATGTATCTCGACACGCTTGCCTTGGCCCAGCACATGACCGGTGACACGGCCGCCGCCTTCCAAACACAACAGCGCGCGTTGACGCTCACCCCGCAGGGCGATCCCTCCCAAAAGGAGATGGAGGAGCGGCTTGCAACCTATCAGACGGCCCTCGCGCAACGCGCCGCCCCCGAGCCGTCACAGCCATGAACTGTGGCACAAATGCGGGGATTAGCGAAGGGCCACCAAATGAACGGCCCATCTCGCACCGCCCTGCACGAATCCTGGAACGCCGCCGGGCCGGGCAAGGGCCACGCCGAAAAGGCCGCCGAATGGCGGGCGAAGCTCGACGAAACGCCGAAAAGCCAAAACGTCGAAACGCCGAAATAGGGGACATGGAACAGCCGCGATACCGTGACCGTGCTCTATCGACCGCGATCGGCCGGGGCGATGGTCTCGACGGAGACGATGTGCCGCAGACTGATAATCTCGACGTCTTCGGCAAGCGTGTGGTTCGGCTTGGCTCGGAACGCGTAGAGGCCCAGTCGGGCTATGAAACACAGGCCGGGATTTTGAATCTCAAACGTACGTCCGTCGGAAAGTCGAAGGCGGAGTGGGATGAACGGCTCCCGTTCCAGTTCCTGGGCCAGCGCTTCCGGATTCATACCTGAATTATAGCCACAAGGCGCATAGGCGACAAGTTTCGCCGTTGAGCCGCAGGGTCTTTCAATTCTCCGAAGTGGGATTCATCGGGTGCCACTGGCGGCTTGTCCGCCAGTGTAGGACCGACTACGACTGCCCGGAAGCCCGACAATTGAAAGACCCTGCGTTGAGCCGGGCAAGGGCTACGCCGAAAAGGCCGCCGAGTGGCGAACGAAGCTCGAAGAAACGCCGAAATGACGTCACCCTACCGGGCTTCCAATGGTCCCCGCACTCCACGGTCGCACCGGATTGGACCCGCGTTTTCGACCAGCACCCAGAGGTCCTCCGAAGCCGTCCCCGAAGAACTGAATGACCCTGCGGGCGCCTCCCGGAAACCCGCCTTATCGGGTTACAATTCCGCTTGCAGCCGATGGACCTCGGAAATCTGGTAGAAGCAACTCATCACTGTGGGAACCAGGACGATGAAGGGGATCACGATGACGCTCCAGGAGGCCATGGATTTGAACGTGCCGAATAGCGAGGGAACGGTCATCAGCCAAGTCATCAAACCGGAGAGGACCAGGACGGCGCCGAGAAATGCCGTGACCAGAATGACGATGTGACGGCGGTTCAGAACCGCTAAGGCCGTACACCCCGCGAAGGCTGCCGCCACGCCGCCCCACATCATCCCGCCGGTCATTCCGAACCGATCGAGGTAAAACTGAACCACAGCCGCACCAATGGCCCCGCCCAGCACGGACACGGAGTAGCGCACAGGCCAATAACTGAGCAGGCCCAGAGCCGTTCCGCTGCCCAGGGCGTAGAGCATCTGGTCATCCCGCGGTCCGAGCAACCGTGCGGTCATCACCGTCCCAAACACGCCGAAGGATAGGACCACGGCCACCTTCCATAGCCGCCACCCGAACAGCATCAACCCGATTCCGCAAACGATGAGCGGGAAGCCCATCGCGCTATGGGAATCACGCAAGTACGCCAGCCAATCGTGCAGCGAAGTAATCACGTTCACTTCTCCTGGAACCCTATTGCGAACCGGCGCGCGTCCCCCACCGCGGACGTACACCCCAGGCGCAGCGCCGCGCACGGTGAAGTTATCCGCTTCCGGGGCCCGCGCGCACCGCCTAGGCCGTTGACAAACCGAAGGTACGATATCCCCTAGGACTTGGCCCCGTCGGCCTTGGCCGCGGGCGTTCGACGGGAGAGCATGGTCTGGAGAATCAACGAGGTCACCAGGAATCCCCCGACGCCCACACCGAGCAAGGCCGGGTTGCGCTGAAAGGCCTGATAAGATTCGGGCACGGAATGAGTGAGCAACGTAGCCATGGCTGTCGTCACCAGGACGGTCCCAGCCAACGAGGTTGCGAGGATCAACGCCCAGCGCACGGCGACGATGCCCATACAAAGCCCGGTAAGCAGCGCAACGAGAGCAATTGCCTTTGCATTCTTCGCCACCGTGGCGTCCCGTTGAGTGACGAAGGCCCAAAAATCACCGGCCCATTGCTGGGGCGTCCGCTCAAGGTAGTCGCGCTGCTCCTGCGGGGTGGGTATGGCGAAAGGAACGGGGCTGTCCAGGGTTTTCACTTGCGCGCTTTGTTCGAACTCCGACACCAAGGGAAGAACCCGTTGGTAGCCGAAGGTGCCCAGGACGATCGACGAAAAGACCATGGCCGCCCCGACGCCGACCCATAAACGGAACGTTTGGTATCCGATAATGCCGACCAGGGAGGCCCCGCCGAGGATGCAGACGATCGGATAGAACCCGAAGTGTTGCGTGAAACGCAGCCCTAGGAAACCCCCGATCAAAATGAAACCGGCCGTCAATCCGAACCGGGCGAGCTTCGCCCCCAGAACGCTGAGCCCTACGCCCGCCACGAGCATGCCCAATGCAGCGGGAACGGCACTGGATAACACGTCGGCGGGGACGTGCTGAACCGCAAAAAGCCGGGCCTGTTCGATGATGGTTTCGACTTCGCTCATGGGCTTCGCGCTCCGTGTCTGCCCTTCATTCTACACGATATTCGGGCGCTGGCGTCGAGTATTCCGGGCAACGGAGCCTGCATTTTTTCGTAAGAGACTGGCTCCGCGTCGGGGAGGGTCTCGTGACATCCCTAGCCGGGAACGGTAAACCGATCCGGATAGACGGAGATGTCGATTACCGGGAAGTGGGCGTCCGCTCGGCCGGTTTTTCCGAAGTTCTCCCGTAATAACGCCAGTTTCTGCTGCACGCCGCTCTCCTCGAGCTCTCGACCGGGGGCCGACCCCCATCGGATTCGGCCTCCGGGACGGTCGGTCAAAAGCTCGATATGGGCCACGCGGGGGTCCTTGCGACCGCCGTGGTTTCCAACGCCGACGCCGACGATTTGGTCGCCAAACGGCTCACGACGCAGCGCCGTAAGGACCGAAATGGCGGCCCGAATATCGTCGCCCACCCACGGCTGGCCGGGCGCCGGAGGACCCGCGGCGACGCCCTCGATGATCCGCCACGCGGGGTGCGGAATGTACAACCCGGGCAGCCGCACGGCTTCCTCGTCCACCAGATACGCATCGTCGTCCACACGAACGATGGCGACGGGCATGCGGTAGCGGCAACTGATCTCAAACCTCCCCCCGCCCGTTCGACGCACGTATTGCACTCGAGACACCCATGCCACGGACTCCATCCGAGCGGCGATCTCGCCACACATTCGATCCTCGACCCAATCCCTTCCCAGAACCTCGAATAGGCTCTGTTGAAGGTCCTGGTTGGCGAGGCCGTAGAGTTCCTTGGGTAGGTCGATGAACTCGACCACGGGATCGGGACGGTTGTCGAGGAGGAGTCGACGTACGTGGCCCTCGAGCCGGCCCACGCCCAGGACCCCCGCCGCGCAAAGGGCGACGAATCCGCCTGTGGCAAACACGACCGTTAAGACGCGCTTGGAAGGCAAACGAAGCCACGACGGTCGGAGGCGACGCTTCGCAGCACTCAAGTCTCGGTTTCTTGATCGCCGTCGGCGTCGCATCAAGCTAATCCTGGTTCTTCGTGTCGGTCAGGCGGATACACACGGTTCACTTCTTGGGTCCAACAAGGAGTTCCTTGGCCTTCAATCGGCCCGCAACGAAAGCTCGATGATGGTCTGGCAAAGCTGGTCGAAGGAGACTCCACGTTTGGCGGCGGCCTTGGGGACCAGCGAGTGACTGGTAAACCCGGGAATCGTATTGACCTCGAGGAAATACGGCTCCTGCGTTACGTCCTCGACGATGCAATCGACACGCGAAAACACACGGCAGCCGAGGGTCCGATGGGCGAGCAGACTGAGACGCTGTACGCGATCGAGGACCGAAGCCGGAAGATCGACGTCGAAAAGATACTGCGTGGAGTCGTCGAGGTACTTGGCTTGATAGTCGTAGAACGGCCGCGTGGTCCGGATTTCGCAGACCGGCAGGGCCTCCTCACCTAGAATCCCTACGGTCAATTCGCGCCCGCCGATATACCGCTCCACGAGTGCTCTGCCGTAGCGATCAACGACCTGTTGGGCGGCTGAAATCAGCTGACTCGCTGTACGGACGATCGTCGTGTCCACGCTGCTTCCGCTGGAAACGGGTTTGACGACCGCCGGCAGACCCACACGCCCAGCGAGGTCGGCAAGCTCGGTGCGACCAACGACGGAAAACGCGGGGGTGGGGATTCGGGCGGCCTCGAACCGTCGTTTCGACTCGACTTTGTCCATGGCCAGTCGAGACGCCGCCGCCCCGGAACCGCTGTATCGGATTCCACGATCGTCCAGAAGCGATTGCAACGTCCCGTCCTCGCCGAACTCACCGTGAAGAGCAACGAAACAAAGGTCCGCCGGACGATCCAGAGCGCTCAAGTCGTCCGGTCCGATGTCGCGGATTTCGACGCGGTGGCCAAGGCGGCGCAATGCGGCATCCACAGCGCGACCGCTTTCCAGACTCACCTCTCGTTCGGCTCCGGGTCCCCCGGAGAGGACGGTGATGTCCAAGCAATCCAGTCGATGCGAACGGTCGGCGACAGTCCGCGCCGAAGATGAGGCAACAGTCACGACTCGCTCCTCGCTCCGTTCACCGGACGCCAGATGTCGATTTCCACTTCCAGTTCCGTGTCGAACTTCGCACGAACCCGCTCTCGAATGAGATCGATGAGACGCAGTACGTCGGACGCCGTAGCGCCGCGGTCGGCGACGATGAAGTTGGCATGGCGCTGCGAGACGCTCGCCTCGCCGGACCGAAGCCCCTTCAACCCGGCCTGGTCGATTAGCGCCCCGGCCGATCGGCCGCCGGGGTTCTTGAAGATACACCCAGCGCTTCGATCGCCAAGCGGCTGTGTATTTCGTTTCACGGCAAAATAATCTTCAAACCGGCGGCGGACTTGGAGCGGATCGTCTTCACGGAGTTCCAGGTCGGCGGAGAGCACCGTTCGGTCGCCGATGCTGGAGCGCCGATAACCAAAACCGCATTGCTCCGTCCCCCAAACCTCGCGCTTTCCGTCTCGGGTAAGTACGGTCACTTGCCGAACGACGTCGCCGAACTCGCCGAAGCGACCTCCGGCGTTCATGCGAATCGCCCCCCCCACCGTCGCCGGGATGCCCGCCATGCCTTCCAGGCCGGACAAGCCGCGCCCCACGCAATACCGAGTCAAGCGAGTCAAATCGACACCGCCACCCACCTCGAGACGCGAGCCACACCGATGGATTCGTCCAAAAGCCGGATCGTCCAGGCGCACCACCACGCCGTCGAAGCCGTCGTCGCTGACCAGAACGTTGGCCCCTCGACCGAGGACCTTGAGAGGCAGGCCTTCGTCGCGCGTTCGGCCCACCAAAGCGGCCAGTTGTTCGACGTTATGCGGCCGGAACAGATACCGAGCACGTCCCCCGAGGCGAAACCAGGTGTTCCGCCCGAGCGGTGCGTCGTGCTCGATCTGTCCCGCAAAATCGTTCCACCAATTCATCGGCAACTTTCCAAACGTCGCCCGCGCCCATGGTGAGGACCAGGTCGCCGTCCTGCACCTCGTGAACCAACACGTCGGCGACCATGTCCAAAGCGGGGAAGTACCTCGCCCGGATTCCGCCTCTGCCGATCCGCTCGGCCAGCTCCAGCGATCCGGGTTGTCCCTCGGAGGTCTCTCGATCCCGTGCCCGATACACATCCGGGATGAGGACCTCGTCCACATTCCCAAAGGAGGCTGCGAACTCCTCCATGAAATACCGCGTCCGCGAATCTTGATGGGGTTGAAAGACGACCCAGAGGCGCTTGGGGTGATAGCGATTGCGGATCGCCTCAATGGTCACCCGGATCTCCGTGGGATGATGAGCGTAGTCGTCGACCACGGTCAATCCGCGGCCCTCCCCCCGCCACGTCATGCGTCGATCCACACCCTGAAACGTGGGGAGGGCTTCGGCGACGCGTTCCGGTTCGGCGCCGGCGTGGTAGGCAAGGGCGACGGCGGCGAGGGCGTTGGCGACGTTGTGGCGGCCTGCGATCGCCAGGTGCGTGGATAAGAGCCGCGAACCACGAAGCTCGATCTCGAATGCGAACCGGCCGTTGTCGGACCGAAGGTTGACGGCTCGCCAATCGACACCCTCGGAAAAGCCGAACGTTTCAACCCTGGCCGTCGCCGCTGATGCGGCCCGCGTCGCGGAGTCGTTCTCGCCGTTGCACAGTACGACTCCTTGCGAGTCCACACGGGCCGCGAACTGGGCGAAGGCGTCCACGATCTCTTCTAGGTCGTGATAGCAATCCAAATGGTCCGTCTCGATATTGAGGATCGCGGCCTGGTGCGGGTGCAAGTGGAGGAAAGAGCGGTCGAACTCGCAGGATTCGACGATAAAATGCGGTCCCGTTCCCGCACCGCTGCTCCCTCCGAGCTGCGGCGACCGGGCCCCGATGAGGAAGGACGGCGACAATCCGGCCTGGCGAAACAGGTACGCGGTCATCCCGGTGGTCGTGCTCTTTCCGTGGGTTCCGGCGATGGCGACGCCCTTGTGAACGGCGCTCAGAGCCCCGACGAGCTCGGCATATTTGAGGATGGGCAGTCCGCCGCGGCGGGCCGCTCGCAACTCCGGGTTCGACTCCGGGATCGCGGCGCTCACCACGACCATGTCGACGTCCCGACCCAGCTGACCGTCCTCGTGCCCGACGAACACGCGGACACCTCGGGAAACCAGCGATCCCATGCCGTCGAACGAGGAGAGGTCCGAGCCGCTTACGGTCGCCCCCAAGTCGTGAAGCAGGGCGGCGACGCCGCTCATCCCGCTGCCGCCGATACCGATCAGGTGTACACGGAGTCCGGCGGGACGGGAAAGATCGAGTGCCGGAGTGATGGCTCGATCGGCGACAGTTCTTACAGAGAGCGAGGCTCCTTCCGTCCTGGCGTGCATGGCGATCCCTCAACTGAACAAAACGAAGTTCGGCGCGAAGGGGTTTGCCGTTTCCATCCACGGCATCCGACGATCACGACGCGCCGGTCCTTCGTTTATCGGGTGCATGTAGAAACTGTCTCCACCGATTCGCGCCGCTTGGCGCGCTCGGACACTCCCGCGATTCGCAGGACTTGGGAGGCGATGTCGGACGCGGCGTCAGGTCGGCCAAGCCGCCGGGCTGCGGCGGACATGGTGGTCCGCGCCGCATCGTCCGTGAACAACTCTTGCAACGCGCGGCGAAGCGCGAGGGCATTTGCGTTCCGATCGAGCGCATCGCGCACAATCCGCGCGGCGCCCACGGTTTCCAGGCATTTCGCGTTGACGGTCTGGTGCTGGTCGCGGTGATGCGGGTAGGGCATCAGCACTGAGGGGCGTCCGATGGCGGTTAGCTCCGCCAGCGTTGAGGCGCCGGCCCGCGAGACGACGAGGTCGGCGGCGGCGAGCGCCTCGGCCATGTTTTCCGCGTAGGCGACGACCTGGGCCGCGATCCGCCGCCCGGCATAGGCGGCACGCACCGCCTCGTGCTCGTTTTCGCCGGTGAAGTGCAGAATCTGCCAGTCGCCGCTGGCCTCGAGGAAGTCCAGATTGTCGACCACGGCCTCGTTGATCGAGCGGGCCCCCAGCGACGCCCCGGTAACCAGCAAGGTTCTGCGATCGGGACTCAAGCCGAAGCTGCGGATGCCTTCGTTGCGCGTCGCCGACAGGAACTCGCGGCGAACCGGGCACCCCGTTACGACGACCGGGGCCGACGCCGGGTAGTGGCGAACCGTTTCGTCCCATTGGGCGAAGATCGCGGCGGCGTACGCTCCGAAACGGCGGTTCGCACGGCCTGGGACCGCGTCGGGGTTCAACATCACGATGGGGATTCCGACGCGGTGAGCCTCCCGCACCGCCGGAACCGAGGAGAGTCCGCCGGAGCTGATGACGATGGCCGGGCGGTCGGTATCGAAGCGATCCCGACAAACCAGGCTCGACCGCCGGAAACCGGAATACACGGCGGGCCATCGCCAAGGCTTGGCGGAGAGCGGGGCAAGGTCCTGGGCGACCAAATCCGCCGAGATGTAACCGAGAATCTGCCAGTCGATACGACGCCGCGTTCCGAAGAATACGAACCGAGCGGATGGAACACGGTCCAGGATCGCGTGGGCAAGGGCGATGGCCGGGTACAGGTGCCCGCCGGTTCCCCCGCCTGCGAAAGCAAACAACGGACCGTCACCAGTTTGTGGGGCGAGCGCGATCATCGGGCTTCCCCCCCTCGTGCGGCGACGGCGGCGATCAGCCCGATCATCGCACAGACCGTGAACATCCCGCTTCCACCCGCGGACAGCATGGGCAACGGGACTCCGGTCGTCGGTGTCACCACGGTGACCACGGCCATGTTCATCGCCGCCTGCGTCGCTACCAGGAACGTCAAACCGAAGGCAAGGAGCCGCTCAAACGGGGTCCGCGCCGCCAGCATGGTCCTCAGACCAAGCCAGACAAACGCACAGAAGAGCAGAATCACCAAAGCCCCGCCGAAGACTCCCAGCTCTTCGCAGAGGACCGCGAAAACGAAATCGGTGTGACTCTCGGGCAGGTAGCCGTACTTTTGGACGCCCGCCCCTAATCCGGTTCCGAACCATCCGCCCGACGCGATCGTCACCAACGATTGCAGCGGTTGGTATCCGTCCCCACGGGGGTCGGCCCAGAAATCCTGATAGGCGGCGATTCGTTCCAGGCGGTACGGCGCGGCATAGAGGAGCATCGTCATCCCGCATGCGCCCAGCCCGGCGATGATGACAAGGTGGTGCCAGCGGCAACCGGCCATCAGCATGAGTGCCCCCGCCGCAAGACCCAGCAGTGCCGCGGTCCCGAAGTTCTCCTTGCCGACCAGGGCCACACACGCCCCAACCATCAGCGCCGCCGGGACGAAACCCCGAACGAATGACCGAGGATCGGCGCGGCCCTCACCCAAAAGCGATGCCAGGGCGACCATGAGGGCGAGCTTGGCCAGTTCCGACGGTTGAAACCCGAAACCCAGCCCGATCCCACCGAGTCGCAGCCATCTTTGCGAACCACGATGCGGATCGGCGAGTCCCGGAACGAGCGCCGCCGCAAGGAGAATCAACGAACCGGCAAACAGCATCTTCGGGATTCGGCTTCGCAGCGTCGGCGACGCGAGGGCGGAAACGCCGAGTCGTGCGGTGGCGAGCATGATGGCCAGGCCCAGCAAGATGAAGATCGCTTGTCGTCCGAAGGGAGTGGTCCAGGGCGCGTCGGTGAGCAGCGGTCGGTCGAGGGAGGCCGTCGCCGACCCGACCATCACCAAGCCGATGGAGAGCAGCATCGCGGCCACAAGAATGATGGCCGCCGGAGAGACCGTCCGATGGGGTGCCTGCGCATCCATGCCGCGTCGTCCGTGACAAACAGAAGATCGAAGTTCAAAGTTCAAAGTTCAACGTTCGAAGACGACAAACGGCATCCTCCGTTTTCGAACCTTGAATTCCCAACCGCTACTTCGTCCAGCTTCTCGCTGGGACTTCCGCTCCGCGTATTATCGTAACGCAAGCCCCGACCGCAACAAGCCTGAATTGCAATAGGGAAGGATGGCGTAGCAGCGGCGGTTTGGACCACGGCGGTAATCCGAGCCCGGAGCGGCTCCCCTTTACGCGGAGCGTCAAGGGCCAGCGACGGGGCTCGAACCCTGAAAGGGTCCACGACAATAGGGCCTGTCGATTTACTTTCCGGCGCGGAGTCGGGATGTCGCGCCCCGTGGCGACGTTGCCGTGGGTCGCGTCCCGATACGCTGCGGGACGCCCCCCACGGACCACGTCCCCCCAACACACCATCCCCCCTGGAAAGGGGGGACCGAGGGGGGTGATCCGCAGCCCTCGCCGGCCCCGGCCCCACCCGCGCGCCGCCGGTCGCCACTCCTCCCCCACCCCCAGTTCGGAATCCGGAGTCCCGAAAACCGACCAAAGCGTCAATCTCTCCGTCCTGGCCGACTTCCGCCCGCCGACGACCGCTTGACCCGAGCCCACCATTGCACGCGTTCGCTTCCGCAGGATCAACGCACGCCACGAAGCCAACCTGCCGCCGGGCAACCTATGGAGTCGCGGGAGGGAAGCGGCTAGAATACTGAAACGACAGGAGTACCCGGCACGGCAAGGAGGTCAGGCGTGGATGTGCGTTTCTATCACGACGCCGACACGGGACAGCCGCACATCTTCGGGCACGGCGTCAGTGAGGCCGAGGTCGAAGAGGTGCTCCGAGGCGCAGGTGAGGACCTGGCGGCACGGAAAGGTTCGCGAATGAAGTTGGGGGCGACTTTGGCAGGCCGCTGCTTAGCGGTCATCTATGTGCCCAGAGAGAATCCGAACGAAGTCTTCGTGATCACGGCGTACGAACTCCAAGGCAAGTCGAGGAAGGCCTTCCGTCGAAGACAACGGAGGAAGCCGCGATGAGCAAGCAGGACTTTCCCCCGGGGTGGGATGAACAGCGCGTGCAAGACGTGCTCGCCCATTACGAGGACCAAACCGAGGACGAACAATTCGCCGAGATCGAGGCCGCGCACGAGACCGACCAAGTCACCATGATCGCCGTGCCTGCGGAACTCGTCCCCGAAGTCCGCGCCCTGCTCGCACGAAGACGAAGCGCGTAACGGGCACTCTTCAACGGCCACATGGGGGGCGCGACCCGGCCCCCTTCCTGGACCACCGATCCCCGACCCCGCCATGATGCGTGCCCGAAGAGCGAGCGACGGGTCTCGGACCCTGAAAGGGTCCACGACAATAGCCGTGGGTCGCGTCCCGGCGCGTTGCGGGACGCCACCCACGGACCACGTCCCCACAAAACAACCTCCCCCCTTGGAAAGGGGGGACTGAGGGGGGTCAGGTTCCTCGCTGCACAACCCGGTTGCGAACAAGCGAACGGAAACGCCCGGACCCGAGTGACCAACTCCCGCGAGGTGGAAAACCTCGAAATCCTCTTTTTCTCGACCCGCATGAAGGGTGGTCAGGGCGTCGATCTGCCCGTCCTGGCCGATTTCCGACTGCCGGCGATAGGCGCGGCGCGGGAGATGACGTAAGATCGCAGGCCTCGCTACATCGTCGGAAGTGGAGTCGTTCAGATGAAAGCGTCCGAAACCAAACTACAACGGATCATTGAGGGTCAAAACCAGTTCGTCGTTCCGTTGTATCAACGACCGTACAGTTGGGAGGCAAAGCAGTGGTCCGTACTTTGGGCCGACCTGGACGAGCTGTGCCAAGAGGAGAACCCTCGCACGCACTTCATCGGCTCAATCGTGACGTATCCGACTCAATCCGTTCCGGAGGGCGTCACGAAATACTTGCTGATCGATGGACAACAGCGAATGACCACCGTCTTTCTCCTACTCGCAGCGATTCGGGATCGGGCCAAGGAGCTTCGGCTTGAACTGCTCGCTCCCGAGATCGAGCAAACGCTTCTGCGAAATATGTTCAAGCAGGGAAACGAAACGTACAAGCTACTACCCACGCAGGCCGATCGAAACGCATTCCTTCGGATCATGTCCGGCCAGTCGGCCGAGGACGGGCTGATTGTGTCCGCGTACCGATTCTTCGCGAAGAACATGCGGGCATCTGACGAAGCCTTCTTGGAAAAACTCAAGCGAACGATCGTAAACCACCTAATCGTTGTGAGCATCGTCCTCGAAAGAGACGACAACCCACATTTGATCTTCGAGAGCCTAAATGCCAAGGGACTGCCGCTGTCTCAGGCTGATCTCATCCGCAACTATTTCTTCATGCGCATCCACATTAATGAACAAGATCGGTTGTACGACGAGTACTGGAAGCCGATGCAGCAGTGGCTCGGCGACAATCTGACAGAATGCGTGCGGCATTTTCTCATGAAGGATGGAGCCAACGTCAAGCAAGGCGAAGTGTATTTTAACCTCAAAGACCGAGCGGAGCAGAAATCTCCCACCGAAGTGCTAGCATACCTGGCTGAAGTTGCCGAGTACGCAGGCTACTACGCGAAGCTACTCCACCCGGACGATGAGCTAAACGTTAACCTCCGGGAGGGCATGAAGCGTCTGAACCGCATCGAGGTCACAGTTGCGTACCCATTCCTCTTGAACCTGTATCGAGACTTTTCCAAGGGACAGCTCTCGGAGACAGGCTTTGCTCTGGTGCTCAACGTGCTGGAAAACTTCATGATCCGAAGGTGGGTATGCGGCGTTCCGACCTACGGGTTGAACAAGATCTTCCCGTCGCTCTATTCTCAGGCGAAACAACGCGGCGACTTTTTGGCCGGCGTCAAGGAAGTGTTGGCGACGAAGAATTATCCGCGTGACAGGGAGTTCAGATCGCGGCTTGAATCATCGAAACTCTACGCGTCCGGAGAACGGGTTGCGAAAACGAAGCTCATCCTCGACCGCCTTGAGGAGTCCTATGACCATCAGGAGCCGGTCGTCCTTGAGGAGCTCACGATCGAGCACATTATGCCTCAGACACTCACAACGGAGTGGCAGTCCAATCTCGGTGAAAATTGGGAAGCAATTCACGAACTGTTGCTCCACACGCTTGGAAACCTTACCCTCACGGGTTACAATGCGCCGCTATCCAATGAGGCGTTTTCCCGGAAGCGAACGATACTGCTGAACAGCCACCTTGAATTAAACCGTTTCTGCGATACCGTCACAGAGTGGAATGAGGCGACATTGCGAGATCGCGCAGAAGTCCTGGCTGAACGGTCGCTGCGTGTGTGGCCCTACTTCGGGGCCCAGAAAGACGACGCCGTAGAGGAAATCACGGAAGTCAGAGGGAGATCGCCCTCGGCTGTAATCGTGCTGGGAGAAAAGCACTCGGTGAGTTCATGGCGTGATGTTGCGGCGCACACGTTTGAATCACTCATTCAGCTCGACGAAGACAAGTTCACGGAGATCGTCGAACAGTTCCCAAAGTTCCTCGGCCGCGACCACAGCAGGTTCCGATCAAGTCGGCAGCTTTCCAACGGCGTTTACATGCTAACCAACTTGTCCGCCTCTTCAATCCATCGATTCTGCATTCAGGCAACCCAAGCGGCCGGACTGTCGCTGGATGATTGGAAGGTCGAATTCGCATAGCTTGTCCCCGGCGCTCGCGGACGAGTCGCGACCCACTAGAACCATGGGGCGTGGTGGGACCGGCACGATTTGCCTGTGCCACCCATGTCTCAGCGGTGCTCCCGTGCGCGTGGACGACCACGTCCGCTACGGCTTCCAGCACGAGCGCGAGGCCGATCCGACCCTCACCCTACCCTCTCCCTGGAAGGGAGAGGAGGGTTACGCCCCATTCGCTTCGTACGAGAAATCCATCTTTCCCGGCCCGCCCGTGGCGGAGGCGGCGTGTTCGACGGTGAGTGCGACCACCTTGCCGTCCTGGTCGAGGTCGAGAAGCACGTTCTCGTTGAGTTCGGTGGTCTGGGCCGCGGGGCGGTCGTTCAGTTGGATGTAGAGCGTGTCCGTGTCGGTGAAGTATCTGACTTTCATGGCCGTCATCCTCAATGAGCGCTTTGGTGTCGCCTTGGTGTGGGCGATGCACCCGGCGATCCTCGCCACCCACAAGGGGTGGCGCTACAGGATTCGAACGCCGTGGCGGATGATGTAGGCCGCGAAGCTGGCGCGGTCGGCGGTTTGGAGGGAGTCGGCTGCGAAGATGTGGGGTTCCACGTCAAAGCCGACTTCCTTTTGTACGACGACGATCATCCTCGCCCGCTCCCACGGATCCCAGGACTCGGCCCCCTCGATGAACGCTGCCACGTCGATGTCGCTCCAGCGATCGGCCCGTCCCTCGGCATGAGAGCCAAAGACATAGGCGGCGCGAACGACGCCCTCGCGGCCCAACGCATGGACCGCGGCGAGCGCCCGACTCGTTACTTGATCGTTGAGAGCAACCATGTGATCAGTTCGTCCGCGGCCCGAAGCGCCTCGGTCGTCTTGTCTTGGGTCGCCGCGCTGGCGAGCGTCGCCGATTCCTCCGGATATCGCGTCTGAATGTAGTATACGGACAACTCGCCGATGAAATCCAGCCGACCCTGTTCGAGAGCGATTCCGGCCGTTTCGGCCAGGCGCGGCAAATTGTGAATCCGCGGCGGAAACGCCCCCGTCCGGTGGACGATCAGGGCCTTCAACGCCTTCTCGACCGCCTGTTGGCAACAAAACAGGACGTACACATACCGGCCCGACTCGAGCATCGCCCGCGCGGTGTCCAAGTCATAGGTCGCCTGGTCCAACCATTTCTGCACCGTCGGGCTCGGTTGCGGCATGGGGACATTCTACCGGACACCGGGGACGGGACACCAGATGCAGACTTCGTCGGGTCCACATGTCCGTGGGCTCGCGCCGCGCGGCGCAGATAGGGCGGGCTACCGTAATTTGATCGACGCCAGGGCCAGCCCCGCGAACATGGCCGCGACCAGCCAGAAGCGGACCACGGTCTGGGTTTCGCTCCAGCCGCCCAGGTGAAAATGATGGTGCAGGGGGGCGCAGCGGAAGAAGCGCTTGCCGGCGGTCCATTTGAAGTAGCCGATCTGGATCAGGACCGAGACGGCCTCCATCACGAAGACCCCGCCGGCAAGGATGAGCATGAGTTCCTGCCGCGTGACGACGGCGACGAAGCCGATCAGCCCGCCCAGGGGCAGCGAGCCGGTGTCGCCCATGAAGACCCGTGCCGGGTGGCAGTTGTACCAGAGGAACCCCAAACACGAGCCGAGAATCGCCCCGCACAGCACGACCAGTTCGCCGCTCTTGGGGATGTGGTGCATGAGCAGCTTCGCGGCCACGTCTTCGGTACCCACGATGTAGGTCAGCACGATGAAGACGAGTGAGCACAGGGCGGTGCATCCGGCGGCGAGGCCGTCCATGCCGTCGGTGAGGTTCACGGCGTTCGACGTGCCGGTCATCACCAGCACGGTCAAGGCCATGAAGGTCAAGGCGCCAAGCTGCAAACCGGGCTTATAGAACGGGACGGTCAGCACCTTGTAGGAGGGAATGGCCACGGAATCGAGCGTCGGACTGACCACCGCGAAGTTGTTCCGTCCGTGGCTATAGATGTAGTACCCCAGCACCACCCCCAGCCCGATCTGAAAAAGAAGTTTCTCGTACATCCGCAGTCCGTCGCGGGAGGCGGAGCGGCGCTTGGAGGTGAGCTTCAGCCGGTCGTCGATCGCCCCGAGGATCCCCAACCACGCGAGGCAAACCAACCCCATGCGAACGTAGAAGTTGGTCAGGTCCGAAAGCAACAGAACGGCCGACGCGATGGACGCGAGGATCATGACACCGCCCATCGTCGGGACGTTGCTTTTCTCGCGCATGAGTTCGTTCAGCGAGGCGTGGTCAAACTCCGGCCGATCGCCGACCTTCCACTGCACAAGTTTCCGAATCACGCGCGGAAAGAACGCGAGAGCCACGACAAAACAGAACAATGCCGCGATGGTGCCTCGAAAGAGTGGGTTTTCGTATGCGTAATGGCGGCCTTCGAGCAGGTATTGAAGGAGGTGATAGAGCACGTGTCGAAGGATGTCCCTTCACGAACCGAGCCGGGCTCTTGCCGGGCGGGACCGCGATGCCATTCGTCGTTTCTTCACGCGGCGCTTGCGGCCATCGCCGGGGCGTTGATCGCCGCCGCCGCGTCCACGCGGGTCCGGAGATGCCGCACGACTCGATCCAATTCCATTCCCCGCGAAGCCTTGATCCAGACCGTGTCACCGGCCCGCAGCAGTTCGTCCAAGAGTGCTCCGGCGGCTTCGGCGTTTTCGCACGAGTGCAAGCACGTCGCTTCCGCCGTCGCGCCGTGGGTCTCGCAAGCCTGCGTCATCGCCGGACCCACCGCAACAAGTACTTCGATTCCAGCATTGACGATGGATCGAACCATTCGGGCGTGGGCCTCGGCGGCGTTGCGGCCCAGCTCCAGCATATCGCCTAGCACCATGACCCTGCGCCCGGATGCGCTTCGTAGAGTGTCGATGGCCGCGGCGACGCTCGAGGGATTCGCGTTGTAGGTGTCATCGACCAGGGTTACCCCGCCGACCTCCATTCGATGCGTACGTCCCTCCGGAGGAACGAAATCCCGCAAGCGTTCGATGATCTGTTCCGGAGGAATCCCAAACCATCGCGCGACGGCAAACGCCGCGGCGGCATTGGTGGCGTGATGGGCCCCGGGCATGGGAAGCTCGACCTGGTATCGCCCTTCCAGCTCGAAGGTGGTTCCCGTCAAGTCCGCTCGGCGACGGGTCACCCGGAGCTTGGCCGACGGATCCAAGCCCACGGTGATCGTTCGCGTTCCGTCGATCGCCGCCAGGTGCGGGAGGATCTCCGCTCGATCGACGTTCACCACCGCGAACCCGCTGGGTCGAACGAACCGAAGCAGCGATGCCTTCTCGGCGGCGACGGCCTGAAGATCGCCGAGGCCTTCCAAATGTGCTTCACCGATCGAGGTAATCACGGCCACGAAGGGGGATGCGATCGCAGCGAGATGAGCGATCTCGCCGGGGGCGTTGGTTCCGATCTCGGCCACGACGTAGCGGTCGTCGGCGTCGGCGGATAGCAAGGTCAGTGGCACACCGATGGCATTGTTGTAGCTCTTGGGCGAGGGTCGCCCTTTGAAACCGCTGCGCAGGACGTGGTCGATCATGCACTTGGTGGTCGTCTTCCCGTTGCTGCCCGTGACGGCGATGACCACCGTGCCGACGGGCAATACCGAGTTTCTGTAGAAAGCGGCCAGGCGACCCAGTGCGACCAGAGTATCGTCCACGACGAGGCAGGGACGGTCGAAGCTCTGGCCCGTGGTTCCGGTGAGATCGCCGACACAGGCGACGGCCCCCGCCCGGATGGCATCGGACAGGAACCGATGACCGTCGAAACGCGGACCGCGCAACGCGACGAACAGGTCGCCAGGCTGAACCTCCCGCGAATCGGTCGTCACTCGTCGCACAAGGACCGCCGGCCAACTCGCCTCGCGTGCCGCACCCACCGCCCGCGCTATTGTGTGGAGGTCCAGGGGGATCATGCCACCTCCCGCTGGACGGAGACGGCGGTCATCCAATCGCGAGCCACGCCGACATCGTCGAAGGGCAAGGTCTGCCCGCCGATGATCTGGTAGTTTTCATGGCCTTTGCCGGCGATGAGCACCGTATCCCCCTCGCCCGCATCGGACAGAGCCAACTCAATCGCCCGACGACGATCGACCTCGACGACCACCCGACAGCGACGGTCGCCGGCGAACCCTGCTCGGATTTCCTCCACGATCGCGTGGGGGTCCTCGTTTCGCGGGTTGTCGCTGGTGACGTAGGCGACGTCGCCGAGCGCTTCCACGGCCGCAGCCATTCGAGGCCGTTTCGTTCGATCCCGATCGCCGCCGCAACCGAACACGCATCGCAGGCGCCCCTCGGTCAGCGGGCGCAGCGCCGTCAACACGTTCCGCAAAGCATCGTCGGTATGGGCGTAATCGACGAACACCGAGTAGGGCCAATCGCGCGGCTCGGCCCGTTGCAGCCGTCCGGGAACCCCGCGCAGGTTCTCCAGCCCGGCGCGGATGGCATCGGGCGAGATACCGATCGACTCCGCCGTGGCCGCGGCGGCCAGCGCGTTGAGGACGTTGTGCCGACCGATCAATGCCAATTCGATCGGAAAGCTAGCGCGGATCCCGCGAATCTCGGCCACCGTCCCCGTTCGGTCCATGCTCCGAATCGTGGCACGCACTCGGGCATCGGGCGACTCCAGCCCGAAGCCGACGACCGTTGCCCGACCAGCGCGTGCCAGCGAGGCCCCTCGCGGATCGTCCAGGTTGATGACCGCGACAGCCGATGGTTCGAGCGTCTCGAAAAGCCGGCGCTTGGCCGAGAAGTAGGCATCCATCGTCTTGTGGTAATCGAGGTGATCGCCGGTCAGGTTGGTGAACACGGCGGCTTCGAACGACAGTCCGTCGCAGCGGCGCTGGTCGAGGGCGTGCGAAGAAACCTCCACCAACGCCCGCTGGGCCCCGCGCTCGCGGGCCTGCGCCAGGCTGCGACAGAGGGCGAGGGCGCCGGGGGTGGTTAACGGCGAGGTCTGACGCTCGCCGAGCAGGTCATTCTCGATGGTCCCCAGAAGCGCCGTGGGGCACTCGGCGGCTTGCAGGATCGAGCGCAGCATCCACGTGACCGTGGTCTTGCCGTTCGTGCCCGTCACGCCAATGAGCCGCGGAACCGAATCGCGGCCCGCCAGTCCGTACCACGCCGCGGATAGTCGAGCGAGCGCCACACGGCTGTCACTTACCCGAATGCACGTGACTCCGGCGGGACAGGGCACGTCGCGGTCCACGACCACGGCGACCGCCCCGGCGCGGATCGCCGCGGGGAGGAAATCGTGCCCGTCGCTCTTCGCCCCGCGGACGGCGACGAAGCAGGCGCCCGGAGTTACGGCGCGGGAGTCGTCCGTCAGGGTGGTCAGTTCGGGATCCGGCGCCGCCCCACGGCCCACGAAATCCAGCGCGGCCGCAGCCAACAGCTTGTTCAGCATTCGCGGTGCCGCGTTCGAGCTAGTCCTTTCCTCATGCATTCGCGCGCTCGCATTCTAGCGACGCCGACCGACCTGTCATGGCGAACCGTTTGTCGTGGGTGGTGCTCGTCGGAGAACTCGTCACCCCCGACATTCCCCAGCCGGCTCGGGATCTGTGAAATCTTCAATCCCCCGGACTACGGCGCCGCGAACGCAACCTGCGCATCCGGGGGAACACCCAGGTAAGGCAAGGCCTGTTCGAGGATTTCCCCCACCACCGGCGCGGCCACCGCGCTCCCGTAATACGCAACCTTGGCATTGGGGCGACAGATCATCACCAAAACCACAAGCTCCGGTCGATCCGCGGGCGCAATCCCCACAAACGCCCCTTGGTACGCGCCGGGCTCGTACTCTTTCCGATCGCGGTATTTCAGCTTCGCCGTGCCGGTCTTGCCCGATACTCGGTAATGGTCGAGTTTGGCGCCCTTACCGCTACCGTTCTCCACGACTGAAACCAGCAGTTCGTTCGCTACGTATCGCGCCACCGTCGACGAAACCACCCGGCCAACCGCCTCGGTTGTGTCGTAATCGCGGAGCACCTCGCCGCCGGGTCCCAGGAGTTTTCGCACCACTCGCGGCTTGACCATCACCCCGTCGTTGACGATGGCGGCGAACGCCGTGATCAGTTGCAGCGGGGTCACCAGGACCTCGTACCCCATCCCGATCGACGCCGCCGACATCCGCGTCCAGTTCTTGAGCGAATACACCACTCCCGCAGCCTCGCCCGGGCATTCCACGCCCGTCTTCTCCCCGAAGTGAAACCGCCGAATGGTGCCGTGCAAGGCGGCGTTTCCCATGCGCTCGGAGATGATGCTCATCCCGATGTTGCTGCTGTGAGTGACAACCCCCTTGAGGTCCAACATGCCGTGGGGGCGAACGTCGGTGATGACCCGCCCAGGCAGCACCCGGGTTCCCATGTGGCAGTCGATCATCTGCGTCGGTGAAATATGCGTCCCCTCCAAGGCCCCGCAGACGATCACCGGTTTGAAGGTACTTCCGGGCTCGACGGGATCGGTCACCACGCGATTGCGACGCCGCTCTGGCGGGAAGTCGTTGGCCTCGTTGGGGTCGAAACCGGGAAAGCAGGTCATGGCCAGGATTTCCCCGCTCTTGGGGGACATCACAATCGCCAACCCGCTCTCGGCCTCGACCCGCCGCACACTTTCCGCAAGGGCGTGCTCGGCGATCCGTTGGATTTCGGCGTCGAGGGTGAGGACGACGTGCCCACCGTCCAGGGGTGGAACGAGATGGTCGTCGCTTCGGCGGAGGGCGCGACGGCGGGCGTCGCGGATGGTCGTACGGCGACCCTCCGTGCCGCGCAGATGATTGTCGAACGTAAGCTCGATTCCCTCCAAACCAGCCCCGTCCTTCCCCACCCAACCCAGAACATGGGCCATGGACTCGCCTAGCGGATAGGTTCGCGCCAGGCCATGGGATAGTCCGACGGCGGGGTTGTTCATAGCCGTGACCGCTTCCGCGGTAATGGCGTCCACCTCGGACTCGACGACAACATACTGAGAGGCCGAGCGCCGTCGCAGCTTCTCCGCGATCTGAGCCGGCGGGAGGTTCACTCGCGGACTCAGCTCACGGGCCAGGGCGTCGATGTCCGTCACCCGCGAGGGGTCCACGAACACGTCGGGCCGCTGTTCCGTCGCCGCGACGACGCGTCCACGGGAGTCAAGGATCATCCCGCGGCGGGCGGGGATCACCGATTGACCGTATTGCTGGCTTTCTGCCAGGGCGAGAAGGCGCGGCCGTAGCGATGTATTGATCTGCGCAAGACGAGCCCCAAGACCGAGCAGCAGGACGATCGCGCCGCAAAGCAGCGCCGCCCCGCAACGTCGCTGATACCGGTCGATCGGTGCAGGCCCGACGAGCATGGGAGGTCGAGTCCTTAGCGTCGAGTGGAGGCGAGCCGCTCTTGTCCCCTCGCCACCCCGTCGAATCCGGGAGGCACCAACCCCGTTTGGAAGGCGGCGACCCGGTCGTGAATCCGCTGCGGCGCCCGCAGTCGTGCGGTTCGCGTTTGCAAGCTCCACAGGTCGCGGCGCACTTGCACCCAATCCGCATCCATCGCCGCCAACCGCGAGGCTGTCCGCGTCTGCTCCGATCGAAGATGAACCACGGCCACGGCAAGCGTCGCAAAACAGGCCAACAGCAGGCAACCGCGGGCGACGGTCAACGCCGGCCCTCCGAGGCGAGCATCCCTTTTGCCGCTGGGAGCTTGATCCTCACCCCTTCGCGGATCTTCTGAGGGTCGGGAAACTTGTCCTTGTTCATCTCGTGGAGTTCCTTCCAGCGTCCCCCGTCTCCGAGCTGCTCGCGGGCGATGCTGACCAGACGGTCGTCCTTTTGCACTTGATACCAACGAAAGCCGCTCGCTGGTGGATCCGCCGGCTTCTTCGATTTTTCCACTTTCGCCGTCTCCGCCTTGGGACGTGTCGTAGCAGGCTTGGGGGGCTCGGCCGCATTCGGGCGAGAAGCCCCAGCCAGGTTCGGCAAGGCGAGCACAAGTCCGGCGCGTAGGCTGTCAGGGTTCTCCAGCGCTTTGCGGTTGGCCTGAAAAACGGCGTTGACCGTCGAACGCGACTTGTTCCCGTAGTGGGCAATTGCGATCTTCGAGAGGGTATCCCCCGAAGCCACGGTGTAGGACGAGCCGGGGGACGCGTTCGCGGAGTCCGATTCCGATTTCCCCGACGGTGGCGGCTGCGTCCCTGTGGAAACGACACCCCCGCTGGGCGGGGCGCCGCTTCGACCGTTCTGCAATTCAAACCCGCTGACGGCTGGGGCGGGGATATGCGAGGCAAGCGTCCGATCGCTCACCTCCGGACTCACCGGCGGCCCCAAGGGCGTGCGCACCGCCCCGTCGCCGGCAGGGGGACGCGGCAGGGTCGGAGTCGAAGCTGCGGGAGGTTGCATCCCCGCCGGACCCGCGCCCTCCTGAAGAACCAGCTCCGACCCGGTTGTCGGCGTAGGAACCCCGGCGCTGTGCCGAGCAGGTTCCTGTGCCGGGTTCGGCTTGATGCCGCGCGACAGCTTGTCTTGAAGGGAAGTCACCACGCGACTTCCCGCGTCGCTGAGAACCGAGCCGGCCGAAGCTGCGGTGTCGTCGCGTCCGCGGTTGGCCAGAATCACCGCGAAACAAATGATGAACGCCAACCCGACCAGCAGCCCGACCTTGGTCTCGCGTGCCATCCCTGGCGATCCTCCCTGCGTTGGCCCGGCCCAATCCGTCATCGCATCCGTGCGGAGTTAAGGTTGCCCGGTCCGACGCGCCACGCGGAACTTCGCGCTGCGCGATCGCGGGTTGGCCTGCCGTTCCGGTTCCCCGGCCACGACCGGCTTCTTGGTCAGTATTTCGTAGATCCCCTCATTCGACCCCGCCCGGAACTGCATCTTCACGACCTTGTCCTCGACGCTGTGGAAGGCGATGACTCCAATCCGTCCGCCGGGCCGAAGAATCCCCGGTGCCGCCCGCAACAGCGCTTCTAAATTCGGAACCTCGTCGTTGACCGCCATCCTCAGGGCCAGGAACGCCCGAGTCGCCGGGTGAATCTTGCTCTTGCGCGACTGCGGATCGACGCCCAGAGCGTCCGCTACAGCGGACGCCAGGCGTCCCGTCGTCGTGATTCGTCCCTCGCGCCGGACTTCACAAATCCGCCTCGCGATGCGCCGTCCGGCGAACTCCTGCGCATTCTCGTAAAAAACGTCGCCAAGCTCCTTCTCGCTCAATCGGTTAATCAGGTCCGAGGCCTTGATCCGAAGGCGCGGATCCAGGCGCATATCCAACGGCCCGTCCGATTGAAACGAAAGCCCGCGCGTCGGATCATCCAATTGCGCCGAACTCACTCCCAGGTCTGCGAGCAGCACGTCCACACGCTCGATGTCCAAACCGTGGAGAACCCCCGGCAGTTCGGCGAAATTTGCTTGGACCAACTCGATCCGCGGCAGACACCCGGACAAGACTTGGCGGGAAATCTCCAAGCTCGACGGGTCCACGTCCAGCCCGATGAGCACCCCCTCCTTGCCTATCCGTTCGGCAAGCAGCGCCGCATGCCCGCCCGAGCCGACCGTGGCGTCGACCACCACCTCCCCTGGACGCACCGCGAGCCATTCACCGACCTCCCGCGGTAGAACCGCCGTGTGAACCGGTGAATCGCCGACCAACGTATCTTTCCGCCAAGCCGAAAAGTCAGGGGGTGGTCACACCTCCGTGGCGACGCAATCACCCCCAACTTCGACCGGCGCGCCATCCGCACCCCTTGATGCGATATGGGGGGAGAGTCTAACATGGAGAAACTGCTCGCCTATGGCGTGCAGCCGCCGGACTCGATCCTCAAGCTCCGCACGCTCGCGCGGAGTCGGTTGGCTGGCCGATGGGATCGGACCGCGTAGCCGTTGCCGCCGTTGGAGTCGCCCGACCAGGCGTTCCTGGCTCCGTTCCATGCCGATAGAACCTCCCCGCGCGCCCGTCAGACGCCCCAAGGCGGCGAATCCTTTCGCTTCAGCCCTGGCGGCGACGCCGGTGCTTGGTACGACCCGTTCCGTTAGTTACCGAAATAGGGTTCCGCTTTGCTCTCGTCGCCGACGAGGCGACGATCCAACCTCGATCACACCTTGCCGGCCGGTCGCACCGCACCTCCTTGCGACCGTCGGACAGCCCGAATTCCCTGCAAACCCTCCGTGTTCCACCCGCTGCGACACAAGGCTCCGTCCCGTGTCCGCCGTCAAGAGCTTGGCGACGAGCCGCCGTTCGGCCTCATCCGCAAAAATCCTTGCCAATCAGGCCAATCATCGCTCTGCCAATCAATCCCCAGCGACTGGTCGAAGTCCGAACGGTTCCAGACTTCGATCCGGTGCTTGCGTCCGACGAGGTAGACTTCCTTGCCCAACCTCGCTTTTTTGACCAGTCGTTCGGGTAATACGAACCGCCCCTGCGGATCGACCTCGACATACGAGGCCTGGCTGTAGAACTGGCGCTCGAACCGCGCCGACTCCGCCCCGGCCATGAACTCCGTCTCGATCCGGGCGGAGAGTTCTTCGAACCCCCGCTCTGTGAAGATAGCCAAAGTTCCGCGGTCCTCACCGAGCGTGACCAACAACCCGCGCCCGTCGCGCTCCGGCTCGATGGCGCTGCGGAGCTGCGAAGGCAATTGAAGCCGGTTCTTTTCGTCGATGGTCCGTTCATGCTGCCCTATGAAAAACCGCATAACTCAACCCCCAACCCACATTCACCGCTGAGTGGGATTGAGGGCCTGTATGTACCACCGACAACCACCCGATGCAAGAAAAAAATGCAGAAAATCTTTCGGGTCCGGTCCCAGGCCAGTGTCGCCGCCGCTCGGTGACCAGATGTGGTAGTCGCGCTCCCCTTGACCACTATTCGTTGAAAGCCGTGGAGGGCACTGCCGGCAGAACCTGCGCGTTCCTTTGTGGCGGACGCCAAACGGTCACCTGATCGAGAAAATCACAGATCCGGGTCTGGCGCGACGGCGGCCGGCACCTCACGATAGGTCGTTTCGTAGGCTTGCCAAGCGGCCCGAACGTGCCAATGCTTTGTCACCGACTCTTGGGCGCGCCGACCGAGTTGGGCGGCGAGTGGGCGGTCGTCGAGGAGTCTCAGGAGGACGGCGGCGAGGGCCAGGGTGTCATGTAATGGCACCACCAGCCCGGTCTGCTCATGCCCGATCAGGTCCCGGCAACCTGGGACATTGGTGGTCACGATGGGGCAACCCGCGGCCATCGCCTCCAGCAGGGCGTTGGGCAGACCTTCCGTGCGGGATGGAAAGGCGAACACGTCGGCGGCTCTCAGCAGCGAAGGCACGTCGCTTCTCGGCCCCAAGAGATGCACGCGGGTTTCGAGGCCGCGAGCGCGAACGCGTTCTGTCAGTCGGTCCTTCAACGGCCCGCCCCCGGCTAGACAAAGATGTGCGTCGAGGTCGTGCGGCAACAACGCCAAGGCGTCCACAAGATCGAAGAGCCCCTTCACGGGGTCGAGGCGGCCAGCCCAGAGGATCATCTTGGCGCCATCGGGGAGTCCGAGGGTTCGGCGATCCGCGGGTTGAGCCTCGCGGATCGGTTGGGGATCGATCCCTCCGCGGATCAGTCGGAGCCGGTCCCGTGGAATTCTCGCCTGTTCGGCGAGATGTTCGAGAACGGACGGCGAGTTGGCGATCGTCAGGCGACACAGGTCATAGGTGAGGCGATCGGCCCACAAGTGCCACCGGCGTTCCACCTCGACGGTTTGGATTTCGCAGATCACGCGATCGGCCGGGTACCCGGCGGCCTGCGCGGCCCAGCGGGCCGCGAAATTGGCGTGAAACAGCAGGGAGTGGACGAGTCGCGGCTGAAGCCGACGCAAGAGCCGCGTGAGCCGAGGGATCACGCGGAAATCAAGCCCACAGCACCCGTCGCAGGCGTAAACGATCGTGCCCGCGGCGCGCAAGCGGTCCGCGACCGGACCGGGCGGGGCCAGCGAAACGACCGCGACGTGGAAACCGCGTTCCTGCATCGCCCCCGCCAACCGCGACAGGTGCAGCGGAACGCCCCCGAGTTCCAGGTCGGTGATGACGTAGAGGATGTCGAAAGGCATGTGCGGAGCGTCGCAGGCGCCGGCGTAGGTCCTCACGAGATCAATAATCGCTCCGCGAGAACGTCCACATGGTGAGGAGCACGACCAAGGCCTCGAAGAGCAGAGAGGAGCCGATGGTGTACAGTGGGTTGAGGTTCATACGCTCCAGTTCGCTCTCCCCGGCCCGTTGGACCATGTCCTTGTCCTTGTCCTCGACTTCGGGGACGAGTTCGGTGGAGACGGCGGCGCCGCTCCATTTTCCCGCAAGATAGGTGATGTCATGGGTCTTGGGGACGGCCCACCGCGCGGCGAGGACGGCGTTGTAGGCCCAGCGATTTTCCTTCCAGGCCGGGAAGGTCTCGAACGCGTCGCCCGTCGCTTGCACACCCGCGAAAAAAACCCACGCTCCCAGACCGAGCAACACCGCCGCGATCGTGCTGCGGTAGCGCACGCCCGCCCAGGCCGACACGGAGTAGATGTAACTGAAAAGCACAACGAGCAAGGGGATGGTCAGGAGATACCCCGGTAGCCAAACCCCCCACCGTGTTCCGATGATCACAAAGGTGATGACCACGAAGACGATGGCGTGAATCAGCACAAAAACCATACTGCCCAGGTACTTTCCCAGAAACAGTGCCGGGCGGGAGATCGGCTTGGACAGGAGCACGTCCACGGCGCCGCGTTCCAAAAGCGAAGGCAGAAAGCCCGCCGTAGCGATGATGGCCAGCGTGACCCCGATCCACCCCAGGACCAGGTCCATGATGAAGTTGACCGCCAAACTCGCGATCCGATCGTGACGCAGTCCGGAGAGGGCGGTGAAGTGATCCGTTTCGATGGTCCATGCGCCGAAGAGGATGTCGATCTGCCCGGGATGAAACCCGATGCAGAACATGGCCGCCGCTACCAGCAACTCCATGAGCAGCATCACCCAGAAGATCTTGCGATCCACGGATTCGCGGAAACTGTCAACCATCAAAGCCCAGAATTGCATAGTTCACGATCGGCGGCGGTACGCCGGCGCCTAAAAACCCACTCCCTTACGGTCGCGGGTCGGATTTCGCCATGGCCTCCACCAACAAGTCCTCCAGACTGAACCGGTGCGGTTGCACCGTCTCGATCATCAGCCCCTGCGAGCGCAGCACGTCGATGACGCTGTTGACCTTCTGTGTATCACTGCCCGGCAACACCACCATGTCGCCGTCCACGGTCGCGCCCAGGCTCGACAGCTTTGGACGCACGCGCTGGGCGTCGCCGGAAAAAGTGATGCGATACTCGACGGTGTGTTCGGTCAACTGCGACATCGTCCCCTGCCGAGCGACCATCCCGCCGACGAGAATGGCTACCCGGTCGCAGACCATCTCCAGTTCGCTGAGAAGATGGGAGTTGAGAAACACGGTCTTGCCTTCGCGGCGAAGTTCGAGAAGAAGCTGTCGAACGTCGCGCCGCCCGACGGGGTCGAGACCGTCGGTGGGTTCATCGAGGACGATCAGTTCCGGATCGTTCATCAGGGCTTGGGCGATGCCCAGCCGTTGCAGCATGCCCTTGGAAAACTTGTCGATGCGCATTCCCGTCCACTGGGTGAGGCCCACACGCTCCAGGAGGCGGGCGGCGCTTGCCTTGCGTTGTGCCCGCGGCACCTTCGCAAGGGCCGCGTAATAGTCCAAAACCTGAACCGCCGTAAGGTAGCCCGGGAACCGATGGTTCTCCGGTAGGTAACCCGTGCGGGCGAGCTTGCCCCGATGACCGAGCGGACGACCAAGGATGGTGCCCAAGGCACGGGTCGGTCGAACGACGGTCATCATGATCTTGACGAGGGTTGTCTTGCCCGCACCATTGGGACCGAGAAGACCGAAGACCTCGCCGCGCCCCACCTGAATGTTCACCCCGCGCAGGGCTTGGATGTTCTTGGGGTAGGTCTTGTGGACGTCGATGAGATCGACGGCCCAATTGGTCATTTCGGTCAGGACGACCATAACGCACCCCTCTTGGCCGTCAGGTCCTCCGCAAGCGCCGCGGAGTCGGCGTCCGGCTCAAGGTCGATCCATTCCATCTGCGTGAACCGTTTGAACCAAGTCCGCTGCGCCTTTCCCAAGCGACGGCTGTTGATCTTGATCCGTTCCACCGTCTGAGTGAGCGTCGAGCCGCCTTGAAGATGGTCAAGGATATCGGCATATCCCAGGGCCTGCCGTGCGGCGGTGCTCAGGGGGCGGGGCTCGGCCAACAACGATCGGACCTCGTCCACCAACCCGTCCGCCATCATCCTACGTACGCGCTCGTTGATCCGGTGGTTCAGGTCTTCACGGTTTCGGCGAAGCCCCAACAACACACAGTCAAAGCGCGTCCGCTGCCGGTCCCACTGTTCCTGCAACGCGGAGATGGGCTTCCCGGTTAGGTCGAAGACCTCTAAGGCCCGGACGATGCGTCGAAGGTCATTGGGATGAATCCGCGAGGCGGCAAGGGGATCGACCTGCCGCAGCCGCTCGTAGAGGGTCGATTGGCCGTCGCGCTGCGCGGATTCGATGAGGCGAGCACGAAGCTCGGGATCGGCCCCGGGACCTTCGAACAGTCCCTCGCTCAAGGCTTTGACGTACAACGGCGTTCCTCCGACGACGAACACGGGGCGCCCACGAGCTTGGATATCGGCTATCGCCCGCTCCGCATGTTTGACATATTGAGCGACGCAAAAGTCCTCCCAGGGTTCCACGAGATCGATCAGGTGATGGGGGATGCGGCGGCGGATTTCGAGGGAGGGCTTGGCGGTCCCGATGTCCATTCGCCGGTAGACCTTCATGGAATCGATGGAGATGATCTCGCCGCCGGTGCGAAGGGCGAGTTCACGGCCCAGCGCACCCTTGCCCGATCCGGTGCAACCGAGGACGAAGGTCAAGGGGCGGGACATGGGGTGAAGTGTAGAAGTTCGAAGTTCGAAGTTCAAAGTTGACGGGATGGGTGAAACGCCGCCTTGTTCTCTTCGAACTTCGCACTTTGAACTTCGAACTTCTCGTCTCATCCCGGAACTTCGGCGAAGGTGACGCCGAGTACGTGCTCATTGCCCTTGCGAATCCGATCGAGGGCCTCCTGCGGAAGTGGGGCTGCGAGCTTGATCTGCGCACAAGCCGACTCCGCCCCGGCACAGATCACGTTCTCCATCTCCTCCACGTTGACGCCCGCGTGGCTGATTTCGTTGAGGGTGTGGGCGAGCACGCCCGGACGGTTGCGATGACGGACGACGACGACGTACCGCGCCCGCGACCTCTCGCAAAGGTTGACGCAGTTCTCAACCCGTCCGGTTCGCATGTATTCCTTCACAATGCGGACCGTCTCGGCGGCGATGGCGGACTGGGCCTGTTCGGTCGAGGCCCCGATGTGGTGGGTGCCGTAGACGACGCCGCCGCAGTTGACGATCGAGGCGTGGAACTCGGCCTCCCCGGCGGAGGGTTCTTCGGGAAAGACGTCGAGTCCGACGCGCAGGTCCTTCTGGGCGACGGCGGTGGCGAGGGCCTCATAATCCAGTACCTCGGCACGGGAGGTATTGATCACATAGGCGCCGTTTCGAAGCCGATTCAGGACCTGGGCGCTGATGATGCCTTTGGTTTCCGGGGTCGCCGCCAGGTGGATCGACAGGATGTCGCAACATGCGGCGACGTCGGCGGGAGAATGGCAGCGCAGGAGCCCGAGTTGCTCGGCCCGTTCGTCGGTCAGCGAGCGACTCCAGGCCGCCACGCCCATCTCAAAGGCTCTCGCCCGACGGGCGACGGCCTCGCCGATCGGACCCATGCCGACGATGCCCAGGGTGCGGTCCTTGAGTCCCCGTGCTTGCGAATACAGCTTCTTGTTCCATTTGCCGTTGCGAAGATCGGCGACGTTGTCCGCGATGCGGCGGTCGAGGGCGAGAATCAGTCCGAAGGTCAGTTCGGCCACGGCGACGGCGTTCTTGCCGGGGCAATTGGCGACCAGGATGCTGCGACGAGAGGCGGCGGCCACGTCGATGGTGTTGTAGCCGGCGCCGGCTCGGACCACGATGCTCAAGGCGGCGCCGGCGCTGAGCATCGGCTCGGTGACCGTTGTGCTGCGGACAATCAGCACGGCGCAATTCGTGCGGGCGACGGCGTCGCGGAGGGGGTCCCCGTCGAGCTTGGGTTCATAGAAAACGTCGCAACCGGCGCGCCGGAGCTCCTCGACTCCGTCGGTTTCGAACGAATCCGCGATCAGCACTTTCATGGTGAATACCGGTCCGAATCGGCGTGCGGGCCGTGGACCGACGCACGCTGATCCGCCGGTACTGTCTCGCCGATCGACCGCCGCGTCAACGCAACGAGACCGGGCGCGTAAAGCAGATCACCCCTAGCATCTCGGCGCACGGGAACGCGGTGGGCGCTTCAGGAAAACGTGTTTACGCATCGGCCGGGACGGACCCCACGGCCCTCAGGTCGCCGGCGCGGGCTCGGTCGGGTTCACGCAGTGGATCACACGCCCTGTTTCCACATAAGTCCGAACGATTTTCACCACCTCGTCGGCCACGGCGTCCTGAGCCTGCTCCGTCGAGGCGCCGATGTGGTGCGTCCCGTAGATATGCGGGGCGGTGCGGATCGGGTCCTTAAACTCGGAGTCCGAGGCCGAGGGCTCGATTTCGTAGACGTCGAGCGCCGCGCCGGCGATCGTCGCCGAGGCCACGGCCTGGGCGAGGGCGGATTCGTCCACCACGCCGCCGCGGCTGCAGTTGATGACGAATGCGGTGGGTTTCATGAGGGCTAACTCGTCGTGTCCGATCATGTGCTCGGTCGCTTGTCCACCGGGCACGTGCAGGGTTACAAAATCGGACTCGCCCAACAACTCGTGGAACTCCACGCGGCGAATTCCCAGCTCGGCCTCGAGGGTGTGGTTCGGCATCACGTCGAAGTAGATGAGGTTCATGCCGAAGGCTTTGGCGCGTTTGGCGACCTCGTATCCGATTCGCCCCAGTCCGACGATTCCGAGCATGCGGCCCATGAGTCCGCGCGCCTTGCTGTATTCCTTCTTGTTCCAGACGCCGCGGCGGAGGTCGTCGGTTTCGTCGACGATCCTGCGATCCAAGGCGATCATCAAACCGAAGGTCAACTCGGCCACGGCGACGGCGTTCTTGCCGGGGCAGTTGCTGACGTGAATCCCACGGGCGGACGCGGCCTCCACGTCGATGGTGTCGTAGCCCGATCCGGCGCGGATCACGAGTTCGAGGTGCGGCGAGGCGGCGAGACCCTCAGCGTTGACCCTCGTACTTCGCACGACGAGCACGTTGCAGCCGGTCTCTCGGACGGCCTCGGCGAGCGCCGCGTCCTTCAAACCCGGCTTCACGTACACGATGCACCCGGCGTCGCGCAGGGCGGCCACGCCGTGGTCCTGGAACTTGTCGGCAACGAGCACTTTCATGCTAAGCATCTCCTTCCGGGGCACACGTCCCCGCTGAGGAGGGTTGCAAGTTGCGTGCCAAACCGCCGCTCCCGAGCGGCATGCGGCGGCGTGCCGATGGCGAACGGCTTTGCCTCCCCAAAAGCGAGAAAACCGCGCCGTCGCACCCACCTATCGCAGGGGCCGGAAGTGGGCGCGGATATCGTCGGCGAGTAGGTCCGGGGCTTCGAGCGCGGCGAAATGCCCGCCACGGGGGAGAAGGGTGAAGCGGCGGATGTCGGTGTAGGTGCGCTCGGCCCACTCGCGCGGGCAGCGATCGACGGGCTCGGTGGTGAGGCAGATGCCGCAGGGAGCGGTGACTTGCACGCCCTTGGTGAAGGGCTGCGGATTGTGGCGGGATTCGTAGTAATGGCGGATGGAGGAGTTCATGGTCTGCGTGGCCCAGTAGATCGTGACGTTGGTGAGTAGTTCGTCCTTGGTGAAGGCGCGTTCGATGTCGCCGCCACAGTCGCTCCAGGCCCGAAACTTTTCGATGATCCATGCGGCCAGTCCCGCAGGGGAATCGTTGAGTCCGTAGGCAAGCGTTTGTGGGCGCGTGCCTTGGATGTGGCCATAACCGTCTTCCTCACGTTCCCAATCATGTTGGAGTTTCTGATATTCGCGCTCGGCGTCAGTGAATTGCGGGTTCTGGTCGATGTAGGGGGGTACGACGGCCGTGATGTGGATGCCGTATACGCGATCGGCGTGCCGAAGGGCTATGCGGCTGGTGACGCCTGCACCGACGTCGCCGCCGTGGGCCGCGAAGCGCTTGTATCCGAGTACGCCGGTCATCAGCTTTGTCCACAGGTCCGCAGTGTTCACGCTGGTCCAACCGCGTTGTCGCGGGGCGTCGGAGAAGCCATATCCGGGTAGTGAAGGGGCGACGACGTGAAAAGCGTCTTTGGGGTCGGCGCCGAATCGCGCGGGGTCGGCGAGCATGGGGATGATCTTGTGCATTTCAAAGATGGTGCTGGGCCAGCCGTGGGTGACGACGAGCGGAATAGGGCTGGGGCCGGTTCCGTGCTCGTGAATGAAATGAACGTTCAAGCCGTCGATGTCGGCGCGGAAGTTCGGGAACTCGTTGAGGCGGGCTTCGTGTGCTCTCCAGGCGTACGCGGTCCGCCAATACTCGACGAGTTCCTTCAAATACGCCAGGTTGGCCCCATAGTCCCAGGCGGCGGCGTCGATTTCATCCGGCCATCGCGTCGCGGCCAAGCGCCTGTCCAGGTCAGCGAGGGTTTCCTCGGGAATGTGAATACGGAACGACTGCATCGCGATAGTACTCAGCTTCGGCGAACCTGCCGCGTCTCTGGACTTCGGACAAAACGTTCCTGTCGCGCGAGCCATCCCATTCCCATATTCCATGACCGCTATCGTGTGTCGCGATCAATGCTCCACATCACGAAGGATGTCGTCATATAGATAGGACGGCGCGCGGAAGTTGGTTTCCGCGAGTCGGCCGAAAACAACGCGAAGATCCAGCATCCCTTCGAGGGCCGCGTCGCGGAGCACACCGAGGGTGCGGGTCGCGCGAAATCCCTGCATCGCGGCATGCTCGTAAGCAGGCTCATCGTCGATCAGGAGCAGAGGGGCGTTGACCGACTTGGCTAACGCAATCGCCGCGGCTTCGCCCGCATGCAAGTTCTCCGGAACGACATGGGCCGGTGCTTGGCGAACCATGAGCCACACCGGAACCGCGTCGAGCCAGTACCGGACTTTGTCGGGCGTGCCGGCCGCACGCAACTCGTCATGGACGGCAGTCGGTATGAGCACTTGCTCGTACAGTGCGGGGAGGACGTGCGAGGCATCGATGAGGACCAGATAGTTCAGGGGCGAGGTATTGGAAACGACAATCATGCGCCGCGCGCCTGGCGGGAGACTTGGGCGTCGCGGATCACGTCCTCAGCGGTCAGGTCATACAGCACGCCGTGGCGCTTGAGCACGCCGTCGGTTTCGTAACGAGACAAACCGAGGAGGCGTCCTAGTTGGGCGTGCGTCAGCTTGCCCTGGCGGAAGAGTTCGACGCCCATGGCTTCCTTGGCCGCAAGGTCGAAGTCGGCAAAGTCCCGGCGAAGCTGCTCCTCCAGTTCGATGGGTACGTCAATCCGGATCATACCTTCATCATGCACAAATCGACGACGGATGGCAAGAGGATGCCGCCGCCGTGCCGGGAATCCGCTGGTTGCTGTGCCGAGAATCCGTTTTCGGCGCCGAAATCACGGGATTCCGATCCCAGGCCGCGCAGTTCACCAAGGTGAGCGAGAGGCGACTGACCACGCATTGCGTTCACGCGGCTCGTGTAGGCATCGCATGGTATGGATGAACCCAGACCTCGCGCGCGACTTCAACACGCCGACGCCAACGTCCGAACAGGTCGACGGCGACTGCGTCCGGATACAGTTGCCTACGGTCCGCGTCCTCCAGTTCGACGTCGACGCAGGGATCGAGTAGGCGACAAAGGACCGCCGTTTCCGCATCGTCGCTGGTGGCAGCAACCAAGCTACGCATCACCAATTGGGTCGCCTCAAACTCGATCGCGGCACCAGCGGCGTCATGAGTTGAGCAGTCCGCTTCAATCCGATTTGCGTGATCATACTCGTCGAACGACTCTGCCGTTCCGATGGACCACCCATCTTAGTCCGATTCGGTCGAGGAGACATAGAACCCCAACTTCAATCCGATCTCGCAACGAGCCGCGCTTCTTGAGAAGTTCTGCTCGATACACAATCGCGAGATTTCCTCGTCGATCACGTCGCGAACGTGCTCAAGCGTCCTCAGATCTACCAGCATGGAAATTCCTCCGCCAAGTTCAAAACTCCGTCACTCCGCCCTCCACGCGGTCCCGTCGGGGCGATCCTCGAGGGTGATTTTCTGTTCGACCAGCAAGTTGCGGATGAGGTCGGCGGTTTCGAAGTCCCTTTTTTTCCGCAAGTGTTGGCGGATGTGAATGAGGATTTTCATGGCCTTGTCCGCGACGCCGTCGTCGCTTGCCGTGCGTCGGGCGGGAGGATCGAGGAACAACCCGATTAGGCGTCCGAGAGAGATCAGGTGACCCGCCGACGCAAGAGCGTCCGCGCGGGATGAATCCCGCGGCTCGGACTCGAGCTTCGCCTCTTCGATGAACCGGTTGATCGCGGTGGCGAACTCGAAGAGCGCGGCAATCGCGGCGGCGGTGTTGAAGTCGTCGTCCATCGAGTCGGTGAAGGCGGTCGTATATTGCGTGCGGGTTGCGGATAGTCCCGGCGATTGGATCTCCGCGCGCGTCGCAGCGTACGGCGACTGACCGCAGACGCGCTCGACGCGCTCGAACAGACGGTAGAACGTGTCCAGACCTTTTCGCTTGCTCTCGAACTCCTCCTCGGAGTATTCGATGGGTCGGCGGTAGTGCGTGCTGAGGACGAAAAACCGCACCAACTCGCCGGGGTAAGTTTCGAGCAGATTGTGCAGGGTCATTTTCGCCAAGGCGGCCTGCATCTCCGGGCTGGCGTCGGACTTGGAGATTTTCTTGGTGTTCACGCGCGTCAGGCCGTTGTGCAGCCAGTACTTCACGAACGGTTTTTCATTGGCGCACTCCGACTGGGCGATCTCGTTTTCATGGTGGGGGAAGATGAGGTCCATCCCGCCCCCATGAATGTCGAACGTCTCACCGAGGTAGCGCTGGGCCATGGCCGAACATTCGATGTGCCAGCCGGGGCGGCCCTTCCCCCACGGAGAATCATACTTGACCTCTTCGGGCTCCTCCGGTTTCGCCGCCTTCCAAAGGGCGAAGTCGCCCGCGTTGCGCTTTCCGCCGCGTTGCAGTTCTCGTTGACCCTCCTGTTCGTCGACGCGGCGATTGGAAAGTTTTCCGTAGTCGGAGTCCTTGGTCACGTCGAAGTAGACGTCCCCGCCCGCGGGATAGGCGCAGCCGCGATCGACCAGTCGTTGGATGATGTTGACGATGTCGCCAATGTGTTCCGAGGCCTTGGGCATGATGTCGATGCCGTCCACGTGCAGGGTTTTCATGGCCGCCAGGTAATCGCGGGTGATCCGTTCGGCGAGACGCAACGTGCTGGTATTCTGATTGGCGGCTTCGACGATCAGCTTGTCGTCCACGTCGGTGATGTTGACCACCCAGGTGACCTCATATCCGCGGAACACGAGATAACGCTTGATGGCGTCGAAGATGATCGGCCCGACGGCGTGTCCGATGTGGCTCGGTTTGTAGACCGTCGGCCCGCAAAGGTAGATCCCAACCTTGCCCGGGCAGATCGGTTCGAAGGGTTCCTTTTTCCGCGTGAGTGTGTTGTAGACGACCAGACCCATTCGTGCCTTCCGTCGTCACCCACGAGGGGTGACGCTACATTGGCGGTCCGCCACGCGGGGTGGCGCTACCTTAGCAGTACGACCGCGGTGCAGGCGATCGCGTCGCCTTGACCGAGCGCTCCCAGCCCCTCACCGGTCTTGGCTTTAACGCTCACGCGATCGGCGGGAACGTCCATCAACCCCGCCAGCGACTCGGCGATAGGGCGCTTATATGCGGAGAGCTTCGGCTGCTCGGCATGAACAATCAAGTCCACGTTCCCCACCGCAAAGCCCTTTGCTCGAACTCGTCGCATCGCGTCCGCAAGCAGTTTTCGGCTGTCGGCGTCCTTATGGGCCGGGTCTGTGTCCGGGAACAGTTCGCCGATATCCGGCAACCCGGCCGCACCGAGAATCGCATCCGTCACCGCGTGCAGAACCACGTCCGCATCACTGTGCCCGAGAAGCCCCTTGGGATGGGCGATCTCGACTCCTCCGAGGATCAATTTGCGACCCTCGACCAAACGGTGGATGTCATAGCCCACGCCGATCCGACATCCGTCCCACGACGTCATCCTCAACTCCGTCCGATACCCTGCCCAGGCTGCACCAGACGTAACCTAGAGGCGACAGCGTTGGAGTTCAAGGGCGGTTGTGCCTTTTCGAGCATCCGATAAACTATGACTCTACCGGGCAACCCTTGCCTTGAACCTTGGTGCTCGCATAGAGTTGGAAGCGGGTGTATCTGGAACGACCGGTTGCGGGATTGACGACGCAAGGCGCGGTCTTGGATCACTTCGACAATGGGGGAGGTAGCAGGTGCGAAAGCTAGCGGTTGGCTGGTCGGGACGAGGTTTCTCTGTCTTTGCATTGTCGCTGTTGACGTGGGCGGCGGGTGGCGGATGCCCAGGCCAGGGCACTCCGATCGACAACGGGAATGATAATGAACCGCCAGTAGGACATCAGATCGATGTCTCGATCGTTCCGCCGGAGGGGGGCTCGGTCGGGCAAACCGCCGAGGGCGAGATGGTCACCTTGACGGCCGATCCCGCCGACGGGTTCATCTTCGACGGTTGGTCGGGGGTCGCGCTGGATGACCCGGATGCGCTCACCATCACGGTCGATGCCACCGAAGTGGATTCCATCACCGCGAACTTCATCGAGGATACTGAAGTACCGCCGCCCGCGCCGTCGGACAGTGACGGAGACGGGGTTCGGGATGCGTCGGACCAATGCCCGGATACGCCCGAAGGAACGGCAGTGGACAATGTCGGCTGCGCGGCTACGGGTCCTGACACGGATGAGGACGGCGTGCCGGACAGTGCCGATCAGTGCGACACGACCCCTGCCGGTGCGGAGGTCGATACGACCGGCTGCGCCGCCGAGGAACGGGACAGCGACGGCGACGGCGTCAACGATGCCGACGACGAATGCCCACGGACGCCGGTGACGGTGGAAAACGTGGACGACCGCGGCTGCCCGGTCAGCGACCCCGGAGCGCCGGATGTCGATGACGACGGAGTGGGTGATGATGTGGACCAGTGCCTCGAGACGCCCGCCGGCGAAACCGTGGACGCCAATGGATGCGCCGCGAGCGAACTTGATAGTGACGGCGACGGCGTTTTCGACGATGTGGATGATTGCCCGGGGACGGAGCTGCGCGTGGCCGTGGATGCCGCGGGATGTCCGACCGGGACGACGCCCCCGGGACCTCCTCCGCCTCCCACGCCGCAAGGTTGCGGCAACGGAACGGTCGATGGGGCCGAGCAGTGCGACACGAGCGGCGAGTCGGCGACCTGCAATTCGAACTGTACGACTTCTCGCTGCGGAGACTCTGTTCGAAACACGACGGCCGGCGAGCAGTGCGACGACGGCAATACGTCCGCCAACGACGGTTGCAGCGCTACCTGCCAGAACGAGGGTCTGACCCACGATGCCTGCGCCAACCCGCAGACCGTAACCAACGGCACGCGCATTCTCAGCAACGTCGGGGCCACGACGGATGGGCCGGATGAAGCCGCCAACTGCCGCTTCTTCGACCGTTCGCAGATCGAATCCGACGTCTGGTACTGTTACACCGCCACCTGCACGGGGCCGGCGGTGGTCAGTCTTTGCGGCAGCGAGTTCGACACCAAGCTCGCCGTCTATTCCGGATGCGGCTGCCCGACCGCGAGCCCGCTCGCTTGCAGCGATGATGATTGTGGAGATGGCGTGGAGAACGTGCAGTCCCGGCTGACCGTCTCGCTCACAGCCGGTCAACAGTATATGGTTCGGGTTGGTTCCTACCTGACCTCCACGGAACAGAATTCGCAAGGCGAGGCGCGACTGACGATCGTTTGTGGGGGCACGAACGCATGCTCAGGCGCATCAGGGCAATGCACGACACAGAACCAGACGCCCGGTTGCAGCGACGCCGAGTGTTGTCGGAAAACGTGCGCCCTGGATCAATACTGTTGTGATGTTCAGTGGGACGCCCGGTGCGTCGGCGAGTCGGAGGGCATTTGCGATGGACAGTTCCGGTCGTGTGCTCCGCGCAGCGGTTTGTGCGATGTTCTCCGCGAGACGCCTGGCTGCGAGGACACCACTTGCTGCAACAAGGTCTGCGCAACCGATCCCTTCTGCTGTTTGACCGCGTGGGATTCCACCTGTGCCAATGAAGCGGAGTCGGCGTGCTTCCTGACCTGCGGACGCGGCGCGGGAGATTGCCGAACCGGTCGCCAGACACCGGGTTGCGATGTGCAGAGCTGCTGCGAGGCCGTTTGCGCCGTAGACGCGCTGTGCTGCGACACGGCGTGGGACAACGTTTGCGTGGACATTGCCGCGGACCTCTGTCCGTGAGACGATTGCCGCGCGTGCGATGAACTGCAAGCCTTCGGCAGACTCGGGCGGCGGCGATGAACGTACAGCGGAAGATACGAGTCCTGTTTCTTTGCACCGGCAACTCGTGCCGGTCGCAAATCGCAGAGGCCATACTTCGGGATTTGGGCGGTGATCGTTTTGAGGCGCTCAGCGCCGGTTCGCACCCGGCGGGGTACGTCCATCCCCTCGCCGTTGAGGCCATGCGACAGATGGACATTTCCATCGACGGGCAGACGTCCAAGAGTTGGAACGACTTCGTGGGCGCGCCCGTCGACGCCGTGATCACCGTCTGTGACGTGGCGGCCGGACAGACCTGCCCCATGTTTCCCGGCAGTCCGCTTCGCGCCCACTGGTCGTTGCCCGATCCCGTCTATCACGCCGGTACGGATGAGGAACGCCTTGCGTTTGCCTTGCTCATGGCCAACCGACTGAAATCTAAAATCCAGGCGATGGTCGAGTTGGATTGGTCCAGTCCGCCGCAGTCGTTGCAGAAGCGATTGGAATTCCTCGGTGAAATCTGACGAGTTTTTCATGGGGGCGGCATTGGCCGAGGCGCGCTTGGCTCTGGAGGAGGATGAAGTTCCCGTGGGCGCCGTAGTGGTGCGCGAGGAGAGAATCATCGGGCGCGGGCACAATCAGCGCGAGACCCTGCACGATCCCACCGCGCATGCGGAGATGATCGCCATTACCGCGGCCGCGAATGAGTTGCAGAGTTGGCGGTTGGAGAACTGCACGCTATACGTCACGCTGGAACCCTGCGCCATGTGCGCAGGCGCCATGGTCCTGGCGCGACTGCCGCGGCTCGTTTTTGGCGCCGTCGATCCCAAGACCGGCGCTTGCGGCTCACTGTACAACATCCCCGCCGACGAGCGGCTCAACCATCGCGTGGCCGTGAACCACGGGGTTCTCCGCGCTGAGTGTGCGGCGCTGTTGCTCGATTTCTTCGCCCAACAGCGCGCCCTCGGCAAGAAGTGAGGACCGCCGCCCGGCCCTTGACACTGTGTTCAACGGGCGGGAGGGGACGACTCGGGATCATTTGCTCGTTTCCATCGCCTCGTTCTCGCGCTTGACCCAGGTATAATGGTAGTCCTTGTCTTCGACGGCCTCGGCCACGGCGGTGAGCCGAAGCGGCTTGAAGGTGTCGCACATGACGGCGAGTTCGCTGGTGCGGTCATGTCCGATGCTCTTTTCGTAGGTGCCCGGGTGCGGGCCGTGGGGGACGCCCATGGGATGCAGACTGATGGACTGCGACTCAATCCCCTTGCGGCTGGTGAAGTTGCCCTCCACATAGTAAAGAATCTCGTCGCAGTCCACACTGGCGTGTCCATACGGGCAAGGAATGGCTTTGACGCCGTCGCGATCATAGTAGTCCACTTTGCGGGGGACGAAACTGCAAATCACGAAACCGTGGCCGGCGAAGGTAATATGCGTGGTGGGAGGCAAATGAACCGTGCCGGTGCGCGGTTGATAGTCGTGTATATTGAACGCCACGGGATACACAATGCCGTCCCAACCTGCAATGTCCCACGGAAAATGACGATACTCGTGTACGCTCAGTTGGTTCGCATGTTTGACCACCAGAGGAAATGGTCCCTCGCCGTGCGTTGTGCGGTCGTAGCGCAGTATTTCCGTCGGCGCCCGGAAGTCCCGATGACAGTAGGGCGCATACATGGTGATCTGTCCGGACTCGTTTCGGAATTGCTTGGGAATGTCAATGGAACTGTTGGACTCAAAAACCAGGAACGTTCCTCCCCCGCCGTCGCAATGGATACGATACGGTGTGCCCTTGGGAATGATCACATAGTCGTGTTTCTTGAAGCGCAGAGTGCCGTAGACGCTTTCCAGTGCTCCACCGCTTTCGTAGGCAAACCAGCACTCATCGCCCTCGCAGTTGCTGAACCAATGCATGGGCGATTGAGTCGGTTTGCAGACGCCTACACGTATGTCGTCGTTCATCAGCAGCGTCCGCCGCGCCGTAAGAAAATCCCCTTCGGTTTTGAGGTTCTGGGTCTTGATGTGGCGGCGGTGGAGCAACTGTCGGTCGATGGGCGAAATCGGGCAGAAGCCGGGCACCTCCATCGACCGAACGTTGAACTCATCCGTCGGCGGCGTGCGGAAATAGAGAATGCTGTAGGTGCTCTCGAACCCAATCCGCGTCATGCACTGTTCCATGAGCAGCTTGCCGTTCTCATAGTGCGTGACGTGGTGTTTAGGCGGAATACTTCCCCGACTTTGATAGTGGATCATAGTTCTGGTCCAGCCGGCTTATAGGTTCCCCCTCAACGCCTGTTCTCGCTCGATGCTGACGAAGAGGGCCTTGAAATTGCCGAGGCCGAAACCGCGGCTGCCGTGGCGCTCGATGACCTCGAAGAACAGGGTCGGCCGGTCCTGCACCGGCTGGGTGAAGATCTGCAACAGGTACCCGTCGTCGTCCTTGTCGAGGAGGATGCCCAACTCCTGCAGCCTCTTCCAATCCTCGCCGACATCGCCGACGCGCTGGCGCATGTATTCGTAGTAGGTGTCGGGTACGCGGAGGAAATCGATGTCCCGGTTCCGCAGCTCCGTCACCGTCTCGTAGATGTTGGCGGTGTTCATGGCGATGTGTTGAACGCCCGGGCCTTGATAGTATTCCAGGTACTCGTCGATCTGACTTTTCTTCTTTCCTTCCGCGGGCTCGTTGATGGGGAACTTGCACTTGCCCGTGCCGTTCTCCATCACCTTGCTCATCAGGGCGCTGTATTCCGTGCTGATGTCCTTGTCGGTAAAGGAGAGAAGATTGCGAAACCCCATGACCTCCTCGAACCACCGCACCCAGTAGTTCATCTCGCCCAGATGGACGTTGGTGACGATGTGGTCGATCGCCGCCAGGCCCACCGGGTGCGATCCTTGGGCTTGGATCGGCTGAAATCCCGGAGCGAACGCGCTGCGGTAATTCTTACGATCCACAAATCGGAAAACCGTGTCGCCGGCGTACTTGATCGTCCCGGTCACGAACGTCCCGCGTTCGTCGTCGACTCGGGTGGCCGGTTGCAGGACGGTGGCCCCGCGCTTTTTGGTCTCTGCGAGGGCCCGCTCCACGTCCGGGACGCTCAGGCCGATGGACTTGACGCCGTCACCGTGTAAAGCGCAATGACGGGCAATCTCGTGGTCCGGGCCGTAGGCGCTGGTGAACACAAAGCGGATGTTCCCCTGTTCCATCAAGTAGCAGGCCCGATCGCGGACGCCGGTCTCCAGACCGGTCTTGGCCGCGGGCTTGAACCCGAAGGTCTTATCGAAAAAGTGTGCCGCTTGCTTGGCATTGCCCACGTAGAACTCGACGTGGTCGTAACCTTGGATGGGCAGAAAATCTTCGGCCACGGGCTTGGTTGCTCCTCTTTTCACCGACCGACGCGCGCCCCGTTCGGCCCCGCCGAGGCGCCGTCCTCGCGGGTGACGCAACGCCCGAATTCGCGTCGTACTGTAGCCAAGAACGGCCGGGATTGCCAACCGTCGCCGGAGGGTCCTGAGGGGCGGGCCGGGCGCACGGGTGCCGATGGGTTCGATTTCGCGAAAACGGGCGAAAAAGAGCCGAAACGAAGCCATTTTCGGCGGGAAGAACCGCGTTTTTGACCCGGCCAGCGTGGTTTTTGGGTTCGTTTTGGTGAAATCAATTTTCTCTTTTTGAGGCACCGAGGCCAATTACCAACGACGAATTACCAATGACCAGTTACGAGTTACGAGCGACCCGGGATCGCAACTCGGCTGTCCACATTTCGCGCTCCGCAGTCCGCTTCCCTCTGTCCGCGATGGGCGGAGAGCCAGGAACGGAGACCTCACTGGTATAACTTGGGGGGTGATCGGCGGAGGGGCGATCGTTGAGCGATCGCCCAGAAAGTAGAGGGCGGAGAAAAGAAAGTAGAAGGGGAAGGTTGGGGTGAGGGCGGGTGGTTGGGTCGATGACGCGACCTGCCGGCTGGACTTGGTCAACGGGATGCATTGTACCGAGGTAGGTAGCAGCGAGGGGGACGGGGCAGGATAGGAGGGCGGGTTTCGTCGGCTCGGAGGCGAAACGGGGCTCGAGGAAAAAAATTCGGCTCTGGGCGAAGAATAGGCTTGACACATAAGCATTCACTTATGTATTATCCCGGGAATGAGGTCGAAAACCGCAAGCAACGATGCCTTTCGGGCGATTTCCGATCCGACGCGTCGGGCGGTGCTCGACCTCTTGTCAGAAGGGGAACGGAACGTCAACGACCTCGTCGGGCGTTTTCGAATGACGCAGCCGGCGATGTCCCAGCACTTGCGCGTCCTTCGCCGGGCCGGGCTGGTTGCCCACCGCCGTGCGGGTCGCGAGCGTATCTATCGAACCTCTCCGGACCACTTGAAACCGGTCGCGGACTGGGTCGGGCAGTATGAACGATTCTGGAAGCGGAAGCTCCGCGCCCTCGGCGATTTCTTGGAGAAAGATCAATGAGCTACGACATCACCCTGGAACAAACCTATCCACATCCTCCCGAGCGCATCTGGCGGACGTTGACCGACAGCGCTGCCCTGGCCGATTGGCTGTTGCCCAACGACTTTGAAGCCCGCGTGGGTCACAAGTTTCAATTTCGCTCCAAGCCCATGCCCGGCTGGCGCGGGTTCGTCGAGTGCGAAGTCCTCGAAGTTGTTGCGCCGCTGCGACTCGCCTACACATGGCTCGGAGACGCGGCCTGGCACGCGCCCACCATTGTCCGATGGACGCTCGAACCGATCGAGGGGGGCACGCGGCTGCGTCTCGAACATACCAACCTGCAAGAGCCCTGGGGCCAGGCATTGCGGGCCATGCTCATCCCGGGGTGGAAAAAAATGCTCGAAGAAAAGATCGTCCGCGTCATCGAACGGTTGGGATCGGAAGGATAGACGCCGACCTTGATGTGCGACCACCGAGGCGCGCAGGCGACGGACGGCGCAACGACGGACCACGGAGAGAAAACGATGAAGACGGAGAACGTGAACAAGGGGAGTCGCGGCTTTGCCGTGACCGCCGAAAAGTACGAGCCGATCCGCAAGGCCATATTGGCATCCGTACCGCGGAACAAGGAAGGCGTGAGCTTCAAGGAGCTTGTCGCGTCGGTCAACGGCCGGGTGCCCAAAGAGCTTTTCCCAAAGCCGGGATCGGTCTCCTGGTACACCAAGGTGGTACAGCTTGATTTGGAAGCAAACGGTCAGATCGAGCGCATTTCCGGCGTGACACCGCAGCGCGTACGCCGGGCCCTTGACAAATGACGCGGCTTCGCCCTTGACAAAACACGCGGCGAAGCCGCAAGAGCACGCAAAGCGTGCGTGTTTTGTCAAGGGTTCGCCGCTCCGGGACGCGAGGCGTCCGCCCTTGACACGAAATGTCAAGGGTCCGTCATTTGTCAAGGGCGGGCGCGGTGACACGCGAATCGCCCGTTGATGCCCCCAACCCGCCCTCCGCCCGCTCCGGCCCAACGGGAGAGGCCCCCGACCCGTCCGGGGACGGCTCCGATGGGTCCGGGAAACCCCCCGGAACGCCCGTGCCGCTCCCCGGCGGGGCTGGACATGCCCCCCGGCCTTTTCGTACAGTTCCCCGTACCATCAGGGCCGAGTCCCGGCTGGCTGGCGGCGGTTTCCGGCGTTTTCGATCCGCCGCAGCCGCCACCGTAGGGCGTCAGGGAAGACGGCTGGTCCGGTTCCGTTGGATGGGATGGTGCATCGATGGCCAACGACTTCATCCCGCGCGGCGGAGAGCCAGAAAACTGAGTGATTCCACCCTTCGACGATTCCGGCTGCCTTCCGCCGGGCCTAGACGGCGCGGCGCTCGCCGAGATGGAGGCGCGTTTTGGCCGTGAATCGGAGCTTCGGCGCGGGCAGATGGAGTCGGTGCGCTGGCTGGTCGACTTGGCCGTGCGTGCGGGCGTGCAGCGCATCGTCTTGAACGGGAGCTTCGTCACTGATACAATCGAGCCGAACGACGTGGATTGTGTGCTTCTGTTTCGGCGGGGCGGGCGCAAGGATCGAAAGGCTTTCAAACAACTGCGCGACGGTCTGCCGTTTCTGGATGTGGCACTCGTGTTTCAGAAGGACTTTGACAAGATGGTCAACAAGGTCTTCGCATCCGATCGCCATGGAGTGCCCAAGGGAATGGTGGAGGTGATGACGTGGGGCTTCAAGGCGAACGTGAAGTGAACAACACTCGATCCAAACTTCATCTGCTTGAGGAGAGCTACGACGAACTACGGAACGAGACTGGCGGCGACTAGGAATTGCGTGAGGCTTCGATGGAATCGCTCAAGCGGCTGATCAACCAGCGCAAGGAGGAGATCGCACGCTACGAGGCGCATCAGCCCTCGAGGCGCGAGGCGGCGCGATGACTGGTGCATGGCGAGTTCGGATGTTGGAAGTGGGATAGTCGGATAGGAGAAGATTCGGATGCGTGCTCGCCGGTTTACATCCCACAACCCACATCCCGCATCGGCTTTGGCCCGTGGAGCGAGACGGCCACTGCCACGATTGGGGCGTAGCGGGCTAATCCGAGAGGCAATGCTTGTGACCGTGCCGACGCGTGCAGCCTAACATCGTGACCCCACCCATCCTGCGTGCCGGGATGGATGGGCCACCCGGCGTGTCATCAGGGCAAGAAAACGAAACTCCGCATCTTAGGCGGGTCAATCCAATGATGGTTCGGCTGAGGAAGCCATGCTCTTGAGGAGGTGAACAATGACGACCACTTCCGGAACTGCATCGTCACGGCTGAAAGGCATCGCTCCACAGTTTGTCGTGGCGGACGTTGTTCGTGCTGCCGAGCATTACCGTGACGCTCTCGGCTTCACCATCGTGGACCACTTCGGTGATCCGCCCGTCTTCGCCATCATCAGTCGAGACGGTGTCGAGATTCATCTTGGGAAGCGCGACACGGGGTACATTGTCCCGAACCGCACGTCGCGCGGTGATGGGCTGGATGCCTACATCTGGGTCGAGGACCTGGACGCCTTGGCTCACGACCTCCGAGCGCGCGGTGCCAGGGTCTTGGAGGGGCCCGTATCCCGGAACTACGGCACGCGGGAGTTCGTCGTCGAGGATGATAGCGGCTATCGGTTGGCGTTTGGGGAGTCAACGGCTCCCTAACAGTCCGGGCCGCGCCGAACAACACGTTGCACCGCAGCGGCGGGCAGCGTCGGTTCTTGGAATAAAGGTCGTTCGCCGCCGCCGGGTGAACGTGAGCGTTGGGCCGCACTGGAGTTTTGCAATGGGGTCTTCTCCGGCGAATCAGGACACACTGATCCGCCAGCACGTCTACGATGCGGCGTTGGCCCTCGGCTCACCGCCGACCGTAATAGATCTCTGTACGACTACCCGCCTGTTAGAGGCTGAGGTGCGGACCAGCCTCCAGCGTCTGTCCGATGCACACGTCTTGGTCCTCCAACGGCAGAGTGGAGAGATTCTTATGGCCGCGCCCTTCTCGGCCGTGCCGACCGCCTTTCTTGTCCGAACGTCAAGGTACAGCGCGTTCGCCAACTGCATCTGGGATGCGCTCGGTATTCCTGCGATGTTAGGGGAAACTGCGGTCATCCGAACCGCCTGCGGGTGTTGCGGGGAGCGCATGGAGCTCGACGTCGAGAAGGATGGACCCGCAACCGGGGTCGGCGTAATCCATTTTGCCATTCCTGCGGCACGTTGGTGGGAAGACATCGTCTTCACGTGAAAGACCATGCTCCTCTTCCGGTCGGAAGAGCACATCGACCGATGGACGCAGCAGTGGCGACTCGAGCGAGGCGCTTCAATGTCGCTTCCAGAGGGTTGGGCCCTCGCCCGCGCCTGGTTCACCGATCGTAGAATCGTCGGATGGCGCCGACGGACGATTGACGAGACCCAAGCGCTGTTGCAGAGCTTAGGCTTTACAGACTCATTCTGGCATCTTTGAGCTCAATCAGTGTGGCCTAACCAGCCCTTGCTGCTGGCAGGGCCGCGCTCGCTCCGCAGGCTTGGCCCGGGTAAGATCTAGGTGGGCGGCGGCGACTCCCCCCGCCCGCGGCCCTGCCGCAGAAGGGCGGGGCGTTCGGCCGATCCAGAGTCCGCCGGTCAGCGGAGAGACGGAGCGATGAGACGCGAGGTACTGGCGTGAGTGGTAATATCGGCTCTTCGTTTAGCGTTCGCATGGCGCCCTGCGAACGCTAAACGAAGAGCCGATTGCGCGTTACATGCAACTTGAGGGAGAAAGTAAATGACCGCCAAAGACATCGTCGCCGAGCTCA
>CAZYEX010000013.1:0-1738 GCA_964646605.1 uncultured Phycisphaera sp. | reverse complement strand
GGATGTTGTCCGGGCCGCCGGGAAAAAACGATGGCATCTTGGTTCCGGGCTGGACCTTTTGCGGGTCCTGGAGCCACTTGATGATCCAGGACGGGCTCAGCCGGTTTCTGGCCAGGTTGAGGTCGGGCGCCCAGCCCTCCTCGGGTCCCTCCGGCTTTTTCTCTCCCTGCTGATGGCAGCTCAGGCAGTTGAAGTAATCCTTCCCGAAGAGAATTCGTGACGCATCGAGATGTTCCCTGGGAACTTTTCGGTCGTCGAAATAGGCGTAGGGAACGTCCACTTTAGAGAGGCCATTGAAATAAGCCACCAGCGCATTCGCCTCCTGGTCCGAAAAATTGAAAGTCGGCATCCGCACGGCAATCCACGGGCGGACCGGAATCGGCTCCTTGAGGAAGCCGAACAGCCAGTGCGACTGGACCTTCTCCCCCTCGCCGTTCAATACCGGCGGCGCAAGCCCGGGATTCTGTTCGTAGTATTTGCGGATAAAGCCGCCCCGATTCTCGATCTCGTGGCAGCCGATGCAGTTGTACTGGTGCATCAACCGGCGTCCCTCGACGACTTGGGCGACTCGTTGGCCATGCTCCGCGCGGTACTGCGCCGGAACCTTTCTCTCCTGAAAGCCGCGGAGCAGAGTTCTCAGCGCCTTGATGTCCTCGTCGGCGAGGTTGAATTGCGGCATCACCTGCTCGACCCGCTCCGTGGCGTAGATGCGGGGAGCTTTTAATTTAGTGTACGTCCAGTCGTCCCAATTCCGCCCGATCTCCGTGCGATTGCCGAAGAACAGATCCTCCAGCGTCTTGGAGCCGAAGGTCGTGAGCTCCACGCCGATGCGCGACTCCTTCTCCATTCCCGCGATGTCATGGCAGCCGAAGCAACCGTACTTGCGCACCAGCCCTTCGCCGCGCTTGATATTTTTGGCGTCCTTAATTTTTTCCTCGATCCCGCCGATCGCTTCCGCTTTCGCGCCCAGAGTCGTCAGGTAGGCGGTGATCGCCAGCGCCTCCTGGTCGGTTAGCCGCATGCTCGGCATCCTGGTCGTGGGCGAAAAGTCGCGCGGGTTTTTGATCCAATGGTAGGTCCAGCGCGCGCCGACTTTGGCGGCGATGTTATTCAGGTTGGGGACAATTTCTTTTTCCTTGCCCAGGACCGTGGAGGCCTCGCCGTCGGCAAAGCCATGGCAGCCCTTGCAGCCGATCGATTCCACCAGCGCCTTGCCTTTGGCCGCCAGCGCGGCTTCGCCCTCTTTGATCCCCGCGGGCGCAGGGTGTTCCTGCAGCCACTTGTCACCCTCTTCTTTGGAGCGCGACCAGAGGAAAGCGGCGACCGCCGTCGCCTCGTCTTCTTTAAGAGAAAAATTCGGCATCCGGGTGTTCGGCCGGAAGTTGTGCGGGTTCTCGATCCAGCGCACCATCCAGCTTGGATCGACCTTGGCGCTGATGCGCCTCAGGCTGGGGGCGACTTTCGGAATATCTTCATAGCCCTTGACCAGGTGACAGCCGGTGCAGCCGATCTGCTCGAATATTCGCTGCCCTTCGGCCAACAGCGGCGCATGCTGGAGCCGTTGGCTGTCGAGATGGCACGAGGCGCAACTGGACTGCGCCTTGGTTCCGCGCAGCAGCGGGAATTCCCAATAATGGACCTCGCCGTGGCCCTGCTCGCGGCTGTTGACCCCCGGTCCCTGGCCCTCATGGCAGGTGGTGCAGCCGATCTTCCCCGGCGGATGGGCATTGTCGGCCAG
>CAZYEX010000012.1:0-65736 GCA_964646605.1 uncultured Phycisphaera sp. | reverse complement strand
AGGATGCGGTTGCCGGCGTGATCGCGTGCGCAGCCGGCATGGCCCAGCCTCTCCATCACGGGAAGCAGCAACTTGAAGTGTTTGAAACCGTGGAGGTCAGGCTCGAGGATCGGGGGTTTTGCGGGTCGCGGCATCCTGCCTAGAGTATGCGCTACGCAACGGGCGGGCGCAAGTAAAGTTTGGCGCGACTTTGTCGAGCCTGGTGCGAACCGGTGCCGCCGGGCACTTCTCGTGCCGAACAGTATTGGGTGGCGCTACATTTCGGTCCGCACAGCGGACCCTACCTACTGCATTCGCCAGACCCCGCGCTGGCGCTTGGGGTTCGGATGGGGCGCCGCCCACGAGGGGCGACGCTACAGAACGCTCCGTGGATGGAGGGCGGCGTTACGCGGCCTTGAGCTTGTTCTCGACGTAGTTGACGATGGTGTTGACGGTGAAGAGCTCGGGCATTTTGGAGACGAGGGGGGCGCTGTCGAACTTGGAGAAGTCGGCGTGGGGCATGGAAGCCTTGAGGCGATCCAGGCCGGTGCTGGTGATCTTGTCGCCTTCGAAGTAATCGGGGTTGCTCAGAACGTCGTCGGGAAAGAGTTCGCCTTTGGGGATCTTGATGGCGAAGGCCTTCTCCAAGCGGAATACGATGTCGAGAAAGTCGATGCTCTCGGCCCCCAGGTCGCCCTGCAGAGTGGCCTGCGGCGACACCTCGTCGGCGTCGACCCCCAGAGCGTCGGTCAACACATCACGGACCTTCCCGAAGACCTCGTCGCGATTGGTGCTCATCCTGGTGGAGCCTCCACTCTTGGTTTCAACGTCCAGCATTCCTTTTGGTCCTCGTTTGTCTCCTGACCAATCGGTCGGCGGGTCATCTTTTCAACAATGGGAACCTCGTTCGGGCGTCCTCGGCCGAGCGTCGGGCGGCATCGGCAAAGGCCGCGTCGCGCCCCTCGGGCAGGCGGTGAATCAAGCTGAACCGCGCCCGAACGACTTCCGTATTGTCGCAAAGCCCGCTTCCCTCGAAGTCGCTCTCGCCCCGCTCCAATCGGCGACAGGCAACCTCGACCCGGAGCAGATGTCCGGGTTTCACAAAGCTCTTGTATGTTACGTTTTTGGCCTGACGAAGCAAGACCACCCCCGGAGCGAAGTCCTGGGCCTCGCGGACCAGCCAGGTGGCCGACTCGACCAAGGCCTGGAGCATCAACACGCCGGGAAGGACGGGAAAGGTCGGGAAATGGTCGGCCAGGTATTCCTCGCCAAGCGTGACGGCCCGCACGGTCACGATCCGCTTGCCGCGTTCCAACTCGATGATGCTGTCGACAAAAGCGAATCGCACGAGCTCGTCCTTGTTTCCGGTCTGGGCAAGCGGTCGCCGCGACCTCGGGAGCCGCCTCGAATCGACGCATACTATCGGCCTAACTCGTGGATCGCAACGGGGACTCAAACCTTGCGGGGAGGTGTTTCAACCGGTCCCCTACGAGGTTAGAGTGAATTGACATGCAACACACCGTTGTCTTTATGCCCAAGGCGGAGCGGGACCTGGATTCGCTTTCGCCGGAAGTCGCGCGTAGAATTCTCCTAAAGATCCACGCCATGCGTGACGATTTGGCCGGGGACGTGAAGCGGCTGACGAACATGACTCCGGCGTACCGGCTTCGCGTCGGCGATTACCGCGTGTTGTTCGAGGTGGAGAGCAATCGGATCGTCGTCTACCGTGTTCGTCACCGACGCGAGGCAGATGAGGAGTAGACGGGAGGGCGTCATGATTCAGTTCCATCCGGAGTTTCTGAAGAAGAACGGCAGGAACGAGTTCGTCGTGCTTCCGTACGAGGAATTCGTGACCATGCAGGAACTCCTGGAGGACGCCGAGGACCTCCTGCTGCTCGAACACGCAAAACGGGAAGATCGTGGCAAACCCGGTGTTTCGCTTGAGGAAATGATGAATCGGTTCGGCATCACCGCGGAAGACGCCCCGTCCCGCAGCGCCTCGGACTGAAGGGTTTCATGTCGCCCCAGACTTGAGGCGCGTCACCATTCGAAATGGCTGGAGAGGCCGCCGCGGAGGGGTTTTTTTCGCTTTTTCTCGAGTTTGGCGGGTTGGTGCGGCGCCGCGGCGTAGGTGGCCATCTCGGCGGCGTCGGCGGCGAGAAGGGCCTTGATGGAGAGCGAGATTCGGCGGTTCTCGCGATCCACGCCGAGGATGCGCGTCTCGACTTCCTGGCCCGGCTGGACGACGTCGGCACAGGTCTTCACGCGCTTGTCGGACAGCTCGGAGATGTGGATCAAGCCCTCGACGCCGGGGGTGAGTTCCACGAAGGCGCCGAAGTCGGCCAGACGCGTCACCTTGCCCTTGATGACCGAGTTCACCGGGAATCCTTCGAAGACGCCGGCCCACGGGTCGGGCTGGACCTGCTTCATGCTGAGCGCGATCCGCCGCTTGTCCGCTTCGAGGCGGATGACCACGCAATCCACCATCGCGCCGACGCTGACGACGTCCGTGGTCTTCTTGCCCCGCGACCAGCCCATCTCGCTGACGGGGATGAGACCCTCGACGCCCGATTCCAACTCCGCGAAAGCGCCGAAATCGGCGATGCGCATCACGCGGGCTTTGAGCGTTGTTCCCACGGGATATCGCTGAACGACGTTTTCCCAGGGATCGGGCAGGACCTGTTTGAGGCCCAGCGAGATTCGCTCGCGCTTGGCGTCGACCTTGAGCACCAGGACGTCCACGCGCTGCCCGGGGGACAGGACGTCGCTCACTTTTTGCACCGAGCCCCAGCTCAAATCGCGGATGTGGATCAGCCCGTCCACGCCGCCGAGATCGACGAAGGCTCCGAAGTCGGTGATGCCGCGGACGACGCCGGATCGGGTTTGTCCCGCGGCGAGTTCGGCGCGGAGCTTTTCGCGGGATTCGGCGAGCTCGCGCTCCATGCCCTTGCGGCGGCTCAGGATGACGCTCTTGGAGCGGCGGTCCAGCTCGATCACTTCGCAGCGAACCATCTGGTTGAGCAGCAGGGAGATGTCCTTCATGGGGACGATGTCGACCTGGGAGCCGGGCATGAAAGCGCGAATTCCCTTGAGATCGACCTCCAGCCCGCCCTTGTTAAGCCCGGTGACCTTGCCCTCGACGAGCATTCCGATGGTGAGGTTGGTCCAGGTGGCCCGCTGAATGGCGCCTTTGCGACTTACGATGATGAGCCCGGAGTCGGCGTCGAAGCGATCGACCACCACGTCCACGCGCCGCCCGACCTCGATAGGTTCTTTCTTTCCGAATTGCAAACGAGGCATCACGCCCTGGGACTTCACGCCGAACTGAAGGAAGACGTCGTCCTCGGTGACGCCGGTGACGGTGCCGATAAGTTCGGTGCCCGCGGCGGCGCCGTCAGCCGAGCCAACGACACCGCTGAGTTCCGCAAGGTCCGAAGGGGGCATGGATGCGAAAGCGTCGGCGATCTCGCGGTCCAGCTCACTCATGCTCGGCGAGTTCGGCGCAGCGGCATCCTTCGGGAAGGCGTCGTGGGCATCGTCGGATTGGAGAAACTCGCTCATCAAGGCGACTGCTGTTTGAGGAGGCTGGGGTTGCGGTCGAAATTGGCGGGCGCTCACGACTCCGGCTGGGGAGTCCGACAAGACCCGCGGCGAATCAAGCCTTCGCTTCTTTTGTGCGACGGCGGCTTCGAGTCGAAAGCCGGGCCGTCTGGTTTATCCTTCCGCCGCATATCGACGTTGACCGCACGAGCTTCCGTGCGAGCCGATGTGCATGCGTGCCGGAGTCCCTCGACGAGACCGGTCCACACCGGCACCGAGGCGGTTGTAGCAAGTCGTCGATTGCGAGTCAAGCCAACGCATTCGCAAATCCAGATTCGTAGGCGGTGGCACGCTTTTGCGTGGTTTTTGGCGCTGGGTGGCGGCAGTCAGCGGACGTATGACCGGTCACGAAAACCAGACGGAGAACCCCGCGGGACCTGCCAGCACGACGCGGTGTCCGAGGTCGTCGTCGGGCGGGGTCTTGGCGCCGGGGACGAAATCGCCGCCTGCGGTGCGCCGTAAGCGTTTGTGAATACGGAAGTTATGAAAAGATTGTGAAAACTTTCATTGACCCCGAAAGGGATTGGAGTAGACTCATAGCGGTCGGTCGATCTTAGGCCGGGGTGTACGAAGGCGGACCGGTAATTCGGGTCGGTCGCCGAGACGGCAAGGCGGCGGTTTCGGGCTTCACGGCAAGATGGGTGATATCGAGCGATTCAATTCCTACGCCGCGATCGGATTCACCATCGCCGTGGTCGTGGTGATCACGGGGGTGATGCTGATCCTGGCCCACGCGATCGGGCCGAGGCGCCACGGGCCCGTGAAGGACAGCCCCTACGAATCGGGGATGCCCGTCCACGACAGCGCGCGGCGACGGTTCCATATCCGTTTCTATGTGGTGGCGATGCTCTTCATGTTGTTCGACGTGGAAGTGATCTTTCTTTGGCCCTGGGCGCTGGTGTTTCATCGCGCGTCGACGACCGGAACGATGTACATGCTGGATAGCGGCGCCGTGGTGGGGAAGGGATTTGTTCTTGCGGTGATGACCGTCTTTTTCCTGCTCCTTCTTTTCGGGTTGGTGTACGAATGGAAGAAAGGGGCGTTCGAATGGGACTAGCGTTGGAAGTGGCCGCGCCGTACCAGGCCAGCAAGGAAGAGTTCCTGGCCACGAAACTCAGTTACGTCCTGGACCTTCTTCGGGAAAAGACGGTCAATTGGTCGCGGAAGAATTCGCTGTGGCCGATGCCCTTTGCGACGGCGTGTTGCGGCATCGAACTGATGGCCACCGGGGCAAGCCGCTACGACATCGCCCGATTTGGGGCCGAGGTCATGCGCTTCACGCCGCGACAATGCGATCTCTTGATTGTCGCCGGACGGGTGGCGATCAAGTCCATGCCGGTCTTGCAACGGATCTATATGCAAATGGCCGAGCCCAAGTGGGTGCTCAGCATGGGAGCGTGCGCGAGCTCGGGCGGCGTCTTCGACACGTACGCGGTGGTACAGGGGGTGGACCAGTTTTTGCCCGTGGACGTGTATGTTCCGGGGTGCCCTCCTCGCCCGGAAACATTGATCGAAGGAGTGATGGCCATTCAACGGATCATCGAGAAGGAGGGTGTGCGCGGGGGTTCGCCGCGAGCCCGCGGAATGGGGTTGATGGTCGAGGCACCGGTGCAAGTGAAGGTTCCGACGGACCCTGCGAGGTAAGGAGACTGCGTGGGTTCCGCGATGGCAGTGATCGAGGCTCTGGTCGGGCAGTTCCCAGGGGTTGCGTTGGCGCCGGCGCCGTTGCTCGCCACGTCCGACAAGTCGAAGGAACAACTGTGCGTCCAGGTTCCCGCGGATCGACTGCTCGAAGTGATGCGTTTCCTGTACAACGATCCGCGATGCGCGTTCGAGCAGCTCTGCGATCTGACTTGTGTGGATTACCTGAATTTTCCGCAAGCGCGCGATCGTTTCGCGGTGATCTACTCGCTTCTTTCCCTCAGCCGTGAGCATCGACTGTGGGCGAAGTGTTATGTGAATGATCCCAACCCCGAGGTTCCGTCGGTGGTGGGGATATGGAAGGGCGCGGAGTGGTTGGAGCGGGAAGTGTGGGATATGTTCGGAATTCGGTTCGCGGGGCACCCGGACTTGCGCCGCATTCTGACCTGGGAGGGCTTCGAGGCCCATCCCCTTCGTAAGGATTATCCGCTGCGCGGGCTCGGGGAGCGGGAGAACTTCGAGCGAGTGGGGCGCGACAGTGCATAGAACGGTGGAAGTCACGCAATGGGAAGTATGAGTTCCAAGTCCATCATCCGTGCAAGGAGAGGCCTCGCATGAGCGTCGCCGCGCCTTCCACAGGCGAGTACACTGGCGCTACGTATGCGCCCGAGGAACCGGGCGGCGACGTCTGGGTGCTGAACCTGGGGCCGCAGCACCCGGCCACCCATACGACTCTTCGGCACGTTCTCGAACTGGATGGGGAGCGGGTCGTCGGATGCACGGTTCACATCGGCTACCTGCACAGCGGATTCGAAAAGCTCGGCGAACACCTCAACTACAACCAATATGTCGTGGTTACCGATCGCATGAATTATATTTCGCCGATGGCCAACAACATCGCCTGGCACCATGCATGCGAATTGCTCTTCGGGCTGGAGCTGACGCCGCGGTGCAAAGTGATCCGTACCATCATCGCGGAACTGGCTCGCATTCAGGACCATTTACTTTGCGTGGGTTGCGCGGGGCTGGATTTGGGCGGGTTCACGGCCTTTCTCTATCCGTTCAATGCCCGTGAAACGATCTATGATCTCTTCGAGGAGATTTGCGGGGCGCGCTTTACGACCAGTTATACACGCGTCGGCGGACTGATGCAGGACATCACGCCCGAATGGCCCGCCAAGGTAAAGCGCTTTTGTACGCAGGTCATGCCCCAGGCAGTGGATGATCTGGAACGCCTTCTCACCCGCAATCGCATCTTCATTGAACGTACCAAAGGCATTGGCTATTTGTCGCGCGACGACGCGATCAACTGGGGACTGACGGGTCCTTTGGCGCGGGCCAGCGGCGTTCGGCGCGACTTGCGAAAGGACGAGCCTTATCTTTGCTACGCCGACAACTGGGACGGGAAGGGAGGCTCGCCCGTGCAGTTCAAGGTGCCCATCAGCGAGGGCGGCGACTGTTACGCAAGGTATTTGGTCCGTCTGGCTGAGCTCCACGAGGCGGCGAAGATCGTTTTGCAATTGGTGGATGATATTCCCGCGGGGCCCGTGGACGTTCTGCCGGCAGACAAAATGACGCTCCCAGACAAGAAGGAAGTTCACTTCAGCATCGAGGGACTCATCCATCATTTTGAGCAGATCATGACCAATCGTGGTCATCGCCCGCCGATCGGCGAGGCCTATGGGGCGCAAGAGACGGCCAATGGTGAACTGGGCTTTTACCTCGCCAGTGACGGCGGGAATGCCCCATATCGGGCGCGCTGCCGCCCGCCGTCGTTCATCAATTATCAGTGTTTTCCGAAATTGGTGCTTGGGCATCAGGTGAGCGACGTGATCGCGGTGCTCAGCGGAATGAATATCATCGCGGCGGAACTGGATCGGTGACGTGGTCGGTACGACGGGACCCTATCCGGAAGGTGTGCCTGACGCGGCGGCGGTGGAAACCGTCGAGGGCGCGCTCTGGCAGCGTGTGGTCCCCGATTTCGAGGCGGCATTCATGGCCATGGAACGGGTTGAGGAACAACTGCGAAGATTCACGGGCGCGATGGACGCGGCCGGCATACCGTACGCGGTGATCGGGGGAAACGCGGTGGCGGCGTGGGTTTCGACGATCGACCCCGGTGCGACGCGAAGCACCAAGGACGTCGACGTGCTCCTGCGCCGGTCGGATCTAGAGCGCGCCGCAGAGGCCGTGCTTACGGTCGGGATGCTGCGAGAGGACGTCCTGGGTATTCCCATTTTCGTGGAGCGAGAGCAGCCCTCGCCGAAACGCGCGGTACACGTCATCGTGGCGGATGAGCCTGTTCGACCGGGGATCACGAGACCGGCGCCCAGTGTGACGTCGGCGCGCCGCAGCCCGCAGGGTTACATGGTGATCGACCTCCCCGAACTGGTGCGCATGAAGCTGGAGGCGAACCGGCGTCACGACCAGGTGCATATGGAAGATCTGCTTCGCATCGGACTGATTGACGCGGAATTGGCGAAGACATTGCCCGCGGATTTGTTGGAGCGTCTGCGGTACATTCGCGACACGATGGAGTGGTTTACGCCGCCGCCCGAATTTTGATCGGTCGCGGAGGAGATAAGGGTGTCCTGGCAGACGATCAATCGCAATGAGGCCGTGATCGACCCGAAGGCCCCGCCGCTGTTGAGCGAGGCGGTGCGGGTGAAAATACGGTCGTTCTTCCCGCGCTATGAGACGCGGCGGGCCGTGCTGTTGCCGGCGCTGCACATTGTGCAAGATGCACTGGGGCACGTACCGTGGCAGGCCATGGCCGAGATCGCCGAGCTGCTGGAGATTCACCCTTCCGACGTGATCGACACCATTTCGTTCTACACGCACTTCTGGACCCATCCAAAGGGCAAGAAGGTGGTGACGGTGTGCCGGAGCATTTCGTGCGAAGTGATGGGCGGCGCCGCCGTCTTGGAGGAAGTGAAAAGGCGGTTGGGCATCGAGGAACACGAGACGACCGCGGACGGTGAGTACAGCCTTGCGACCGAGGAATGCCTTGCGGGGTGCGATCACGCCCCGTGTCTGCTTATCAATGAGCGGCTTCACAAGAAGCTGCAAGTGCAAGACGTCGAGCGGTTGCTCGCGGATCCGCAGAACGATCGGATCGCGGTCCCGCGCAGCGAGCTGTTCGATGGTCCCAGAAAAGACTCCGGAAACGGACGCCCGGCCACGGCACCCACCGGGCCTTCTCTCGAGAGCACCTCCGACGTTCGGGAAATGAAGGAGGCGGATTGATCCGGCGGGCAAGGGCGATGGTCGGTGGAATCGAACGGACGACACGAGTGCTCGGACGCCAACGGTCGCGACCCCGTGTCTGCGCCGGCGTCGCGGAACCGATGGGCGTGGTGGTTCGGTCTGTCGGTCGTGCTGCTGACGTTCGCCTTACTGGTGGACGCCCGACTATGGCGGCCCGACGAGTGGTTCGACATCGACGAGAACGTGCAGGTCGCCGAGGCCCAGGCGTGGTGGGCCGGGCGGTTGGATCTGCCGGAGCGGAAATGGGACACGGCACTGCGCGACGGTCGGGTATACAGCTACTTCCCCCCGATGTTCTCAATCTTGGCGGCCCTCGTCGTCCCGTTCAGCGACGGTGTGCCGCACGGGTTGATCGTGGCATTGGTCTGCGTGGTGCCGGTGTGCGCGTATGTGCTGTTCTTCCGTCTGACGCAGTCGGCGCGATGGGGCGCGGTATGGGCGATCGGGCTGGTGTGTGGGACGAGTCTTCTGCCCGTGTTGTCCAAAACCATTCGCGGGGGCAGTCCGTATCAAGTCAATCACGCCCTGTCGACCATTGGGCTGTTGCTGATCCTGATCGACTTCTTCGGGCGACGGCGGATTTGGCCGGCGTGCCTGGGCTTGATCCTCACGACCCTCTCGCGGCAACCTACGTTTGCATTCATTTTGCCTGTTGTGGTCATGACTTGGGCCGTTGGGACTCCGACGTTGCGTCGTCGCCGGATCGTCATGGTCGCATGTACTTGCGCGGCCATCGCACTGATCTACGGGGGGCTCAACACGTTGAAGTTCGGCTCGCCGCTTTGCACGGGATACATGCTGAATCACGAGGGGCGCGACGACGTTTTCGCCCGCGAGGCCCGCGCTCATGGTCTGCTCTCCCTGCACTGGGCGCCGCGAAATTTTTACTATGCCAACATCGGGCTGCCCGATCTGCACCGCGTGGAGATCGAAGGAGAATCGCGTGCGTATCTGCGGCCCAACACCATGGGCACGGGCATATGGTGGACGACGCCGCTGCTGTTGGGTTTGTTCCTCGACGGCCGCAAGTTGCTCATCGATCGCCGGACGGCTGTCTGGGTCGCGGCGAGCGCCATGGTCTTTGCGATGTTAATGTTCTGGCACGCGACGGGGGCGGTGCAGCGCGGGTTCAACCGCTATTCGTTGGATTATATTCCGGCGCTGATGGCGATTCTCGCGCCGCGATGGGTGTTGGGTCGGCGACGCTGGTGGACGTTGGCGATGGTGGCTTGGAGTCTGTCGTACTTCGCGTTTCTACTTCCCCAACCTCACCTTCGCGTCGGGTGATCGAACGGAGCGGCGATGGGTTCGTTTGAACCGGTATTGCTTCGCAACCAGGGCGTGGAGGGGGTGCGCGCCCTGCGCGTGTATGAATCGCGCGGCGGCTACCAGGCGGTGCGCAAGGCGTTGAAGATGACCCCGGACGAGGTCGTCGAGGAGGTCAAAAAGGCGAATCTCCGCGGGCGCGGCGGGGCCGGGTTCCCTGCGGGGGTGAAGTGGACCTTTCTACCCAAGGACCGCACGCACACGCTGCTCTGCGTCAACGCCGATGAGTCGGAACCGCCGACGTTCAATAACCGCGTGCTCATGGAGAGCGATCCGCATCAACTGATCGAGGGGACGATCATCGCGGCCTATGCCACGCGGTCGCAGATTGCGTACATCTACCTGCGGGTCGAGTTCCATGAGCAATTCCACATACTGCAGCACGCGGTGGACGAAGCCTACGACGCCGGGTACTTGGGACGGAGTGTCTTTGGGAGCGACTTCTCGGTCGAATGTTACATTCACCGCGGCGCGGGCGCCTATGTTTGCGGCGAAGAGACGGGTCTGATCGAGTCTCTGGAGGGGAAGCGCGGTTGGCCGCGGATCAAACCGCCGTTTCCCGCGGTCGAGGGTCTTTTCCGTAGGCCGACGGTGGTCAACAACGTGGAGACGCTTTGCTGCGTGCCGCATATCCTCGAGCGCGGTGCGAGTTGGTTCACCAGCATCGGACCGCCGCACAGCACCGGGCCGAAACTGTTTTGCATCAGCGGACCGGTCAAGCATCCGGGTTGCTATGAGTCTCCCATGACCATTACGGTTCGGGATCTCATCGAGCGCGGGGATTTGGGCGGTGGCATGTTGTCGGGCAAGAAAGTGAAGGCCGTTCTGCCGGGCGGTGCGTCGATGGGCGTATTGGCGGCGCATGAGCTGGACATGAAGTTGGATTTCGAGGACCCGCGCAAGTATGGTTTGCTGGGGTTGGGGACGGCCGCCGCGGTGGTGATCGACGAGGCCACGGATATGCGCATGGTTCTGCGCAACCTGGCGAGGTTCTATGGTACAGAGTCGTGCGGACAATGCACGCAGTGCCGCGAGGGGACGGCCTGGATGCACAAGATCGCCACGCGAATTGCCATGAATGCCGGTCGCCTCGAAGATTTGGATATACTGTTGGAGACGGCGCGGAACATGGGGATGATGCCCGGTCTGAGTATTTGCGGTTTGCCGGACGGGGCGACGTACCCGATCGAGACGTTGGTGAAGAAATTCCGCGGGGAGCTTGAAGCGGCGATCCGCGCCCAACCGACGGATCGGGCATTGCGGGTTTTGAGTGTGCTGAATTGAAGACTGGGCACGACATCATAGCCATGAATCGCGACGCGGGTGCGTCTTAGACGGTTATGCCGAAGGTCATCATTGACAGCAAGGACGTCGAATGCCGGGCGGGCATCCCGGTCTTGCAGGCCGCCTTGGAGGCGGGGTGGGACGTGCCGCATTATTGTTACCATCCCGGCCTGTCCATTGTGGCTTCCTGTCGGCTGTGTCTGATGGAAATGATGATGCCCGATCCCAAGACAAAGGAACTGGAATGGTCGCCGAAGCTCGTGCCGTCGTGTCAGACGCCGGTGCGCGAGGGAATGGTCGTGCGGTTGGACTCCGAACGGGTTCGACAGAGCCAAGTGTCGTGTATGGAGTACTTTCTTCTCAATCATCCGCTCGATTGTCCGGTCTGTGACCAGGCGGGCGAGTGTTATTTGCAGGACTACAGTTTCAAGTTCGGGCGGTCCTACTCGCGCATGGTCGATCAGAAGCTGGTCAATCCCAAGAAAGACATCGGTCCCAAGACACTCCTCTATCAAGACCGTTGCGTCATGTGTACGCGTTGTGTTCGCTTCACGGACGAGATCTCGGGAAGTCACGAGTTGTGCCTGGTGAATCGCGGCAGTCGAACGGAGATCGACGTGTTTCCGGGGCGGCCGTTGGACAATCCGCTTCAGGGAAATGTCGTGGACATCTGCCCGGTGGGCTCGCTGCTGGACAAAGATTTCCTGTTTAAGCGCCGCGTGTGGGAATTGACCAGTACGCCGTCGATTTGTGCTGGATGCGCGCGGGGCTGCGCGATTTGCGTGGACCACGCCGACAACGTCGTGCAGCGTCTTAAGCCGCGCTACAACCCCAAAGTCAATGATTGGTGGATGTGCGACGAGGGGCGGTTTGGATTCAAGTACATTCATGATGGAAAGCGCCTCACCCGTCCCATCGTCCGTCGCGGACTGGATACGACGTCCCCGCCGTGGCGGGAGATTCCCGCTATCCTTCGTTTCCGCTTCGAGGAACACGTGAAGGAGCGCGGGGCCGAGGAGGTGGCCGGCGTCTTGTCACCCTTCATGTCCTGCGAGGAGGCGTGGTTATTGGTTCGATTCCTTCGCGCCGTCGCCCCGCAATCCACCTTGGTTTGCGGCCCGGCCCCGATGGAGGGCGACGATCAACATTTTCCGGTCGGCACTGCCAACGGCTCGCCCCGGTTCACCATTCTCAAAGAGAAATGTCCCAACCGCCGCGGCGTGGAGATGATTCTGGCCTCCGCCGGTGGAAACACTGCCTCGTTTGAGGCGTTTGTCGCGCGGGCGAACAGGGATGAATTCACAGCCGCGTGGATGGTCGGTGGATATCCCAAGCCGTGGGTCGATAAGGAGACGGCCAAGGTCTCGGGCCACTTGGAGGTTCTCGTGGTGCAGGACCTCTTTGAGAGCGAATTGATCGCCGGAGCGGCCGTCGTGCTTCCCGCGTGCCCCTGGGTGGAGCGCGACGGCAGTTTCGTGAATGCCGACGGGTTGATCCAGCCGTTCGAACGGGCCATTGTCCCGCCCGAGGGCGCGATACGCGATGGACAGTATCTCTGGGAGATTGCCGGATTCACCGGACTGTACAGCGGCGGACGGGTTCGTGAAATGATGTCCGCGGCCTTGCCCCAATTTGCCGAGGTGTACGTACCGCCGCACGAGGCCCCACATGCACACTGACCGATTCCTGACGAGCCACACCCTTGCGGTGATCTCGGAAACGGACGCTGGATAATGTACGTGTTCCTCACTAGTCAGCTCGGCGTCAGTTGCGTCTGTGCCGTCATTGTCATCAATGTGATGCTCGGTGCCGTGGCCTACTGCATCTACTTCGAGCGCAAGATATCGGCGTGGATTCAGGATCGGTACGGCCCCAACCGAGTAGGCCTTTGGGGATTGTTGCAGCCCATCGCGGACGGGGTCAAGTTCCTGATGAAGGAGGACGTGGTCCCGCGCCATGCGGATCGACCCTTGTTCATACTCGCCCCGGCCATGATCTTTGTCATTTCCTTCATAGGGTTCGCGGTGATCCCCTGGGGCGGTCAACTTGCCCTGGGCGGACACTTTGTGGACATCCAGGTCGCCAAGCCCGACATCGGATTGTTGTACATTCTCAGTGTGTCCGCGATGAGCGTGTATGGAGTGGTGTTGGGCGGATGGGCCAGCAACAACAAGTACTCCTTTTATGGCGCCATACGTGCCACAGCGCAGATGCTCAGCTACGAGATTCCGATGGGATTGGTGATCTTGGTTGTCGTGATGATGATGGGGACTCTGCGTCTGGAGCAGATGACCCTCGGCCAAGCGCAATACTGGGCCGGGTGGATTCCCCAATGGAACGTCTTTCTTCACCCACTCGCCTTTGGCATACTTTTCGTCACGGCGCTGGCCGAGGCGAATCGGGCGCCGTTCGATCTTGCTGAGTCCGAGCAGGAACTCGTCGGTGGTTTTCATACCGAATACAGCGCCCTCAAGTTCGGAATGTTTTTTCTGGGGGAGTATGCCCACATGATCACCGGCAGTGCCTTCATTGCCGTGTTGTTTTTGGGAGGCTGGCACCTGCCGTGGCTGGCCTGGACGCAGCCGGAGGCGACGCACCTTTGGGCCGTCATCGCCAAAGTCCTCGTACTCTGCGGCAAGATTTGTGCGCTGCTTTTCGTGATGATGTGGATTCGCTGGACGCTGCCGCGCTTTCGCTTCGACCAACTGATGCGCCTGGCGTGGAAGGGGCTGATTCCCATTTCGCTCGCACTGGTGACCCTACAGACGGCGATGGTCTTTGTCGGTCAACCGCGATCCGCGGCACTGGCACTGGGCGGCAATGCCGCCATCCTGCTCGCCGCCCTCGTGTTCCAGGCGATTTTTGGCACGCGAATCACCGGGCGACAGCGCAATTTGGCCGGAGTGGGCGGGGAAGGTGTGGCGCTCGGCGCGATGTATACAGAGGCGAATGTATGATTCCCGATAGTGATATCGTGTCCGTCGACCAACCTGAACTGTCCGTGGGCGAACGCCTGTACGTGCCGCAGATTCTTAGCGGCATGAAGACTACCATCCGGCATTTGGGTAAGAGTTTACTTGGCCCGCGGATGACTGTGCAGTACCCGGAGCAGACGCGGGAGTTGCGGACGGCAAACTACCGCGGCGTTCATCGACTCAATCGCGACGAGCAAGGACGAGTGGCCTGCGTGGCATGCTATATGTGTTCGACGGCGTGTCCGGCCCATTGCATTCATATCGAGGCCGGCGAGTCGCCCTGGCCCGACCGCGAGAAGTACCCTGCGAAGTTCGACATCGATGAACTGCGCTGCATCTTTTGCGGTATGTGCGAGGAGGCATGTCCGGTCGATGCGATCGAACTGACCCCGCTCATCGACCTCGTCGGGCGGACGCGTGAGGAAATGGTTTTGTCGAAGGATGAACTCCTCGCCGTATACGACGAGACGGCCGCAGTGAAGCCTCGTAAGAACCCGCACGTAACCGGATACTCCGGCACCGGCGGGCGCGAATCGGCGCGGCCCCTGCCGCCCGCGGATACCACCACGTGACTTCCCTCACCTTCGCCATGTATGCGGTCTTTTCACTGGGCGCCGTTGCGGTCTGGTGGCTTCTTCCGCGGCGCGATGTCTCGCGGGCGCGGATCACGGCTGGCGTCATCGCGGCGGCTCTTGCGGGCGCTGTCGCCTTATCCGCCGCTTGTACATTCGCGCCGCTCTCCAACGCCGTTCTATTCTACGTTTTTGCGGCCACGGCGCTGCTCGCCGCGGTCCGCGTCATTACGCACACCAAACCCGTATACAGTGCCGTGTACTTCGTGGGGTTGGTGTTGTCCGTTGCAGCGCTGCTCGTGCTTCTCGAAGCCGAATTCCTTGCCGCGGCCCTGGTGGTCATCTACGCGGGCGCCATTTTGGTGACATACCTCTTTGTCATCATGCTTGCACAGCAACCTGATTCCCCCACGTATGATCGCGCCTCGCGCGAACCCTTCCTGGGCGTGCTCTTCGCCTTCCTCCTCACCGGCCTGATTGGCGGACATGTCGCCGGCGTGCAAGGGCAACCGCCCGGCGCCCCGCGCGCCTCGACGGCGGCCTCGGCGCCCGTAGCAACGCCTACCCTGGATCAGCCGATGGGAAATAGCGAATCCGTGGGCGTCGCTCTGCTCATTCGATATCCCGTGGCGTTGGAGATGGCCGGCATTCTTTTGTTGGTGTCCATGATCGGAGCGATTTCACTTTCTCGGAAGCGAGTTCCCGCGGAGGCAGGCGAAGCGCGGGCGCGGCCTCTGGGCGAGGCGGGACGCGCGGCGGAGCCGTTTTGATGAGCACAGTAACCGCGTATGTGGTTCTCGGGGCTCTGCTTTTCGCCATCGGCCTGGTGGGGTTCGTGTCGAGGCGGAACCTGATTCTTGTGTTTCTGTCCACGGAAGTCATGTTTCAAGGCGTAGTGATCAACGCCGTCGCGTTTGCGCGGCAATGCGGTAATGTGCAGGGAGAGGCGTTCGGACTTTTTCTCTTGGCCATTGCCGCGGTAGAGGCGGGGCTGGCGCTCGGTCTGATTGTTCTATTGCATCGTCGGCGCCACACCCTGGACGCCGACGCGTGGTCGATGATGCGGGGATAATCGCAGTCCACGAGTATGGATACGGTAACCCAATACGCACTGGCCGTCGTCCTGGCGCCCTTGATCGCGGCGCTTCTTTGCGCCATATTCGGCCGGGCACTGCGAAGCCGGATCCATTGGTTTTCCATTCTGGGCGTCGGCGCGTCCTTCGTCGCCGCGTTGGGCCTGTTTCTGCAGGTCCGCGCCAGAACTCCCAATGCCGCCTCTTCCCTCAGTCGCATCTATACATGGCTTACCACCGGCACGGGCGTGGATTTCAACGTCGAGTTTTTGGTCGATCCCCTCACCAGCATCATGCTGTTGACGGTCACGGGGGTTTCGCTGCTCGTCGTCATCTACTCGCGAGACTACATGCGCTCCCACGGCCGGTTGGAGCACGGCTACTCCCGGTTCTTTGCCTTCCTTGCCTTATTCGTATTCAGCATGTGCATGCTCGTCCTGGGCGGAAATTTCCTGCTTCTATACCTCGGCTGGGAGGCGGTCGGACTGTGCAGCTACCTGCTGATCGGGTTCTACTATGAGCGCCCCGCCGCAGCCGCCGCCGCCAAAAAGGCATTCCTGGTCAACCGCGTCGGCGACTTCGGATTCGGACTGGGCATCCTGCTCATTTTTCAGACCTTCGGCACGTTAGACTTCGCCGGAGTCTTCGACTTTGTCCAACGCGGCGTTCTGCCCTCCGGCGCCCCCTTGAGCGACGCATTGGTGACGATGATCGCTCTGCTGTTGCTGTGCGGCGCTTGTGGAAAGAGCGCCCAGCTTCCACTCCATGTATGGCTTCCCGATGCAATGGAGGGACCGTCCCCAGTGTCCGCGTTAATCCACGCGGCGACCATGGTCACCGCCGGGGTCTATATGATCGTGCGCTGCGGAGCGATTTTTACGGCCTCGGCGACAGCCATGACGGTCGTTGCAGTCATCGGCGTTCTCACTGCGTTCTTCGCAGCGACTGTCGCGCTGGTACAAACGGATCTTAAGCGCATACTTGCCTACTCGACGATCAGTCAACTTGGCTTTATGTTTCTCGCCGCCGGTGTATACGCCGCGGATGCAGCCGTCTTCCACCTCTTTACGCATGCCTTTTTCAAGGCGTTGCTGTTCTTGGGCGCCGGGAGCATCATGCACGCACTAGGCGGCGTGATCGACCTGCGGCACTTCGGCGGACTGCGCCGCTGCTTACCGTACACATGCATCACATTCACAATCGGAGCCTTTGCGCTATCCGGATTTCCATTGCTCAGCGGATTCTTTAGCAAAGATGCGATCATCCATCACGCCTGGACGGCGCATCCGGTCCTTGGGGCATTAGCGCTGGCGACGGCCGCACTCACGGCGTTTTATACATTCCGGATGGTGTTTCTCGCTTTTTTCGGCCCGCAGCGGATACCGGAGGCCTCTCGCCCCCACGAGTCAGGAGCGTGGATGTTGCTTCCCTTGGTCGTACTCAGTGTCGGCGCCGTCGGCGCCGGATACCTCGGCGTCGAGGCCACGGGCCGGCCCTTTCACAATTTTCTTGCCCCCGTATTTGAACACACGTTCAGTGCCGCCGGCACTGTTGGGCATATATCCGCGGCGCATGTCGGTTTTTGGGCGGCGCATGGTCTTGAGATCGCCTCCATTGCGTTGACCCTATCGGCGCTTCTCGCGGCCTACGTGTGCTTCGTGCGTCAACCGTGGATTCCCGCCCTTGCGCGAACCACGTTCACGCGACTGTATGCGGCGCTTTGGAACAAATGGTATGTGGACGAGGCCTACGCCGCGGCGATCGCAGAACCGACACGCGCGACGGGACGGTTGTGTGTGGCCTTGGATGATTATGTTGTGGACGGCCTGATCTGGGTGGTCACGGCGATTCCACGAGGCTTCGGATATTTGTGTCGCGTTGTTCAATCCGGGATGCTCCAGGGCTATGCACTGAGCATCGTGGCCGGGATTGCGGTCATCCTCTGGTTTGCATTATGAGATCGAATGGAACCCGGACCCAACCAATTGAATAGCTGGATTCTCACGCTCATCATTCTGTCCCCGCTGGTGGGAGCGTTTCTTTTGTTGACTCCGCCGTGGGGCGACGCCCGTTCGGTTCGCCGCAGCGCTCTCGCCTTTTCGCTGGTGACGTTTCTGCTCACCGTCTTTGCCGTGGTCTCATTCCACAGATTGGGTCCGCAGTCCAGCCGCGACAGCAGCGAGTATGTTCTGACCTACTTTGCCCCGTGGATTGGCGACGACGTATCCGACGAGCCGACGATCGACATCGGGTTCCGCGTGGGAGTGGACGGAATCAGCATTTGGCTATTGGCCTTGACCTCCTTCCTCTTCCCTCTTGCCATTGCCTCCAGTTTCACCGCCATCCGCGAGCGGGCTCGCGAATACTATATTCTCCTTCTCCTCCTTCAGTCCGGATTGCTGGGAGTCTTCTGCGCCTTGGATCTTCTATTGTTTTATGTGTTCTTTGAGTTCACGCTGATCCCCCTGTTTCTGTTGATTGCGGTCTGGGGCGGGCAAGACCGGCGCCGCGCCGCGATAAAGTTCTTTCTGTACACCCTCGCGGGCAGCGTCCTCACCTTCGCGGGCGTAGTGTATCTCGCCTACTACTCCTATATCACGCAGGGGTATATCACCCTGAATATCGAAGAACTCATTAGGATGGGGCGCGAGGGGTTTCTGCCTTATCACGTCCAGTGGTGGCTGTTTGTCGCGTTTGCCGCCGGGTTCGTGATCAAGGTTCCCCTGTTCCCGTTACACACCTGGCTTCCATTGGCGCACACAGAGGCGCCGACCGCGGGCAGTGTCGTGCTCGCCGCGGTTCTGCTGAAGCTCGGCACATATGGATTCTGCCGATTGAGCATTCCCATGCTCCCCGATGCGACGAGGGCCTGGGCGCCGTTCATTGCTTGTTTGGCCATCATTGGAATCATCTACGCGGCGCTCGCCGCCTGGGTCCAGAGGGACGTAAAAAAGCTCGTGGCCTACTCCTCCGTGTCCCACATGGGGTTCTGCATTCTCGGCCTTTTCAGTCTGAAGGTCGCCGGTCTGAACGGGGGCGTGCTCTATATGCTGAACCACGGACTGTCGACCGGCGCCCTGTTCGTACTTGTGGGATGTATTTACGAGCGCTACCATACCCGCGATATCCATGAGGTCGGCGGGCTCGCGCGTGCCATGCCCTGGCTGTCGTTCTACCTCGTGTTTTTTACGCTCAGCAGCATCGGTCTTCCTGGTCTGAATGGATTCGTGGGAGAGTTCCTGGTATTGCTCGGCACGGTGACGTCGCCCGGCATTTCTGACGGCCGGGCTGCCGGCCCGCTCGGCTTTGCCTATGCAGCGCCAGCCGCAGTCGGGATCATCCTCAGCGCCGTCTATATGCTCTGGGTTTGTCAGCGCCTTCTCTTCGGCCCGCGGCTTGAACCGCCGCACACGCCCGATACCAGCGCCGGACTCACCGTGGATCTCACCCGCCGCGAAATCGGCATCCTCGCTCCGATCGCACTGTGTTGTGTTTTCCTCGGGGTCTACCCCAAACCCGTTCTCGACACCGTGGAGATTGCGGTCCGCCAGCATGTTCTCCTGACGCGCCCCGCGGAACGCACTGCCGATAACCGCCAGCTTTGGGACGCCCTGGAACCTGGGCTCTTGGCGGGCGATTTGACCGGCGAAGAATTCCCGGCAGTTTCTTCGGAGGCCGTTGCTTCTCATGCACGTTGATACAGGTGTGTTTGCATTGGCGCCCGAATGCCTGCTGCTCATAGGGGCGTGCGGGGCGCTCACGATCGGACTGGTCCGCGGACGATCCGCGCCGTTTGCGAGTTCTCTTTTTGCACTAGTCTTGGTAGTCCTGGCTTTGATCCTCTCGCTGTGGTTCCCCGCCTCCCACAAGAGCGAAGTCCTCCCCGGTCTTTGGCTGACGCCGTTTACCAATTATGCTCGCACACTCACGCTCGTCATGGGCATCCTGGTCATACTGGTCAACTGGCGCCAGCCCGCCCGGCAGGAGCACGGTGAGTTCATGTGCATGATTCTCTTATCCCTGCTCGGCGTGCTAATCACCGCGTCCGCCAACGACTGGATTGTGTTCTTTTTCGCCATTGAATTGGTGAGCGTGCCCACTTACATCCTCGTAGCCATGAGCCGCGAAGCCGCCCGCTCCACCGAGGCCGCGGTTAAATATTTCTTTCTAGGAGCACTGTCCGCCGCCGTTCTGGCCTATGGTCTGAGTTTTTTATACGGCGCTGCCGGCACGACCACGATCCATCGTCTTTCCGACGGGTCCGTCACGTCCAGTCTGAGTGCCGCCGCCGCCGATGACCCGCGTGCTCTGGTCGGACTTCTGCTGGTGATCGCATCCCTGTTTTTCAAGATCGCCGCCGTGCCGTTTCACGTCTATGTAGCCGATGTCTATGAAGGGGCCGCCTCGCCCATCGCCGGAATGTTGGGCTTCGTACCCAAATTCGCAGGGCTGCTTGCCCTCTGCAAGGTACTCACGGCTTTCCAATGGGACTTGCCCAGTTCCGTTCTGTGGATCTTGTGGGTGACAGCCGCCGTCACCATGACCGTCGGCAATACATTGGGCCTCCTCCAACGCAACGTGAAGCGCATGCTCGCCTATTCGAGCATCGCGCACACCGGATACATGCTCGTCGCCCTGCTCGTCGGACCGATCGCGGGACAGGGACCGTTGCACGATGGATTGGCGGCCATGTTCTTCTACATCGCCGTCTATGGGGCCATGAACCTCGGTGCCTTCGCGGTTCTCGCTTCCATTCGCATCGCAGACAGAGACGCCGAGTCCGTCGATGACCTCGCCGGTCTCTGTCGACGCGCGCCGGCAACAGCCCTGGCCCTCGCAGTATGCATGTTCAGCCTCATGGGTCTTCCACCCACGGCCGGGTTCATGGGCAAGCTATACATCTTCGCAGCGGCGTTTTCCGTGCGTCCACAGCACCCCATGCACGCCGCCATGATCGTCCTCGCGGTGATCGGCGTGATCAATGCCGCGATCGGGGCGGCCTACTATCTGCGTGTCGTGGCCTCGGTCTACGTGGGTCGCGAGGTCCAAACGCGAACCCATGTGGGCGGGGCTCCGATCCGACTGGCCCTTGCCGTTTGCGGCTTGTCCATGCTCTTCTTCTTCCTCCGCCCAGCCCTACTCTTGCAGGCCGCCGCCAAGCCCGCCGCGGCCGTTCGTCAGACGATCCAGTCCCGCGACGCCCGCTGGACCATCCGTTCCCCCGCCCCAAACGGACCCGCACCCGGAGCGGCGGTCGTCGATCCATGACCTCCCTGCTAACCCGCGCCCAGCTCCGACGCGTCGACGAACTCGCCGTTCAACGCTATCGGATGCCCAGCGTCGTTCTCATGGAAAACGCGGGCCGACACGCCGCGGACACCATCGACCGTGTCTATGGTCCCGCGGGGCGGGCCTGCATCCTCTGCGGACCGGGCAACAACGGCGGGGATGGCTGTGTCATTGCGCGGCACCTTCACAATGCCGGTTGGATCATCCGGGTGGTGATGACGGCCGATCGCACAAAAATGACGCCGGATACGGCGACGAACTTCGCCATCCTCGAGGCCATGGCTGCGGATGTGACCGTCCTCGGTTCCCCCGATGCCCAGCCGGGCCGAGTGCGGGCCATCGGGCCCGACGAGGTCGTCATCGACGCCTTGTTGGGCACCGGATTCGCCGGGGAAATCCGCAGCCCCGTCCTCGATTGGATTCACGCAATGAATACCGCGTCCAAGCGCGCGGTCGTCGCCGTGGACGTCCCTTCCGGCCTTGATAGTGACACAGGCCTGCCCAGCCCTGTCGCCGTGCGCGCCGACCTGACCGTCACCTTCGTCGCCGCGAAGACCGGCTTCCATTCCTCGCAAGCGGCGACGTTCCTCGGTCGAGTGGAGATCGCTGATATCGGCGTCCCCCGCGAGGCGGTCGAACAGGCTGTGAACCCCTCAGGCTGATCCGGCGGCAGCCGACTTCACCACCCGCTGCGGTTCACCACGCGGAGATTTCTCCGGATCGCGTCCCTGTTCTCCCCTCGGCTCTTGGAGGGTACAACGGTCGGCGATGCAACCGAACGACCGACGATCCCGTGGCGAGGTGGCGCCTGTGTGGCACCGTCGTTCGCGCAGCGTGGGGAAACTCCGTACTTTTCGGCGCTCGCCATGGCGCAGGATGTCCCTCCTGCTCCTTCAGGCCTCCATGCAAGCCGCCTGGGGGCAGCAACCTCCTACCGCCGAGCGCGACGTTCGATGGAACGGGCGCGCCACGCGGACCCGTTCCACCGAGCACTTTCGGATCGAATCCGACGCCCCCGAGTCCCTCGTGGACCGCCTCGCGGTCGAGGCCGAGTCGACCTACGCCGCCGTGCGGGAATTCGCACGTGGGCTTCAACTGGATGTACGGGAATCAACGAGCCTGATGCGGATTGTATTTTTCGACCAACTGCCTGACTTTCGACGCTATGCGGAACGCCTCGGCGCTGCGACCAAGAGTCCGGCGGGGTTTTATGATCCCACGCAGAATCTGGCGATCCTCTGCAACGTTCAACATCTCCCCCAAATCCAGGCCATTGATGAACAACTCGCACGGCGCTCATCCGAATCCCCACAGCTCGGCGAAGACACCGCGGCTCTGGGTGCCCGGCGTGATGCGCTGATCGGTTTGATGGAACAAACGGTCGTGCGCCATGAGACGGCGCACTTGGTTCTGGCCAACCTTGCGATCATCGAGACGAAGGCCGACAACCCTGTGTGGCTGCTCGAAGGGTTGGCTTGCCTCTTCGAGCCGCGTGCAACCGACGATGGCCCCGGCGCCCCGCCGCGAAACACGTTTCGACAGGCGGATCTGTGCCAGCTCTTAGCACTGCACCCGGCGCCGAAGTTGGCGGACTGCCTCGCCCGGATCGAATGGAGCCGTGGCGAAGAACCGCTCACAAGCACGGATTATGCCATGTCGTGGGCCGTGCTGGAGTTCCTCCGCCGAACCCACCCCACGCGTCTGCGCGACATCCTCCTCCACCAATCCAACCTCAAGCCCAAGGACGTCGAGAACCCGGGGCTGGTCTCCTCGAACCTCCCCCTGTCCGATCTTGAGCCGAGTTGGGCTGAGTTTTTGACCCCCTTTTGCCGTTCGCCACCGGCAGGGGCGCCATAGTCATGCGCGGACACGCACGGGGGCTGTCCGGCATGCAAACGGCCAAGTAGCATTGTGAACTGGGCAATACTCCCCACATTTCTACCCCATTTGGTTCGCTTCCCCAGGTCATGCTTGATGGCGCTTTCCTGTGACAATGTGGCGTGCAAGCTCCGTAATCTATTGTAGCACAGTACGTTAGATAAGGTCCGGAAAACAAAACTTCGAGTCTATCTGCTTTGGCATAGGCCGTGCTCTACTCCACTCCAGATCGCAATCCTCCAAAGGGTGCGAGGGGGACAGAAACTTGGGGGGGACGGAACGGCGTGTTCCCGTGTCCCGATGGAACACAGCTTCCTCTGCGGGCGACCCGCCGGGCCCATTGATCAAAGGGCGTGCCTTAGGGGAGATGAGCATGCTCTGCGTCAGCGGGTTCGGCGGGAAGCCATTTTCATGGCCTCCCGCGCCGCAGGCCGTTCGTGACGAACGAGTTCGAACTCCTAACCGCCCACTATTCTTGCCCGTTCGATTCGCTCACGGAGTTCCGGTGGAACGTAAATCGAGGCAAGCTCGGGAATCTCGGCTAACGCCGCCGCACACCGCTCCGCGCGCGTACCTACGTCCGCGTCGAGATCAAGGAAAAAGACCTGCCGCTCGCGGATTCGGCACAGATTGCCCCCCGCGCCGCCCAAGTGCTCCTCGCGCACCTCGACTCCCAGCCGCGAGAAGATCTCCAGGATCGCTTGCAATTGCGCTGCTGGGTCCATGTCGTTCGAACCGTTTCAAGGATTCAGGAACCGCGGACCGATTATCACCGAACCGACGCGGTTGAGCCAACCCCGTTCGAGGACGCCGTGAAATGACGCGACAACCGCCGACACGTCGGGCGACCAGCCCTCCTGCCGATCCCACCGTCGAGGATCGCCTTGACTCTTTGACCGCGCAGTTCGACACGCTCCGCGCCCAGGTTCGCCAAGCCCAGCAGCTTGCCAACCTCGGAACCGCTGCAGCCACGCTCGCCCACGAGACCAACAACCTTCTGACGCCGCTTCGAGCCTATGCCGAGTACGCCCTGGGAAGCGGCGATCCGGAGCTAATGAAAAAGGCCCTCACTGTCACGGCCAAGAACGTCCTCATTCTCATCAACATGACCTCGCGGGTTCTGGAGATCAGCGCTGCCAAGCCCCGGCGACGAGAGACGGTCGCTGTCCGAACCGTCGTGGACGACGCCGTCGCCAGCCTGTGCCGCGATCTGTCCAAGGATGGGATCGACCTGGCCGTCGAGATCGATGATTCGCTCACCGTTCTCGCCGACCCTTTGCAACTCCAACAAGTTCTTTTCAATCTTCTTCTCAACGCACGGGAAGCCCTAGCAGCCGGTCACGGCGGACGAGTGACCATCGTCGCCGCACGCGACGCCGACCGCGTGGTCATTGCAGTCCGCAACAGCGGCGATCCCATCCCGCCCGATCTGCTGCCTCACCTGTTCGAACCGTTCCAAAGCTCCAAACCATCTCAGCGCGAGGGTCGTCAGCGCTGCGGCGGCCTCGGCCTCGCCCTCTGCCGCGACCTCATCGAAGAAAACGACGGCGCCATCACCGTCCAAAGCGACCCCGGCCAACCCACCACCTTCACCATCAACCTGCCCGCAGAGCGCGCTGTCTGAACCCCAAGCGCCAGCGCGGAATCCGGCGGATTGCCGATTGCCAATTTCCGATTGCCGATTGATCCGAACCCCAAGCGCCAGCGCGGGGCCGGGTGAATGTGGAATGGCGAATCGCGAAGGGCGAATGAGGGACGAAGGAAGGCACCCGGTAGAGTCCGCCGTGCGGACCGAGATGTAGCGCCACCCCTGGTGGGTGGCGCCTTATCCGAGCCCCAAGCGGCTCCCCTTTACGCGAAGCGTCAAGGGCCAGCGACGGGTTACCGACAAGCGTAGAACCGACGAAGGAAACCGCCCAAGCGGGGTAGTTATTTGTGCTTGTGCTGCCCCGGCGGGCAATGGTACAATCACGTCTTATCTTTTTCGGTCGTGGAAAGGGGGCCGACTTGCATCCGCCGAATCGACGTACCGGAAACCACGCGAGCCGAAGCATCGAACGCGTCTGCCTCGTCACCTTGACCGGCCTCTGGGCGGTAATGAGTCCAGCGTGGATCGCCGTCGCCGATCCACCTCAAGGCGCGATCGTCGGGTGGGGAGAGCGGGTCGTCGGCGTCGACCTTTCCGGCGGGTTCGTGGCGGTCGCCGCGGGCTACCACCACAGTCTGGGCCTGAAAGCCGTCGGGTCCATCGTGGCGTGGGGAGGCAATAGCGGAGGTCAAACGAACGTTCCCGCGCCCAGTGCCGATTTCATCGGCATCGCCGCAGGCTCGCAGCACAGTCTGGGTCTCAAGGCCGACGGGTCCATCGTGGCGTGGGGATGTAGTGATCCGGACAACGATTACGGGCTATGCAAGCTCCCCGCGCCCAATACGGGCTTCGTCGCCGTCGCTGCGGACGGCTGGCACAGCCTGGGTCTGAAGGCCAACGGGTCCATCGTGGCGTGGGGATGTAGTGGTCCGGGCACCAATTACGGGCAATGCAACGTCCCCGCGCCCAATACGGGTTTCATCGCCGTCGCCGCAGGCGAGTACCACAGCCTGGGTCTGAAAGCCGACGGGTCCATCGTGGCGTGGGGGCGGAACGACTACGGTCAGACAAGCGTCCCAGCACCCAACACGGGTTTCATCGCCGTTGCCGCAGGTGGGTACCACAGTCTGGGCCTCAAGGCCGACGGCGCCATCGTCGCGTGGGGATACAACGACGAAGGTCAAACCAACGTCCCCGCGCCCAATACGGGATTCGTCGCCGTGGCCGCAGACTCGCACCACAGTCTAGGCTTAAAGTCCGACGGTTCCATCATTGGGTGGGGAGACAACTACGTCGGGAAAACCAGCGTCCCCGCGCCCAATGCAGATTTCATTGGCATCGCTGCGGGGTATTCTCATGGTGTTGGACTCCAGGCCGACGGATCCGTCGTGGCGTGGGGAGGCAGCACCTATGGTGAGACCAACGTTCCCGCCGCTAATACCGGTTTCGTCGCCATCGCCGGCGGGTTTCAAAGTCTGGGACTCAAGGCCGACGGGTCCATCGTGCAGTGGGGATGGTTCCCCTTCAGCGATCACTTAGAGGTCCCAGAACCAAACACCGATTTCGTCGGTATCGCCGCGGGCTTCGATTTCAGCCTGGGGCTTAAGGCCGACGGGTCCATCGTCAAGTGGCCGGGGCTAAGCAACGTACCCGCGCCGAACACGGATTTCGTCGCCGTGGCCGCGGGTTGGTACCACCGTCTTGGGCTCAGAGCCAACGGATCGATCGTAGCGTGGAACAATTTGGGCCAGATCCCCGTCCCCGCGCCGAACACGGATTTCGTCGCCGTGGCCGCGGGTTGGGATCACAGTCTCGGTCTCAAAGCCAACGGGTCGATCGTAGCATGGGGCTCGAACGGATTCGGGCAGAGCAACGTTCCCGCACCCAATGCCGGTTTCATCGCCGTCGCCGGGGGCCAGTTTCACAGTCTGGGCCTCAAAGCCGACGGGTCCATCGTGGCGTGGGGATGTGGCGATCCCTTCGACTTCGGGCAGTGTACCGTCCCGATGCCGAACGCTGATTTCATGGCGGTGGACGCCTGCGGGAATTACAACCTCGGTCTCAAAACCGACAGGTCCATCGTGGCGTGGGGATGTATGGAGCCATTTGTTGACTTTGTGCCATGTGAGAACGAGGTGCCGCCCCACGGCGATTTCATCGCCGTGGCCGCGGGCGTGCGTCACGGTCTGGCCATCAGAGAAAGGAGCGGTGCCTGTTGTGAGCTGCTCTCCGGAACGTGCGTCGGGGATGTCGGGGCCAGCCAGTGTTCAGGAACGCATCAGGCGTGGACCGAGGGCGCGGCCTGCGTGGACGCGCAGTGCAGGGCCGTCACAGGTGCGTGCTGCGACTTGCTCTCCGGGAGCTGCGCGGAGGACCTACCCTTAAGCGCGTGTTCTGGAACGCAGCATGCCTGGACCCAAGGTGCGGCCTGCGTGGACGTGGTATGTCCTGCAGTCATCGGCGCGTGCTGTAGCCACGATCCCTTCGACGCCTGCACGGACCGCCTCATTCAAACGGCGTGCGACTGCCCGACTTGCGAGTGGGTAAAGGATGGGACTTGTTCGGAATTGGACTGCACGCCCGCCGCCATTCCGGCAGTAAGCGAATGGGGGTTGACGATCTTGACCCTACTGCTGCTCACGGGCGCGAAACTTGCCTTCCGCGGCGCTGGCGCGCCTAGAGTGATCGAACCGTGAGAGTCCGGTCGCTGGCCCTTGACGCCTCGCGTAAAGGGGAGCCGCTCCCAGCTCGGATCCAGCGGTACTTGGCCCTCGGTAATTCGTAATCGACATTCGACAACCTGTCCTTTACGCGCAGGGTCAAGGATCGCCAATCTAAAATCTGGGACCGCCCCTTGACTTCCCCCCGCCCCATGCTAACATATACCGAACGTAGGCCGGATCGCGGACAGCGGAGTTCAGAACCGCGACTGTAAAGGAGCGGCGTTGGTGAACGGATGAGTCGCTCATAGTGAATGGGCATGACGGATGCCCGACGGTGGAGAGCGGATCGCAAACGGAGAAGCCGCGACTCCGGGTCATTGGTCATTGGCAATTCGTGACTCGTACCGCGCCACTCGCCCTTCCTCGCTCTATCCCCTTCAGTCTTCAAACTTCCGTCTTCAGTCTTCGTCCTTCAATCGACAATTTCTTCCGTCCCTTCCGCAAGTGCCACCACATGGCATCTACCCAAAATCCGCGCAAAACGAGAAAAATAAAAATTTGCAAAACAAAGCCACTTGTAATTGTCGCTGCAATCCTACCGGGTACACACCAAACCACGCCTAACGGACACTGAACTCTCCGCAGCCCCACTTTACGCCGACTCGGACGAGAAGGGCGTTCGTGCCTGGTGCCACTACCCGTCACCTGACCTTGCCAAGGATGGGAGATGGAACTCTCGCAACAACGAACTCGTCATCCACAAGGAGTGCCGCCACGTTGGCACCCACGAGGGGTTACGCTACTTGTTTCTGCGTTTCTGTTTTTTCGGTTGGCACTTGGGGCAGAGGAAGGTGGAGCGGCCCGCGGCGAGGATGCGGCGGATGGGGGTGCCACAGGTGCGGCAAGGTTGGCCGTGGCGCTGGTAGACGCGGTGGAGTTTTTGGAAGGAGCCCTCGCGGCCGGCGGCGTCGCGGTAGTCCATGAGCGTCGAGCCGTTCATGCGGATCGCACGGCGGAGAATTCGGCGGATGGCGCGGAGCAATCGCAACGCGGCCTCATGGTCGAGGCGATCGGCGCGGTGCAGGGGATGGATGCCGGCGGCGTGCAGCGACTCGTCACAGTAGATGTTGCCCAGGCCCGCGATCGCCGATTGGTCCATGAGCAGGGCCTTGATCTGCCGTCGGCGGCTCAGAACTACGCGAAACTGCCGCGCTGTTGCCTCCAACGGTTCCAACCCGATGTCGCCCAGCCCCTCGTCGGCGTCGCGCCCATCGCACCACACTCCGCCGAAGCGGCGCGGGTCTCGAAAGCGAAGCTCCGACGAGGTCTCGCCGATGCGTGCGTCATGAAACCCCCTCACCCGACCCTCTTCCCCAGCGGGGGAGAGGGGTTCTAGGCTGCACTCAATGCCGATCCGCAGATGGGTATGCTTTTCGACGGGTGCGGCGATCGGACACACGACGATGCTCCCGGTCATTCCGAGTCGGAAAACGAGTCGGAGGTCGCCGTCGAGATCGACGACGACGCGTTTGGCCCGCCGCCAGACGCGCTGCACGGTACGGCCGGTCAGAACCTCGCCCAGCGGCCGACGGTCGCCATGCACGATCTCCGCACGGCAGACCGTGACCTCCCCGAGCCTGCGTCCCGCAAGCCGGGCGTGTAGCTGACGGGCGATGGTCTCCGCTTCGGGCAGTTCGGGCACGATGGTCCTTTCGACCGATGGCCTGTTAACCTAGGCGATCCGGAACAACTCTTTCCGCCGACTCCCGCTTGGGTTACGCTGGAGCGAAGCCGTACGGGCAGGAGATTCTATCGCCGACGTGAGTCGAGTGAACCTTAGGGTCTCCATTTTTGGATCGCGATCATGCCGCGACGGGCGACATAGGAGTTTGTGCGCATGTTGACGCAAGGCAAGGTCGAGTCTTCCCGCCATCCCAAGGGCTTGGTCCCGCTTTTTTTTACGGAGATGTGGGAGCGGCTGGCCTTCTATCTGATGCTGGGGATCCTTCTGCTCTACGCGATCGACACGGAGCGTGGCGGGCTGGGGATGTCGGTGGCGCACGGGACGGAAGTCTACGGGACGTACATGGCCTTTGTGTACTTCACGCCGTTCCTCGGGGGGATGATCGCCGACCGGTATCTGGGCTATCGGCTGGCGGTGCTCATCGGCGGACTGTTCATGGCCACCGGGTTTTTCGCGCTGGGAGTGCGGAGCTATCCGTCGTTCTATGCGGGGCTGGTTTTGATCTGCCTGGGCAACGGGCTGTTCAAGCCCAACATCACGGCGATGGTGGGCAACCTCTATGCGCCGGGCGATCCCAAACGAGACACGGGGTTCAACATCTTCTACATGGGCATCAACATCGGGGCTTCGCTTTCGGCGTTGCTTTCCGCGCCGCTTCGGAATGAATGGAGCTACAACACCGCGTTCGTCGGCGCGGGCGTGGGGCTGCTCATCGGCGTGACCAACCTGAGTCTCAACTGGAAGAAGTTGGGCCCCGCGGACCGCAAGCCGCAGATCGATGCCCGCGACGCGGGGTTCGGACAGGTGGTGCTCACGATTCTGCTGCCCGCGGCCGTCTTTGGAGCGATCGGCTACTTCGTCGGCAACGAGGTTCCCGCCATCAAGAACAGCTTGGGGCCGATCACGTTTGCGTTTCTGGTGGGCATGATTCCGATCTTGTTCTATTTTTTGACGCTCGTCTTTCGCGCTTCGCCGGAGGAGAAGCCCGGCTTGGCGGCGCTCTTGCCGGTGTACCTTGCGGGCGGGGCGTTCTTCATGATCCTGCACCTCAGCGGTGGGGTGATGACGCTGTTTACCGAGGGACGGGCCAATCGTCAGGGCGAATGGGTGCCCGACGCGGTGGAGAAGTATTATTGCCAGGAGGCGATGCCCTCGTATTTCGTCAATGCCGACCCGAGTCTTCCGCGCCCGCCCGAAGAGGCGCTGGTGGTGGTCGAGCCGCAAGTCGAAGCGATGTTCGGGGCGCGGCGGCTCAGCGAAACGGCGCTGGGCGAACTGCAACAAAAACATCCCCAGATCAAGGCCGCGGCGCCCGACGACCCGGTCGTGGCGGACTGGAAGTTCCTGACGGCCGAGGTCTTCCCCGCCGACCAGATCAAGGTGGAGACGACCAAGGATGAGCACGGCGTGGAAACGACGCGGGTGAAGGTGCCGGAGACAGCCAAGGCGCTGCGCGAGGTGGTGCTGGTTCGCGAAGAGGGCGCGGTGAAATACCCGGTCGTTCTTGTTTCCGATGCGACGGTCAAGAAGGTGTATGCGAAGGCTTCGGACGCGCGGCTGCCCAAGGGGAATTTCCTCAGCCTACTGAATGCCGAGTTGATCACGAGCTTTTTGAATCCGTTTTTCGTGGTGGCGTTGACTCCTTTGGTGGTGGCGTTTTTCACGTGGCGAGTTCGGCGGGGCAAGGTGGTCAGCACGGCGCGAAAGATCCTGTACGGGATGCTGATTACGTTTGCGGCGCTGCTGCTCATGGCCTGGGCGGCGTACGCGGGCGGCAATGGAGAGCACAAGGTCGCGCTCTGGTGGCTGGTGGCGTTCTATGTGGTCTTGACCGTCGGCGAACTTTTCCTGTCGCCGATGGGGTTGTCGCTGGTCACCAAGCTCTCGCCCAAGCGCTTCGTGGGGCTGATGCTGGGCGGGTGGTTCGTTTCGACCGCGGTGGGCAACAAGCTGTCGGGGTTCATCAGCGGTCTGGAGCCCACGGCCAACATGTTCGTGATCCTGAGCTTCGCGGTGCTGGGCGTTGCGATGGTGATCCTGGCCGTCCTGCCCATGCTTGACCGGGCCATCAAACGCTACGGGGCGTGAGAGCAGAATGCGGAGTTGCGAATTCGGAATGGCGAGTTCAGACCAGGGGTGAAGCCGTAGCATAGGGGACGCCCATCCGTCGGTGACCGAGCGTCGGGGTTTTCGAGAGGTGGAGAACAGACCGTGATGACGCAAACGCAACGTACGATCCTGGGACATCCGCGCGGGTTGTTTGTTCTGTTCTTCACGGAGATGTGGGAGCGGTTCAACTACTATGGGATGCGGGCGTTGCTCATTCTGTACATGGTCAATTACTTCAAGTGGCCTCAGGAGCGCGCCTCGGGCGTCTACAAGTGGTTCACCGGGCTGGTCTACCTCACGCCGCTGATCGGCGGATTCCTGGCCGACAAATACCTCGGCAACAAATGGGCGATCGTGCTCGGGGCGCTGACCATGGCGCTTGGGCAGTTCTGCATGACCGTGGACAGCGAACAGGTTTTCTATATCGCCCTGGGGCTGCTCGTGTGCGGGAACGGATTGTTCAAGCCGAACATGGCCACCCAAGTCGGACGCCTCTATCCACCCAACGATTCGCGGCGCGATAGTGCCTACACGATCTTCTATATGGGCGTGAACCTGGGTGCATTCATCGCGCCGCTGGTTTGTGCGCAGCTGCGCACGGGAACGCAATGGGGATTCAAAGCCGGGTTCGCCGCCGCGGGCGTGGGGATGCTGATCGGCGTGGCGACCTACCTTCTGGGCTTGAAGTGGATCCGTGAGGACACGGAGTTCGCCGCGGTCAGCGTCGCACCGAGCGCGCCGGCGACGGGCGGTCGAGCGGGCACGCCGCACTACATGTCCGAAAAGGAAGCCTCCACGGCGCCCTCGGCATATCCGACCATGGCGAAGTCTGCACCGGGGTTGATGCTCGTGCTGCTCGCGGCGGTGCTGATCGTTCCGTGGGTGTTGGCGGCCGCGCTCGGCGTGTTGGCCTACGACGACGCGGGGGCCTATAGCGCCGGCGGCGGTATCGCTTGCATCATGGGCTGGATGATCCTCAAAAAGGTCTCCATGGCCCTGCGGGATCGGGTTCTCGTGGTCTACATCCTCGGCGTGTTCGTGATTTTCTTTTGGTGTGCATTCGAGCAGGCCGGGAACGCCATGAGCATCTTCGCCGACAAGACCTCGAATCGATACGTCACTGAGTCGCAGCCAGCAGCCGATGTGCTGCCCGCGGTATCGAGTGCTGGTTCGGTTGCGCAGGAGGACCCTGCCGCTCCAACGCTGCAGGCGCGCGTCCTCCAGGGGATGAATCCAGCGTCCACCGGGTGGTTCCAATCGGCGCGACCGATCGTCGTTCTGGTGGTGATCCTGTTGATCTCTTGGGTTTGGAAGTGTTTCCCAACCCCCTCGACCTACCTCGGGCCGATGGCCAAACTCCTCATCTCGGTGTTTTTCCTTCTTGCCGGGGCCGCGCTCCTAGTTTGGTGCCCTACGATCGCGGGAATGCGCCGCGCCTTCAATCCCGTTTCGACAGAGTGGTTCCAGTCGATCAACGCGCTGGCCATATTCGTGCTGGCGCCGTTGTTTGCCTGGCTGTGGGTTTTTCTGCCGAAGGTCGGGTTTCGGCTTTCGACCCCGGCGAAGATGGCCATCGGGATTTTCGTGCAGGGGATGGCTTTTGCGCTGATGACCTGGTCGATCCGTTACGAGGCCCAACCGAGTTCCGCTCCGCTGGCTGCGCTTCCGCCGGGTGTCATCGCTGATGCCGGGGGTCGCGTCGTGTTCCGCGACGCGCCGGATCTAGACGATGAAAAGGGAGTCGAGACGTACGCCGCCGCCAGGGTGGATGACAAGGAGCCCAAGGTGGTGCAGGGAGGCCGGATTCTCTTTGACGCGGCAAAAAAGCGGCTCGACATGAGCGGCGTGCTGGCGGACACCGATCGGGATCGTCTCCTGCGGGCGACGGCGCCGGCGGGTTATCTCAAGAGCGTGCGCGAGCTGGCCCTGGCATCGAAAAAAGCGAAAGACGGGAAGGGCCAGGACTTCTCCGTGCAGGTCAAGCTGGACTCTCCGCCGCCCGGATTCGACTTGCGCTACGCCGGACTCCCGCAGGGCGCCGTGAAATACGACGAGGCCACGAAGACCCTTACCTCCACGATGGAGCTAGGTGACCGCGACTTCAAGTCGTTGTTGGTGGCCGGCGCGGAGTCGGGGCTCCGCGAGGCGCTCAACAGGTTGTATGTCGATTCAGCGAAGTTCAAAGTCAGTTCGTGGTGGCTGTTCTGGTTCTACATCCTCTGTACCGTCGGGGAACTATGCTTGTCGCCGGTCGGCCTGTCGATGGTCAGCAAACTCGCCCCCGCGGCCTACGCCACGATGATGATGGGCATGTGGCACGTGATGATCTTCTTTGGAAATTACACAGCCGGTCAGCTGGGCGAGCTGTATGGGAGCGTGGACCCGGGCTCCTATTTCACTTTCATCGGCGGGTTGTTGGTGGGGATCTCGCTGGCCTGTTTCGTCGTGGTGAAGCTCGTCAAGCGGATGATGCACGGCGTGACGTAACCACAACCCGTTGACAGGCCGTAGCGCCCTGCGGTGTGCGCGGCGCCGTTGGCACCGTGCGCCACCCACAAGGGGTGGCGCTACATCTCGAGGGCCCGAATGACCAGCGTGTCGTTCTGCCCGCCGAATCCAAAGCTGTTGGAGAGTGCGGCGCGGACGGCGAGTCGGCGGGATCGGTTGGGCACGTAGTCGAGGTCGCAGTTGGGGTCGGGGGTTTGGTAGTTGATGGTGGGGGGGACGACTCCGTCGCGGATGGCCAGGACGCAGGTGATGAGTTCCACGGCCCCGGCGGCGGCGATCAGGTGGCCGATCATGCTCTTGATGCTGCTGACGGCCACGTTCTTGGCGCGATCGCCGAAGACCTGGCGAATGGCCAGCGACTCGATCTTGTCATTCTCTTCCGTCCCCGTCCCGTGGGCGGAGATGTAGTCGATGTCATCGGGTGACATTCCCGCGCTGTTCAGGGCGGCGCGCATGGCGGCGATGGCCCCGCGGCCTTCCTCGTGAATGTCGGTGATGCGAAAGGCATCGGCGGTCGAGCCGAACCCCACGACCTCGGCCAGGATTTTGGCTCCCCGCCGCCGGGCGTGTTCGAGTTCTTCGAGAATCAGAATGCCCGATCCCTCGCCGAGTACGAACCCGTCGCGGGTGCGGTCGAAGGGGCGCGACGCTGTCAAGCAGGTGTCATTTCGCGTGGACAGCGCCGTCAGACGGCTGAAGCCGGTCACACCCAGGGGATGGATCATGCTGTGGGTTCCGCCGGAGATCATCACGTCGGCGTCGCCGTACTGAATGAGTCGCGTGGCCTCGCCCATGGCTTGGGTGCTGGCGGCGCAGGCGGTGAGGGTGTTGATGTTGGGGCCCTGGGCGTTGAACTGGGCGGCGATGTGGGCCCCGGCCATGTTGGGGTCCTGTTCCAATTCCTTAACGGCGGTCAGGAGTTTCAGAGCCGCATGGGCGAAGGAAACGGTGTTCAGCGAACCCGCCTGTGACCCCTCGCCTCGACAACCGGCCAGCGCCGCCGCCGCGAAGGGATGAAAATCGAGCGGTCCCTCGCCGCCGCCTAGATAAACGCCCACGCGCGTGGGATCGATCGAGGAAGTCGCGTGGAGTGCCGCGTTCTTCCAGGCCATGCCCGCCGCGGCCAGAGCAAACTGAGTGTTGCGGCTCGCCTCGACATGGCGCTCGGCGTCGGCGCCGAGAAAATTCTTCAGGGCAAAGCCCTTGACCTCGGCGGAGAACGAAGTGGAGAACGTGGAGGCCTCGAAGATCGTGGTCGGAGCGACCCCGCACCGGCCGGCGAGCATCTCGCCCCAGGCCGACTCGATGTCGTGACCGAGCGGCGTCACCCATCCCATGCCCGTAATGACCACGCGGCGCTGCATGAAAAACCCTATTCTACCGATCAGACGATCTCAGCTCGCTGCTACCTGCAGCTTGATTCCACACTCTCGCATGAATTCCACGAAGGTCAAACAGCGGATCCCCAAGTCGCTGCATACCTCTGGGATCTTGATGTTCTTACGCTTCGGATCCCACTGCTCATACGAAACAACGGCACCTTGATCAACGCCAGCCTGGGCGATGACCCAAACGTCAGCGCCCGACCGGTTCGTGGCGAGCGAAAGCAAGCGAGAATGGGTCTTGAGGATGCTTCGAACCCGACTCTGAATCTCTTCATCGGGCTCGCGGAAGAAGTACTTCCGCGCCTTGAGCCACACCGCAAGGGCATCATGCTTCTTGGCGACTTCTTCGTACACTTCCTGCTGAGCCGAGACAATTCTCTGCTTTCCAAGAGAATCGAGGTGGTCCCAGAGCGATTCGGCAACGTCAAAGGGGTAGTGCCGCAACCCCTCAATGAATGCGCTGGTATCAAAGCTGTAAGTGGTCAATCGTGGTGTCCGTTCTGGGCCGCCTCGACGAGTCGGTTCATGTTGTCCAGTTTGGCTTGCATCAGACTGGATGCCTCCGCGCCTGTAATCCGACCGCGTGAATACGCGTCAGCTACCAGACGAACGAACGCCTTACTCAGCCTGCGGGAGTGATTGACGTAATAGCTCCCTCCACCCACACGATCTTTCTGAGAAGCCTTCCATTCTTTGACGTACAGGGCGTGCAACCGTTCGTAGGTCGCCTGCGAGAGCATTTTCCGATCCAATAGCCGACGGGCGACAACGTCACGGCTGACCCCGGTTCCGCTAGCAGCAGTTTCGATTCGCGGGACCAACTCGGCCTCACTCGCGCGAGTTGTGAAAAACCTCGCAACAAAACGGTCCGGAAACACAACGGCGCCGGCGATGCTGTTGCAGTATCGCTCCAGGCGATCTTCGTCCGGACCGCTCCCCGCGCCTAGGTCGGCACCAGAAACACCGGATTCGCCGACCCAAATGTGCGCCAGCTCGTGGGCAAGCGTAAATACGCGTGCCCCGTAACTGTCCTTCGCGTTGATAAAGACATACGGTGCGTAGGCGTCAACCAAGGCGAAGCCTCTGGCTGGCTGGACCTCGACCTTCCGTTGCACAGAAGCCTGGGAAACGAAGACGCCCAGTGATTCGACGCGGTCCACCCAGGCGTTCAGTGCCGCACTCCCCGGTTTCCAAGACAATTGTTCCTCATCGGTGAGACCGAGACGAGCGCGGATTTTCTCTCCGATAGCCGATGGAGATGCATTCCTAGACACAGACTTGACGAAGTCCAACGGAGGGGAGTCGATTTCCTCAACAACTTCGCGAATCCAAAGCTGACGGGACTGAAGCTCGCGGATCAGGAGAAGTAGATCATAGGGGTACCCTTGCGCCATCGGTTCGCCGGAAAGGCGTCTGAAGTCACGGATCAGACCGAAATCTTCGGGAACCTCGTCCAGATAGAAAACAGCAAGCGGTCGCCCATAGGCCTTGGCGAGGTTCCTCGCCTGGGTGAGGGTAGGTTGGGACTCCCCAGACTCCCAAGCTCGTATCGCGCCATCTTCAACGCCGAGCTTCCTTGCAGCCTCGTCCGTGCGAAGATTCACCCGCTCGCGGCACCATTGCAGAAGCCGAGGCGTAATGATGGCTCTAAGTCTACTCATTCCCCACCGAGTCGGTCTGGAAGGACGATGATCGGCTTTTCATTCGCACGCAAACGCCTCTCTTCAACTTGGATTCTGTGCGGTGTCGAACTTTCGGATCACCAGGGCCGCGCATTGTCCGCCGGCCAAGGCGTGCCCCAGACTGATCGCCCCGCGTACCCGCGCGTCCTTCGGATCGCCCTGCACAAAACGGAAACGACAGGCCGGATCCGGGTCTTGCGTGTTGAGCGAGGGAGGGATCGTGTTGCGGTGCAGGGCCATCACCGTCGCGGCGAAGTCGATCGCACCGGAACCGGCCCCGTTTTTGCCCACTGAGCCGCGGGTGGCGATCGCGGGGATGTGATCGAGCCGGGCCCCGAAGACTTCGTGGAAGGCGGCGATCTCGGCGGCGTCGTGCTCCACCGTTCCCGCGCCGAAGGGGACCACCAGGTCGATTTGCTCGACGCTCGTTTTCGCATCCGCGAGGGCCTTGGACAATGCGAGTGCCATTCCCCGTCCGGACGATTCGGGCCTCGCCCAGTGCGAAGCGTTGCTGCTGGCGCCGAACCCCGTAAGTTCCGCGTAGATGCGTGCCTTGCGGGCCCGGGCGTGTTCCAGGGCCTCCAGGATGACCAATCCGCCGCCCTCCGCGACCACGGTCCCCTTTCGACGGCGGGCGAAGGGTCGGCAGGCGGCGGCGGGATCATCGTTGCTTTCGGAGTTGACCCACCCGCAGAGAAGGGATCGGGCGAGTGCCATGGGGTTGACCTTGCTCTCCGCGCCGCCGCAGATGCACACGTCGGCGTCGCCGCGGGCGATGGTCCGAAAGGCCTCGCCGATGGCCAGATGACTCGAGGCCTCGCCGCAGGTGATGGTGTTCGAGGGGGCCTGGGCGTCGTGAACAATGGTCACGTGGCAGGCCAGCATGTTGGGAAGGAACTTGAGCAGCCACAGCGGCGTCAGGTTGCTCATGCCCTCGGACCCCCAGCGGCGAAGGTCGAAGTTTCCGTGCTCATCCGCGGCCGTCGCCAGGGCCGCGGCCAGTTCGCTCAGGTCGGCGCAGACCAAACCCGCTCCGATGTTGGCCCCGAAGCGCGTGCTGTCCACGTTCGGCGGACCCGCCGCTTCGCCGCGTTCGATGATGCACTTGGTATGAATGCCCGCGTCGCGGACCGCGTGATAGGCGCAGAGCACCGCGATCATGATGTCACGGGCCATGACTTTGGCACTCTTACGGTAGCTCTTGGGGATGAAATCGCCCAGGGAGAAGGCGGGCAGCTCGCCCCCGATCTGACAGGGGAACCCCGCGGGGTCGAAGGACTCAACGCGGCGGATGCCGCAGCGGCGCTGCAGCAACCCCTCCCAGAAGGCTTCGATGCCCAGCCCGAGGGGCGTGGCGACTCCCAGGCCGGTGATGACCACGCGACGCCTAGACGACATCGGCTTTCCCGCTCCCCATTCCCCGCGCTCGAAAATCCGCCAGCAGACTCAAGAACTGCTCGGTGAAGACGAAGTTGTGGTCGGGCAAATCCACGGGTTTTTCGGCCTTGTTGACATGAGAGAAAACCAAGTCCACTCGCCCCATGGCCCGTCCGTTCTTGAACACCGTCCCGCTGGTCGCGGCCGCCCCGTCGTCCATATTTTCCAACACGGCTTCGAAGCGAATCTGGTCGCCGGGCACGGCGAAGTCATCGAACTCCGCGTTGCGGATTTTAGCGAGAATCACGTTCTCCGTGAAGCCCTTGGCCTCTCCCACGAGAATCCCCGCCGTCTGGGCCATTCCCTCGATGAGCAGCACCGCGGGCATGACTGGAAAGCCGGGAAAATGATCGTGGAGATACTCCTCGGCCAGCGTGACGTTTTTCACCGCCGCGGCCCGCTTGCCGGACTCGAACTCCACGAAGCTGTCAATCCAAATCCATCGCATAGTTTGGTGGACCGGGTTTCAACCGGTTGTTCGATCGCCGCGGGCGTTGCCGGCTCCTCGGCCTTCTACGGCCACCGCGACGGTGCAATGGTACAAGCCGATCGTTAGGCCGTACAGTCGAACGGCGGCTCCCGTTCGATCAGGGGTCCGTGACACTTTCGGCGGAGCATCCGTTCGCCCCGAAGGGGCGCCGGACTGTAGCCACGGGTGGAGTCCGGCGCAGCCGGGCGGAACCCGTGGAGCGATCGGACGGATAGATCCCGCCCCAACGGGGCGGAGGAAACATGAGATCAAGACCCTCCTCCGCCCCATCGGGGCGGTCGATGGGGCGCGTCGTCCTCCACGGGTTGCGCTCTGCCCGCCAGTCGGCGGGCGGCGCTCCACCCGTGGCTACAATCCTCGGTCCCGCCGGGACCGTCCAACGCTCGCCTAAAGTGTCACGAACCGCCGCCGCGCCGCGATGGTTCGGCGGTAGCTGCGGCGAGGGTTTCTCGCGCTTGGTCATTGGTCATTCGTAATTGGTCATTGTTTGTTCCCGACCGGCGCTGGACAATCGACCTTGCCGTGTGGCTTTCGCCCTGGAACCGGGGTAGAATGGGGCGATCGAAAGGTGACGACCATGAGAACCCTCCCCCTGGGTTTGATCATTTCGTTGGCGGCCTCGCGGGCCTTCGCGGGGGTCGTGACGTTCGATCCGGCGCTGGTGTTCATCGACCCAGCCATCAGCACGACCGCGCAGGTGCAGGTCAGCGTCGGTCAGGCGACGACCGAGGACGGGACGTTCGATTCGGTCGACTTGATCATCGGATCGGACATACAAGGTCTGATTGCGTACTTCACCTACGATCAGGAGTTTATCGAGTTCACCCCGTTTCGGTTTTCTCCACAGCCCCTCCGAGCACTGGGCACGCAAGTGTATGGTCCAATGGGTAGCACATTCGTCGGCGGGTTTTTCAACGAACCAATTTCGGCGATTCTCGTGGGGACGCTGATTCTCAACGCGACCGGCGTGCCCAACGGTGAGTACACGATCGGGGTAGACTCGGCTCGGGACGGGCTCAGCGGAATGGGATTGTCCGGAGTGAATGATTCGTGGACCTTCGGAATTGCGCGGGTGGTGGTCATTCCCGAGCCGGGGATGGCGGCGTTGCTTGGGGTTGGCTTGCTGGTGTCAATCTTACGGCACCGGGACCGGCTGTGGAGGCGGCGAACATGAGACGAGTTCCGATAGCGCTACTCGGGGTATTGTGGGGTTCGACGGCCGTCGCGGGCGTGGTGACGTTCGATCCGGCGTTGGTGGTCATCGATCCGGCGGTGAGTACGACCGCGCAGGTGCAAGTCAGCGTCGGCGGGGCCACAACGGAGGACGGGACGTTCGATTCGGTGGACCTGATCATTGGGGCCAACGTCCAAGCGCTGATCGCCGACTTTGATTATGCCTCCGTATTCCTGTCCCATACCATGATATGCAAATGGTGGTGTCCTCCACAACCCAGTCGCCAGCTGGGGACCCCAGTCTATGGCCCGCTTGGCAGCACATACGTCGGCGGTTTCTTCTACGAGCCTGTAGCGTCGATCCTCGTGGGGAGCTTGATTCTCGATGCGACCGGGATTCCCAACGGTGAGTACACCATCGGGGTGGACTCCAACCGGGACGGTCTAAGCGGAGTGGGGTTGTTCGGACAGCTCGACAACGGCACGTCAGGTTTCGGGCGGGTGGTGGTCATTCCCGAGCCGGGGGTGGTTGTATTCATGATGCCGGTGGTGATGTTCCTCGTGGGATTTCGCCGGAAACGTGACAGGGGCAGCCGCGGTCGGTAAACTTCGCACGAGGCACTGGCGGGCGAGCCGCCAGTGGCACACGGCGATCACTGGCGCCCGGCAGCGCCGCGCCACCCACGAGGGGTGGCGCTACATTACGAAGAGGGGCGTCCGGGGTTTTTCACGGACCGCCGGACGGGACGAAACGGATGCCACGAAGTGACAGCCAAGCGACGCCCACGCACACGGTGCTGCTGGTGGACGACAACGAGCAGAACCTGGAGCTGTTGGAAATCTACATGGAGGACCTGCCCGAGGTGCGGGTGGTGACGGCGCGGAACGGGCTGGAGGCCATGAGCAAGGTGGCCGAGGAGTCGCCGGACCTGGTGCTGCTGGACATCATGATGCCCAAAATGTCGGGCTTCGAGGTGTGCAAGCGGATCAAAACCGACCCCAAAACGCGGGACATCGTAGTGGTCATGGTGACGGCGCTCAGCGAGACCAGCGACATCGAACGGGCCGCGGAGTGCGGCACCGATGACTACATTTCCAAACCCATCGAACGAAAAGCCGTCGTCGGGCTCGTAAGGAATCTCCTGGCGACCAAGGGGCGGGAGTAGAAGAAGTTCAAAATTCAAAGTTCAAAGTTCAAAGTTCAAAGTTCAAAGTTCAAAGTTCAAAGTTCAAAGAAAAGCACTTCGGCGATCCCGTCTCTTCGAACTTTGAACTTCGCACTTCGAACTTGATCATCGCTTTGGCCGGGCGCGTTGGGTGTGTTGCGTCTTTTGAGCGTCCGCGGCCATTTTTTGTAGGCGCTCGAACCAGGAATGTTTTCCGGGCGGTTTGTCGGGACGGTCGCCCCGGGAATCGCTCTTGGGCGGGGGGGCGTCGAAGGTGCCGGCGGCTTCCTGCTCCTTGATGTGTTTGCGGATGACCAACTGCTCCAGCCAGCCGAAGAGCGAGCTGAACATGATGTATAAATTCAGACCCGAGGGCATGCTGTAGAAAATAAACAGCATCATGATGCTCATGATGGGCATCATCTTCTGCATCATTTCCTGCTGCTGACGCTGTTCGTCGGACATGTTGGGGTTGGGCGGAGGCTTGGGCTGCGTTTTCTGCTGTAGGTACATGAAGACGGACACGAGGATCGGCAGCAGGTTGAACGAGTCCATTCGCCAGCCGACCAAGGGGACGAAGAACGAGGTCGAAAAGGGAACGAGCGCATCCTGCGCGGTGAGGTCCTTGACCCACGTGAAGAGGAAGGCCTCGTGGCGCATGAGGATGTTGTTGCTCAGGCTCAGGTAGAGGGCGACCCAGATGGGCATCTGGATGAGCATGGGCAGGCAGCTCATGAGCTGCCCGGCGGGGTTAAGGTTGAGCTTGATCATCTCCTGATTCATGCGCGCTTTGTCGTTGGCGAATTTTTTCTTGATCTCCTCGATCTTGGGGGCGAGGTCGGCCATGCGCCGCTGCATGCGGGCCATGTTTACCTGGCCCTTCTTGGTCAGGGGGTGAAGCATGGCGCGGACGAGAAGGACGAGGATGATGATGGCGATGCCGAAGTCGCGGACGACGAAGTGCAGGCTGTTGAGCAGCCAGATCATGAGTTCGACCAGCCACGTAAAGGTACACCAGCCGAACCCCTGCGAAATCTGGAAGTAGTAATTACGCTCGCCGTAATCGGGCTGTTCGCGGAACGCGCGGCCGTCCTTTTCGCCGAGGTAGAGAGCGGCGGGATAGGTGATGGATTCACCGGGTTGCAGGGCGGCGGAGGAAGTCACGAAGCGGATGGTGACGTCGTCGGTCGTGGCGGGGTCGGCGTCGGCGTCGAGAGCGGAGACCTCGGACAGGTAGGGCGCGGGGCTCTTACCGTCGGCGGCGAGGGGAGCGAGGGTGCAGGTGAAGTAAGTATTTCCCGTGGCCGCCCAAGAGAGTTTCTGGCTCGGCTGGGCGGGCGTGGGGACGAATAGCGGGACGGGCTTTCCGGCCTTGGCGGCGTCGGCGGGCACTTTTCGAGTGACCGTGATGCGGCCCGGTTCGGCTTGAACCCCGGCGTCGATGACGCGGTCGTCGCGGGTGGGGTCCATGGGAATTCCGACACCGCCGCGGTAGGTGAGGATGACGTTGTGCGGCTGGTTGTCGAGGCTGGCGGCGGTCAGGTCGGAGTACAGATCGTGGCGGCCCAGCTTGGTGGGTTGCATGGGGAGGCGGAGGGTGCGGGTGAGTCGAAGGGCCGGCTGGTCGCCTCGCTGAAGGTCAAGTTGGAACCGGGCGACTTGCCCCTCCTCGTCTCCGATCTTGAACGCCGTCACGCCCTCACAGTGCCATCGTTTGTCACCCAAGGCGAGGTCCGCCCCGTCGATGTTGATCTTATCGACGGTGAAAGAGCGATAGGCGGCGCCGTTGGTGCGCTTCACGGGGCTCAGCAAGGGGTAACGGTCGGGTTGGCGCAAGTGCGCGGCGTGGTCGGTGAGGAAGGCGGATTCGACGGAAGCGCCGACGTTGGAGAGAACGAGTTTGGTTCGGTAGGCCTCGGCTTCGACGCCGTGCTTGTCCAGGTTTTCGTGGGCGGCGCCCATGTCGAAGGTCTGCGCGGCAGGGGCTTCAATGGCGTTCCAGGAAGCGCCGGCGGTAGTCGTCGGCGCGCTCGGAGTCGGCGCGATCGGCGGGGGTGTGCCAAATTTCGCGGGCTCGGCGACAAACGATTCGTCGGCCGGTTGAGCCGACGGAATCGGATCGACGGGGGTGCGAGGCGGCGGTGGGGGGGGGATGAGTGCGGGTCCCACGGCCATGATAAAGATGAAGACCGCACCGGCCACCAGGAGGTTTCTTAGGGTGTCTTGCTTGTTCATCGACTAGCGACCCTCGAACAGGCGCGAGCCGAGGAAATCGTCGAGCTCGGGAATGTCGTAGATTTTGCGGGCCGCCTTCTCGATGTCGTACTCGAGGCGGATGAATTCGAGAGTGGCGCAGTATTCGTCGGGCTGGACTTGGGGCGGTTCGTAGCCCTCAGGTCCCTCGCCCTTTTCGTAAATCACCACGTAACAGAGCCGTGGATCGCGGTCCCGCGGCTGCCCGATGCTGCCCACGTTGATGATCGCCTTCTCGTCCGAGGTGATGGTGTAGACGCCCATGTCAGGGAGTTCGTCGGGCGGATCGAAGCAGGGGTCGTCGAGGAAAACGCCGGGGACGTGGGTGTGCCCCACCAAACAGGCGCGGTGGTGTTCCTCAAGGCGTTTGAAGTTGTCGAGGATCTTGCCGGGGTTGGTGTAAACGTCCTCGGGGAATAGGTATTCATTGACCGGTCGTCGCGGGGAGGCGTGGACGAGGAGGAGCCCGTTGGCCTGATGGCGAATGGGCAGTCGTCCGAGCACGTCCCAGCGGCGATCGCGCTTGGCCTTGTTGTCTTCGTCCTCCAGAACTTGACGCGTCCAGTACGCGGCGCGTTCGGCGCCGACGTTGAAGTTGGTCGGTTCGTAGAAGACGGCCTGGTCGTGGTTGCCGCACAGACAAAGCTCGCATCGGTCGATCACGGCGTCGAGGCACTCCTTGGGACTCGCCCCGTATCCGACGATGTCCCCCAGGCAATAGATTTTCTTGATCGAGCGTCGCTCGATGTCGGCGAGGGCGGTTTGCAACGCCTCCCAGTTCCCGTGGATGTCGGAGATTACGGCGAACATTTTCTTCCGGCGGCGACTGTAGGGGTGGGGGGGCGGGGCGTCAATTGTGAAGTCGTGCGGCGCAGCTATTTCCCAGTTTCCAAGGCCCGGTCGCGGGTTTGGGCGGCTCGGGAGATCAGTTCGTCCTGCGACGGAACCTTGGCGGGTTCCAGAACGAAGTGGCGCGTGTGACGGTCGTGAAGTTGGCCGGGCCAGAGGACTTCGGTAAAAAAATCGAAGGGCACCCACTGATACCAAGGGGCCTTGATCGGCCAGTTGGTTTGCAGCGTTTCGTAATCCTCCTGCCGGATGGTCACGCCGTAGTCGCCGTACCAAAGGAAGTCCGTGGTGACTTCGCTGCGCCCGATCTCCTGGTCGTTGAGGAAGACGCGGGCGTTGGGCGGATCGGTGGTGATGGTGATGGTGCGGCGGACGCAGGCGACGGAACACCCGATCAGGACCGTCAGACCTAGTAGTGCGATCCCTTTTTCGAACTTCGAACTTCGAACTTCGAACTTGTTGCCCCGCTGGATCGCGCAAGTAGTACTAGACCGGGTCCGCGGGCTGGTGCCCGCGGCTCTGATCCCTTCGTCCCTACGTCCCTTGGTCCCTTCGTCCCTGTTTCGCATGCTCAAGGCTCCAGTTCGAAGATTTCGGCGGAGGGGCCGTCGGTGTCGAGGATGGCTACCGTGCATCGGCCATTGACCCATCCGCAGCACTCGCCGGGGTTCAGGAAAAGCTTTCCGCCCTCGAAGCGATTGACCACCTGGTGAGTGTGGCCGGTCACGATGATCTCCGCTCGCTCGATGTCCGCCGGATCGCACCCATCGACGAAATGATGCACGAGAATCCGCCGTCCGTCCAGCTCGAGGTGCAGCGGACCGTCGACGAGTTGGGGCATGAGCTTTTTGAGGCCGGTGCGCTCCCCGTCGTTGTTGCCGTACGTGGCGTGAATCGGTCCGTCAAAGTCGAGCAGGGGGAGGACGGCGAACGGGGCCACGAAGTCGCCGGGATGAATAAGGGCTTCGACTTTCTGGCGTGCGAAGAGCTTCAGCGCCTGGCCGATCGTCGGCAGGCGATCGTGGGTGTCGGAGAGGACGCCGATCAACATCAGGCGCACGCGGTCCCTGAATGTCGAATGCGGAATGCGGAATGGTGAATGAAGGCGATTGCGCCGGGGCCCTTCTTCCTAATTCCGCATTCACCATTCACCATTCCGTTTCACCGTCTGCCGTACAAGTATTCGTTGAGGTACTCGATCGTCGCCTGCTGGTCGGCGACTTCGCCGGCGAGGAGGTCGCCGATGGAGACCATCCCGAAGAGTTTGCCCTCTTCGACGACGGGAAGGTGGCGGATTCGCTTCTGCGTCATGACCGTACGGCATTCCGACAGACGGGTGTCCCTCCGACAACAGGCCATGGGCGCGGTCATCACCTCGCCGACCGGAGTGGTCTTGGGCTCTTTGCCGGCGGCGACGATGCGGTTGAGGATGTCGCGTTCCGTAAAAATGCCCACGGCCCGATCCCCGTCGGTGACCACCAGGGCCCCGATGCGCTTTTGGTTCATCAGCGTCGCCGCTTGGAGGACGGTGGCCGTGCGAGCGATGCTTGCCACTTCGCTTCCCTTCCGCTCCAGAATCGACTGTACGTTGGGCATGACGCGACCTTCCTTGGAACACCCCCGAACCGGGAGCATTGTCGCATGAGGGCCTGACGGTCGCAAGTCGGCCTTGGGGAGGCTGGGGAGGGTAGGGGAGATACGGGTCGGGCGGCGGTGAACCGCCCGACCCGCATCGCGTTCGCCGGTGCGTCACGCCGGCGTGGGTCGTCAGTGGAGGAGACGAGCCAAATCAGTTCACGTCCCGACTCTCCGTCGGATCGCGCGGGTTAACTTTCTCCGGCCTTTGGACGCCCGCGGGTCCCGAACATCTCCCGAAAGGCGTCCGACATTTCTCGTATTATGTTAGACGCACAAAGTATTGCGGTGGATCGCGGAAAAGCTGTAAGAGGTTGTCAGGGTTACAAAGCGGAAACGGAACGGGAAAAGAGCACCGGGCGGGGTTTGCCGAACGAAGTTCGAAGTGCGAAGTTCAAAGTTCGAAAACGGACATGGTGTGCATGAGAGAACCCCGACGGCGTCTTTGAATTTCGAACTTCGTACTTTGAACCTCGTGGCGGGTGGCCCAGGTCCTTTGGACCTGGCGCACTCGATGATTTGCGCCCAGCGTCATGCCCACGATTATCGCTTCCCCCACCCCCAAACGAGGTGGGCCACCCTCCGACACCCCCGACGCCGTGTTCGAACTTCGAACTTCGTACTTCGAACTTCTTTTCTACGGCACGAAGCGGTACCCGATGCTGTGTACGGTGACGATATGCCGCGGGTGTTTGGGGTCGGGTTCGATCTTGCGGCGAAGGCTGACGATGTGGTTGTCCACGGTGCGGGTGAAAGGGAAGCCCTCCAGGCCCCAGATCACGTCGAGGAGCTTGTTTCGTTCGACCGGCTTCTCGGCGTTCTCGATGAGCATCTTCAGGATTTCCAGTTCGAAGTGACCCAGGTGATGAGTCTGTCCGGGGCGATCGACGTTGCCCTTGACGAGATCGACGGTGGCGTCGCCGATACGCATGACACGCGAAAGACCCTTGCCGGCAGGGGTCCGGCGGAGAGCGGCTTTAATGCGGGCGAGCAGTTCGCGGACGCTGAAAGGCTTGGTGACGTAATCGTCGGCGCCCATCTCCAGCCCGCGGACGATGTCAATCTCCTGACTTTTGGCGGTGAGCATGAGGACGGGGATCATGAACCCCGCCTGTCGAATCCGCTTGCACACCTCCAACCCGTCCAACTTGGGCATCATGATGTCCAGGAGGACGATATCGGGATTCTGTTCGATGGCCAGCTTCAGGGCGGTTTCGCCGTCACTGGCGATGAGGACTTCGTAGCCTTCGAACTGCAGGTTGTCCCGCAGTCCGGCGGCCATATCGGCTTCGTCGTCGGCAATCAGAATTCGCGGCATCGACAATTCTCCTAAATCTCCGCCGAAGCTTCGCTCTCGACGGACGCCGGTAAGAATACCCGAAAGGTCGTGCCTTTGACTAGTCGAGATTCGATGTCGAGGGAGCCTTGGTGGGCGTCCACGATGTGTCGAACGAGGGCCAGCCCCAGGCCGGTGCCGCTTTGTTCTCGGACGCGGGGGTCGGAGGCCCGGAAAAAGCCCTCCGTCAGGCGGGCGCGGTCCTCGGGGAGGATGCCGATGCCGCGGTCGTGGACGGAAATCAGCACGCCCCGGCGGTCGCGGCGGGTGTCGGGGGTTAGTTCGATGGCCAGGTACTTCTCCTCGTCGGAATACTTCACCGCGTTGTTGACCAGGTTGATGAGAATCTGGGCGATGGCGTCGGCGTCGGCGTCCACACGGGGAAGCGGTTCATCGACGGTCAGGCGGTGGGTGAAACCCATGTGGTCGAGCTGCGGGCGGTACGAGTCGTAGGTTTGGCGGATGACTTCCACGACGTTGGTAGGCTGGAGTTGGTATTCCTTTCGGCCTGCGTCGATGCGGGCGAAGTCGAGGATGTTGTTGATGAGGTTGGTGAGGCGGGTGCTTTCGCGAAGGATGATGTTGAGGTAGTCGCCGCGCTTTTCGTCGGAGGGAACTCGACCCGATTGCAAGGTCTCGGCATAGAGCCGGATGAGGGCCAGGGGGGTCTTGAGCTCGTGCGAAACGTCGGCGACGAAGTTGGCTTTGAGCTCGGCGAGGGCCATCTCGCGGCGAACAAGGCGCAGAAGGATCCACATGGCCAGCACCAGGGCAGCCAGCGCCGCGAAGGTCAGTCCGACGTAGAGGAGGGTGTAGGCCAGGAGAGTACGGTTGTGCTCTTCGAGAAAGTCGTCGGTTCGTTGAAAGGCGGGGATTCGCGGTTGATCGAAGGACGGGGGCGCCTCGGCGGCGGCGCGATAGGCCCACATGGCCGCCTGTTCCAACACGCTTTCGCTCAGGGAGTTCATGCGGTGCTGAACGACCCACATCCCGGCGCCGGCCAGCGCGATGGCCAAGAAGACCAGCGAAAAGGCCGCCACTCGCCAACGGAGCGGGAGCTGAGGGTCGGGTCCGGATCGCGACGGCATAGCGGAGTGTTACCGCGCCGCTCGCGCGCTGCGAAGAGCACCGGGCAACGGCGTGCGATTCGACCGGTCGTTTCGGCCGGGTTAGGATCAAAAGGAAGACCCGCCGCGTGACCCTGGAGGCTGCGAGGAAAAGGCGGGGCGCGACGGATCGGGAGACGGGAGGACCGGGTGGCGATATCGCGGGACCAGGTGTTGGACCAGCTTCGGGGCGTGATGGACCCGGAGCTTCACAAGGATATCGTGACCCTGGGGATGGTCAAGGAAGTGGCCATCGACGGCGGCCATGTCCGCGTTCATGTCGAGTTGACCACACCGGCCTGTCCCATGAAGGAGCAGATTCAGCGCGATGTCGAGTCGGCCGTGCGGCGTATTTCGGGCGTGGGACAGGTGGAGTTGCAATGGAGCGCCCAGGTTCGATCCAGCCGGGCGGCGGCGACGGTGCTTCCGGGGGTGAAGAACGTCGTGGCGGTAGGGGCGGGGAAGGGGGGGGTGGGGAAGAGCACGGCCGCGGTGATGCTGGCCTTCGGGTTGCAGCGCGAAGGGGCGTCGGTGGGCCTCATGGATTCGGATGTCTACGGTCCCAGCATTCCAACCCTGGTGGGGATCGAAGGGGCGAAGCCGGCCGTCGACGGCAACATGATCGTGCCGCCCACCGCGGGCGGGGTGAAGATCATGAGCATCGGGTTCATGGTCGATCGGGACAAACCCCTGATCTGGCGCGGTCCGATGGCCCACGGGGTGGTGCGGCAGTTCCTCGAACAAGTGGCCTGGGGGGATTTGGATTATTTGATCGTGGACCTGCCGCCGGGCACCGGTGACGTGCCGTTGACACTCGCCCAGCAGGTTCCCATGACCGGGTCGGTGGTCATCTGCACGCCGCAGGACGTGGCCTTGATGGACGCACGGCGGGCGGTGCGGATGTATGAGCAGCTTAACGTGCCATGCCTTGGCATCATCGAGAACATGAGCTATTATCTCTGTCCCAAGTGCGGGCATCGCGACGAACTGTTCGATCACGGCGGGGCGGCCGCGGCGGCCAAGGAGCTGGGCGTCCCGTTCCTGGGCGAAATCCCGCTCAACGCGAAAATCCGCATCCACGGCGACGCCGGATGTCCCGAGAAACTCTTCACCGACACGCCGGATTATGTGACCCAGGCCATCCAGCGGGTGGTCCAAAACACGGCCGGTCAAATCAGCATCCGCGGCCAACTCCGTGAAACGGCGCCGACCTTGACGGTGGAATGAGAGGTCGGCACTCGACCACCGGTCGGGTTCCAGTTAGTATGGGGTGTGGGCCTAGCGGGATGGGGGATGGATCAAAAGGGAGTGCTGCGATGTTCTTGAACCTCACGGGGAAAGTGGAAGGACGCCGTATCGATCTTCAACAAGACCCAGGTCTGCCGTCGGGTTCGATCGTCGAGGTGCAAATCGACCAGCATGAACTCTCGCTGGAAGAACGACGGCGACGGATCCTGGCAACCGGTGGGGCGTGGAAGTTCGACCCCAACCTGGAGTTCATCTTTGATGAGTTGTCGCAGGCCCGCCTCACGATCGCACCGCGATATGTAAACTTCGATGCTCCATCTTGACACCAACATCGCCGTCGCGCATTTGAGAGGCGATCCTTTCGTGACGGAACGGTTGGCTCAGGCCCTGCCCGCCGTCGAGTTGAGCAGTCTTGTCGTGGCGGAACTTCGATACGGCGTCCATACCTCCGTTGACCCGTTGCTTGCCAAGTCGAAACTCGACGAGTTTCTGACGACCATGTCGGTCATCCCATTCGATGCTACCGCCGCCGAGACATACGGTCGCATCCGGTTCTTGCTCCGCAGGAAGGGTAGGCCGATCGGTGATGTGGACATGCTCATCGCGGCGGCGGCGATGTCCCGCGGCGCGACGCTGATCACCCGCAATTGGCGACACTTTTCCGAGGTTGACGGACTGAGCATCGATGGCTGGCTCGAACGCGGCGGTTGACGCTTGGGTTCCCCGCCCGCAGGGTGTGGCGCTACGTTGGGAGAACCTCGGAGCACGCAACAATGTCGAGCCTGTCCGAAACCTGGCGCCCGCGAATCAGGAACCGCGCCGGTCATCCATTGCTGGCGCTTCTCGTGGTCACTGCCGCGGGGTGTAACGTCCCCTTGGGCATCGCCGACTGGTGCGGCCGCGACGCGGATTGTGATGACGGTTTGTTCTGCAACGGCGCCGAATCGTGCCTCGTCATTTTCTGTATGTCAGGGACACCACCATGTCCGCCGGTCGGCGATTGCGAACCCTGCAACGAAGACAGCGATGCGTGCGTGCCGATCTGCGCGGACGACGCGGACTGCGACGATGGACTCTTCTGTAACGGGTTGGAGACGTGCGACGGATGCTCATGCCTCGCCGGGATGCCGCCTTGCAGCGGAACTCTCGCTTGCCCCCCGGACTGCGACGAAAGCGGTGATGTCTGCACCGTCGGCGGTTGCGATTCTGACCACGACTGCGACGACGGGCTGTTCTGCAACGGGGTCGAGACGTGCGAGAACTGCGGCTGTTTTCGCGGCGATGCACCTTGTGGTCCCGCCATCGAAAATTGCGACCCCTGTGATGAGTTGACGAACTCATGCCTCTCGCCATGCCAAACGGAACTCGACTGCGACGATTCCGACCCCTGCACCCTGAATCGATGCGGTGACTGCGGGTGCGTCCATCGATCCAGAGGTTGCGACGAGGGATACTCCTGCAACCCGGCGACCGGACAGTGTGAGAACGAGGACGGCCCAGCGTTGTGCTTGGCGGATCACGAATTCTGTCCCCCCGACCAACTTCCGGATTACGATGCCTTGCTGCAAGGGTCAGATGACTTCCCGCGATGCGACGCAGCCTACTATGCGAACTGGACCATCGCGGGTCAGTGTGACGAAGGGACGCTCTTCGTCCATATCTCGGACGGAATGCACGAACAAATCCACTACTTCGACGCCCAGAACGGGGAGTTTCTTGCGTGGGAGTTTCGTTCCGACGGCATCGATTGTAATTGCCTCGGAATCACTTACTGTCCCGTTCCGTTCAACTGTGGCGACGGAATCGTAACCGAGGTAGTCTGCGGCGATTGGTTCGCCATCGGTGACTCGGCCGGGATCCGGGAACGCGCAGAGTCGAGGGGCTGGCTGCTTGAGGTATGGGGTTGCACGCGATGAGAAGGACAGACGTACTTTCCGACCAGCTCGACGGCACTCGTGAATGGACGCTCAAGCTGTTCGCAGATTTGAGGGGCGACGACTGGGTGTTTCAACCCGGGACGGGGTTGGCGCATCCGCTTTGGTTGTGCGGGCACCTGGCCGTTTCGCAGCAAACGCTCATCTTCGGGCGCTGTCTGGGCCGCACCATCCTCGACGACAGTTTCGTCAAGCACTTCCCGATCGGCGGGCCGGTGAAGTCGGCGAAGGAGCACGACTATCCGCGCGTCGAGCACGTACTCGAGGTCATGGCCGACGTGCATGTGAAGACGCTGGAGGCCGTACGCGGGATGAGCGAGGCCCTGCTCGCCGAGCCGGCCTACGCCGCGGACGGGAAGTCGGCCCATCCGCATTATCGCGACAAACTCGGCGTCGTGACGCACTGCAATCGGCATGAGGCGTTTCACGCGGGGCAGTTGGCCATGATTCGGCGCTTGCTGGGGAAGGCGTTCTTGCGCTAGGCAGTCCTCCCGCGGCTCTGATCATGATCCGGGTGACCGTTGAATTCTGGGGACCGGCGCGGGATTGGGCGAAGACCGAGTCCGCGGTTGTAGAATTGCTTGACGGTGGGCGCGTGGCGGACCTTCGGACCGCGATGGCCGCCAAGGATCCAACCGTTGGTCAAGGCTTGAAGACGGCGCGCTTGGCGATCCACGACGAATTTGTCGACGACGCACGGTTACTGAGAAGTGGCGACGTCGTGTCGGTGATCCCCCCGGTGTCGGGCGGTTGAACGATGGCGACGGTCTGGGTCGAGCTCGTGCATGCCGCGATTCCCGTCGAACGGGTACGGGCTTTTGTGACCGGCGATCCGGAACTCGGCGGCATCGTCACGTTCGAGGGGGTAACGCGGGCGGAGCTGGACGGCGATCACGGGCCATTGGTTCGGCTGGATTATGAGGCCCATGAGTCCATGGCCCGCAAGCAACTCGAACGGCTGGCCGACGAGGCCACGTCGCGGTTCGGCGCGGGGAAGGTCGCCCTTGTCCACCGCCTGGGCTCCGTGCCGCCGGGTGGGGCGTCGGTGATGATCGCCGTGGCCTGCCCGCATCGCGGCGAAGCGTTCGACGCATGCCGGTGGATCATCGACACGCTCAAACAGGACGTGCCCATCTGGAAGAAAGACGTGTTTGAGGACGGGTTTGTGCGGTGGGTCGAAACTGGGAAATGACCAGTTACCAATTACCAATGACCCGTGACAGGAGTTTGACGCGACGGGGGCTGGGCGGTAATTGGTAATTCGTCAATGGTACTTCGTGCCGCTGGAGTCTTTCATGTCCGCCAAGGGTGCAACCCGTACTAACGAGCCTACAGACGACCGAAGGAAACGTGCCCGGAAGGTCCTTGCGGGCTTGAAGAAGCTCTATCCCCAGGCCGACTGCGCGCTTCGCCACGAAGAGCCGCTGCAACTCCTGATCGCCACGATCCTCTCCGCGCAATCGACCGACGAAACGGTCAACAAGGTTACGCCGGTTCTCTTCGCCGCGTATCCGACGGCCAAGGCCATCGCCGAAGCGCCCAGCGAAGCGATCGAGAAGATCGTTCATTCCACGGGCTTCTTCCGCCAGAAAACCAAGAGCATCCAGGGTGCGTGCCGCAAGATCGTGGAGGAGTTCGGGGGAAAAGTACCGGACACGATGGAGAAGCTCGTGACTCTGCCCGGCGTGGCGCGAAAGACGGCCAACGTGGTGCTGGGCACGGCGTTCGGCAAAAACGAAGGCGTGGTGGTGGATACCCACGTCGGTCGTCTGGCCACGCGCCTCGGACTCACCTGGTCATCCAAAGATTCTAAGGACGCCGTCAAGATCGAACTCGACCTGATGCAGCTCTTCCCGCAGCCCGAATGGACCTTCCTCAGCCACGCCCTCATCTGGCACGGACGCCGGGTCTGTCAGGCACGCAAACCGAACTGCCCGGAATGTACGCTGGCTGGGCAATGCCCGTCCGCCGGAACGTTCGACCCATAACGCTTACCGGCGTTTGCGAGAGGATTCCGGATTCGGTACCATCGGCGAGCAACGCAGGGTGAGCCATGAGAGCGGAAGACCTTCTCAATCGACTTGCGGACGAGCCTTTTCGCCCATTCCGAATCCACCTCTCGGACGGCAGCGTTCTGGACGTCCCGCAAGCCGGCATGGTGATCGTAGGGAAGAGCAGCGCCGTCCTCCCTAGCCGGTTTACTCGCGACGAGGAGGGTCGCCGGATCGCCGCCCGCTGGCGCACCATTGCCCTGCTTCACATCGTGCAGTTCAGCGATGTCGACGACCGCGCGCGGGGAAACGGTCGCAAACGGCGGGGGCGTTGACCCGTTGATCCCAGCCGCCGAGCCCAACCTTGACACACCCCCGCTCATAGTCTAGCGTGGAGCCCGCGCGGGCGTGAAGGTGCGGGCGCGTTCGAGTGGACCGAGCACGGCGTTTCGGTAGCCAGGGTGGAACCTCGCGTGGCATCTATTCTCGCCAGAATGGAATAATTATGTTACCAGTAAAAAAGATGTCGAAGACTCGGACGCGAACGCGGCGGGCGCATCATGCGTTGCATCCGGTGAACCTCAGCCCGTGTCCAAAATGCGGGAAGACGAAGCGGCCGCATTCCGCCTGCGGGATTTGTGGGTACGTCAGCGCCAAGGTGATGCTGCCGGTCGGCGAAAAGGAAGGGTAATGTCGATCCGCGTGGCCGTTGACGCGATGGGCGGGGATCACGCCCCGGGTGCCATCGTGCGCGGGGCGGTCCAGGCCCTTGCCGATGAGCCCGACCTCGAGTTGCTGCTGGTCGGCGACGAGGGGCGGATTCACGCTGAGCTTGGGGCGGTGAAAATCAACGGCACCGCGTCACGCATTCGCGTGGTCCACGCCTCGCAGGTGGTGGGCATGGATGAATCGCCCGTGGAGGCGATCAAGAGCAAGAAGGACTCCTCGCTGATCCGCATGGCGGAGCTGGCGGCCGCAGGCGAGGCCGACGCGGTGCTCAGCGCCGGGAATACCGGGGCCTGTGCTGCGGCGTGTCAGCTCAAGCTCAAGCCTTTGCCGTGCGTGAGTCGTCCGGGCATCGCCGTGACCATCCCGTCCTTTCACGGACCCTTCGTGCTGTGTGACGTGGGGGCGAATATCCAGGCCAAACCGCGGCACCTCTACGAATATGCGATCATGGCCACGCTCTATGCCGAGCTCGTGCTGGGCATCCGCAATCCGCGGGTGGCGGTGATGTCCATCGGCGAGGAGAGCAACAAGGGCACCGGGCTGGTCAAGCAAACCCACGAACTGCTTCGCGCCGATACGCGGATCAACTTCGTAGGCAACGCCGAAGGGAAGGACCTTTTCGAGAACAAGTGCGACGTGGCCGTCTGCGACGGGTTCGTGGGCAACATCATCTTGAAATTCGTCGAAGGGCTGGCGGAGGGCCTCTTTCGCACGATTGCACGCGAGTTTGACGACGAGGCCCCGGAGCTTCGGGCGAAGTTCACCGGGGCCCTGGATCGAGTGTGGAGCCGTCACGACTACAGCAGATACGGAGGCGCGCCGCTGTTGGGCGTGAACGGCGTGTGCATCATCTGCCACGGGCGGAGCAACGAGTTCGCGGTTCGCAACGCGGTGAAGGCGGCCCGTCGCTTCGTCGAGCAGCAACTAGCCGGGGCGATCGTCGCTCGGCTCGGTTGATTCCGTCGTTTGGGATTCATGGGTATGAAGCCGGGGTTGCCGATCCGATTCTCAGGCACGGGTGCGTATGTGCCCGAGCAAGTCGTGCCCAATCAGCATTTCGTCGACTACCTCGAGACGAACGACGAGTGGATCGTCACCCGCACCGGAATCCGCGAACGCCGACGGGCGGCAGCCCACGAGTCGACCTCCACGATGGCGACGGAAGCTTGCCGACGCGCGGTGCAGGACGCGGGGCTGACCATCGACGATATCGACGCCATCGTCTGCGCCACCGCGACGGGCGACTACCCCTTCCCGGCGACGGCGAGCCTGATTCAGGGGGCCCTGGGCGGGAAGGAAATCGCCGCGTTCGACGTGGCCGGGGCCTGCGCGGGGTTCATCTACGCCACGGTCACGGGGTCAGGGTTGATTCAGACGGGCCTCTATCGCCATGTGCTTGTCGTCGGAGCCGAGACCTTGACGCGCTATGTGGACCCCGAGGATCGGACCACGTGCATCCTGATGGGCGACGGAGCGGGGGCCGCGGTGATCAGCAAAGCGAACAATCCCCAGCAGCAGATTATGCATTGCGAGTTGGGTTGCGACGGAACGCGGACCAAGCAGATTTGGGTCCCCGCGGGAGGGTCACAGTTGGGGGCGACCGCGACCACGGTGGCCGAGCGGCTGCACTACATGCGAATGAAGGGGCGGGAGGTCTACAAGTTCGCGGTCGTGAAAATGCAGGACCTCATCGACCGGGCCCTTGCCGCGACGGAGTTGACCGCGAATGACTTGAAATTGGTGATCCCGCATCAATCGAACTTGCGAATCATCGAGTCGGTACGCGAACGAATGGGGCTGCCCGTAGAGAAGATGGCCGTGAACATCAACCGCTTCGGAAACACCTCCGCCGCGTCGATCCCCATGGCGCTGGACGAAGCACGGCGCAACGGGACGCTCAAGGACGGGGACGTGATCCTGATGCTCGCCGTCGGGGCGGGATTGGTGTGGGGTTGCATCGTCGCTCGATTGTAGGAGACCGTACCCGCGCATGAACGCCACAGCCGTCATCTTTCCCGGGCAAGGCGCGCAATCGGTGGGCATGGGCCGGCAGATCGCGGAGACGTTCCCGCGTGCACGCGAAGTGTTCGATCGGGCGAACGACGCGCTGGGGTTCGATCTCGCCGCGATTTGCTTCGCCGGACCTGCCGAACGACTGGAACAGACGGACATCCAACAACCCGCGATTTTCGCCACCAGCGTTGCGATCTGGGAGGCTTGGCGTGCGGGCGGTGGGGGAGGGGAGAGCATCACCCACGCCGGTGGTCTCAGTCTGGGGGAGTACACTGCCCTCTATGCCGCCGGGGCGATGAGTTTCGAGGACGGCCTACGGCTCGTTCGACGCCGTGGAGAGTTGATGCAGGAGGCGGCGCGGGCCAACCCCAGCGGAATGGTCTCCTTGGTTGGGGCTGATGAGGAAAAGGCCCGGGCGGTGTGTGAACGGGCTCGCGGTACCGAGGTTCTCGCTCCTGCCAACTTCAATTGTCCGGGGCAAATTGTTATTGCCGGGAGCAAGGCGGCGTGTGATCGAGTTCCTGCGGTCGCCGAAGAGCTTGGTCTTCGGGCGATTCCCTTGGCGGTGGCCGGTGCGTTTCATTCCCCGCTGATGGCCTCGGCGGCCGAGGGGTTGAGAACCGTACTGGAGAAGGTACCGTTCGCGGCCCCGCACATGCGCGTGATCGCCAACGTCGATGGGGAGTACCACGGCGGCAGTGACGCGATTCGGGATTCGCTGCGCCGACAGGTGACCCAGCCGGTCCTGTGGCAGCGCTGCGTCGAACGGATGATCGCAGACGGAGTTCGGAACTTCGTGGAGATCGGTCCCGGGCGAGTGCTGACCGGGTTGATGCGCAAGATCAACCGCGAGGTGACTTGCGTCAATGTCGGGACGATAGAGGCGATTCGCGGGGAGACAGCGGTGAGTGGGCGCGCGGGTGGAGTGCGATGAACGGCAAGATCGCATTGGTGACGGGGGGCAGTCGAGGCATCGGACATGCCATCTGTTTGGCGTTAGCCAAGCGCGGCGCGACGGTGGCGGCCTGCGCCCGCAACGCGGGTCTTCTGGAAGAACTGCGCGGCGAATCCCAGAAGCGCGAATACGCGGGCACGATCGACCCCCGAGTTCTCGACGTGTGCGACAAGGCGGCGATCGACTCGTTGGTGGAAGCGCTCACCCAGCAGTACGGGCGGATCGACATTCTGGTCAACAACGCGGGGATCACCCGTGACGGACTGCTCATGAACATGGACGACGAGCAGTTCGACGAGGTGCTCACCACCAACCTTCGATCGGTATTCTGGCTGACGCGGGCGGTCAGTCGGCACATGGTCCGGCAGCGCTGCGGTCGAATCGTGAACATCGGCAGCATCTCCGGCGTGATGGGCAACGCCGGGCAGGCCAACTACGCCGCGAGCAAGGCGGGGCTGATCGGCTTCAGCAAGACGGTGGCCAAGGAGTTGGGAAAACGCAAAATTACTTGTAACGTGGTAGCACCGGGGTTCATCGCTACGGACATGACCGCTGTGCTCCCGGACAAGTTCAAGGAGGGGGCGACGCAGTTGATCCCCCTGGGGCGGTTCGGGGAGGCCGAGGAAGTCGCCGAGGTGGTCGCTTTCCTGGCCGGCGACGCCGCATCCTACGTCACGGGGCAGGTGTTGCTTGTGGACGGGGGGATGCATATGTAGGGGTTCGCGTCGGTCCCGGGTGTCCAAGCGGGGCGAAAACCCGCGGCGTAAGGGCTGGTTGCGGGCTTGCGGCTGTGCGACTAGCATGGCGGACCAACACAGGTGGATAGGCGGTAAGTGAGGGCTGGATTCGGAGGATTATGCTGTGCCAAGTGCGGCTGAAATCGAAGCGAAAGTCATCCAGATCGTCAGCGAGCAGATGAGCGTGGACAAGGGCGAGATCACCCGGAACACCTCGTTTGTCAACGACCTGAACGCCGACTCGCTGGACACCGTCGAATTGGTCATGGAGTTGGAGGACGAGTTCGACATCACCATCCCCGACGAGGACGCGGAGAAGCTCAAAACGGTGGGCGAGGCCATCGACTACATCAAGAACAAGCTCACGGTCAAGACGTAGGGGGGGCTGGGTGGCGGGACGACGCGTCGTCGTAACCGGGATGGGGGCGGTCACGCCGTTCGGGGTTTCGGTCGACCGTCTTTGGGACGGCCTGATCGAAGGCCGCAGCGCCATCTCGCGCGTATCACTCTTCGACACCACGCAGTTCGACGTTCACATCGGCGGCGAGATTCCCGGGTTCGATCCTGAAGAACATCTGGACCGCAAACTCATCAAACGGCTGGACCGTTTCGCGCAGCTCGCCATGGTGGCGTGCGACGAAGCGGTGAAGGCCTCGGGCGTGGATCCGTCCCGTGAGGACCCCTCGCGGATCGCGGTGATTTTCGGTTCGGGCATCGGCGGGATGAACGAGCTCGAGGAGCAGTTCGCCAGGCTGACCACCAAGGGTCCGGGGAAGGTCTCAGCGTTCACCATCCCCAAGCTCATGGTCAACGCAGCCAGCGGGAACATCTCCATTGCCTACGGGGCCAAGGGCAACAGCATGGCCGTGAGCAGCGCTTGCGCTTCGGCGACCCACGCCATAGGGGAGGCGTTCAAGCACATCCGTTGGGGTGACGCGGACGTGGCGTTCACCGGGGGTTCGGAGGCAGCGCTCACCCCGTTGGCCGTGGCGGCGTTCTCCTCGATGAGGGCGCTGAGTACGCGAAACGACGACCCCGCGCGGGCCAGTCGCCCCTTCGACCGGGACCGCGACGGATTCGTCCTCGCCGAGGGCGGCGGCGCCGTGGTCCTGGAAGAGCTCGAACACGCCCTTCGCCGGGCGGCGCCGATTTTGGCGGAAGTCATCGGGTTCGGGGCATCCTCGGACGCGGGTCACATCACCCAGCCGTCGGTGGACGGAGCCGGGGCGTCCTTGGCCATGACCCTCTGCCTGCGCGATGCGAAGGTCAATCCCGACCAGGTGGATTACATCAACGCCCACGGCACGAGCACGCCGCTGGGGGACCTTGCCGAGACCGTGGCCATCAAAGAGGTCTTCGGGGATTGGGCGAAGAAGCTGGTGGTAAGCAGTACAAAAAGCTCGGTGGGCCATTCCCTCGGGGCCAGCGGCGCCGTGGAGCTGGTGGCCACTATCCTGGCGGCCAAGAATTCGGTGGTGCCCCCGACGATCAATCTGGATCATCCCGGCGAGGGCTGCGACCTCGATTATTGCCCCAACGTCGCCCGGGACCGGAAAATCAAGATTGCCATGAACAATTCCTTCGGATTCGGCGGTCACAACGCCTGCATGCTCATCCGCCGCTGGGACTAGGGTCTTCGATGTAACGTCACGCCTTGTGGGTGACGAGGAAACCCCGATCCCGCCGCCGCCCCTTTTCAACCGGCTGTCAAGGGTCCCTTTGCCAAGTGTCGATACTCCCTGCGTGGTCTAAGTGGGGGGAGTCCGTGTCCTCAACTGACCCGCGATTGGGGAGGCGCATGGCCCGGCCCGTTGTCGGAAGTCGATCCGTGGGTTCAGGGAAAGCCGCGGGCGGCGCTGCGCGAAACGAGCGCACGGGGCGAGACGGGGAGATTCAACGGATTATGGGTCTCTCCGTGCCGGTGACGGCCACGCTCGCGGAGCGAGACATGACCGTGGAATCCATCGCCAACATCACCGTGGGGGCCATCGTCGAGTTCGACGTCCCGGTGGATGCGGAGCTGATCCTCTACGTAAGCAACCAGGCCATCGGGCGCGGCCAAGCCGTCAAATCCGGCGAACAGTTCGGACTTCGCGTCACGCGCATCGACGACCTCGAACACCGCATCGGGGCGATGGGACGAAGTTAGAAGTGAGAAGTAGGAAAAAAGACCGCGGACGAAGGCATCTGCTTCTATCTTCTAACTTCTCACTTCAGTCTTCTCTTATTAACCGTTTGGCAAGCTCCCGTGCCTGATCTTTGCTCGTGATCCGCTGGTTAAGCTGCGCGCGGTAAACCGCCTTGAGAATCTCGCCGAAGCGCGGGCCGGGTGTCATGCCAATGGCACTCAAATCGTCGCCGGAAAGAAGCGGTGGGGGGGCTGCGGCGGCGGGGGGGATGTCCGCGGCGCGGCGGCGGAGTCGCTCGCCCAGGGAGCGGTCTTGGCCTGCGGCGAGTTGATGGGCGTCGAGGAGTTCGACCAATTCGGCCCAGACAGGCCCAGCCATGAGGATTTTCAGGTCGGCCAGTTCCATGTGCGCTTCGTCCGCAAGCTGCGGTAGGGCCCGCAGCATCCAGACGACGGTTTCGGTCTCCCGGTTGCTAAGGCGAAGCTCGCGACACAGCTCCTCGGCCCGTGGCGGAGATTCGCCCCCCAGCATGGCACTCAAAGCGAGGTAGGGCGAGACGGTCTGCGACGGAAGCCCTTCGAGCCTGCGGGCGATGCGGGCTCGATCGTCGCCCGAGGGCCGCCATCCGCGGATCAGAAAATCGCAGAGACCGAAGCTTGTGAGCATCTCCCAACCGCAAGCCCGGGTTGGGGCGACGAGGATCTGCTCGAGCTCCATCCAGATGCGTTCGGGACTGATGCCTGGCAGACGGTCGGCGTGTCGGCGGATGGCGTCCGCGGTGGCCGGTTCGACCTCGAAACCCAAGCGGGCGGCGAATCGCACGGCGCGGAGCATACGCAGATAGTCCTCCCCGAAGCGACGACCCGGATCGCCGATGGCGCGGATAAGTTTGGCGTCGAGGTCCGCCCGGCCTGCGACGTGGTCGATGACGCGGTCGTCGAGAGGGTCGAAGAAAAGCCCGTTGATGGTGAAATCGCGCCGTCGGGCGTCGTCCAACTCATTCCCGAACACCACGGTATCGGGATGTCGTCCGTCGGTGTAGGGTCCGTCGGCGCGGAAGGTGGCGACCTCCACGTCGTGGCCGAACTTGCGAACCAGGATGACCCCGAACTTCGCACCGACCAGTTTGGCGCCGGGGAAAATGGTCGCAATGCGCTCCGGGCGAGCGTCGGTGGCTACGTCGTAGTCCTTCGCCGTCCGCTCCAACAACATATCCCGCACGCATCCGCCGGCGAGCAGTGCGGTGTGGCCGGAGTCGCGCAAACGACGGATGATCTCCAGGGCGGCGTGGGCCAAGCTGCGCGGTGGGGGAGTCATAGGCCGATGAACGTCACCCCATTGGAACCGAACGTGCGGCGTTCGACAACGCGCCAGCGATCGCCGGCCTGCGGCGAGAATTCCACCGCGGCCGGGTGATGCAGCACAACCAGGCACGAAACCCCCGAGTCCTCCGCAAGCTTCCCCAGAAAAACGGGCACCCGGCCCTGCGCCGTCGTGTCCAGGGCATCGCGGTAGGGAGGGTCCAGAAAGATCAGCTCAAAGGGTTTCTGCCGGTGCGACGAAGCCGCCGTTCGCCAGGCGTCGCCGGGAAGGACCCGCACCGACCCCTCCGCCGCGACGAGGGCAATGTTTTTTTCAAGGATCGCAAGGGCTTCGCGCTCGCGCTCGAAAAACCAGCATTCGCCCGCCCCACGCGACAACGCCTCCAACCCCAGCGAACCGCTGCCCGCGAACACGTCCGCCACGCGGATGCCGGGCAACGCGCCCGGGCAATCGAAATGGACGCCGAGCATGTCGAAGACGGCCTGCTTGACGCGGTCGGGCATGGGCCGGGTGACGAGGGACTTGGGGCGCTCCAACTTCCGCGACCGCCACGCGCCCGCAATGATCCGCACAACCGCGCCTCCCCGTCGCCGATCCTCGCCTCCGACGTTTGACTCACCCCAACCCGCGTCTGTATCATCGGGGCTGCGTCGGGTCGTGACAAGACGGTGGGACGGGTCGCTCCATGATTTCGATTCTCTGCGAACACTGCACGGCCGCTTGCTGCCGCTACATCGCGTTGCCCCTGGACCGTCCGCGCACGGCCCGTGACTACGACGACATCCGCTGGTACCTCATGCACCAGGGCATCTCCGTCTTCGTCGAGGACGGCGATTGGTACGTCCAGTTCCAAACCCGCTGCAAGAACCTGCTCGCCGACAACCGCTGCGGCATCTACGACTCGCGCCCCGAGATCTGCCGCGAGTACGAACCGGGTGAATGCGACTACAGCGGCGGAACGTACGAGTATGAACACCTCTTCACCCATCCCCAGCAAATCGACGAATATTACCTGCAAAAAACCGGCCGCAAGCTCGAGCCGTCCGGCGAGAAGGGCTCACGCCGCAGGGCAAGACCGGGCAAGAGGAAATCTGGCCGGCGTTCCGTCCACGTTGCGTTGAGGGTTTGAAGTGGGTATCCGTGTGCCGACAAGCCCAGGAAGGAGCTAGCCGCTTGGCTTGACAGGCGGCGCCCAACGAGGTAGGTTGCTGTGAGTGGGCCCCGGTTTGCCCGCGGATCGGCGTAGAGATACCCTCAGGTCATCTAGAAGGCGTCGTGCATCGATGCATGTAGAAGAAGGGCGAGCCCGCAGTATATCATCGACTCCCCCAGGTCCAAAGGACCCGGGCCACCCTTTGGATGCCGGGTGGCCCACCGCTTTAGCGGTTGGGCGCCCGTCCCCGACACGGTCGCGCACCGGTCTCTTGGCGAAGGCCGATGTTTGCGGTAGTCTGTCATCGTGATCTACGAGTGGGATCGGGTCAAGGCCGCGGCCAACGTCAAGAAGCATCGCGTTCGATTCGAGGAGGCCGCCTCCGTGTTTCTCGACCCTTTGGCGATGACGTTCCCCGATCCTGACACTGCGAAGAGGAGGATCGTGAGATCACGATCGGCTGTTCCGCGAGAGAGCGCGTGCTCTTCGTGGCACATGCCGGGCGTGCAGGTCGGATCCGAATCATCAGCGCGCGGCGGACCACCCGCCGGGAGCAGAGACAGTATGAGGAAGGAATCGGCGAAGCGACGCGGTAACGATCTTCGTCCCGAATATGACCTGTCCCGCCTGAAGGGCGGCGTTCGGGGCAAGTATCACAGGCAGGCGGCGGCGGGTACCAACCTGGTCCTGCTGGACCCCGATCTGGCCTGCACATTCCCCGACAGTACCTCGGTCAACCGGGCCCTTCGCCTCCTGCAAGATGTCGCAACGAGGACTTCAGGACCAACACGGAAGTCAGCGCATCTCCGGCGTAAAGCGACGGGATAGCTGCGGTTTGCGGCTACCGGCTGACGGAGCACTAGCGAGGAGCGCAAGGATGCGCGAGATGGGTAGGGGGGTTGCTTCAGTGGTGCTCGTCGTGTTGGTCGCGACGATCGGCGGGTGCGTGTCGGGCTCGTTGGCCACCAACACCGGTCCCCATCCGCCGCAACAGCGATGGTCGCCGGCGGCCAAGCAGATGGCCCATGTCGGCGAGCAAGTTGACTTCGATTTCGTGTTGGTGGATGCGTGGGGTCGATTCCGTTCGGCGACGGGAGCGGCGGACTACTGTGCGGTCCAGGTCGGCGACGAACGCCTGGAACTCGATCCCGATGAGGCGGGGCGTTTTCGGTTCTCGCACCGTTTCGACCGGTGCCAGCCGGGGGAGCGAGTCGCCGTACGGGCTACGGCCTACGCGCAGCGCGGACGTCGTGATTTCATCCGCGTCCAGGCCCGTTGGTTGGCCGCGGACGAGGAGGCCGGGCAGGCCGATCGACGGGTGGCCGCCGCCGCGATCTCCATGACCGTCTACCAAGCCGCCGTGGAGCTCTCGATCCCCCGCGGGGCCGACGAGATGGACTTCGCCAGCGGGGTGCTGCGAATTCACAAGGTCGATGGGCGTCTCGCCGCCGTCCACGTCGCCCAGGACCAGCGCCGCGGCTTTGTCATCACGGGCCCCGACGGCCAAGGCCGATACCAGATGCAGTACCGCCCCGACGGGGACGAACTCAACCCGACCGGGACGACATCCTACGAATTCGTCATCGAAGACGTGGGCGGGCGGCGGCATACCCTTGCCGGCACGCTCCCCACGCCGTAATCTGTCGCACCGATCGGTGACGCCGGAGATCCAGGGAAGGCGACGCGATGGCGCGACGGCATAATCATTACGAGGCTGCCTTCGAAGACTACGTCCGCTCGCGGGGGTGGCCCTACGTGCCCGTTGACGAGAAAAAGAAAGCCATTTTCGGCGGGTGCCGAGTGAAATCCTTCGATTTTCTGGTCTATCCCCGGCCCGGCGACGCATGGCTGGTAGACATCAAAGGCCGCCAGTTCCCGTATACCGGCCGCAACGGGAATCGATTCTGGGAGAACTGGGTCACGCGGCAGGACCTGGAGGGCTTGGCCCGCTGGAATACGGTTTTTGGAGACGGGTTCACGGCATTGCTGGTGTTCGCGTACTGGCTGGTGGGGGCCCCGCAACGCGAGCCGACGGGTCAGGTTCACGTCTTTCGCGGTCAGAGCTACGCTTTCGTGGCCATCCCCGCGTCGCAGTACGCCCAAAAGGCCCGGACGCGCTCGCCTAAGTGGGATACGATCAGCGTGCCCACCCGAGCGTTTCGCTCCATGATTACCCCCATCGTCGATCCGCCGGAAAACGATTTTCCGGTCGGCTCGACTTTATCCGAGGCCTTGGTATAATCGACCGTGATGTTCGCAAGACGCCTTGGCTCGAGGACGCGGATCGCTGGGGCCGCGGCGTGGCTGATCCATGTGCTGGCTGGCGGCGCCTGGGCCCAAACGCCGACCCGTCCGCCCGAAACAGAGGGGGCCGTTTTGCAGTGGGTGATCGCGGGCGGTCTGCTGATCGTGATCGGGATCTCCGGCTTTCTCAATCCCAAAAGGTCACATCTGAACTAAAGGTTTGTCCATGAACGTTCCATCCCCGCGTACGCCGACTCGTGGCAAGCAGACGGTCGTCGCATTGCTCGTCGGGCTGAACGTCTGTTTGGCGTTGGCGCTGGCCTCGTTGGGCACCTCGATGTCGCAGGTTCAGGCTCAGACGGCCGGAAAGGGCGGCGCCTATCTCTGCGTAACGGCCAAACCGGCTGGGCAGAACTACGATGTCCTATACCTGCTCGATCAAACAGCCCACAAGCTCCACGCTTTCTACCCCGGGCTGCCGCAGAACAAACAACTGACTCGCGCCGACGCACGAGACGTGAAGAAGGACTTCGGAAGCTAGGGGAACGTCATGGATCGCAAGGATTTTACGATCGGTGTCCTTTCCACGACGGCGGCCATTTTGTTCGTCGGGATGGTCATCGTTCAAACCTCCCTTCCCCGAGCCGTCGCCGACGGGATGACCACCTCCAGCTCGACCTACATCATGACCGTCGGAAGCCTCAATCAAGCCGACGAGGAGTTGGTTTACCTCATCGACACGGCCGCCGACCGCATGATCGCCTACCGATTCGACAGCAACCGCCGCCAGCTCGAATTGGTTCAAGGGCTGGACCTAGCCGAAATCCGCAAGGCGACGGCCGGTCCCGATCAGCCCCCAGGCGCCCAACCCACAAAACCCCGAACGCGCCAGCCCTAGAACGCGTGGAACCAGGTCCGCCCGGGAAGCGCTGTCAGTAAACTGGCTGGTTCCGGGTAGGACGCTGAGGATCAAGGCCACCATGCCGTCGATCAACACTCTAGAGGGAATTCCAGCCAGGATCATCGCATGGCACCAGGAGTTGATTGCGCTTCAAACGACTCGGGAGGGACCGTGCTGGATTTGGACCAAGAGTCTGAATTGGGATGGGTACGGAAGTACCAAGCTCGGCGGAGAGGATGTCCCATCCATAGTTGAAGGTCGGCGGCGGCTCGGGTCAGGTTATCCTACTTTTTTCTGACGGTCCATTGTTTCATCCGCCTGTGATTCGTTGAGACAGGCCTCGAGCATCCAGAGCTGTTGGCATCCCATCA
>CAZYEX010000011.1:0-35709 GCA_964646605.1 uncultured Phycisphaera sp. | reverse complement strand
CGGGTTGTAGGTGATCGAGTCGCCTGCGGGCAGCGTAAGCGTGGCGATGACCACACCGTCGGCCAGTAACTCCACCGTGACGTCGCCCGCCGCCGCGACGGCTGGTGGGTATTCATCCTCGGCCATTGCCACATTGGCCGCGCTCGCCGGACAGGAATTGAGCACCTCGGCCACAGGACCGGGCCTACAAGTGAGGGTGGCGCACGCCCCCGCGCCCAACCTCGCGACGTTCGCGGTTGAAGTTCCTGCTACGACGCATTGAATGTTCGCGCCGGCCGCCGCCGAACCGCCGCTCAGCGACCTAACTCTTACCCCATAGGGTGAAGGCGCGTCGGAGGCGCAGAGGACCTGATCGCCGCGACTTGTATAGGCGCCCACCGTATCCGGGGTCGTTGACGAGTCGGAGTACCCGTTTGAGTAGGTATTCGACGAGTCCACGCCATCCTGGATGCCGTCCAGGTCGCCGTCGGGGGTGCATCCTGGTGGAGGCGGGCAGGTGCAGTCCGCCCGGCACAGCCCCGGACAGGCGGTGCTGGAGGTGCCGTCGCACTGCTCGCTGCCTTGACGAACGTTGTCGCCGCAGCACACCCCCGGAGTACTGCACGAAGCATTACCCACTAAGAGCCCAGGACATTGGCCCCCCTCGTTCAGGTCCGTACACCCCGTGGACGTGCAGCACGCAGCGATTTGCGCGCAGGTGCAGTCCGCTCGGCACGGACCCGGACAGGCGGAACTGTTGGTCCCGTCGCACTGTTCATTTAACAGATTGACCTGGTTGTCACCACAAGACGGGCACCCGTCATAAGTTAAGTCGGAGGTTTCGTTGCAACTCGTTCCATCTCCAAGATAGGAATAACCCCCAGCTAACTCGTTGCAGGCAGCTTGACCGCCCTGAACAACATAGCAAGCGCCGTCTCCTTGGCCGGCCGTAGGATGGCAGCACGCACCGCGCGGCGACCCAAGACAGGTTGCCGTCCTGCAACTCGTTCCATCGCCGTTGTAAGTCTCACTACCAGAGGCGCATAGAGAACTAGGTCTCACTTCACAACGAATAAAAAGCCCTCCCGCAAGCGCCTCGCAGCACGCACCGCTTCCGGCAAGCGCGGGTGAGGCGGCCCATACAACCACTCCGAACGAAGACACTACCAACAAATTACGTTTCATGGGGGAATCTCCTCTCCTGTTTGTTCAAGATAGTTCGGCACCACGAAGTAACCGAAAACAATCGACGCCAATCACGTCGGGCATTGCCCCGACGCCATTGAAAGACACCCGTTTCCGCGTGCGGAGCAGGCCTTACCTCCGCGCCGCAGGCTTGTGCCCTGACTCTTACCCGCAACTTCCTCACGACGGCTTTCGCCCCGCAAGGGGCGGCGGGTTGTAGCCACGGGTGGAGTCCGCCCACCGGCGGACGCAACCCGTGGATCGCGACGTACCCAAACGATACCGCCCCAACGGGGCGGAGGAGGGGCGACGCCTGACCCCATCGAATGGGATTCGCGTAGACTTCCTCTTCCGCCTTCCTTCGCCCCTTTCGGGGCGAGACGCTTTCCCTCGAACTCTCCACGGGTTCCGTTCGTCCGCCAGCGGCGGACTCACTCCACCCGTGGCTACATTCCAGCGTCCCTTCGGGACGCCGCCCCGTCCCCGCGTGCTCACGGGCTGGAAGCCCGTGCCAAACAGGGCGTCGGGTTCCACTGGTGGCTTGTCCACCAGTGCTCAGACAAACACTGGCCGCGAGCGGCCAGTCGCACCCGAGGCGCGGCCTCCGCGCGTCCGCACCGCCAAGGCTGGGGAACCGCCGCATCTTTCTATTTACCCTACCCGTTGGCCCGAACCGACACCGCCCCTGTCGGTGGGCGATTGAAACGATGAGATGGCCTCCTCCCCCTTCGTCGGACGCCCTCTCCTCACCCGCCGCCGTTGAACATGCGGCAGGATGACCCTCAAACGCAGGGACCATAATAGCCGAACGCGAGGGCCACGGCAAGGCTCTTTTACTTCCCACCCCCCCCAACAAAACGGAGTTTCAGTTGATGCTTCAACCTGCCGCTGGACAAAAGCCTTGAGCGATGATCGGTACGGAACACCGAAATTGACCCCTTGACAGGTTCGGGGCGGTGCGTATCATTCCCGTTGCGGTGACAATACGTGCGGGGCCACACCCGTTTCCATTCCGAACACGGTCGTTAAGCCCGCACGGCCGATGGTAGTCGCAAGGCGAGAGTAGGTGATTGCCGCATTTTTTTCCTGAATGTACCCGCTTCGGCGGGTATTTTCATGCGCGAACGCCGCGGGGGTCGATAACGCTATTGGCGCGGATCGACCGGACCCGAGGGCGACGCGCAAACGAGCCGCCGCGATGGCGCCGCGGCCCACGAACTTTCACCCTTGCAAGGAGGTCGCGTATGTTCGCCTCGATCCTGAGTTCCCTGATGAGCAGCATTCTCCCCCTGATCCTGCAACTCCTTTTGGGCAGCTTTTTCGGCGGCGCAAACTGAGTCGTAATCCGAGCTTCCAACCGCCGTAACGCGCTGCGCAGGCATGGGCGCTTTTTCGGATCGGTCGGCTATTCGCGGGCGGCGAGTTCCTTGATGATCTCGCATCCGCGGCGGAGCTTGTCGTTGGGCGCTGCGTAGCTGATTCGGAAGTGGGTATCGCGGCTGCTGAAGGCCTCTCCGGGGATCATGAGCAGCTTGCGTTCGATGGCCGCGGCCACGAACTCCGTGGCGTTCTTGTAACGCGGCGGGGCCTGCGGATAGACGTAGAACCCGCCAGCCGGTCTTACGAACTCTACGACTCCGCGCAGCAGGTCACAAACCAAGTCGCGTTTCCCGCGATACTCGGCCACGCGGTTGGAGATGTCCGTATCCAGCGCTTCGAGGGCCCCGAATTGGGCGGGTTGCGGTGCGCAGACGTAAATGAATTGATGGAGCTTGGCCATCTCGGTGATGACGTCGCCCGGGCCGGCGGCGAACCCCATCCGCAATCCGGTCATCGCGTACGACTTTCCAAACCCGCGCAAGAGGAGCGTCCGTTCGGGAGCGAAGCTCACCACGCTGGGACTCGGGCCGTCGTAGCTGAGAAGGTTGTAGATCTCATCTGTCACCAAAAGAAGATCGTGCCGACGGGCGAGTTCGGCGATGGCCTGCACGTCGTCGCGGCGGAACACCGTGCCGGTGGGATTGCTGGGCGAGGCGAGGAGGATCATTTTCGTTTTCGGTGTCACGGCTTCGGCGAAGCGCTCGGGGTGCAACTGAAAATCGTCGTACAGACTTACGGTCACGGGAACTCCGCCCGCCAACCGGATGAGATGGGGATAGGACACGAAATAGGGGTCGCCGATGAGAACCTCATCACCCGGGTTGAGACACGCCTGCATGACCAGCAGCAATCCGCCGGAGACGCCCAAGGTGATGAACAAGTCGGGCTCCCAATTGAACTCCTCTTTGAGCTGCCGGGCGATCCGTTGCCGCAATTGCGGCAGTCCGCGCGTCGGGGTGTAGCCGTTGTGATCCGTCTGGATGGCCTGGATCATGGCTCGCTTGATGTTGTCCGGGACGGGGAAGTCGGGCTGACCGATGGAGAGATCGATGGGGTCCGTAAGCTGCGCCCCGAGATCGAAAATGCGTCGAATGCCGGAGACGCCGATGGTTTTGACGCGATCGGCGAGAAAGGAGCGACGGTTCATAACGAGCACCCCTGGCGGACGTACAAATACCGCAAGGCAAAGTACATCACCGGCTGGCATCGGACAAGGGATGGAGGCTGAGGGAGACGGGACGAAGGGGATTGCCGATCCTTGACACTCCGCATCAAGGACGGGTTGCCAACGTCCTGCTGGTTGCCGATCAAGAACAGCTCCGGTCGGACCTGCGACAGATTCACCGCGTGGTGGAGAGTGAAGAGCCGGTGGACCTCTACCCGAAGCTTCGCCGAGGGGCGAGCTGCCGAGTCGTCCGCGGGTCGCTGGCTGGATTGGAGGGGGTGGTCATCCGCCGCAAGGGTCCGTGGCGCGTCTATGTCGGGGTGGCCTTCCTCGGTCAATCCGCGGAATTGGAGATCGATCCGTCCGACCTGATGCTTCTTGACGATCCGTCCTAGCGGTTCAACACACTGTCTTCGCTCGGGGTTCGGATCGACCGCTGCGGACGATGTACGCCGTGATCCGAACCCCAAGCGCCAGCGCGGGGCCGGGGGGCCATTGCCGGCTGCCGATCCGCTAAACCGCCTAAAGAATTCCGCCCAAAGCAGTACTTTTTGACATTATTTCCTTTTGTCCTCGATGGGCATTCGTTAGAATGCCGGGTTATCGGGATTGCGTCGGAGTGGGATCGGGCCGGAAGCCGACGGGCACCCGCCTGTGTCGCGCCGCCTCTTGTGGGCGGGGCGTCGTGTTCGCGGGGGTGCGTTTCCTCGGCTCGTCTTTCTTTTCTCGCTTCGTCGAGCGGTTGATGGAGAAGTTTGTCGGTTGGGGTCCGTTTAGCTTTTGGAGGAGAGATCGTATGTCCACGCCCAGAAAAGTTCACTTGACAACCCTTGCGCTGATCGTTTGGTTTGTTTCCACGTCGCCGCCGGTTCGCGCCGCGGACATCGGCACGGCTTTTACGTATCTGGGTTCTTTCTCCGGTGTCGCCCTGGTAATGAATCTCGCGGCTACAACTCCCGCTCTAGGGGAATTGCCGACATCACCCGACGGGCCGTGGCAAACCGTAACCGGCTTACCGGAGTTGGTGGTAGCTTCCGGACCTCAAGGACGGCCTGAACGGTATCACACCGTCCTTCTTGATTGGGTTTCCTTGGAAAGGATAATCGGGCAAACGCCTCTGGAATTCACGGAAGCCGCGCAGCGCGAAGCGGTTGTTCTGCCATTGCCGATGCCGGACGGGTCATTCGCGCAATTCCAAATCGTCGAGTCCCCCATCATGGAACCTGAATTGGCCGCGAAGTTTCCTGAACTTCGCACCTTTAACGGGCAGGGAATGGATGATCCATCAGCGACGGTACGCTTCGATTGGACCCCCGGTGGGTTTCATGCACAGATTCTCTCGCCGGACGGAGCGATTTATATCAATCCACTAACCGCGGCCGGTCGTGACACGTATCTGAGCTACTACACACGCGATGCCCAGCGCGTGCCAGTCCGCTATGAATGTCTCGTGAAAGACGTTCCGGCCGAAAGGCGCGCCGCTGCCGTCGCTGCGGCGGCCGTTGGAGAGACACTTCTTACCTATCGTCTGGCTATGGCCGCGACCGGAGAATTCACCGGGTTTCATGGGGGCACCGTCGCCGAAGCCATGAGCGACATCGTGACGCTGGTCAACCATATCAATGGAATTCTTGAAACCGAATTGGCCGTTCGTCTGGTGTTGGTGGCCAACAACGATCTGGTGGTCTATACGAATGGAGCCACGGACCCTTACACCAACTCCAATGCCTTCGCCATGCTTGCGGAGAATCAGTCAAACCTCGACGCCGTCATTGGCAATTCCAACTATGATGTTGGTCACGTTCTCGGGGGGGCGCAAACAGGCGGATTAGGCGCACTCTTCTCGGTATGCGACCCGTTTTACAAGGCTTGGGGAGTCTCCGGAACTGAGTTTTCGGATGTTAATGATTCAGGATACGTCAATTTCGTCGCCCACGAATTGGGCCACCAATTCGGTTCGGAACATACGTTCAATAGCGTGAGCGGCAGCTGCAATGGCAACCGCCACGACTTTGCGGCCTTCGAGCCGGGAAGCGGTTCTACCATCATGTCGTATGCGGGCGCCTGTGATGCAGATAATCTTCAATACGAGAGGGATTTGTACTATCACTCTTATAGTTTTGATGTGATTCGCGCCAACGTAACAGGGGGAATGGCCAGCACTTGTCCAGCCACATCGTCCACCGGGAATACTCCGCCGACTGTTGACGCCGGCTTCGACTATACCATTCCTGCCGGCACGCCATTTGAACTCATTGCCGTCGGCAGCGACGGAGACGGGGACTCGCTTACCTATCTTTGGGAAGAGCGCGACCTCGGGCCGGCCACAACCCTTTCCGCGCCTGACAACGGTTCCTCGCCGATCCTTCGTTCCTGGCCCGCGACCACGAATCCCATCCGGACCATTCCCCGACTTTCCAATCTTGTGAATAACACGCTTCCCGTTGGCGAGAAGCTACCGACTGCCAATCGCACCATGAACTTCCGCGTGCTGGCTCTCGATAATCGCTCCGGTGGCGGCGGCGTGGCCGGGGATAACATGAGCGTCACGGTGACCAATTCCGCGGGACCCTTTACAGTGACCTCACCCAATAGCAACGTCAGCTGGGAGGGCGTGCAGACCGTCACGTGGAACGTGGCGGGTACGGACGCAGCGCCGGTTAGCTGCGGCAATGTTGATATTCTGCTCTCCACCGACGGCGGGAACACGTTCCCCACAACGCTTTTATCGGGCACCACCAACGACGGTTCGGAAAGCGTGACCTTGCCCGACATCGACACTAGGACAGCTCGCGTTAAGGTAGAGTGTTCGGACAACATCTTCTTCGATCTTTCTGACACGAATTTCAGGATCGGATCGTGCCCCCCCGGCGCGCTCACGCTGGGTACGATTAGTGATCCGCAAGACTCGGGCTTGCCGGAGCACATCGACGCGCTGAGTGTGGACGTCTTGCAGTTGGACGACTCGGGTTCGTTGCGCTTCGAGTTTCACACACGCGGTCCGATTCTTGCCGAAGGCGACTCGCGGATCGACGCCCTTTACTACCGGGTCTGGGTCGATCTCGAAGCTCCGTTTGCGACCGTTACGGATTACTCGGACGCGGAGGTCGAATGGGGCATCGGAGGGTCCGTGGCGAACACTTACTTTTCATACGGCCCCGGCGCCTCTTCGGGCATCGAAGTCAATGGGAATATCATCTCGCTGACGGCTTCCCCGGCTGCACTCAACGGGGCGACGCTAATCGCCGTTTTTGTGGATATTGTCGATTTTAACGATCCGGGATTCCCGTTCGACCAGACAATCGCCATCACGGTTGTCGTACCGGAGCCGTGTCCATTCGTGTCGCCTAACGACATCGTTCGGGATCCCGCGGGCAACCGGACGCGGTATGTTTCCTTTAGCGTTCCGCCGCCGGTGGCGGCGACGGGGTCGGGCAACTCCTTAGCGTTGCAGATCACCATGCTCGATTTGCAGAATCCGATCCCGCCCAACGCTCCGCAGTTTCCGCCGCCGGATTTCTCGACCTACGAGGCCGGGACTTGCACCGCACTCGGGGAGGCGAACGGATGCGCCCGGTGGGTCGGTCCGCCGATCACGGCCCTGGAATCCCAGGACAACGCGGGCATCGGCGACTTCAACGGGGCGCGGCTGCAATGCACGCCCTACTACCACGACTGGGCGAGCGAGAACCTGATCCACGTCACCGGAGCGGAGATCGCCCCCAGTTCCAGCTACGGCGTGAAGGTCTACGGTCCGAGCTGCAAGGGCAACGAGGCGGGCTGTGGGGCGGTGTCACAATCTGTCACTATGGCCACCCATCGGGCGGGCGACGTAGCCTCTCCGTACAACCCGCCCTCGCCCACGCAGCAGCCGGACGCCAACGACGTCAGCCAGATCGTAGCCAAGTTCAAGAGCCTGCCCGGAGCGCCCAAGAAGGCCGACGTTCAGGTGCAACCCAACCTTCCCGGGTTGAACTCGGACATCGACGCCATTGACATCGTCGTCGTGGTGGACAACTTCAAGGGCTTTGCGTATTCGTTCAGCGGGCCGTGCGTTTGCCCCTCGACGGTGACCTGCGATCTGACGCCCTGCGCCAACCCCACCCCCTGCGGCAACGGGACGTGCGTAAAGACGTGCGCTGGTGGGACGAACGATACGCTTCCGTGCATCAACAACAACCACTGTCTGGGCAGCTTGGTTCCTCCCGTGGCCAATGGGGTCTGTGGTGCCGGGTCCTGTCGTGATCGTTGCGGCAGGTGCTCGCCGTAACGGGCGTAGCGCCACCCCTCGTGGGTGGCGCGAGGCGGGCGAGCGCGGGGCCCGCACTGGCGCGCGGTCGTGGCGCGGGGAGCTCGACCCGCTCGCTTGCGCTCGGGGTTCGGATCGTGATGCACGCCGCACCGGGTACCCTACCGTCTTGACGGCGGTTCTTCGAAGTGGTGCAATACCGCGGCGGAGTCGATTCCGACGGCGGCGAACAGGAGATCGAGAATATGGCACGAGCAACGGAATTCTGTCTGGGGTTGGATAACAAGCCGGGTACGCTGGCCAAGCTCTGCGGGACGCTCAAGCGGGCCAATGTGAACATCGACGCCATATCCGTGTCCGACAACGCGGAGTGTTGCTGGGTGCGGATGATCGCCTCGCCCACGGCGAAGGCGAAGAAGGTCTTGAAACGCGCGGGCTACCGACCGTGTACGAAGCCGGTGCTGCGGATCAACGCCGAACATCGTCCGGGGCAGTTGGAGGCGATCACCTCGAAGCTGGCCGAGGCCGGGGTGAACATCAACTATGTCTATGGCAGCAACGGTCCGGCGGGAACGGTTTCCAGCGTGATCGTCAGCGTCGACAACATCCGCAAAGCCGCCGCGGCTGTGGGACGATAGCGTAGCGTCTCACGATGGTTGCGAGTTACGGGGGGGCCGATTCGCTGCGGGAATCGCAGGCTTGCGGTTACTTGCACGGCGGGTTATCCTCGCGGCGGACGGGCGGAAGCGTGCGGGCACAGACGGGGATTCGGGTATCGCACGACCGAAAGTGAACTGAAGACAAGGGAACACAAGATGAATTGTGGAATTGGACGTTCGAAGTGGCTGCTGCTCCTCGTTGCCTCCACTTGTGCAATGTGGGGATGCAATCTGGCGCTGTCGCTCTTTAACCCCGGCGGAAACGGTTCGGACGACAACGCGAACGACAACACGACGGACAATACCAACGACAACACGGACGATAATACGAACGACAATACTGTCGACAACGGCAACGACAACGGCTCGACATCGAACCTGGCCGTCTTCACGGAAACGGAAACGGGTTTCTCAACTAGCGACGTGCGGGACGTGGACGGCGAGATCGTGCAGTTCGATTCCACGGCGAAGACCATCATCTGGGCCGCGGACAACACATCCTACCAAGCCGGCGTGTGGGACGTGGCCGGCGTACTTCTTTCCGGAGGCTCGTTCCAAGTGCGCTTCGGAAGCGAGGGCGGCGAGCGCCGCGCCTACTTCACGGAGACCGGTTCGGCCACCATCTGCCAGATCGAGCCCGCCGGCGAGTTCCTGAGCATTTCGGGGACGACGACGACGGTGCCACAGAACTAGCGCCCTCGCGCTCCAAAACCTCCGGTGTGGGAAGTGTGCCACTGGCAGCCGGCTGCCAGTGGTCTTTCCGAGAACGACCTTCCCCGCTGCGCCGCGGTTTGTCGCTTTTTCACCTTGACGTTTCTTCTTGACTCCCGGTAGAATGCGGGTGTCCCGCTTCACCGGAGGGCGAGTTCATGCCCGGGCGACTTTGCGTCGCGTTGACTCTTTTGCTGGCCGCGGTTGCGCTGCGCGCGGCGCAGGCCGGGGAACCGCCTACGGCCAGGATCATGGTCAACCCCGTCCCGGCCAAGGTCGGGCCGCCCTATCCGCCACTCATCGGCGGGGGTCCCGACATCGTGGGCAACGAACTCCGCCTCGACGCCGGCGGCAGAGGAAAAGGACGCCAACAACGAGGAGCGCGCCGGTTGCTGGTTCCGGGACAATCTTGATATCATCGAGGTTCAAATATGAGTAAGACCCGGGCGCTACGTCGACCACGCCAAAACCGAGTGTGAAGACGCCGTCGTTTTCGAACACATGCTCATAGGTGTGCCATCCGCTCACAATCAGGATAGGCACATTGGGGATCGGAATTTGGGCATCGACGCCTGAGGCGAAGACCAGCACATCATCGCCTATCGAAACAAGTGCGAGGTCATTGGGGACCGCCCCGTCGAATCTCTGGAGGTTGTACTGGAACGAAAGGACGTCGCCCGCCGAAACCTGTACAGTCTGCTTTATGGCGTTGCCGCTCGTGGCATTCCCGTACCCGGCCATGTCCAGGGTTCCCGGAACCAGATCGAGAAACGCCTCAACGTCCACATCCGTTGACGGGAAGTGGTATCTTAGCTCGACGCCGTAATGGCCCTCAGGTGGATAGCCGTACAAGAACACGTAGGGCTCCACGACCGCGTTGAACCCTCCTCGCAATGCAGCCCAACCGCTCAGGTCACCGGTCTCGAACCCTCCGTTCACCACGCCCGCCCGAGCCGGGACCGACACGGCTGCTCCCACCAGGAGTCCGGGCAGGAGCAACCACCCCCGCAGAACTCTCATGCAACGGCTCCTCTCCGGCTCCGTCCTTTCACCGCGCGGGGCATCCCGCGCCGCGCAGGCCGTAATCGCAGACTTGCAACGCCCAGGAGCGCGACGACGAGAAACGCACCTGTCGCCGGTTCCGGAACCGCCCCGTAGCGGACGTAATCCCACTCAACCGTTTGACTCGGCTCATAGAAGCGGGCACCCCAGACGATCCTGGCATCCTCGTAGGGATAAGGGCCTTCCGGCACGCCGTGATCAACGAGCTGCCCGTCGATCAAGAATTTGTAAGAAGAATCGCCCAGTAGTTCAAGTCGGTAGGTGTGCGGCATCGACGGGTCGATGTCCGCGAAAATGAGAGGAATGAAAGTATCCCGAAGGAACTGGACACGATCCTCGGTTATCACGACATGATAGAACGCCGCGCCGCTTCCACCCAGGACGAAGGAGGTCGGAATCTGGCTCAGATCGAGAAGCGACCCAGGGGCATCCGATTGCACCCGCCATTCCGCAAAGAATGCGCTCGCGCCCGAGAAATCGGCCAAAGATCGACGATACGCATCTCGGTCCCCCAACGCGTCGAAAGTTTGAACCAGCTCGCCGTCGTCAAGAACCCGTTCGGGAAAGCCAAATGGTTCCCGGGTCCAGCCGACGGTTTCAGGAAGCGTGTCACCTTCGTAGGTAACGACGCCTTCGAAGAACAATGGGAGGATTGAGAAAACCACCGAAGTCACGACCGTCTGGTGCCTCGTCGCAGGAGAAACGCACCCGCGAGAAGCAGAACGCCCGTCGCAGGTTCGGGGATCGCGCCGTAGCGGATGTAGTCCCATCGCGCAGTATGCCCAGGATCAAAGTCCCGGACACCCCACGCGATCTCTGATCCAGCGGTCGGGTATGCAGCAACTGGAACGCCGGAATCGACAACGGTCCCATCTATCAGCCACCTGAAGAACTGGTCGCCAAACAATTCGATACGATATACGTGCGGCTCACCGACCTCTACTGAAACATAAACCGACGGAACAAAATTACTTCTGTTGAGAACTGCGCGCCCGTCGGTCAGGGTGACGTGGTAATGCGCGAAGCTCGTGCCTCCGAGCGCCAACACGACGGGCGTGAAGTTAGAATCGAGAAGCGACGGATCGGCATCCGTCTCTACACGCCATTCAACAAAGAACTCCGCGGCACCCCCGAATTCGCCTAATGAGCGCTGATATGCATCCAACTGTCCGGGCGTGGACACGCCGTGGTAGAACCATCCATCTTCAAGCGATCGCTCGGCATCGAACGTTCCCAGTCGTTCCCACCCATCGCTTTCAGGCAGCGCATTTCCTTCATAAACTATTATCCCACCGAAACTTGTGGCGCAGCCCAGAAGAAAGAAGATCCAAAGCGATCGCGTCAGCATGATTCCCCCCTTGACAGCCCTAGCATTATCAACTACCCGAGTACCAATGTCAATCCCCTTCCAGAAACCTGCGGACGCGGAGTTGCACATGAAGCCACGATATTTCCGATTCAACCAAATCCCCCTGACCGCTGTCGCCATCGCGATGGCGCTGGGCGGCGTCGACGGGTTTGCCGCTGATCCCACGATCCATCTGGCTTGGGACGAACCGGGCACGCCTGCGGCGAACATCGACTATTTCGTCAAGGTCGAAGCCCCGGCAAGCCCAGAATTCCCGGACGTGCAATTGGAGACGGGCAGCCTCACGTGGCGTATTTGGTCCACCGACCCGGACAACCCCGACGGTCTCGGGGACATCGGGGTGATTTCCTCCCCCGCGGCGCAGAACTTCGGCGTAAGCGTCGCGACCCCGTTGGACGAGCTCGGGAACGCGCACCCCGGCGCTCGAACCGTCAGAGCGATCACTCTGGTCCCGACGAGTTCCGGCAACCATTCGAACATTCCGAACGCGTGGATGCTGGGCGATTTGCTCGAGGACGTGGTCGTCCAGCCGGATGCCTCGGGGAACGGTGGGGAGGCTGAGTTGCACATAGCAGGCAACGTGACCGCCGATATGACGCTCCACAAGGTGATTGGCCTCACTATTGGTGGAGAGGCGTCAGGGAACATCACCATCCATGAGCTCGCGCAATCCTCCACGATCGTCAGACTCGCCGGCACTGTCAGCGTCGAAACCGCGACGGGCGATTCCGGGATGCGCGTATTCGAACCGATGTCCGGGTCGTTTACGGTGTCCGAAATACAAGACGGGCGCTTCACCCTGTTTTTTCCCAGCGGAATAACCCAGACGGGGTTCGTGAGCTTCGGCGACATGAGTGGATCGGATCACGAGATGGACTTCGGTTCCAGCCCAGGGGACGGGCAGTTGGCGGGAACGCTGCAATTCCTCGGCGGAGTCAACGACGCGAGTATCAGGGTCCACAATGAGTTAACAGCGACCGGCGTCATCGACTTGAACGGTGTTGGCGTGAGTGCGGTTGGGGAACTACTCCTGCGCGGCGGCGGCGCTGGCAGTGTCATCAATGGTGGCACTGTAAGTGGGATTGTCACACTCGGAAAAGAGCAATTTGAACCTGACACGCATTTCACCGGGCAGGCGACTTTCGTGGATGCGACCGTGAGCGCATCCGTGGAAATTTTTGGCGCAGGGTCGCTTGTGTTTTCCGGGACATTCGACGGTAATATCTGCGGCAACGCCCTTGCACCCGGCGAACCGCTCCCCCCGAACATTCAGATCGCCCAGTTCGGACCGTGCGCGCGCATTTGCGGAGTATGGGTTGACGGAGGTTCGGTTCAGCCCGAATGGGGCAACACCCCAAGAAACCGGTACCTTTCCCTCTCTCTGCCGTCGGCGACGAGCGCCCTGCGGGCAATTCACGTGCGATCCGTTGAGTTGCAGGATCCGCAACCGCCCAACGCCCCGCAGTTTCCTCCGCCCGACTTCTCCGCCTTCGAGGCCGCAATCTGCTCGGCCACCGGCGAGAGCGCTGGCTGCGCCCGCTGGGTCGGCCCTCCGCGCGCGCCCGGTTCGTTTGTAACAATCCATGTTCCACGAGGAACATCGTTATCCCACACTCTGCGAGGCCCCGGCTGGGGAAGGGAAGCTCAAGAGCCCGGATGCCACAGGTACAGGAACCGCGGGGGAGGGGGAAAGGCGCTTGGCACTTGGAGATTGAGCAGGTTCACGTTCACCGGCGGCGGGGGGGACTGGGCGTAGTAGTTGGGTCGATAGTCGTGGGCGCGATGGTAGGCGACGAGGCGGACGTTTTCGGCGCCGATTCTCTTTTTTGTTGCCTCGATGGTGTCACGTAGTGACGCGATGCGGTCGATGAGGCCTGTTTCGAGGGCCTGACCGGCGGTGTAGATGCGCCCGTCGGCGAGCGCTCGGACCTTGGCCTCATCCAGCGAGGGGCGGCCGGCGTCCACGACTCTCACGAACCGCTCGTACATGTCCTCGACCACGCCCTCGAAAAGTTGCCGTTCCTCCGGTCTCATCGTCCGAAACGGCGAGCCGCTGTCTTTATGTACGCCGGACGTGATCGCGTCGGTCTTGACGCCGATGAGGTTCATCGTGCCGGTCACGTCCACCAGGAGCATGATGACCCCGATGCTGCCCGTGACCGTAGAGGGTTGTGCCACGATCTCGTCACATGCACAGGCGACGTAGTATCCGCCGCTGGCGGCTACGTCCATCATCACCGCGATCACGGGTTTTCCGCTCTTGCGAAAATGGGTGATCTCATCGTGCATGAGTTCGCTGGCCACCACGGTTCCGCCGGGGGAGTTGATGCGGAGGATGACGGCTTTGACCCGCGGGTCGCGGCGGGCCTTGTCGAGCTGTTCCAAGAGCAAGCTGACCGGGTGCTCGCCCGCGCTGAAAAGGCCGCCCGACTCCGCGTTTTGGATGACCCCGGTCACGTCCAGCAAGGCGATCTTGTCGCGGGCAAAGAACGAATCGCGGGAAAGCTCGGTCTCTACCAGCGTGCGGCGGCCGCTGACCGGCGTGATCAGCAGGCTGGGTGCGGAACAACCGGCGGCAAGCAAAAGGCAGGAGACCGAGGCGAACCATCCCGGCTTCCCGGGTTTACGGATTCCGTGTTTTTGGATCGGTCCGATCATTGAATCTCCCTGATTCCGCGCCGTTATCGCCGCCATGCGGCTAGGGCTTCCGTCGCTGTCGGCCCCTTGGTTGAATATCGGGCGTAGATGCTACGGCTTTCAGCCTCAAACGACAAACGGCAGAAACAGGTCGTGAAACGCGGCGTCGAGCTACGAACCGCGAGCCCATTCGTCACGCCGTCGGGCATCGGGTGGAATCCAGCCAACCTGCTGGTAATATATGACAGGCGGCGAACGACGGCTCGGCTTATCGGGCTGGCGTGCGCGCCGACAGATGAGCGGGGTTGGGGGTCGTCGTTGGGCGAGTGGACGGACGGCGTCGGACAGAGGTCCCGTCAAAGTCGCCCAAGGCTGAAGGGGATGGGAAGATGCAAAGCCGAGAGACAGATCGGGTTTGGGGCGTCGGGGTGGGGTTCGGCGCTTGCCTGGCGACGGTGTTCGCTTTGGGAGTGTCCGCGGGGCCGAGCGCCCTGGGCGAGCGTCCCGCAAGTCGCGTAGGCAAAGTAGCCTCACGCCTTCCGCCCGACCGGATGACCTCCGCGGAGGATTCCAAGACACCTCATCCCAACGCAACCGACCACGCCACCGGCGGGCGCATCCTGCAAACATCGTGTTGCGAGAACGACGCGCAGCTTCACGTGCTCGGAGACGTACTGACACCCGCGGCGGGCGGCGTGGCCGCTCCCGACGGCACGAACTATAGCGTTCACCACCGCGTCGGCGCGGACCTTGATGCGGGCGGCCCGCAGGGCATCACCTGCTTCAACATTTTCCACTTTGGACTCCCCGGCGCTCCTGACGACATCGTAAAGTTCGACGGTATCGAGGAACCCATCCGCACCGACCTCCTGGGGACCGTCCCGCGGGTCATCGAGTTCGATTCCGCGGAGCCCAACGGACAGCGGCTCCTTTCCATCCGCAGCTCGTCGCCGACAGGCACGGATTTGTTTCCGGCGGGTTTCATATCCGGCGGCGTACCGCTTACGGACGCTTGCTTCTCGATCGGCTTGGACGACGCGTTGGCGTGGGGCGAATCGGACGTTGTGGTGGCGGCGGCGATCGAGTTCCTGACCAACGGGCTTGTCGAGCTGGGTCCGCTCGAGGCCTCGGCGTTCTTTCTTAACCCGTGGAACGGTGTCACCACCATTACACTTCCGGGGGGCGCAGGCCAGGGGTACAACGGCGTGCGGCTGACTCTGCTGATCGAAAAGACGATCGACGTGCCCAACGATAATTGTCGCGAGCAACTCCAGGTCTTCGACGGGGCGACGGACTTCAGCACCATCGGAGCGGGCACCGACGGACCGGAAGAACCCGCGCTGTGCCAGTTCGCCCTCTACTCGGATATCGCCTCCGACATCTGGTTCCGGTACGTCGCGACGTGCAGCGGCAACCTGGCGGTGGATCTGTGTGACAGCGGCTATGACACCAAGTTCGCGGTCTATCCGGCGTGTCGGCAGTGCCCGATCGAGGTCGACCCGATCGCCTGCAACGACGATTTCTGCGGGCTTCGGTCTTTTGCGACGGCCGAGGTCGTGGAAGGCGAGTGCTACACGATCCGCGTCGGCGGTTACCTGGGTCTGCAAGGAACGGGGACGATGAACCTGAGCTGCAACATCATCGCTCCGCCGACCGGGGCCTGCTGCAACGTGAATGGAGGCTGCTTTGGCACGTTGACCGAGGAGGCCTGCGTCACGCAGAACGGCACGTGGTTTCTGGGCGAGACCTGTCCGGCGTTTCTCTGCCCGGTGTCGCCGCCCACCAACGACGAGTGTACGGATTGCATCCGCGTTCTGACCAACAGCTCCTACAGCGGTCGCACCACGGCCTCCAGCGGGACGGACGTCAGTTCGTGCAGTCAGAACGACTCGCTGGACGTGTGGCACTGTTGGACGGCGGACTGCACCGGGCGGGTCAACATCAGCACTTGCGGCAGCGGGTTCGACACCACCCTCTCGGTCTTCGACGCCTGTGACGGAGTCCAACTGGCCTGCGATGATGACAGTTGCCCGACCAATCCGCCGAACAATTCCAGTGTGACGCTGGATGTCACCGAAGGCACGAGCTACTTCATTCGCGTCTCGGGTTACGACGGGCGGGTGGGCAACTACACCCTCAATGTGGGGGTCTGCAAGAGCGCCTGCTGCCTGACGAGCGGCGTGTGCGGTCTTTCCGCCGAATCGCAGTGCCTGGGACTGGGCGGAACGTGGTTGGGGCCGGGATCGCTCTGCGCCGGCGACCTGGACGGCAACGGCATCAACGACGCCTGCGAGGCGTGTCCTAAGGCGACCATCGCGGACTCGGCGCCGCCCGACGGCACCGTCGATGCACGACAACCCCATGCGAGGAACAACTTCCTGCCCCGCCAAGGGATCGGGTCGCCCGGCGTTCCGGGCAGCCGCCGCGAAACGATCGTCATCGTCTTGTCGCCGCCCGTCGCGGACGCCGAGGAGTGTTTTTCGTTGTGCGAAACGGGCGCGGATTCACTCTTGGGTCCCAACACCATTGACGCCGTAACCTACCACGGCGCGGGCGTGTACGAGCTGGTGCTCGACCACGCAATCCCGATGGGAAAGGTCACGACGATCGAGTTCCTCGGTGACGGGAGCTCCGTGGAGTATTTCTCGCATCCCGCGAACGTGGACGGCGGGGCCATGGCGGACGCCGACGACATCACCGAACATATCGAGTGCTGTCTCTTGGGGAATTGCTTGCCGACGTGGAGCGACCGCAGTTGCGACATCGACCGGTCCACGCTGGTGACACCCGCGGACACGGTGTTCTTGGTGGACGTCCTCAACGGTACGCAAAATTGGACGGTGTGGAACGGCACGCCCATCCCGGCCAATGCGTCGTGCCCATAGTGCCGGAGGGGCTCCCACGGACGGCGTCCCGACGGGGTTGCCCTAGATGCCCGATCCGACTTGATCCTTGGCCGGAACCGAGGGCGGGGCGACCGACGCGACCAGCATCTTCAGATCGCCGAAGACGGACATGGCCCGCTCGCCGTTGTCTCCATTCTTCAGCAGCGCCAGCAAGCGCGCCGCCTGATCCGACACCGCGGGAAACCCGTGAATTCCGCCCGAGCCGACAAGTTGATGAAGGTATTCTCGTGCTTGGGCGAGTTCTCCGGCGGTCATGGCCGCTTCGATCCGCGAAACACGATCGGGCAACGATAGGCGAAACTCAGCGATGGCCATTTCCAGCCGTTCGTCGCCCGCGGGCGACGACGGGCGCTCGCTTGCCGCCAGAGACAAACGGTCGGCGGGTGGGGTGTCCTCGGCATCCAGATAGGCCGCCACGCGCTCGATGAGATGATCGAGGGCAATCGGCTTGGACCAGATGTCGTCGAAACCCGCCCCCAAGATGCGGCCACGTTCCCCGTGGGAGGTCGATGCGGTAAGCGCGATCATGGCGGCGCGATACCCTTGGCGGCGAATCTCCCCGGCGGCGCTCAGGCCGTCCAGCTCAGGCATTCGGATGTCGAGCAGGATCAGGTCGAACGCCGACTGGGCTGCGCGTTCCACGGCTTGCCGACCGTCCTCCGCCGTGGTCACCTCCACTCCGGCGCGGCTCAAGGCAAAGGAAATCAACTCCCTCGTATCCCGGGCGTCCTCGGCCAAAAGCACACGGCCGCGCAATCGGCGGCGACCGTTTCGCTCGCCCGGATGTGGCCTGCCGCCCGCGGACCCGGTCTCGGCGGAGACGCTGGGTAACCAGGCGACCCCCTGCAGCGGACCGGTCGTGGTTCGAAGGGTGAACAGACTCCCACGTCCATACTCGCTCTCGACTTCGAGCGTTCCCCCGAGGCGCTCGGCGATCCATCGCGCAATGGGGAGACCCAACCCCGCCCCGGCCGAGGCGCTCCGCGAGACGGGCTCGACCTGCGTGAAGGTCTCAAAAATCCTTTCCCGGTCCTCGGGGCGAATGCCGATTCCGGTGTCCTCGACGCGTACGGTGAGCCGGGGCTCCGCCGCTTCACCATCGACGTGAACCCGTACATGTACGTGACCACGCTCGGTGAACTTCAGGGCGTTGCTGACCAGGTTGATGATCGCCTGCGTCAGTCGCGTCCGGTCGGTGTGAATGCTGTCCGGAATCGGCGTCTCGAAGTGGGTCCGAAACTCGACCGGACGATGCCTGCGCAGCGGTTCGGTGACGGCCTCGACGTCGGCCAGCAAATCGGTGAGCGAGCACTCGCCCAACCGAACTTCCAACTTACCGGCCTCGATCCGCGACAGGTCCAGAAGTTGGTCGATGAGTGACAGCAGGTGTCGTCCGTTTCTCAGGATGATGTCTTGCTGGTTGATCTCCGAGCGGGTGGGCGCATCCAGGGCGTGAATCAGTTCGGCGGCGCCCAGCATGGCCATCATGGGGGTGCGGATTTCGTGGCTGATGTTGGCGAGGAAGCGGCTCTTGGCCCGGTTGGCGGCCTCCGCCGCCTCCCTGGCGCTGGCCAGGGCTTTGTTGGCCGCCTCCAGGGCGTCCGTGTACGCACGACGCTCCTCCTCCGCACGCCTGCGATCCGTGACGTCGTTCATGAAGCAGCGCGTGTGTACGAATTCGCCGTCCTGCCAGAGCACGTTGGAGTCGATCAACACCGCCTTGATCGCGCCGTTCTTGCATCGCATCCGCGCCTCGTACTGCCGCAAGGTCTCCCCCCGCGCCAGTCGGGCCAAGACCTCCTCGACGATGTCCGGATCGACGTGGAACTCCCGGACGTGCCGCCCGACGTATTCTTCCCGAACGTAGCCGAGCATGGCGAGCTCGGCCTTGTTGGCGCGGAGGATGTAGCCGGTGCGATCGACGAGATGGATGCCGACGGCCGCGTTCTCGAACAGATCGGCCAACCCCTGCTCGCTTCGCAGCAGCGCCGCCTCGGTCTTCTTGCGCTGGCTGATGTCGGTGGAAATCCCGCATACCCCAGCGGCGCGGCGCGCCGTGTCGAATAACGGGAACTTGAGGGAGATGTAGTGATGCGGACCATCGTCGTGCGGGGCGATCTCCTCGAACTCCACGGCGCTTCCTGTTTCCACGACTCGCACGTCGTTGGCGCGGAAGGCGTCCGCCGCCTCCTTGGGAAAGAGATCGTGATCGGTTCTCTTGGCCCACTCCTCGCGTCTGACGTGGAAGAGTTGCTCGAAACGGCGGTTCACCAGAAGATACCGACCTTCCATGTCTTTGACGTAGATGACCGCCGTGGTGTTGTCGATGATTTGTTGGAGGCGTTCCTCGCTGGCGTGTCGAAGTTCCTCGGCCCGTTGACGTTCGGCGATCTCGCGGCGCAAGTTCTCGTTGGCGAGCATCAGTTCGCGGGTTCGCTCCTGAACTCGGCGGTCGAGTTCGTCATGGGCATGTTGCAAGGCCTCCTGGGCCCGCTTTTGCTCGGTGATGTCCACGGCGAAGACGATCACCCCCACGATGCTCCCGTTCGCGTCGCGATAGGGAAGCTTGTCCGTACGGATCCACCGCTTCTCGCCCGTTCCGACCGGATAGGCTTCGATGATGCCCAGCTTGGGCTCGCCCGAGGAAATGACGTCCAAATCGTCTTGCAGGTACTTCTCCGCCGCCTCGGGATAGAGCTCGTAGGTGGATCGACCTTCGACCTCCTCGACGGTTCGTCCGATGGACTGCGCCGCCGGAAGGTTGGCGCGGAGGATGCGGTTCTCCTTGTCCTTAAACCAGATCATGGCCGGTACGGCGTGGAAGATGGTCCTTTGTTCACTGCGCTGTCGGGAAAGTTCCGATTCGGATTTTTGGCGTTCGGCGAGTTGGGCCTCGAACACGGCCTGCCCGCGCAGGGCCTCATACGCTCGGTCGGCGCGATTTCGCAGGCTCCCGAAAAAGACCACGATGGCGCTCGAAACCACGGCGGCGGCGCCGACGCGGGACATGCCTTCGGTCGTGAAGTGGAACGGCTCCCCAGGGATCGAGAACGCATACACCGCGTAGGCGGTCGCCAACCCGGCGCAGACCAAGCCGACGCGAATCCCGCCCGAGAACGTGCCGTAGAGCACCGCCAATAAGAGTACGGCGACGGGCGTCGTAACCGGCGCGACCCAGCGGTCGAACAGTTCGATGGCGACGATGAGGGCCAACGTTACCAGCGCCCCACGCCAATGGATGGAGCCTGCCACGCGGCTTCGGCGCACGGACGCGCTCGGCGCAGCCGAACCATCCACTGTTGCCTGACCGACTCGTGATTCGCTCGACAAGTGATGCCCCGCGTGCAACTCGGACGGGCCGACCCAGGGAAAGGCTCGGTCTCGATCCTCGCGCCCCGTTTTCCCATTCTAGCGGATTGGGCGATCCACGGCAAGCCGTGGACCAGCGAGGCTAGGGCCTCTCCCTTCTCGCGAACTTTGGGCAGAAACCACCAGAGGGCACCGGCGGGTCCGCCTCGGGCGGAACAGTAGCGCGCGATTGCGACAGAACCTGAGAATTGAAAGTCCCTGGATCCATCCGCAGCGCGATTGACGCACCGCAGCGACCCTCGTACTCTTCCGTTTGTACCCCGCCGATGCGGGGAGGCGAACAAGGGCAGGGGCGCAATATGATGATTTCCTCAACAATGAATACCAGGTTGAACGGACAGATCACCGCGGAATTCGGCGCCGCCTTTGCCTATCTGGCGATGGCTTGCGTCTTGGACGCCATGGGCTTGAAGGTTCTTTCCAAGTGCTTCCTCAAACAACACGACGAAGAACGCGAACACGCCATGCGGATCATCCGGTACCTCCAGGAGGTCGGTGGGACGGTCGCACTCGCCGGCGTGGACAAACCGAGGAAGGACTATAAGAACCTCCAGGCCATCGTGGCCACGGCGCTCGAAAATGAAATGGACATTACCGCGCGGATCCACGAGATCGTGGCCTTGGCGGAAAAGGAAAAGGACTACGCAACGCGGAGCTTCCTCCAGTGGTTTGTCGACGAACAGGTGGAGGAGGTTTCGAGCATGACGCACTTGGTGAACACCGTCAAGCTCGCGGGCAACAACGTTCTGCAGGTCGAGGCCTTGGTGCGGCACCAGATGCTCGCGGAGAAGGACTGACTCCATTTTGCCGCCGGCGGCGGGCCGAAAGGCGTCGGACCTCGGCCTTCGGAGGGCACCAAGGGAAGCTATGGCCAACGAGGTTCCGGTCGATCTACGCAGCGACACCGTGACCCGCCCCTCGCCGGCCATGCGCCGGGCGATGGCCGAGGCCGAGGTCGGCGACGACGTCTTCGGCGACGATCCCACCGTCAACCGTTTGCAGGAAAAAGTCGCCGATTTGCTGGGCAAGGAAGCGGCCATCTACGTCCCCTCGGGGTCGATGGCCAACCAAACGTCCATTCGCGCCCAGACCCAACCCGGCGACGAAATCATCTGTCATGCCGACAGTCATATCTATCACTACGAAGCGGGCGGACCCGCGGGATTGTCGGGTTGCTCCCTTCGACTCCTGCCCGGGAGGGGAGGAATCTTTGACGCCGCCGCCGTCCGCGGGGCGCTTCGTCCGCCGGATTCGCATTTCCCCCAGTCGGCCCTCATCGTGGTGGAGAACACCCACAACCGCGGGGGGGGGACATGCTGGCCTTTGGAGGAGCTCGCGCGGATTCGCGCCGTCGCCGACGAATCCCGCCTGCGGATGCACTTGGACGGCGCTCGTCTCATGAATGCCTGCGTTGCCAAGGGTCACAAGCCCGCACAGTACACGAAGTACTTCGATACGGTCTCGACCTGCTTCTCGAAGGGGCTCGGGGCGCCGGTCGGTTCCGCGGTCGCGGGGACGAAGGAGACGATCAAGCGCGTGCATCGTTTCCGAAAGATGTTCGGCGGGGCCATGCGGCAGGCAGGCGTGATCGCCGCCGCGGCCCTTTACGCCGTCGAGCACAACATCGACCGTCTGGCCGAGGATCACGCCAACGCCCAGCGCCTGGCGAGCGGCATCGCCAACCTGCCCGGCGTAACCGTCCATGTCGCGTCCGTGGAAACCAACATCGTATATTTCGACGTGGACGAGGCGAGGGGAACAGCGAAGCAATTTTGCGACGCCCTTCGCGAGCAAGGCGTTTGGATTCTGTCGACCGCCACGCAGCGCATCCGCGCCGTCACCCACCTGGACGTGAGCGCCGCGGACATCGACCGCGCTCTTGCCGCTATGAACGCCGTTCTGCGAAAACGGTGACGCCGCGTGCCGGACGGTCGTCAAGCGGTCTGATGGGTGTTGCCCTTGGGGTCGGTGTTCCACAAACCGCAGACGGCCATGCCCTCCACCCAGTCCACGGACCACTTGGCGCCGAACGACGAGAAGTGCCGACGGTAATCGTCCAACGTGTTGTGCCAAATCTTGTTCGGCTCCCTCTCCCCGGAAAGGTCCGTCACGATGACCATGATGAAGATCCCGCCGGGTTTGAGAAACTCTTGCAGGCGAACGGTGGTGCCCAACGCCTGCTCGGTCATGAGATCGTAATGGTAGTGACTGCACCCCCGGGCGTAGACGACGTCAAAACCGCCGCGTGCGACCGGCAGATCATCGTGGAGATCTCCACAGTGGTACGTGCCTCGCGGAAAGTGCTCCCGCGCCCATTCAATTCCCGCCCGGGAGCGGTCCACCCCTACGCAAGGGAAACCCATGCGATTGAGCAGATCGGTATGGAATCCGTTTCCGCACCCCATTTCGAGGATGCGCATGCCGCGGCGCAGCTTGAACCGCTTGACGAAATGCCGCCGATGCCACCAGTACTCGCGCCAGTATGAGTACGTCCATCCGCCGGTCTTGTAGAAATCGTTGTACACGGGATCGCCGCGGGCGGCGTCGGCCTGTACGGGCGTGGGACGGCCGCTCGCCGGTTCGCCGTGTACGGACAGATTCTGGGCGCTGGGTGCCGTGGCGCTCACGCCTGCTTCATCGGCGTTCTTTTCGGACCTCTTGACCGGAGCGGGTTCCTATGTGTTTTGGGCCTGTTTGCGGGCCCAGACCTCCTCCGCTTCGGGCGGGCGGATGTAGGTCGGGACGAACTCGCGGGGGCTGACGAACTCACCGCGCAAAGCGCGACTTCGACCGAGACGGTAGACCGTCTCCGCCCGCGGGGGAAAGAGCGTCTCCGGCAAGATGACCCGCCCCGACGCCTGCACGGCCGCCCGATGATACAGCACCCCCTCACCCAGGACCGCGAGTTGCGGAGATTGTGCGGAAAGGAAAGCCAACGGATCGGCCTCGGTCGCGGGCGTGGTGGGCACGTATCGTCCTGATTGGTAGATGAAGGCGGCCGTGTACACGTGCCCGCGCTTGGCATCAAGCAACACGGCGACCTCGGCGGGTCGCGGATCGTGTTCGGCGGCGTTCTGGGCGATGATCTCCAAGGTCGGCACGGCGACCAAGCGGGCTCCGGTTGCAAACGCGATCATCCGCGCCGCGGTGATCCCGATGCGCAGTCCCGTGAAGCTCCCCGGCCCGGAGGAGACGTATACCTCGCCGATTTGCACCGGTCCGACGTCTGCGCCACGACAAACAGCCTCGATCGCCGGGAGGAACTCGACGGCATGCGACCGCGGCCGGCTCAGTCGTCGAGTCGCCAGGATCTCGTCCCCGCGTCCCAGCGCGACGCAACCGATCGCCGTCGAAGTTTCGAAAGCCAGTGCGAACTCCGCGTTGGTTCTCCCGACGCTTTCCACGGCATGGACCATGATAGTGGGGGCCGTGGAATGGCTCCATGATGACCCCAAGAAACGCTCCGCAACGGGGTCGCACGCCCAGGCAGCGCTCACGGCATGCCCCGCGGCGGGCTTTTCACGCCCGGCGGCTAGGTCCCAAGGCTGACGGCCCCGTCGTAGCCTGGGGCTGTTGTAGACTAACGAATTACGGGCAGTGCGCCGTCCCCGCACCCAATGCCGATGGCGACGGCGACGTGGATCTACCTGACTTGGCCGACTGGCAGAACGCCTTCACCGGTCCGTGTCCGTGCCCCTCCCTGGTGACATGCAATGCCGCTCCGTGCGTCAATCCCAGGGTGTGCATCGGCTTGTACGGACCGGCCTCGGCACTGCGTGAAGACGTGCAACGGCGGGCCCAGCGACGGTCTGGCTTGCACCGCCGACAAGCAGTGTAATCACTGCGTCAGCGGGTCGCTCGACGGATTGCCCTGCAACCCCTCTGGCATCAACCCCTGCCCCGGCGGGACAGGTTCTCCCGTAGGAACGGATGGATTCCGCTCCTACCGCAATCGTTGGGGGCGTTGCTCGCCCCGACGGTACACTCCGCGCCACCGGTTGCGCGCTCGCAGTTTCGTGGTCGTTCCCGACCGCGTTTCGGCGCCGAGTCCGATCGTACCGGCCTTACGCTGGAAGCGAGCGATCCGTTCGGGATCGCCGGCGAACGTCTCCGGCAACACCTTGATGGCCAGGTCGCGATCCAGCCGCGTATCCCGGGCGCGGTAGACCTCGCCCATCCCGCCCGCGCCGAGGGGAGCGACGATTGCATAGGGTCCGAGTTTCGTGCCCGTTGTGAACGGCATCGTTGGACCGCAAATCGCAAGGCAAACCAAAAAACCAGATTATGAACCCGAACACGGTTGGAGCAACGCACGTCAAGCGAAACTCCCTCGCGTGTCCTCCGCCGAGGCGGCGAAGAAATGGGCCCGGCTCTCCCAGCGATGCCAACGGGAGTATCCCTGTCGTTGGCTTCCGCGGCATGGGCGCGAACACCGATCGGACCAGCCCGCCGCAGCGCACGGCTTCGATGTCGCTCGTGAAGGCAGAGTGCCCGCGGCGTCTACGACGCCGAGCAATGGGTCGTGGTCTACAAGTACACGATCGTCGACGTGCCATCCGGTGTCACGATCACCTTCGGCCAGCACCCCAGCGGCGCGCCCGTCGTCTGGCTGGCCACGGGGAACGTCACCGTCAACGGGCGGGTGAACTTGGACGGGGAAGACGGCCTACAAGCCAATCCACCCATCATTCCTTATTACACGCGACCCGGCCCCGGTGGGTTTCAAGGCGGGCAGGTAGGTCATCCGGGTGCCGGTAGTGCAGGCTCGTTTGGGCTGGGGCCCGGTTCGGCGCCGGTGCTTGCGCCTGACTGTGGAAGCGGAACCAACGGATTCGGTGCGTCGCACGCTCCAGTGCCCGCCGAGTGTGTGGGGTCGGGAGCGGGGCTGCTATACGGCAACGTGGGCGTAATGCCATTGCTCGGCGGCTCGGGCGGCAATGCGGACGACAATACGGGGGGCGTTGGCGCCGGTGCGGGTGGAGGTGCGATTCTCGTCGCCGCACCGACGCAAGTGACCGTCGGGGCGGTTGGTTCGATTACTGCTGAAGGAGGGGCCGGTCCAGGTGGCCCGGGTTTCTCTTATGCGGGATCCGGGAGCGGTGGTGCTATTCGTCTTCGCGCGGAAACGGTGTCGCTATCATCGGGTAGTCAACTCGTCGGTCGCGGAGGGACTGGGGCGGGCTTCTCGACCGGTGGGAACGGGCGCGTGCGGATCGAAGCCGGCACGGTGAACAACGGGGGAACGATCAATGGGAGTCAGTCAATCGTCAACGCGCCGAGCGTTGTATTCCCCGCCGCGCCTCCTCCTCAACTCTACGTGACCAGCGTCTGCGGTCAGTCCGCACCTTCGGATCCCATGTGGGGGATCAACAGCGCCGACATTGATCTGAATTCGGCGAGCGCGTGTACGGTCAATATCGAGGCCACGGGCATGCCCGTGGGCACGATCGTCGTCGTTCGAGCCATTCCCGCGCGGGGCAGCATCATCTCCGTGAACTCCACGCCCATGGCGGACGCGGGTGGGGGATTGCGCACGGCGACGGCGACGGCGTCGGTGACCTTCCCGGCGGGTCGAGCGGAACTTCAGCTTCGGGCCAATTGGTAAGCGCGATCGAGACGCATTGAAAAAGGAGGCGTGCTATGGTTACGCGCAGAGTACAACCAAGAGTCAGCGCTAATGACCAATTACCAATGACCAATGACCACGGATGCCCGAAGCGAAGCCCCGTAGGGGCGCAACATGATAGCCCACGGCGTAAGCCGTGGGAAAGGAGTGCCAAATCGTGTCACCAGCCCCGTAGGGGCGGCACACGGGACGGCGCATCCGTCCGGACCGAGGCGACGAATGTTTCGCCCCTCCGGGGCTTGGGAATCCCTGCGCGTACGTTTTCCCCGGGGCTTCCGCCCGGGGCTAGCATGTATCGCCGCTCCGCGGCTTCAAATGCCTTCGTGGCTAACTGGCGGCTTGGCCTTATGGCTCGCCGCCGCGGTGCCGTCGGCGGCGCTTGCCGACGAGGTCATTTCGCGGGCGTGGACGATCCAGAACGTTCTCGAACCGACTTTCACCGAGGCGATTTCACGCCCGGATACGATCCAAAACGGTCTCGAGCCGATCTTCACCGAGGCCATTTCGCACGCCGTCACGGATTGCAACATCGGCATCTTCGCCGACGAGGACGGCGACACCGTTCACGACTGCCTCGACATCTGCCCTGGCGGCAACGATCTCATCGACGTGGACAACAACAACCACCCCGACGCCTGCGAGCCGGGTTCGTGCTGCTTCATGACCGGCGGGTTTCCCGGATGCTTCAATAGCAACAAGCTGGAATGCGAAAGCCCGCCCTACAACGGCGTCTATGGCGGCGCGGGCTCCGTCTGCGATCAGAACGTGGCCATCATCCACGAACCCAGCGGCGACGTGTTCATCCACGTGATCGGTCCGCCGGCCGACTGCGGTCCGGCGACTCCGCCGACCTGCAGCGGCAGCGGCAATCCGACCTCAACGGCGACGTGAACGCCCTGGACATCACCGCCGACGTGGACGCCTTCAAGGGATACGCCTACGCCTACGGCGGTCCGTGCCCGTGCCCCTCCTTGGTGTCATGCGATGTCACTCCGTGCGGAAGTCCCACGGTGTGCATCGGCTTGTACGGACCGGCATCGACGTGCGTGAAGACGTGCAACGGCGGGCCCAGCGACGGTCTGGCTTGCACCAACAACAAGCACTGTAACTACTGCTCGGGCGGTAGTTTCGACGGATTGCCCTGCGACCCCTCGGGCGTGAACCCCTGCCCCGGCGGGACGTGTCCCCCCACGGGAACATGCGGATTCGGCTTCTGCCGCGACCGCTGCGGGCGTTGCTCGCCTTGACCGTACACTCCCCGACCTGGCGTGGAGTGGTTCGCCCATGCGGCAGCGGGCAACCACTCCACGCCAACCGGTTGCCCGCTCACAGATTCGTGATGGTGCCCGACGGCGTGCCGGCGCCGAATCCGATCGTGCCGGCCTCGCGCTGCATTGCGCTTCGCGTCTGGGTCACCGACCCGCCGGCACTCGCTCGTCCCCCGCGCCGAGGGGAGAAACTATCGTATACCAACCAATCTTATGCCCGACGGCCAAGGGCATTAACGTTTCCCTGCGGCGAACCTGCCCTTGATTTCTTCGAACCAATTCAGGACGACCGTGATTTGTACCGGGGCCTCTTCCGTCGGTGTCCCAATAACCAAGAAGCTTCCGGTGTCAGGCGCTACGGCGTAGGAACGACCCCAGACGTTGAGGTACGGCCCCTCGAACACCAAAGACGGATTGCCGAATTGAACCTCAGAGCTTTCATGGACGGGCACGGCCATCCACTTATCGCCGTTGCGGTAATACAGCCGGTCTCCGGCAGGGGCCCAGACCGGCTCCTCTCCGCCGCCGTCGGATACTCGGACCGTCCCATCGCCGTCGGGAAAGCGGGCCACGTAGACCTCATATTGCCCCGATTCGTCGGACACGTACGCGACGTGTCCTCCATTGGGTGCGAAAGCGGCGCCCCATTCATGGGAGATGCTGTTACGGAAGTTACGGAGCGTGTCGGTCTCGCCGAAGGTGAGTATCCACAAGTCACCCTTGGTCTCCGATTTCCGGCCACTTAGGATGGCGCAGCGCCCATCCGGGGACAGTGCGTCCAAGCTTCCTTCGGCGCTCAGAACCAGCTGCCGCTTACCACCGCCCTCGACGGCCTTTGCGAAGATCCCACGCTTGTCGTTCTCGGTCGATGAGAACATGACCGACTTTCCATCTCGGGACCAGACCGGATTCCGGCTAGCCCGATCTGTCGTCAGGCGCGTGAAAGTCTCGCGCACCAAGTCGTACACCCAGATGTCACATCCAAGGTCTTGAACTTCGATCGCCAATCGCCGGCCATCAGGGGAAAAACCCATGGTGCCGAAAGATCCGGCGGGACAACCGAGTGGAACCGCCTCACCCGTGGGTCGGACCAGGATCAGCGTGCTCCCGGAGACGCGGCCTCCGGGGATGTAAGCCAGCGTGCCGGTTTTGGAGAAGGCCATTTGCGGGACTCCGGAATAGCCGGTGCGGATATCGGCTTCCAAGGGAATGTGAAAATCCCCAAGGGTTCGTCCGGGCCAGGGAAATGGGACTAAGGCCACAGTTCCGGCTTGAAGGTACAGGAGGTGACCGGTGGGAACGTAGCGTCCGAATTCCGCCCTGGGCAAAAGGGCCTGAACCTTACCGGACTCCAAGGAAAGGAGCTTCACTCCGACCCGTTCCTCGGTGTAAAGCAACCACCGACCACCCTCCAGCCACTGTGGCGAATTCAAGGGTCCTCCCTCGCCTCGCGGTAGCAACGAATGGGGTGTCCCCCCTCCGGACGAAACGGCGCAGATTTCAAGACCGTCATCTCGAGAAAACACGATTCGGTCATCCGATCCCCAACTACCGCCCTTGGGGAGGGGCGCTTCGCAGATACCGACCGGGCCGCCGCCGAGCGGGGAGACCTTTTTCAACTTGCCGTCGGCAAAAAACGCGATCCACTGTCCGTTGGTCGAAAAGAAGGGATCGAAGGCGCCCTCCGTCTGGGGCATGGGCGCAGCGTCAAGGATGTCCGCACGCCGCAGGTAAAGCCTGCTCACGCCATCGGCGACGCCGACAAAGACGAGCATCGTTCCATCCGGCGAAAGCGCCAAAGACGAGCGCTCGACGCCGAGCGGCGCATCTCGCCCCGTACCGATCGTCGTTCCGCGCGGCAGCGTCACGGTGTACCGCCCCACCCTGTCGGCCGCGGAACGGTCCGTGGAAGCATCTCGCCGCCAGATCATCGCGGCAATCATCAGTCCTAGAGCAAACGCGGACCCCACGACGAGGACCAGAAAAACGGGCTGCTTGCGACGAATCGGCGGTTTCAGGGAAGCTAATGTTGGACTGAGGGTACTCGTGCCCCCCAGAATGACGTCCTCCAGTTCGAGCGCCGCGTCGCCGATGTCGCGCAAGCGTTTGTTGCGGTCCTTTGCGAGGCAGCGCTGCAACAAGAGTTGCACCAGCGGCGGCGTCCCGGCGGGCAGCGCGCTCCAATCCGGTTCGCGTTCGAGGATTTTGGCCACCAGGTCGGAAGTGGTCTGACCCTCGAACGGTCGCCGACCCGTCAAGCACTCAAAGAGCAAGGCGCCGAACGACCAGATGTCGGTCCGCTTGTCCAGCGGTCTCCCCCGCGCCTGCTCGGGGCTCATGTAGGCCGCGGTGCCCAAGACGACGCCGGGCCGCGTATGTTCCATCGTAATCGTCGGAGAATGGGCGACATCCGTCCCCGTCGTATCACCGGTCATGGCCTTGGCCAGACCGAAGTCGAGCACCTTCACCGTGCCATCGGGCGTCACCTTGACGTTGGCCGGTTTCAGGTCGCGATGAATGATCCCCTTCTCATGCGCCGCCTCCAGCGCGATCGCGATGCCGTTGGCGAATTCCAGCGCGTCTCGGATCGGGATCGGTCCTCGATTCGATCGTTCGGCGAGGGTTTCGCCTTCGGCGAGTTCCATCACCAGGAACCGTTGGCCTTGAAACTCCTCGAATCCGTAGATGGCCGCGATGTTCGGATGATTGAGCGAGGCGAGGACCTTGGCTTCGCGCTCAAAGCGCAGAATGCGCTCCTTGTCGCGGGCGAGCGCTTCGGGCAGGACCTTGATCGCCACGTCGCGGTCGAGGCGCGAATCCTTGGCGCGATAGACCTCCCCCATTCCGCCCGCGCCGAGCGGGGCGAGGATCTCATAGGGACCGAGCTTCGTGCCGCTCGTCAGGGTCATCGTTTCTTGAGTTCCTGTTGCCAGTTGAGGACGACGTGGAGGCGTGGGGTTTGCCTCTCCCAGTCGGCGGGTTGGACCATCACGAGACCGCCGTCGGGGAGAACGTCGTAGACGCCCCACAGGTCGGTGGTGGCTAAACCCGCGGTGTCGAACAATTTCTCTGGCGCTGAGAATTGTGGTCCCGCGTCCCAGTCCACGGAAACGGCATGCATGAAGTCTTTGTGATCTAGGAAAAAGAGTTTCTTCCCATCCCGCGACCACACCGGCTCATGACCACCGGCTTGAGAGATTTGCCGCTTCAAGCCGGTGTCCGACAAGGTGCGTACAAACACTTCATAGCGACCGGTTTCGTTTGACATATAGGTGAAGTGTTTTCCGTCGGGAGCAAACATGGCGTTGGACTCATCCGCGCTGCCTCCTAAGACGGGTTCCGTCGGACCTGTTTGTCCCCACTTGTAGAGGGCGATGTCGCTGCGGCGTTCCGGCGATACTTCGTCGAGGGTAACCAGCAACTGGGTCCCGTCCGGCGAGAACGAGTTAGGGTTGATTCTGCCGGAACCTTCGACGGGAACCGGCTCGGCTGACATACTGCCGTCGGCCCGCTTGCGAACCACGCTTCGCGGCTTTTCCGGGATGACCTGTTGAAACACAATCGCCTGACTGTCAGGCATCCACACGGGATTCCAACTCTCCCCGATGTTACTCACCAAGGTGAGGGAACGACGCGCCAGGTTGAAACTCCACAGGTCAATGTTTCGCCGTAGCGTCGTGACGATCACCTCGCGCCCATCCGGAGAAACGCGCATTCCGCCGACGATGGCCTCGGCGTTTTCCATGAGGGGCTCGCTCTTTCCCGCCGCATCGACGCGGATCAGGCGACGACCGGGTCCTTGGCGTCCCCCCGGAACGTAGGCGATGGTGCCGCTCACGGACGCCGCAAACAGCGCCTCGTCGGCCCACTTGCTGCTGACCACGCCCTCAATCACCTGTACGGGTTCGCCGGTCACTTCTCCGGCTTGGATGTCGAATGGCGCCGCCAGGATCGATGAACCCCGCAGAAACAAGAGATACTCCGGTGCGACGAAGTGCGGGTCGACCCCGTCGTGCATCACCGAGCGGACGGTTCCATCGGCGAGGGAAACGGAAACCAACGCATAATCCTCGATCGTCGTGCCGTCCCAGACCCCGGCCAGGATGTAATCCGCTCCCGGTATGGCACGGAGAGTCTGAAACCCGAGGAGGAGTTGCTTGCCATCCACGGAGCGACGCGATTGCCCCGCGACGGCGAGTTCCGTCGCCGTGCCGCCCTGTTCACCGACCCGGACAAGGCTCATTTGGTTGGAAGCCTTGAAAACGATCGTTCCGTCCTCCAACCAGGCCCCGTCTGAGCCAGTCGCTTCACAAATGGTCAGGGCCGGCCCACCGTGGACTGGTACTTTCATCAACTTGTCACCCGCGAAGAACCCCACCCACCGGCTGTCTGGCGAAAAAAACGGATCTTCCCCTCCCTCCGTACCGGGTAAAGTGCGGGCCTCGCCTGCCGCGAAATCGCGTACGAGAATACGACTCACCCCTTCCGCGTAGGCGGTAAACGCCAGCATCGTCCCGCTTCGGTTGAGACTGAAGGAATTCAGGTTTGATCCATCGCCGATGCGCAGTTCAAACGGCGCGGGTACATCCACATTGAAGCGGATGACCGGCTGTGTGGACACCAATTCGCGCGAAGCACGCCCGCGCCATCCCAGTAGCGCACCCAAGAGCAAGACCGGGACAAGAAGCGCCGCGACGAGCACGATGCCTCGTTTGGGCCTCCTCGCTCCGCCTGCAATAGCCGCGCCGGCGAGCAGCAGCCCGCTGGAGGTCGGGTCGGTGAGCGCCGATTCCAGATCGACGCGGGCATCGCCCATGTCGCGCAACCGCCGATTGCGGTCCTTGGCCAGGCATCGCCGCAGCAGCAACTGGATCAGCGCCGGCGTAGCGGGCGGGAGCGCCGACCAGTCGGGCTCGCGCTCCAGAATCCGAGCGACGAGGTCCGAGGTCGTTTCGCCCGAGAACGGCCGGATCCCCGCAAGGCATTCGTAGAGGAGAACGCCGAAGGACCAGACATCCGTGCGTTTGTCCACCGAACGACCCCGAGCCTGCTCCGGACTCATGTAAGCAGCGGTGCCGAGAACCACGCCGGGACGAGTGTGCTCGGAGGTGATGGTCGGGGAGTTGGCGATGTCGCTGGTCGAGGAATCGCCGGTCAGGGCCTTGGCGAGTCCGAAATCCAGCACCTTCACCGTGCCGTCCTTCGTCACTTTCACGTTGGCGGGCTTCAGATCACGGTGAACAACGCCCTTTTCGTGGGCCGCCTCCAACGCCTGGGCGATGAAGTCGGCGATCTCGATCGCGTCGCGGATCAAGAGGGGTCCATGGACCAGGCGTTCGGCCAGCGTCTCCCCTTCGGCCAATTCCATGACCAGGAAGCGTCGTCCCTCGAACTCCTCGAACCCGTACACCGCCGCGATGTTGGGATGGCTCAGCGAGGCGAGGACCTTGGCCTCGCGCTCGAAGCGAAGGACCCTTTCCTTGTCGCGGGCGAAGGTCTCGGGAAGAACCTTGATGGCCACTTCGCGGTCGAGGCGCGGGTCCCGCGCGCGATAGACCTCGCCCATCCCGCCCGCACCGAGGGGAGCGACGATTTCATAGGGGCCGAGTTTCGTGCCCGTCGTAAACGGCATGGTTCAACCGCAATTCGCAAGACAAACCAAGAAGCGGGATTATGGAGCCGGACATGGCCAAGGCAACGCCCTTCGGGCGAAACCGCCTTGCCTGTCCTCCGCCGCGGCAGCGAAGAAATGTGCCCGGCTCTCCCAGCGATGCCGACGGGAGTATTCCTGTCGTTGGCTTCCGCCGTATGGGCGCGAACGCGGATCGGACCAGTCCGCCGCAGCGCCGGGCTTCGATGTCGCTAGTGATGGCAACGCACCCGCCGGCTCCGGGCCGAGCCGCCGGTCCCGGTCGACCCGGCCGTATGACTTCCGGTTGCGGCGGCGTCGGGGGCTTGCCGTCCCGGCGCGATTCCAAAGACCAACCGTCACACGAGGCCGACGGGATTCGAACCGGCAGCCACCAACGTGACAATCGGCCTAACGAGGCCATTACCCTCATTCTGAGCGTACCAGAGGGGTTTTTGCATTGCAAGTGTTGCCGTTTTTCTACCCATTTTCACCCCGTAGCGGGTAGTCTACCCGGAAACGGGGTCCTCCCTCCGACGGTTGTAGTAGGTGAGTCGCGTTTTGCCCTACGTTTCAAGTGGTTTTCGAGTCGCCCGCACTCGCTCAAAATGGTCGAACCAGCAACCCCTTTTTTGGGGCGTTGTAAGTGCCCCAGTGACAACGACTTACGAAACGACGCCGATCCGGGTGGGTCGGCGTTTTTCGCTCGGTGCTACGGTGGAAACGCCCAGGGTGGAAAGCTCGCCCAGGTGCCCGTCGACGTGCTCGGTGACATCCCCGGCGACGTGGTCCACGACTTGCTCAGCGGCCCCCGGGAACGCTACGGCGGCGGCGCAGTCCAGCGCCACGGCCGGGGCGCACTGGTAGAGATGCCGTTCTACAAGCGACGCTGCGCCGTCGTGGTCACCGGCCGGCCACATGGGTAGGCCGTACTGCGCAGTCCACACAGCCAAGCTCCCCAGGACGTGCGCCGGTTGCAGGGTGGAGCGCCAGTGGGTTCCGCGAACGGTGCCGTTTTCGAGGATCGGTGCGTCGGCCTCGACCACCAGGAGCCGGAACCGATATGCGCTCAGCCATTGAAGCGCCCGCTTGAACCGAACGCGCTCCCGCCCGATGCAGGCGAGTAGGTCGTCAATGGGCTTCCGCTCTACGGCGATCAAGTGTTCGAGCCCGACGATGCTGTCGTCGCTCGCGTCCAGCGTCCCGGTCACGGTGGGGGATGTTCGGGAACGTCAGCGGGCGTGGCGACCCCCGAATCGCCCGTTGAGGCCCTCATCCGCCCGTTGCCCCCTCCGGCCCAACGGTAGAGGCCCCCGACCCGTCCGGGGACGGCTCCGATTGGTCCGGGGAACCCCCCGGAACACCCGTACCGCTCCCCGGTGGGGCTGGACTTGCCCCCAGCCTTTTCGTACAGTTCCCCGCATCATTGGGGCCGAGCCCAGGTGCTCGCACCTGCCTTTACCATTCGCGGTTCGCGCACATGGCGGGTAGTCGGGCAGGCCATCGACCTTTTACGGCACGATGAAGGTGAAGGAAGGTTCAAAGGACCTGCCCTACCAGGCTGCACTGACGCTCGACGGAGGATGTTTCAACCCATGGACCTGAACGAAGCGACGAGCATTTACGAAGCCCTGCGCCCTAAATATGAGACGTATGCGGAAAAGATGTACATGTTTCTCAAGGAACGGCTCGAGAAACTTGCTATTGGAGTTACATACCTTCATTGGCGCGCAAAAACTGTCGAGAGCTTCAGAAATAAGGCCGAGAAAGATGCGTATCCAGACCCCCTAAATGACATGGTCGATTTGGCGGGCATCCGTATCATCGTGCCTTATGAAGACATTATTCAACGTATATGGACGTTCATTCATGACGAATTCGATGTCGATCCTAAAAATTCATATGATAGGCAGTTTTCGCTTGGGCCAGATTCATTTGGTTATCGATCAGTCCACCTCGTGGTGAGAATCAAGCCCTCGCGGCCGGACGCTTCCGACTGGACAGAGTATGTGGGTTTGAAAGCCGAAATTCAGGTTCGAAGCCTACTTCAGGATGCGTGGGCCTCGGTCAGTCATGAACTTGATTATAAGGCGGCGGGTCACGCACCGAAAGAACTTCGCCGACGACTTTTCCGGATGGCCGCACTGCTTGAGCTTGGAGACCAAGAGTTTGTATCTCTGCGCAACAACAAGGCGGAGGTCGTTTTGAGCTATAGAACCCGAATTGAGCGCGGAGACCTCGCGATTCCACTGAACCGTTCATCGCTCATGGAGTTCTTGGCGATAATGGGGAATCTCGATTATTGGGAGAAGCGAGGAATCGCCGCTGGCATGGAGAAGCCCACCGAGGCAATACAGACAGGCCCCGATCCCAATAACCGTGAGGTCGATCGCCTGCTGGAAACCCTTACCACTCTCCACGTTGAGGATCTCCACAGCGCTGCAAGCGTCTTTCAGCAGCTTGAGAAAGTTCCCCTGACGAGCATGTCCCGTTCGTAGTTGAAGGTTGAAAAAGA
>CAZYEX010000010.1:0-35180 GCA_964646605.1 uncultured Phycisphaera sp. | reverse complement strand
CCCGATGACGGTTGCCCTGCCCGCCATCCCGACGCATAATTCCTGCGAGGCTGGAACCAATTCCCAGCCGACGGAGACGATCCCATGACTGAGTCTCGTCCCAACGATGATTCCCCGCGTTCACCCCCTGCGGAAACCGCCACCTTCCAAGGCTCGCCCCCATCGCTCGTCCTTCCTGACCGGATCGGGCGCTATCACATCAAACGCGTCATCGCCTCGGGCGGGATGGGAACAGTTTACGAAGCGACCCAGGACAACCCGCGTCGCGTCGTGGCCGTCAAGGTGATGAAGCAAGGCATCACCTCGAAATCGGCCCTGCGGCGCTTCGAGTATGAAGGGCAAATCCTCGGTCGCCTGCGCCATCCCGGCATCGCCCAAATCTACGAGGCCGGCACGCACGTGCCCGATCCGAGCCGCGCCGATCAGAGCCGCGACCGTGAGGGAGCGGAGAGTCTTTCCGTCCCGTATTTCGCGATGGAGTACATCCCCAACGCCAAGCTCATCACCAACTATGCTGACGAAAAGAAGTTAGGCACGCGACAGCGGATGGAACTGTTTGCTAAAGTCTGCGACGCCATCCACCATGGCCACCAGAAGGGAATCATTCACCGCGACCTCAAGCCCAGCAACATCCTCGTGGACTCAACCGGCCAGGTGAAGATCATCGACTTCGGCGTGGCCCGATGCACCGACAGCGATCTTGCCGTCACCACGCTGCAAACCGACGTGGGCCAGCTCATCGGCACGTTGCAATACATGAGTCCTGAACAGTGCGAGGGCGACCCGCACGACATCGACACCCGCAGCGACGTCTACGCCCTGGGCGTGGTTTTCTACCAACTGCTCTGCGGCAAGCTGCCCTACGACGTGACTCGCCTGGCCATGCACCAGGCCACCCGCGCCATCCGCGAACAGACACCCACCAAGCTCAGCACAATGGACAAAACCCTCCGCGGCGACGTGGAGACCATCGCCCTCAAAGCCCTGGAAAAGGAACGCGAAAGGCGCTACCAGTCCGCCGCCGACTTCGGCCAGGACATCCACCGATACCTCAACAACCAAGTAATCCAGGCCCGCCCGCCGAGCGTGCTGTACCAGATCCGGGTTTTCGCCCGCCGTAACAAGGCCGTATTCGCGTCGCTCGCGGCGGTGTTCATCGTTCTCGTCGCAGGAATCATCGTCAGCACTTCTCTCTACGTGCGTGCCGAGCACGCCCGAGCCGAAACGACCCGCGAACGCGATACCGCCCAGGCAGTGACGAAGTTTCTCAGCGACACGCTTGCCTCCGTCGACCCCGAACAGGCCCAAGCTCGCGAAGCAACCGTCCGCGAACTGCTGGACAAAGCCGCCGGCGAAATTCCCAACGCCTTCAAAGACCAACCCCTCGTCGAGGCGAGCCTGCGTTACACGATCGGGAGGACCTATGTATCTCTAGCACTGTATGACGCTGCTGAGTCGCACCTAAGAGCGGCATTGGAACTTCGTCGCCGAGAGCTTGGTGACATACATCTGGATGTTGCGGAAGCCCTCTATAGACTTGCCCATTTGCATTATTACAAGGGCGAATACGCATTGGTCGACGATATGCTTCGCGAAGTACTCGCTGTTCGCCGACAGTTACTGCCCATCGACCACCTCGACATCGCCGATGTCCTGAATGACATCGCCGATACGCTTGGACATTGGAAGGGCGTCAACGCCGAGGTGGAATCGCTCCAACGTGAGGCGTTAGCCATGCGTCGCAGACTTGTCGGTGATGAGCACGTCAGTGTCGGTGAGAGTCTTCATAATCTCGCTGATGTGGTTGCAAAACGAGACGACTTCGCAGAGGCCGAGCGGTTGCAACGTCAGGTTGTGGCGATGTACCGAAAGCTGAAAGGTGACGAGCACCTCTGGGTCGGCGAGTGCATGGAGAATCTCGGGATCTACCTACGCGACCAGGGGAAACTCGTCGAAGCGGAGGCGGTACTCCGCGAAACGGTGGACAGACTCCGGCGAGCGCTGGGAGAGGGACATCCTTCAACAGCAAACGCGCGCAGCCACCTCGGTCTCTGCCTTACCAAGATGGCCCGTTTCCAAGACGCGGAACAGGAACTGCTGGAAGCCGACCACATTCTAAGGCCACCCGGCGGTTCGAAACACAGGCTTATGTTTAAGGGTGTCGAACGCCTCGTAGCCCTCTACGAATCCTGGGACGCCGCCGAACCGGGCAAGGGCTACGCCGAAAAAGCCGCCCAGTGGCGGGCAAAGCTGGAAGAAGAAGGCACGAAGGCACGAAGCCACGGGGGCACGAAGGGACTGGAAGAATCGTCAAAAAGTCAAAACACCGAAACGACGGCGGCCCCTTGAGTAGGGGCATTGTACGATCAGTCTTTCGCCTCGAGTCCCAGCGCGGCATCGATCTTTCGTCGGGAACTCGCGGTCAGGAAACTTTCCCCGCAATCAGCACAACCCCAGCGCCGTACGCGAAGTCGAAGAGTGCCGCCCCTTCGGCGCAGCGAGACGGTTTCGAACCCCAGCTCGATATCCCGCGAACCGCAGAGCGGACACGTCGAAAAGGTTGGCTCAATCGGAGCGGATGGACCGCTTGCCCGAGATAAGGATGTAGAACTCCGTCTCATCTTCTTCGTTGCGCCGCACGACGCCCTTGGAGTATATCGGCACGCCCTCGAAATTGAAACTGTCGATGATATAGAGCTTCTCTCGCCGGCCGCGACGCCACGGGCTACGGCTGTTTTTGATACGCAGGAACTGGGCGGTCAAAATGGACTCCGTCACGTCCTCACGGGTCAATCCATCCGTGGCGCATTCCAGATCGGCCTTCATGGTGAAGGCATAGTGCCCGCTCGCCACCAGGCGTTTGATCTTTACAAGCTGGGAATCCATGCCACGAGGATAGGCGGCTCGGTACGGGGTCGCAACGGGTTTAGGCCGGGCGGTTCCGGGCGACAGGTTCTGCAGTACATCGTGCCACTGAATCAGTCGCGGGACGCCGCCGAGCCGGGCAAGGGCTACGCCGAAAAGGCCGCCGAGTGGCGGGCGAAGCTCGACGAAACGTCAAAGAGTCCAAACGCCGAAACGCCGAAATAGGGAATGCCCAAACAGGGGAACGCATACCGGGGTAACGGACGGAGTGAACCATCATGATGAGGTTCTGTTTGAGCTCGGACCATGGCCAAGGGCATGGTGGCTTTGCAGCCCTCTGGAATAATGCCCTTAGTTTGCGTACCATGAGAGGGCGATCTACAACGATCCGTTGATGGGAGCTTGAAGGATGCCGCGTACGCATAGGATCGAAATCGACCCCAAGGTGATGCTCGGCAAACCCGTGATCCGGGGCACCCGCATTCCGGTCGAGCTTATCCTGCGAAAATTGGCCGAGGGCGCTAGCGAGGCAGATTTGCTCGACGCCTACCCGCGCCTCAAGCGGGTGGACATCCAAGCGGCGCTCTCCTACGCCGCGGACACGCTCGCGCACGAAGAGACGATCACGGAACCCAGACGTAGACGCACCGGAACGTAGCTCGTGCGGTTCCTTGCCGATGAAAGCTGTGACTTCGCAGTTGTGCGAGCGCTGCGAACGGCGGGGCACGACGTCATCGCCGTCGCGGACTCCTCGCCCAGTTTAGCTGATGAGTTGATTCTCGGCCTGGCCATACGACAAAAGCGCATTCTGCTCACGGAAGACAAAGATTTCGGGCAATGGGTCTTCGCAGAACGGCGTGCGACAGGCGGCGTGATTTTCCTACGCTACCCGCCGGCGGCTCGTCCAGTAATGCCATCTCTGGTCGTTCAACTGGTCGAGCGTTACGGTAGGCGACTGTCTGGTTGTTTTGTCGTCGTTCAACCGGGTCGCGTTCGGATTGGCCGGTTCCTCGGATAGCCGTGACCAGCGCCATGCGGGCGCCTGGGCGTGGAGAGAATAGAAGAAACCATGAAGCGGAATCGGTCGCAGCCGGGAATGATGAGTTTATACGACTTCCCATGTGAGTATTGTGCGGGGACGGTGCGGGAGCGCGTCGTGGAGCGCGAGCCGATTGCGCACCATCGCGGAATCGCCGTTCTCGAGAACGTTCCGATCGGCGTATGCGACCAATGTGGGGCCCACTACTACGCTGCGCCGGTTCTGAAGCGAGTCGAGTCGCTGCTGACGTCACCTTCACCCACAAGACGTACGCTTCAGGTCCCGGTGGACACATATTGAACGCTTCGGACATGGTATCGGTATTGTGCTGCCGAGCCGGGCAAGGGCTACGCCGACGAGGCCGCCGTGTGGCGGGCAAGGCTCGACGAAACGCAGAAAAGCCGAAACGCCGAAACCATGAGCTGCAGAATGCAGGTGCTATCGACCGTGCTCGGCTGTCGTGACCGTCTCAATCGAGACGATATGCCGTAGGCTGATGACGTCAACTTCCTCGGCAAGCGCGTCGCGCGGCTTGGCGCGGAACGCATAGAGGGCCAATCGGGCGATAAAACACGGCCCGGGATTCTGAATGTCAAAGGTGCGTCCGTCGGACAATCGAAGACGTAAGGGGATGAAAGGCTCCCGATTTAGTTCCTGGGCCAGCGCTTCCGGATTCATACCTGGATCATACCCACAAGGTGCATGGGCGACAAGTTTCGCCGCCGAGCCGGGCAAGGGCTACGCCCAGTGACGCACGAAGCTCGAAGAAGCGCCGAAATGACGTCACCTTACCGGGCTTCCAATGGTCCCCGCCCTCTGCGGACGCACCGGATCGGGCCCGTGTTTTCGACCAGCGGACCGAGGCTATGCGAAACCGTCCCCGAGAATTGAGGGGCTCCGGGCCGGACGCTTGTGGCGTCGTGATTCCGGCCGTACCTTGCGTCCATGGCCTTCATCCGCCTGATCGACGAGGAAGACGCCGGCGGGCAGCTCGCGGGAATTTACGACGCGGCCCGCAAACGGGCGGGGCGGGTCTACAACATCCTCCAGATTCAGAGCCAAAATGCTCCCGCGTTGCAGGCCATGCTCGACCTGTACGTGGCCGCCATGCGGGCGGAGTCGCCCCTCACCCGCGCCCAGCGCGAGATGCTGGCCGTCGTGGTTTCTCGTGCCAACAACTGTCACTACTGAGTCGAGGCCCACGCCTATGACCTCCTCGCCGAGGTCAAGGACGAGCGCCTCGTGAAGGCGGTCAAGAACGACTACACGACCGCGAAACTCAGCGACGTGGACCAGGCCCTGTGCGATCACGCGCTCAAGCTTACCCGCGCGCCGTGGACGGTGACACAAGCCGACATCGCACGCTTGCGGGACCTGGGTCTGTCCGATCGGGCCATCAACGACGCCACGCAGGTCGTCTCGTTCTTCAACTACATCAACCGCGTCGCCGACGGGCTGGGCGTCGACTTAGAGCCGGGGATGACCGACCGCCTTCCATAGCGTTTTCACCAACCGACAACCCTGGAGGTATGCCGTGCCCTGGACCTATCTGTTTCTTGCGGGTGTGACCGAAGTCGTATGGGCCGTGGGGCTCAAGTATTCGCAGGGCTTCACTCGGCTCTGGCCCAGCGTCGGGACTGTGGCCGGCATGATCGCCAGCTTCTGGCTTCTCGCCGTCGCCTTGAGGATGATCCCGCTGGGCACGGCCTACGCAGTGTGGACGGGGATCGGCGCCGTGGGAACGGCAATTTGCGGGATGATTCTCTTCGACGAGCCTCGAAACGCGGCCCGGCTGGGTTGCATCTTGCTTATCGTTGTGGGGATCGTGGGGTTGAAACTGCTGTCGCCTTCCCCGGCAAGCTGAGTGTCACCACGGCCAACGGCTAGATTTCCGCCTGAGGCGTCTCGGAATCGTACTTGAGGACGGAGTGGACGGGGTAGCCCTGCAACTGGCTTCGACCGTTAAGGAAAGTCAGTTCGATGAGTACGGCCACGCCCACGATGTGTCCGCCCAAGGCTCGGACCAACCGGCAGCAGGCGCTCATCGTTCCCCCCGTCGCCAGGACGTCATCCACGAGCAGTACGCGGTCGCCGGGTTGGATCGCGTCGCGATGAACTTCGACGCGGTCGGTGCCGTATTCCAAGGCGTATTCTTCCGAATGAGTGTCGTGGGGGAGCTTTCCTGGCTTTCGCACGGGAACAAAGCCGGTGGAGAGGTTGCGAGCCAGGGCCGTACCGAAAATGAACCCGCGGGACTCGACCCCGACCACGAGGTCAACCTGTACGTGTCGGTACGGCTGGGTCATATACTCGATCGCTAAGGCAAACCCAGCCGGGTGGGCTAGGAGCGGAGTGATGTCCTTGAAGACGATCCCCGGCTTGGGAAAGTTCGGGACGTCGCGAATAAGCTCGCGCAGTTTTCCCGTCAGGAACTGGTCGCTGGTGTGTGTTTGCATTTCGGCGCTCAGCCGATCGAATCGGTCCGTCCCCCATTGACCCGTCACGGGTTTGGTTGCCGCCGGGACCCGACCGGCGCTCGGCAAGGGGCCATCGTACACCATGCGAACGCGCCCGCCCATCGAAAACAGCTTGCGGGATCAGGCCATGACGGACGACACGGCCCTCTGCGTGCGACCGGGGAAGTGTCGAATGAGCGGCGCGAGTTACACCATAAAGTGCAATAGTGCACTATAGCTTTATCGCAAAGGAAGGAGCATGGTTGTAATTCAATTCTGGATGAAGTATAATCCCCGCTCGGCTCGGCAGCCAGGCCGCTATTTCTTGATCGGAGCTGAGAATCGCCGTACGTATCTCCCTTCGAAATGCATTAAGGATCAAGTGGAAGCTGGCGAGAGTCGTCCTGCGTCGGTGAGGCGCGCAGGTCACCTGCACGGAAATCCCTTGACATTGGGCGGCGTCGCCGGTGTCATGAGTCGGCCAGAGTCGGGAGACGGTCAGTTTCGGGCGGGCGTTGGCGTATTCATCTCCTCGCGTTTTGTGTGGCCGGGCGGTTGTCCGCGATCCGGTGGGTTGCACCGTAGCGCGGTCGATCGGACGGGTCATGGGTGGGTCATGGATTCGATTCGCTTGATGTCATCGGGGCCTTCCGAGCCGGTGGGCATGGGCTCCTGCCGGCTCTCCGAGGAACGTTGGTCGGCGATCCGTCGGACGCTCAACATCTCGCCCCGAGAGCTGCAAATCGTGCAGGCTATGTTCCTCGGGCATCGGGAGGAAGAAATCGCGCGGGACCTGAGCATTTCCCGATACACGGTCCATACGCACTTGGGTCGAATGTATCGCAAGCTGCAAGTGGACGGGTGTCCGGGGTTGCTCCTGCGGGTCTTTCGAGCGCACTTGTCCGAGGAGGACGCGGGCGACATGCAAGGCGAGGCGTCGGCTAGCATCCATCCGGCTCGACGTCCGGTTTCGACTGCGTCGATGTGATCGATCCGGTTTTTCCGACGACCGTTCCTCCCCGACCCATTCTGGAGCCGACCGGGCTCGAGTCTAGCGCCGCCGTTATAGCCGCAAGGCCCGTCTTCCGATCCTCGGTGCCCGCGCCGCCCGCTGGATGTAGCCTTTTTAGGCTACACCGAAAAGATTACACCAAGAAAGCGACTTGTTTTTCCCTGTAAGCATTGGTTATGGTGCGATGTGGCAGGGGCTAACTCGTCGTTGCCGGGGCGTGACGCTTCGAAGGACCGTCCGCCAAATCTCTCCCGACGACGACGAGGGCCGGTCGCTTGCAAGAAGTCGCGGTCGGTGCGAACGCACGGTTGTGTGAGGGGTCGTCGAGGGGATTGGCGTAACCCCTTCGCTTTCCCGTCGCGTTGAATTGCCCATCCGACCGCGGTCGTCTGAGGGGTCGTTGTCCTCGGAGGGACGTCGTAGCGTGATCGCCTCACGGAAGGATTCACCGCGGTGCCAAGGAGTGTCGCGGGGCCATAGCGCCGCCCTGGCGGTTGCTCTTGGGGTTAGCGGGTATCTCTCCGCTCATGCCTCCGGCGGCGGTCTTCCATCCTGGGTGGGATTCCTGGCCCTTGTTCCTCTATTTGTCGCCATTCGTATCTTGCATCCCTGGCGGGCGATGCTGGGCGGCGCTGTGTGGGGCGCGGCCTACTTCGTTTTCGCCAGCCTCGAGCACGGCTGGCACAACGGAGCGATCCCGGCGTTCGCTCTCTTGTCGTGCGTACCAGCCGCCTTCGCGCTTTTCGGCGCGTGGCTTACGCGCTGGATCGGGTTCAGTCCCTTCGTGCTAGGCGTGGCGTGGATGGGTGTGGAGCTGGCCCTCGCGCCGGTGGGACTGGGGCTGGGCCTGCTGGCCGCCTCGCAAAGCGACACGGCGCTGATGCCCTACGTGGGCCGCACACTCGGCTACGTCGTGGTGGCCTTCGTCGTGGCCTACGTCAGCGCTCTACTCGTCGACGCCCTGGGACGTGTACGCCTGACTGTCCCGCGACCGGTGCCCGTCACTCGTTCGTCAGACCGCGGCGTGATCCTGTCGCCGCAGATTCTTGGTCTTTTGCCTTTTCTGCGCCTTGAACCGTCGCAACCCCGCGCCCCGCCCCAGCGGGCGTCATCGTGTGTTTTTTGAAGATGCTCTCGCGTGTTTCTGATCGGACAGCCAGTTCGTAGAAGTGCCGGAAGTCGCACCGGGTGCGGGTTGCCCGGGATGCATGTGGGTACGGTTTTCGGCGGGGGTGCCCACGGGATACCAGAAAGAGGAGATGAGGTATGAGATTCAGCAAACATTCAAGGATCGCGGTTCTAGTGGGAGCCGCGCTTCCTTTGGCTTTGGTTGCACCAGTGGTAGCGACAAACGTGGTTTTGAAGACAGGGATTATTGTCTTCGAGGGGCCGGCGACTGCATTCGGCAGCTTCCAATTCAGAATCGTTCGAAGAGGGCACCCCTGCGACGGAGTTCCAATTAGACAGACGACGGTGTCCTACGACGAACTTGCGCCAGGGCCACTTCCAACATCGGCGACGGAAATACGGGATTCTACAATGAACGGTCTGTTGCCGGTGCCGACCGGGTTCATCTATACCGCAAGTGTATTCGGCGGTGCGCCCGCGATTCAAATCGACTCGACAAACAAAGCTGACGAGAAGGATGCAGCCTTTGATGTCTGCGTCGGAGCGGGCAATCCCCTTGTCTACAAGAGGGTCCTAAGCGCCGCGAATCCGGAGAGGTTCTCACAAAATGGTGTGATCATTGTGGCAGGTAGAAAGGACAAAATTCCCACCGTTTCGGCGTGGGGACTGGCGGTAATGGCGTTGCTGGCCGCAAGCGCCGGAACGGTGATCGTCATGCGTCGGCGGATGGCGGCGACTACCTGACGGATTGGTGTTTGGGGCCGACTTTCGAGTCGGTCGTATAAGACAAGAGTAAAGCGGGCTCCGGCCCCTTCGAGAAAACAGAGAACGTGTCGCACGTTAGTGCAAGGAGATCATGAAATGAAGCTTCTGAAGTTGGCGGCTGCAATAGCCCTTTTCGCGTCTACCCCAGCCCTGGCGTCGAACTGGCGCTGGCGCGCTTTTGGCGACGATATGGCGGGGGGCACAGTGTCCGTCACGTTTGCGGCAAGCCCGACGGGAACGGCAAGTCCTGGTCCGTACATGGCGGCCATCGTTGGCATCCAACCGAGTACCGGTACGGCCACAATCACCGTACCCACGACTCCGACGCCCACCACCGTCGTCTTCACGGTCACAGGGCGCACGGATGTCGCAACCTGGATGATTGTAAACTCCGTCCCGGGGACAACCATCGCGACGGTGAGCATCGACCTGGCTCCCTCCACGCGCCTGAGCGTGTTCGACCGCACCTTCGGAGGCGCTTTCGGAACGCGATTCGGCCGAAGAGGACGTGACTACACCTGGATGGACGTGGCCGGCGACGGTTTCGCCGCCGACCCGGTGACCGGCTTCGTGTATTCCGTCCCCCCTTCCAAGGACGTGGGTGACCTGTTCTTCGAACTGGACCTGACCTTCGCGGCCGGTGCGTTCGTAACCGGCAATACGCTGAACTTCCGGGCGGATACGGACAAGCCGAAAAGGCGGATGAGCGCGGATTTGGATTCCTACGCCGTATGCCTCGATTCCTGCCTCCCCACCGATGACGATTATGACGAATGCAGGGTCGACCCCGATCTGGTCGGCGCCTGCTTCGACGCGAAGTTCGGCGACTGCGTCCAGGCCACACAGGACGAGTGCCAGGCGGCGGGCTTCGACTATCATGGGGACGGAACGCCATGTGCCGTCAATGGGCAGTGCATCCCCGCGTTGTCCGAGTGGGGCCTGATGGTGATGGCGCTGCTGGCCGTAACCGCCGGAACGGTGATCGTCATGCGTCGTCGGACGGCGGTCGCGTGACGGGTTGTCAGGGTCATCAAGGATGACCATCCTAAATCGTGCCCTCGCCCGTCGCCGCAAGGGGCGACGGGCGGGGGCGTACCTTTTCGTGTCGAAATACGTGTAAGCGCTTGCTTAGTGGTGACTCGGCGAGCGTTCGGTATAATCCACACCGAGCAATGGCGCGGGCTAACGCCCGGTATGTGTTTAGCGTCCCGGGGGGACGCTATGAGAATAGCCCAGCGTTTCAACGCTGGGTTGCGAGGTCCGGGATTCTTCGCAAGTCCCGGAGGGACGACTGAGCGGAAGTGTTTTCTTTCAGCCGTCCCTCCGGGACTGGTGCGTAATTCGTCGGATCTTTCCCCGCGTTGAAACGCGGGGCTATTCTCAGACCTGCCTCCGGCAGGTGAGTACCCAACCACGCTAGACACGTAAGCGGCGGGACGCGTGGCGCCCGGTGCGACGCAAACGGTGTTTCTCGCCACCCACGAGGGGTGACGCAAAACGCAGCCCGCGCCACCCACAAGGGGTGACGCTACAGTTTTTCAACGGGTGGATAGGGTGAATCGACGAAAGGCGAGTTCGGGCGAGGGTGACAAAGGGCATGTCCACGCGAGCGTGGGCAAGGCGCCCGGTTCGCGGCGGTTTGGGTGGTTTCACAGCAAGCGGCCGGTGTTTCAGTTCGTCGGGTTGTTCGCGTTCTTGATGGGGGCGTTCTACGCCTGCACGTTCATACCCTATCTGGAGAGCAAAGCCCTTCCCGGTTTGCAGAAGGCCAACGCCTCGGTTTCGACGAGCATTCTGAACTGGTTCGGCGAGCAGGCCACGAACCACGAGACCACCATTAGCACGCCGCGCTATTCCATCAACATCGCCCACGGCTGCGACGCGATCGAACCGGCGGCGTTGTTCGTCGCCGCCGTCCTGGCTTTTCCGGTGACCTTGAAATCGAAGTTTCCCGCGCTCTTCGCGGGGACGTCGTTGTTGCTGCTGATTAACCTGGTGCGGATCATTTCGCTGTACTACACGGGCATTCATTGGCCCAGGGCCTTCGAGACCATGCACGTGGACGTCTGGCAGCCCGCGTTCATCGTGTTGTCACTTTTCTTTTGGGTGAGCTGGGCGCTGTGGGCCACGAAGCCCCAGCCGCTCCCGCGAACCGCCGACGCCGATGCTCCGCGTTAAGCGCATCGTGGTGTTCTTCGCTCTGACGGTTTTGTTCTACGCGCTCTTGTGGATTCCCTGGCCCCCACTGCAACAAGGGTATGCGTTCCTCTACCGCGGTGCGGGGGATCTCGCCTTCCGCACGTTCGGCGGCGCAGGCCGCGTGTACTTCGAGGCCATTTCTCCCGTCCCAACGGGAAAGGACGCCAAGGACACGGTTGCGGTTCTCGTGAACGTCAAGTCCGGCGTCAAGGGGACCATGGAAATGAACAGTCGGCTGATGGGTTATCTTCCGACCGCGTTCGTCGTGGCCTTGATCCTGGCCACGCCTGTCCCGTGGCGGCGGCGCGGCTGGGCACTCCTGGGCGGCGTCATTTTGATGAGCGCTTTCGCCGGATTGGAGTTGGCGCTGCGACTGCTGGATGCTTTCAGCGACGCCAACCCGCTGGCGGTGTTCACCTTCGGGCCTTGGACCAAGGGCGCCCTTCTCATTTTTCTCAATGTGATCGGCATGTCGCCGGTGACGGCCTACATCGCTCCGATCTTCGTATGGATTGTGACGACCTTCCGGCGCGACGACTGGCAGGCGCTGCTTTCCGAGAGGGCTTCGCCCGCTTCGTTATGACGACGACCAACGAGCTGCCCGCGTGACTCCCGCTGACCGACCCTCGGACGCGCTTCCTTCGGATTCCGCAGCCTTGTCGGTGACTTTGGCCTGCGTCGACCCCACTCGACGGGCCGAGGGGGAAGCATTGGCTGTGGAGCTGGGAGTGCCGTTTTTCGAGGGCGAGTCGATTCCCGCCGGGGTCGAACTCGTACTGGTGTGCGCCGCGAGCGGTCTGGAACTGAGAGAGGCGACCTCAGTCCGATCCCGCCCCATCGTGGTCGACTTCGTACATGGACCGACAGGTTGGCGGCGGATGTCCGGGCAGAGCCGTCGCCAGCCGATCGCCCGAGCCGTCGGACTTCGCGGGCCGTCGTTTCGAGTCGTGGATGCCACCGCAGGACTTGGGCGCGATGCCTTTCTGTTGGCATGTCTAGGCTGCGAAGTCGCCGCCGTGGAACGATCTCCGGTCTTGGGTCTTCTGCTAGCCGATGGAATCCGCCGCGCGAGCGGTCACAGTGCGGCTTTGGATCGCATCCTCGATCGGATCAAGCCGGTGACCGCTGACTCGCGCGACTATCTGTTGCGCCTGCCGGATCGAGAGCGTCCCGACGTCGTCTACCTAGACCCCATGTATCCCGAGTCGCAGCGCTCGGCCCTGGCGAAAAAGGAGATGCGGATCCTGAGGCGGCTTGTCGGCGACGACGGGGACGCCGCGGAGCTGTTGCGTGTCGCACGGGACGCGGCCTTGAAGCGCGTGGTGGTCAAGCGGCATCGCGAGGCGCCGCCGCTGGCGGAGGATGTCTCGCTTTGCTTTCGCGGACGAACGGTTCGCTACGACGTTTACCTTCGCACGCCGGCCAGCGCCGGCTCGGGGAGTTCGACATCGAAGTCGAGTTCCAAAGCGGCTTCGTGATCCGAGACGCGGAAGATGCCCAAGCTCTGGTCCGACCCGGGCGCCGTGGTCGCGTAGGCGTATTCGATGTTGATGTTGCCGGCGGCCAGCGTCCGCGCGATCCGCGCGAACCCTCCCGCGGAGTTGCGGATGGGGATGGCGATCACGGGGACATCGACATAGGCCGCCCCGGCGCTATCGAGCGCCTCGCGGGCGACCTCGACGTTGTCCACCACCAGCCGGACGGTGCCGATATCGACGGTGTCCAGGACGGTCAGGGCCAGGATGTTCACGCCGCGCTCCGCGAGGGCGGCGCACAAATGCGCCACCACTCCGGGCTTGTTGGCCAGGAACGCGGAAATCTGCTGCTCTGCCGTGGCTCGCAAGCCGACCGCCTTTCTGCACCCTACGTGCTGCGACTCGCCCACCTCGCCCAACCGATCGAGCGTCGGTCATTCGTGTGGGATAAGAACCGGATTCCAAACGCGGATGCTAACGTCCAGGCCCCGCGTTTGCAAGCCCCCTGGGTTCAGACCCGTTCTTACGCGTCAGTCGCGTCGGGGCCGGGAGTCGAAAGCTGGCGAAAGGGTCGGACGCGGATAGGATGAGCCTGGACTTTCTGGTTCCACGGATGCGTTACGTATGAAACTCGAACCGAACCTGAGCAACCCCTGGCGCTGGGCGCGCGTCGTGATCGGCTTGGCCCTTGGGGTCGCGTCGCTCTGGGCGGGACTCACGCAAGTGACGGGCGTTGTGCTGCTGGCCTTGGGTCTGATGTCTTTCGCCTCGGGCGCTACGGGGTTGTGACTGACCCGCTCCTTGCTCGGTCTGGGCAAGAAAAAATAGGGCCGAGCCGAACGTCACTCTTTTCCGTTGACCGCAGGCGTGCCGACCTGCTACGATCGCGCCATGAAATCGACGCGTTTTCATCTCGTGGTCGGTCTGATCTGTCTGGTGGCAGTTGCTGCTGGCGTGGAATTCAGCATCGGCGATCCGGGTCGATCCGTCGATCGCATGACCCCCCGCGAAGGCCGCGCGATCAAGCCCTTCGAAGGCACAACCACCACGCTGATCGGAATCGGCGACAGCCTCACGCACGGCACGATGGACGGGACCAACAACTCCATCAACACGCTAAACGCCTACCTGCAACGCATCGCCGACTCCTTGGAACAGGTGATGCCGCTGCGTTTTTCTCAACCGCTCTTCGATGAGCAGCAAGAACGGCTGATGCCCTTTCGCATTCCCACGAATGTGGCCGTGGACGGGGCCAACACCTTTTCCATCGAGGGAATCGAGTATTACAAACGTGTCGGGGCCGACGAGTCGTTCCTCAACGAGGACTACCTCTGCGACGTCCGTCTGCCTCGCAAATTGGATTCCAAGTCCGACAAGGTGATGTATCCGATCAACCTGCGGGCCCGCATGTCGGTGTCACAGGTTGACGCCGCGGAGTGGTTAATGGGGGAATTCGCCGCCGTGGACGGCAAGGACCGCGCCGTCGCCATTCTGTGGATCGGCAACAACGAATCGAGCAGCGCCGCCCTGGGCAGCGGCGGCGAGAACCCGACCTATATGCCCGTTCCCGTGGAGCAGATCGAGCCGGAGATCAACCGCGATCTGCGCTTCCTCCTTCGCGTCGCGCAAGACGCCGGCATTTTTTCGACCGACGCCTACGCTTACCACAAGATCGTCCAGCACCTCACCGAAACGGAAGACTTCGTCGATCAGTATCGCCACGTTCTCGATCGCCTTACGCAACATCCCGCGTTTGAACCGGGCAACGTCGAGCTGTTCCTGCTCACGCTGCCGTACTATAGCGCCGTGGGTTACCTCTTCGATTCCGAGGACCTGGAGTTCTATCTGCGGCAACTCGATCCGGCCTACAGTGTTCCGGCAACGTTCCAGCGGGTAGCGCCGATCGGCGAACCAATCACCGATCCCTTACGCGGCGACCGCGTTTCCCTGCTCACCTTCGGTTTCATGTATACCCTTCTGCACAGCGGGTATTCGGTGGAATACATCAACGGAGTCCTCGAAACGGACGGCGTGCAGCGCGACGACATGGTGTTGTCGCAGGCCGAGCAACAGTTCATCATGGCCCGCATTGATTCCTACAACGCGGCCATCCGCGATCTGGCTGCGCAGTTCGGCCCGGCGGTTCATCTCGTCGGCGTGGGAGAATTCCTCAACGACGCCTTCACCGGGAAAACACCGCTCGAAATCGCGGGCCGGACCCTCAACCGAAAATGGACCCGCGGCGGAGGATTTTCCCTGGACGGCGTCCATCCCGGCTTCACCGGGCAGGCGCTCATCGCCAACTTCGTTCTATCGCACATCAACGAGACCCTTGGCGTGACCGCGCCGCTGTTCGACCTGGCGGAGATTTTCGCTTCCGATCCCTATGTGGATCAGGACGGCGACGGTTGGGCAACCGGACCCGTGTATGAGGCCAGCGGACTGACCGAGTTGCTGTTCATGCTCACCGATCCCAACGACACGGACGCCTCGGTCAAGCCCGTTCTCCCGCCCAATGTCTGGGACCTGCTCTCCGATGCCATGTTGGAAGAAGTCCTCGGCGTACCCTCTATCCGCCGTCAGGCCCAGGAACTCGGGATCGTCCCGCGATATTGAACCGGAAGAGGATGGATCATCGAGGAGCACTACGATGAAATCACGTCCGCCTGGAACGCACACTTCAGCGCTTGAAGTGACGAATATCTCCAGTCATGGAATCTGGATAGTCGGTCAACATAGCCTCCGTTTCATGGGAAAAACTTTAGCCTCCACGTTTAACGGCTTGCGCACCCAATGCCAGCGCAATTTTATTCAGATGGCGTTTTTCGCCCTGGGATGCTACCCATCCAGTCGGCTAACACCATGCGACGGAATCGCAGGTGGCCCTAGAGTTAGACGATGATTTGACCGCCTTGACTCGAGGAGGACTCCAAGTGAGCTCGCCGATTCAGAGCCCCGACCCGCAAGAACGAGCAAAATGGCTCGACGCTCAGCGGCTCGCTGAGCTAGAGACCAGCCTTACCTCGAGAGAGTACCTACGTCGAGACCCTAAGTGGTCGGATGTCCGACTTTCCATAATTAAGGTCCTTTTTTTCGGAGGTGCTGGTTGTCTCGCCCTGTTGCCAGGTCAATGGCTGCTGCAACCCGGCTCAGAATCTCGGCTCACGGAGGTTCTCGCCTGTATCGTGGCGATGTCCGCTGTCATGGTTCTCGATGCCGTCTTTGGACTTATTTCTACCTCGCCGGAACCACCCTCCATCATCCACTACGTAGCACCGCTTCAGAGCGCGACTTGGGCCCTCCTTCCGATACCACTCGTTTATTACGCGGCTGCAATCTACCTGCCCGTCGCGGTCATTAGATTTCTAATTTGGGGCTAGCGAGGACTATTTGATTGGGACAAGGCCAGGTGGCCCATCCAGCGCGTTGCGATGAGCGGGGTCACGATGATAGACTGCACGTTCCGGCACGGTCACAAGCATTGCCTTTCGGATCAGCCCGTCACGCCCTCAATCATCGTAACCCCTTCCCTTGCGTTGGCAAAGACCGAGAACGGGGACACACGGGGGGACAGACGGGGACATTCGATTTTTCCCATGGAATCTTGGTGTCCCTCGCGGTCGGAGGGACGATTCCAGACGCCTGCTGGCGTTAGTCGGGGATGAATCGGGTCTTCTTGTCGATGACGGCGATGGTTTCGGCGAGGAGTCTCGCGGCGGTGTCGAGGTCGGAAAGGCTGACCACCTCGACGGGCGTGTGCATGTAGCGGTTGGGGATTCCAAGCAAGGCCGTGGCCACCCCGGCGCGATTGAGTTGGATGGCGTTGGCGTCGGTGCCCGTGCCCGCGGGCTCGGCTTCGCGCTGGAAGGGCAGTTTTTTTCTCTTGGCCGTGCTGACCAGAAGGTCCTCCAGCTTCGGATTGATGTTCGGACCGCGGGCGATGGTGGGTCCCAGGCCGATCTTGATTTCGCCGTTGACCCGCTTGTCGATGTCCGGATAGTCGGTGGCGTGGGTCACGTCCACGGCGATGCCCACCTGTGGGTCGATCCCGAAGCTGGCCGTCCGCGCCCCGCGCAATCCTACTTCCTCCTGCACCGTGCTGACGGCGAACAGCGCGCATTGGATCCGCCGCTCGGAGCAAAGCCGCAGAGCTTCCATCACAATGAAGGTCCCGCATTTGTTGTCGAAGGCCGGCGACACGACGAGGTCGTTTCCCAAATGGGCCATTTCCAGACGGAACGTAATGGGATCGCCGATGCCGACGATCTGCTGCGTTTCCTTTTTGTTCTTGGCCCCGATGTCGATCCAGAGTTCGCGGAGTTCGATCTTCGCCCCGCGCTCCTCAGGCTTGAGCACGTGGATGGGCCGTCGTCCGATGACGCCTTCCACAGGCCCGTGTGTTGTGTGAACCGCGACGCGCAGACCGGGCAACACCGATGGGTCGATGCCTCCGATGGCGGAGAAAAAGATGAACCCGTTGTCGTCGATGTAGTTGACCATCAACCCGATCTGGTCGCAGTGGCCCGCCAGCATCACCCGCGGACTGCCCTTGGGATTCAGCCCCACGATCACGTTGCCGTGTACATCCGTTTCGATGGTGTCCGCGAAGGGTTTCATCCTTTGGCGGACGAGTCGTTGCACGGGCTGCTCAAAACCCGAAGGCGACGGAGTTTCCTGGATAGACTTGAGGAAGTCGTAGGACTCCTTGCGCAGACTCGGTTTTTTGGGTGACGGACTCTTCTTGACCACGGCGTTCTCCTTTGGGCCTTCCCGTCAGGATATATCGGCCAACCGCGTTTACAAAGTTCCGGCGGGCGCACCTTTCGGAATCCGTCCCAAAAAGGGGTTGGAAGCGACCCATAGGGCTGGACGAGTGACAAAAAAACCGCCGCACGGGGCGGCGGTCGAGACCGTCAAATTCCATCCAACGCGTGCCTTCCGCGACGTGCGGGAAAAGGAGCGTGAACTATTCGCCCGGCGGGATGTCGGCGCGGGCGGCGCAGCGCATGATCTTGCCGATACCGTTGATTTCGCCCGCTTGCTTCCAACCCCGTGCCAGCAGGGCGACGCAGCGAACGAATTGACCGTGGTTGCGGGCCCCGGCGGCACAGGCATCCACGGCGTCTGCTTTCGTGCATCCATCGTCGGACACGGTGTTCTCCACGCCCGTGTCGCACTTGCCGATGACGACCGTGCCGCCGATGTCCGAACCCGCGCAAGCATCGCAGACGTCACCGACGCCGTCATGATCGGCATCGGCCTGGCTGGCATTCGCGTCAGCCACACAGTTGTCAATGTTGTCGCAGACCCCGTCGTGATCGGTGTCCACGCCCGGCGCCGGACAGGTGGGCGGGGTTTGGCCTGATACTCGGGGTTCGTCCTGCACCAAAGCCCAGACCGCGACCAAGGCCGTCAGCGTGAGGAATGTACCGGTTCGTTTCTGGACCATGTTGCATCTCCTTTGTGCGTAACTCGTGTTCATCCGGATGGCTTCGTATGCCCCGGCGCATCGTCCGCTCAGTGCATCTATCTTACCGCCATTGGCCGAGTCGGGCAAGCCGCCTGTGTACGTTGGATCGGGCGTTCGATTAACGCGACCAGGCCCCATAACCTCCAATCGCCCGTCATGGCCGTCCGTATCGTACGTTTTGGACCGGAGTTCTATAGAGTGCTCCGAGGAGGGACGATGGCGGCGTCGAACCCAAGACGGTCGATGCGGCGTGAACGCGGGTTCACTCTGGTCGAGTTGGTGATGGTGGTGACGATCATCGGGGTGATCGCCGCGATCGCCGTTCCGCGCATGTCCACGACCACCACGCACGCCTCGGCCCACGCCGTTCAGGCGACGTTGCTGAACGTGCGCACGGCGATCGACTGTTTCTATGCGGAGCACAACAAGTTTCCGGGCTTTGACCCGTCGAACGGCGCGACCAGCGGCGTCGATTTCGTGAAGCAACTCACCATGTACAGCGACAAGGCGGGAAACACCAACGCGACACGCGCCGGCAATTTCGCCTACGGCCCGTATCTGCGCTCGCCGTTTCCCGCCAACCCGACCAACGAACTCCGCACCGTACACGTCAAACCGACGCGGCCCTCGCCCAGCCCGGGCGACGGGTCGGTGGGTTGGGTGGCGGTCCTTTCCGACGGGGAGTTCGGGCTGAGCGCCTCCGACCCGCAGCTCGACAAGATCGGGTTGATAAGCCCGGACGAGAAACTCATGGTGAAGGTCCGGTTCTAGGACTGCGTGCCGTTCCGCGTCACCCACAAGGGGTGACGCTACGCGAATATCCATTGGATGAGAGTTCATGAACCGGATCCATCCGTCGGGTAAGCAACGGTCGGTGCGCCCTGGGTTCACCATCGTGGAGATGATCCTGGTGCTGGTGATCCTGGCCATTCTGGCGAGCATCGCCGTGCCGCGGTACGCCGGTTTCTCCGCCCAGCAGCAGCTTGACGGGGCCGCACGGCGGGTGGTTGCGGACCTCGCCCTGGCCCAACGCGAGGCGCGACAGGCCAGCGCCAGCCGAACCGTCACCTTCGACGTCGCCCAAGAGCAATACCAGTTGGTCGGGTTGAGTCACCCCGACCATCCCGGGCAGCCCTTCATCGTGAAGCTCACGGAGGAACCCTATCGGGCGCAGGTCGTTACGGCCTCCTTCGGCGGCGACGCACAGATCATTTTCGACGGATACGGAACGCCGGACAGCAGCGGCAGCATCGTGATCGCGGTGGGTGGTTATCAAAAAACCATCTCCGTCGATGCCGGAACGGGACGACCCAAGAAGATGGTCGGGCCGCAGGTCTACGTGGAGCTGGAATAATGATGAGCTACGGTCGACGTTCCCGACGCGCGGTCACGCTCACCGAGCTGGTGCTCACCATGTCCGTCACCACGATCCTCATGGGTGGGATCGGATCGGCCATGGTCCTCGCCTCGCGCGCCGTTCCCGACCTCGGAAACCCGCTCAAGGCCGTCGCCGACGGTTATCAGGCGGCCGATCGGTTGGCGAGCGAGCTGTTTGCGGCCCAGACCATCACTTCTCGCTCCGCCACCGTTGTCGAGTTCACCGTCGCGGACCGCAATGCCGACACCGTCGCCGAAACGATCCGCTATGCCTGGAACAACGTCGCCGGTCAGCCCCTGACGCGGCAATACAACAACGGGACCACCGATGCCTTGCTCGATGATGTGTACCAGTTCGACTTGCGCTACGACACGCAGGACGTAGCCGGTCAACTCAGAGTGACCGTGGTTCACATCACCATCCGCAGCGGCGCGGACGCAGGCTCCCGTGTCGACACCGCCGTACAACTGTTGAATCAACCGCTGTGAGGCCCACCATGACGCAACGTCCAAAGCAAGCGCGTGCGTTCACCATGGTGGAGGCCGTCTTTTCGATGGTGCTGGTGAGCGGACTTGTCGTCGTGTCCCTCGACACGTTGGGCGCATCGAAGCTGGCCCAGCGGAACCTCGGCGATCGCGCCATCGGGCAACTCCTGGCCTCGGCGCTGATGTCCGAGGTACTCAACCAAAGCTATTCCGACCCCAACGAAACACCCGATTTCGGGATCGAGTTGTCGGAGAACGCTCTGTTGCGATCGACCTTCGATGATGTGGACGACTATCTCGGCTGGACCGCCTCACCGCCGCAGAACCGGGACGGTTCACCGATTCCGGGCCTCACCGGATGGCGCCAGACTGTGCAGGTCGTCCACGCCGACCCCGCCGACCTGAGTGCGGAAAAGGTCCTGGATATGGGCGTAAAGCGGATCACGGTCACCATAACCCACAACACGGTCGTCGTCGCCACGTTGGTCGGGGTCAAAACCGGAACCGTGAGCCTATTGGTGCCCTTGTAGACTTGATGATTCGGAGCCGCAACGATGAAGCAACCGCAGAACAAACGTCGACGCGGGAGCATGTACGTGGTCGTTTTGGGCAGCACGATGGTCATCACGGTCATCGGGCTGTCCGCGCTGATGCTCGCCCGCGTCGAACGTACCTCCGCCGAGGGTACGGCCGACCTCTCCGCGGCTAGGTTCTACGCCCAGTCGGCGATTGAAATGGGGCAGCACAACATCCGTGAGGATTCCAACTGGCGACAGACGTACTCGAACGGCGTGTGGGACGCCGACAACCTAATTGGGACCGGCAAATACACGCTCGAAGGGATCGACCCCGCCGACGGCGACCTGAACAACTCACCCACCGAGCCCGTTCTGCTGCTCGGCACCGGCTTCGAGGGTCGGTCCCGATACAAGCTCCAGGTCACGATGGTGTCGAAATCCAAGGCCCTCACTTGTCTCGAGGTCGCCATGCACGCGGGGACCGATCTAAACTTCAACAGTGCGACCGTGCAGAGCAACCTGGTCACCATCAGCGCCAACAACAACGTAACAGCCACGTCCGCCAGCGTCTATCCGACCGTCGAGGTCGTGAACACGATCTCAGGCGCTATGTACCGATCTGCCATGAAAACCGGCATCACCCCTCGCACCATGCCCGACGCGACTGCGTTCGACTACTACCGTCTCAACGGTACGCCGATCGTGCATGCACTTCTCCCCAAATCGCAGGGAAAAACCACCATCGAGAAGGCCTTAATCAGCCCGGCCAGCAACCCGTATGGAGATAGAGTAACCAATCCAAAGGGCGTTTACGTGATTGACTGCCTGGGAGGAGACTTGCGCATCCGAAGCGTACGCATCGTCGGCACACTGGTGATCCTCAACCCGGGCGTACTCTCAGTCTCAGGATGCCTGAATTGGGAGCCTGCGATCGCCAACTATCCGTCGCTCCTGGTGCGCGGGAACGCTGAACTTGCCATCACGAACATCGCGCTGATGGAGGACCCGGCTGTGTACGACACCAACTACAATCCGGCGGGTACACCCTACCAAGGGGTTCAAGATACGGACAAGCTCGACAGTTATCCGTCGATCATCACGGGGCTCGTCTATGCCTCCGGCGACCTCACCACCAGAACCTACGTGAGGATCGACGGCGTCCTCGTGGCCGGAAACACGTTGACCGCGCAGGACAATCTGAGTCTGACCTATAGATCGACCTTCTACGACAACCCCCCGCCGGGCTTCGGCGCCGCCCCGGAAATGGTGGTCTCACCGGGGACCTGGAAACAACTCGTCGATTAACCCGCGCGGAGATTGATAAAAAAATAGGTCGCGAGCTTGTTTGTTAGACCCGCGACCTGTCTTCGCTGATCCCGAAATCCGGCGTCGGCAACCGCTATTGCAGTCCGATCGCGCGGAGTTCCTGCGCCGCCCTTCCCATGTTCATGTAGATGTAGAGAGCGCTGTCGCTGATGTCGAGCCCGGGAAGGCTGTCCTTAAACTGGGCGTCGCCGCGATCGTCCGTGACCAGGATGCCAATGCCGAAAAACGACCCCTGCGTCGGGCTGCGGAACTCCACGTCGTAGGTAGTAAAGGGGGTGAAGCCGGTGATCATGATGTGCGTGATCGTTTTCCCGTCCGTGCCAAGGGGCCCGCCGGTTCCCTGGGCGAAGTTGAGGATGGCCATCCCGTCGGCCGTCGCAAGCTCTGATCCCTGGGGCTCGAACGAACTGATTTTCCTGGCCGCCCCGTACGCGACCCCAACCAACGCACATACCAGTACAGCACAAAGCAATCTACGAAACTTGAACATTGCAAGCCCTCCGCGGAGGCCCGACTACCAGCCCATGGAATCCCGGTCACGCGCCGACATCCCCCGACCGGCCCGCCTCACAAAGCCCAGCTTGCCGCATGTGTAGGCGAATTGTCAACCCCAATTTCATATATTTGACGGCGATTTTTCTACCTAGGCAAATACCCTTAGTTCATCGCCAGCATCGCCGCAGGTCTCTCGACAGGCACGATTGGACGCGGTGAGTCGTCCCTCACACACCGACGCCGCCCGAGGCCACGGCTCACACAACCGGAGGCACAGATGCACTGCTCTAAGTTAGGAACGGGGAAAGAATGACCGGTTTCCAAAACATGAACTGGCTATCGCGCCGCCCCCCAGGCCCTACCTAAAGCCCTTAGTCCGGTAAGCCGAAAAACGCTCGAACGGTTGCCCTGCGCGCGGATCGCGCCGGGGAGTTCCGCACCCCCGAAGAGGGCGGGCGCGGCTTCGCCGGGATGATCCGATTCGCCGGAAGGTTGAGACATGCGAGTTCATTTCGTCGGTGAGGCGGACGACGGGATCAGCGTCTCGTCGCATCACGCTCGCGCCTTGTCGGCCGCGGGCGTCGAGACCTCGTTCGACTCCCCGGACCCGGCACAAATGCGCCCGCTGCGTCAGGCCGATGTCATCCACGTGGTCACCCACGAGCAGACCGACGCCGGGCTGGTGCGGCGGCTCGCCGCGGCGCGGCTGGTCGGCGTGCCCATCGTCCGCTTCTGGACGGGGCGCGATCTGCTGTGGGCGAAGCACCATCCGGCCTCTCGCGCCGTGGCCCACGCCCTCACACGGCTGGGCACCGTGCAACTGGCTCGAACGCAAACCCTGGCGGACGAATTGGCCCGCCTGGGCATTCCCGCCGCCGTAGGTCCCGTTCTCGGTCCGCACATCTCCAGCGCCCTCGACCCGCGACCCCTCCCCGAACCGTTTACCGCACTTTGTTCCCTGCCCACGGAGCGCCGCGAGTTCTGCGGAGGAAAGTGGATCGACGTTCTCATTCGCCGCCTTCCCGGCGTGCGATTCTTGATCCTCGCCGACGAGGGCACGGATTACCGCGCCGTCAAGAACGTCGAATCGCTGGGGACCGTCCCGGATGTGACGCGGACCATCGAGCGGTCGGCCGTGGTCTTGCAACCGCGCATGGACGGCATGTTGTCGCGATTGTCGCTGGAGGCGCTCTGCCGAGGTCGGCACGTGATCGCCACCCATCCCCTGCCCCATTGTGAGTACGCCGGCTCGCTGGAGGCCTTCACTCTTGCGATCCGTAAACTGGAGCGCTCCACCGATTTCAACCTCGCGGGCCGGGAATACGTGTGTCGCGAGTATAGCCAACCCGAAATGGTCCGCCGGATGTTGGAGATCCTCTCTCCGTCGTCGGACGAGGACGGACCGCTGGGGGGGGGATGGGGGCGCGCGTGGAGGGGAGCTTTAGCGGCGCTCTGTCAACCAGGTTTGTGGTCTTCAGCCAAGTTCGCCCGGCCCGACCTGGACTCTCTTCCGCCCGAGGCGAGTGCCTTTCGAGCCTTGCTGTCCAGCAGAACATCCGTCGAGTGTCAGGAGCCCGTCGCAGAGGGTGAGGCCGACCGATGAGGGGGGGCGAACCGTGACCGTGCAACTGTCCTCACCGGCTCCTGTCCTAAGCATCGGCCCGGACCCCTCGGCCATCGGCGGAATGTCCAGCGTTGTTTCCCAAATCCAGCGTCTGGGTTTCTCCGGTCGATATCGTCTCACGCACCTATCCGCCACGGTTTCGCCGCTGCCGCACGAGGGACGGATTTCCCGAATCGTTCGCCACTTGAGCCAGCTCACGAAAACCGTGCGGACACTGGTCGAAACGGACGCAGCTCTCGTCCACCTGCACACTTGCAGCGGGTTCTCGTTTTTTCGCAGCGCTGTGGACGTCTTGCTGGCCCGCGCCCTCGGGCGACGAGTGATTCTCCACAACCACGGAGCGGCCTTCGATGAGTTCTGGCAGCGATCGGGTTGGGTGAAGCGACGCGTGATCGCCCGCACCCTGACCGCCGCCCACCGTGTCATCGCCTTGTCATCCACGTGGGCAAGGCGCCTCCGCGACATGGCCCCCAAGGCCCGCGTCGTGGTCGTCGAGAACGCCGTGGACATCCCCGCTTGCACGCCGGTTCGCCGACACGACGGCCCGTGCCGCTTCCTCTTGCTCGCCCGGATGGACTTGTGGAAGGGCGTCGTCGATCTATTGGATGCCGCGGCGATCTTGCACCGCGAGGGCTTGGCGTTCGAACTCGTTCTGGCCGGTCCGCAGGGATCGGCAGGCGACGAGAGGGACCTACAAGCGCAAATCGCGGCTCGCAACCTTGAAGGTATCGTTCGCTACGTCGGTCCGGTCGGCGGTTCCGACAAGACCGACTTGCTCCTCTGGGCCGACGTCTACGTCCAACCCAGCCACCACGAGGGTATGCCACTGGCGGTGCTCGAGGCCCTGTCGTACGGGCTTCCCGTCATCGCTTCCGAGGTCGGCGGCATCCCGGACATTTTGCATGATCACCGGGAGGGGCAACTGGTTCCGCCGAAACGCCCGGACCGTCTCGCCGCGGCCATGAACGATTTGGCCTGCGACCCGCTTCGGCGGGAGTGCATGTCCATTGCCGCGAGGCGTCTGGCCCGAACGCGGTTCAGTCTGGCGCGGTTTGAGGAGGACCTTGCGGCTGTGTACGACGCGGTCCTTCGTACGGCGGACCATGCGAAGCAGGCAACACTACGCCCGGTGGTCGCCGCGCCACCCACCATAGCCACAACGTAACCATCCCAAAAGGTATGATCGGCAGCGCCTGCCACCAGGTGTCACTCATGCCCCAGCGGAGCGTTCGCGGATCGAGGCTGGACCACAACCAAGCCGCGAGGTGTACGGGCGAGACGGGTTCCTCTCGACCGCTCAGGGGGTTGAGCCAGCGCGGGTCGCTCCAGGCCCAGGATACCAAGGCGGTGAGCGCCACCAGGGCGATGCCCATCAGTCCATTACCGGCCACCAAACCAGAGGCCGCGAAGACTCCTGGGTCTTCACCCTCCCGCGATCGCCGCCGAGCGTCCACCGCCCATCGCACCAGACCTCCCACCATCATGGCCGTCGAGAGCGACAGCGGCAGGTAGAGCCCCACCGCGAAGGGCAGCGCGGGCACACGCAGCATTTCCAGCATCACCGCTACCGCGCCCCCCATCACAATAAACGCCCACGGCAGATTCCCCTCCAGCACCCCGTCCACCAGCATGCGCATGATGTTAGCCTGTGGGGCGGGCAAAGGGTGCGGATGACGGTCCGAAAGCGCGAACCCCTGGTTCTCGGCCAGCAACAGAATCACGGCGGCGATCACGGCCACGGACGTCAGCACCCCCAGAATCTCGCCCACCTGCTGTTTCCAAGGCGTCGCCTGCACGAGAAATCCGGTCTTGAGGTCCTGCGAGATGTCACCCGCGATGCAAATGGCGCTGCACACGATCGCTCCGACAGCTAGACAGGCCGTCTTGGTCAACATCGGGTCGGCCCCGCTCTCCGCGAAATACTTGAACGCCAGACACGTCCCCAGCAGTGCGGCAATGGTCATCCCCGATGCGGGATTCGAGGAGGCGCCGACGATCCCCACCAGCCGCGAGGCGACGGTGACAAAGAAACATCCGAATACCAGCACGGCGATCGCGCCCATAGCATGAAGACGAATCTGCGGCATCCTCCACATGGCGTATCCCAGCCCGAGAATGAGCAGAATCAGGATCGGCACAGGCAGATCGCGGTCGGTCCGTCCGCCCGCGTCTCGACGCCCGCCGATCCAGCCGCCGGCGACGTGCCCGATCGAAGCTCCGATGGTGGGAATGCTCCGCAGCAGAGCGATCAGTCCGCCGACCGCCACGGCCCCCGCGCCGATGTACTTGACGTAACGACTGTGGATGTCGCCGGGTGTCATTTCGCTGATTCGTTTGTCCAGGGAAGGGAAGACCACGGTGGCCGCGTCGGCACCGAAAAAGGCGATGAGGGGAATGATGACCAACCAAGCCAGCACCGCCCCTGCGAGCATGACCGCGGCGATTCGCGCTCCGAGAATGTAACCGACGCCCAAGAGCGCCGGCTCCGCGGCCAGCGACACCTGCGTTTTCACCACCCGCGCCACCGGGCTCACCGCGTATTCCGGAAAAAGCCCCAAGCCCGTCAGCAGGCGGAACACGCCCCCCACGATGGTCCCCCGGATCACCGTGATCGCCCCCGCCCCGCCGCGCTGGCCGCTCTTGAGCACCTCCGCGCACGCCACCCCTTCCGGAAACGGCAGGACCTCGTGCTCACGAACGATCAGCAACCGCCGCAGCGGAACCATGAAGCAAACACCGAGAATCCCCCCGATCGACCCCCACACGACCATCTCCGCGATGCTCGGGTCGTACCCCAAAATGAAGAGCGCCGGAATCGTAAAGATCATCCCCGCAGCCAAACTCTGCCCGGCCGACCCGATGGTCTGCACCATGTTGCATTCCAGCAGCGAGTTCTCGCGCCGCAGGATGCGCATGGTTAGAAGGGCCATCACCGCCGCGGGGATCGAGGCGTTCACGGTTAGACCGACCTTCAGTCCAACATAGGCATTCGCCGCCGCCAGCGCCGCCCCCACCACCACCCCCAACCCGATCGCCAGCCACGACAGCTCTCGCATGATCCACCGAGTCTACCCCCAGACGAGTAACCGAGCACGGAGCGAACGCGCCCGCCACCGTCCCCTCGAGCCGGTTCACCCGACCCGTCGTTCCTTACCATCTCGGATGGTATAATCGCCCCGGCGCTGACGGAGTTCTTTCCCGACGGTGCCGATCATTCGGATTGATGAATGGACCGGCCCAGGCGTCGTAGTCGAGTTGACTGGAAATTGGAAAAGAGCAGCACACCCCGCAAGGATCCGCTGGCAAGACTGAGGGAACTCTTTGAGCGCAACGGTTATCTCCGCGTTCCCAACCCGCGACGCCGAAAGAAAGAGAGCGCCGACGATTACAAGAAAGGTTGCGAACTCCGTTTCGTCGCCCGCAGTGACCCGGAACTCCGCCAAATCCGGACCCTTCTGCGCCGAGCAGGAGTGAACATGGGTCGCCCGTACGAAAAGCACCGACAACTCGTGCAACCGGTGTACGGAATGAAAGCCGTCAAGTCACTTTGCGAAAAACTGGGAATCGCCCCGTCCGGGCTGCCCAGATGAGCGAGGCGGCCTCGTTCCTGGAGTGGGTCGACGACCGACCGCGGTTCCGAGGCCTGCCCGTCGAGCAGCGAAAGGTGCGGATCGGCGAACATGATTTCCAACTCATGGCCCTAAGCGACGCCGCGGCCCTGCTTGACGACGTTGAGCTGGTGGAGGAGTTCCAGCGGACAGATCGCTTACCCTACGGTTTGGAACTTTGGCCCGCCGCGGTCATGCTCGCCGAATACATCGCCGCTTCGCAGCCCGGCCAGGGGCGACCGGCCCTCGAACTGGGTTGCGGCGTCGGGCTGGTGTCGATCGCCGCGGCGCGGCACGGCTGGCGGATGGTCGCCACCGACGCCGATCCGTACGTCCTACAGTTCGCCCGCCACAACGCCGAGCTCAACAACACACCCATTGATTCTCTCCAACTTCTCGATTGGCACGCGAAACTGGGCGGAGACGTGTTTTCCCACGTCTTCGCCGCCGATGTTCTGTATCAACTTTCCGACCATCAACCGTTCCTTCGCTGCCTCGGAGGGCTATTGGAACCCAACGGTCAGGCCTGGGTTGCCGACCCCTGCCGAGGCGTGGCCGACCGTTTCGCCGGACTCGCAGAATCGGCCGGTTTCGACGTTCGCGTCATCCCCACCAGCGCTACACTCCACCGCCCCACGCCCACCCCGGGGCGGATTTTTGTTCTGTCCCGTGGGATCCCTGCCTGACCGAACGCAAAGCCGGTTCCTTGGGCGAGATTTTTTTGCATGACCGGACAGGCCCGAAAACATGATGCTATTGAGCGGGGTATGGTCCGGGCCGCCGATGACGGTTTCGTCGTTCGGCCCGGACCTGTTTTTCTGCTCCCATAACACCGGCGCACTTCCTGGATTCGCAGGGTAATCCCGCATTTATCGTACACTCGTAAGCGGGGGTCGATCCGAGCCCCAAGTGCGAGCGCGGGGCCGACGCCGCCTGGCCGAAAGGACTTGGCTCGGTCGCGTCGCGAGAAAACTCATTCGAACGAGGGCCCGTTCGTGCGGTTTCTTGTCCGCACCCGAGATGAAACGAGTGAACAGATACAAACCGCAACCGGTAGGCAAGGCTTTTCAGCGCTTGGCGCGGCGAACGTTCGTTGCCCTGGCCTTGTTCGCCACCATCCTCTTCGCCATCCTCAGCCGCCCTCTCTTGCACCGCCAAATGCAAGGCTTGCTCGAGGAACAGGCACGAATCTGTGCCGCGGCCCTCATCCCCGGACGAAACGGCGACCTCTCCGACACCGTGGCCGCACTTCAGGCGAGAAACGAGCGGGTCATTGCCATCGCCGCCCTCGATGCCTTCGGACAATTAGAATCCGTCTACCCGGATCGACCAGCCCATCACCAAGCCGTCTACGCGGTTCAGCTCAACCCCGCCCGCCCGACGCAGACGATCTCGCCGCAGACCGGGGAGGCGATTTCGGTGATCGGCGTGCCCGTCGCCCTCGAACAAGGTCCCGATACCAGCGGCTCGCCGGCCGTGACCCACGTTCTCGTGCTCCTGCAAACGGACCTCCACGCCGGCGGTTGGGCGGAATGGGTCCTTGTTTTCGGGCTTCTCTGTACGGCAAGCGCCTTGGGCGGGGTCCGCAATCTCACTCGCTGGTTCGAACGCCAGGTCGCCCGTCCCCTTCGTTCCATTTCCGACTACGCGCCGGACGGCGCCGCGGATTCCGCCCAGGTCCCGGTTTTCTACGCCGGCTCGCTGCACGAGACCGGTCTGATTGCGGGCCGGTTTCAGGAACTCCTGCAATCGGTGGCGGAGAGCGACGCCCGCACGCGGCGGCTGGAGCGCGAAGCCCATCGCCAGATCCTCAGCCGCGAGTTGGGGTTTGACCGCGAGTTGCGCCGGGAGCGCGACAAGGCCTGGACCGACCGAATTACCGGGCTTCGCAATCGAACCTTTCTGGAAGAGCAGCTCGAACCGCTCATCGACCTTCACCGCGACAAGAACGCCGAGTTCTCCGCCGTGATGATCGACCTGGACAATTTCAAGGTCTACAACGACTCCCACGGACACCAGGTCGGCGACGCGCTCCTGCGCTTCGCCGGGGCCCTGATTCGCGGTTCCCTCCGACCCGCCGATCACGCCGTGCGCTACGGCGGCGACGAGTTCCTGCTTCTGCTGCCGGAAACGGCCCCGACAGAAGCGGCCGTCGTCGCGGATCGGATCATCAAGCTCTTTGCCCAGTACTCCGCCCGCCTGGGACGCGAGGACGCCGTGACCATGAGCGCCGGTGTCGCCGCGCTCCGCGAGAATGCGTGTACCGACGGTCACGAGCTGATCGCCAAGGCCGACGCCGCGCTCTACGCCGTCAAACGGACCGGAAAGAACGCCGTGTCCCTCAGTTCCACCCCGCCCCGACTCGAACCCGCGCCGGCCTAGATTCGATCGTTGAAGCGTGCGCGAGCCTCGACTACCATCCCACCTTCGCCGTCGGCGCCGTTCATGGGAGCGTTGGCTTGACTGAAAAGAGTCCGCACCGTCTATCGTCGATCAGCGTCTTCTTTCCGTGCTACAACGAGGAAGCCAACGTCGAACGGACCACGCTCGCCGCCCTCCGCGCTTGCCGCCGCGTCGCCGACGACTTCGAAATCATCATCGTCAACGACGGAAGCCGCGACCGCACCGCCGAGATCGCCGATCGCTTGGCCGCCGAATACCCCGAAGTCCGGGCCGTTCACAATCATCCCAACCAAGGTTATGGCGGGGCGCTCCAACGCGGCTTTCGCGAGGCTCGCAAGGAATGGGTCTTCTACACCGATGGCGACGGACAGTTCGACTTCGAGGAAATCGACAAGCTGATTCCCCTGTTGCAACAGTACGACATCGTCAGCGGCTACCGCCTCGACCGCCAGGACCCGCCCATCCGCAGGCTCAACGCCCTGGGTTGGACCACGCTGGTCAACCTCGTCTTTCGCCTCTGGTTACGCGACATCGACTGCGCCTTTAAGATTTACCCGCGGCGGCTCTTCGACCAAATCGAGATGAAGTCCAAGAGCGCCCTCATTGATACCGAGGTTCTCGCCCGCGCCAAACGCCTCGGGTACACCATCGGGCAGGTCGGCGTGCATCATTATCCGCGGACCGCCGGGGCCCAGACCGGCGCCGATCCGCGGGTCGTCCTCCGAGCCTTCAAGGAACTCCTCTTACTGCAGCGCGATATCCGGCGCACCCCGCGCCCGCCGCACGCCTCTTGTCAACCGAGGTAGTCGCCGCTACCTTGGGGGCAGTTCGTAACTCCGTTCGCGCGGTGAGCGGGGGCTACGTACAACCTATACTTTGGAGAAGAGAACGATGCGATTCGTCGCTTGCGCGGTCACGTGTTTCCTCGCCCCCGTCCTCTGTTTGTCCGTTGGATGCCGCAATCGGGACGGTAACGGTAACGGTAACGGTAACGATAACGATAACGGTACGGTCCCTGCCGAGTTGACCGCCGAACAGCAGGCCGCCGTCGATGCCGTCGTCAAGGAGCTCCAGGTCACGGCTAAAGCCGTCGGAGGAGTCGTGGAGAGCTTCCCGGGTATCGATGCCGAGATCAACGGAACCTTCGGCCAATGCCCCGTCGTCACCGCGCAGTTCGAGAACGGCACGACGAATGTCATCGTGGACTTCGGGATCCCCGGATGCACCAGCGAGTATTACGACAACGACACCGTCAGCGGATCGGCCTCGCTCGCCCTCGCTAGGGTCGCTCGCACCATCGAAGTCGTGTTCAACAATTTGACCGTCGACGGCGCCGCCACAACCGGTACCGCGAACTTCGCCCTGACCCGCGACGGGAACGATCGAGCGCTCATCGGATCGATCAACTCGACCACCAGCGGCGTGGGTAGCGCCGTCGGCGACCTCACCGTCTCCATCAACCTGGTTTCGCTCACCATCGCCGTGGACAATGCCGACCTCGTCCTTACCGATGAGAACGCGGACTCCTACGCCGTGGACGCCACTGGGTTGTTGATCGATCCGTTGGGCAATCGAAACTTCATCTCCGAATCGGGAACGGTGTCGTTCGAGATCCCCAACGAGAACCCCGGTCCGGAAACGCTCACCGTCCTGATCGAGTTTGACGCCAACTCCCCGAACGATGGAACGGTCGACGTAACCGTGGGCAGCGCGGAACCCGTCGAGTACCACTTGCCGACTTTATAGCGTCGGAGTTCGCCGCAGACAGGCCCCACGGTACCCGGAACGTCTCTGCCAAACTGGCAGCGCAGACGGAGCCTCGGTCAGGATTTGACAGACAATCAGCACGCCCTTTTCGCGCAGGGGCCGTGTCCGCGCCTCCAGACTTTCTCGTAATTCCTTGCGCTACAATGACTTACGACGTGCAGTGTCCCCTGGAGGTCCTTCACCGGGCTTGGCACCCGGCGTGTATCCAGTCCTCCGGCGGGCGGGAGTCCGCGCGCCAAGTGGGATCGGATGACGTTGACCAAGCCGGATGGGTTGTTTCGGGGGCGAAGGATCCTGTTGGCCTACCAACAGGGTCCCGGTGACCATCGTTGGATGGAGGAGATCGACGCCGCATTCGCCCCCCTCGGGCTGCTTGCGTGTCGGGTCCACACCCGCCTAGAGGCCGTGCAGCGCGTCGAGGGCGGCGGACTTTCCGGGGCCGTCCTGGTCACCGACGACCGCTCGATCGACGGGCTGTCGCTTCTGCGCATCATTCGTTCCATCGACCTGGAATTGCCCTGTTGGTTGGTGGCCGACGACGCCGACCGCCGCACGTTGCAAGAGGCCTTCGCCTTGCGGGTGACCAGTGTTCTGACCCATCGCATCGGGGCCGGCGCTCTGACCTCGGCCCTACGAAGACGCCTCGTCGGCGAACCCGAACTCAATGGAAACTAGCGCAACCGCGCATCGAAATGGATTCTTTCGAAAGGAGAAAACGGAACCATGCCAAAGCTGAACATCAAACCGCTGGGCGACAAGGTAATCCTGAAGCGCCTCGAGGCCGAGGGACGGACCGCGGGCGGGATCGTCCTGCCCGACACGGTCAAGGAGAAACCCAAGCGGGGGATCATCCTCGCCGTGGGAAACGGCAAGCTGCTCGACGACGGAACACGCAGCGAGATGCAGGTCAAAAAGGACGACGAGGTCCTTTTCACCAGCTACGCCGGGACCGAAATCAAGGTCAACGGCGAGGAGTACATGATTATGGACGAGTCGGACATCCTGGGAGTCGTCGGCTGACGCCGAAGATCGAAATGTAAAGTTCACAGTTCGAGGAGACCGTCGAGTCGTCTTCGAACTTTGAGCTTCGAACTTTGAACTTTCGTTTACGGAGTAAACGCTCATGGCTGCAAAACAGATTGCGTATCAAATGGAAGGCCGGGAGGCCATTCGGCGGGGTGTCAAGCAATTGGCACGAGCCGTCAAGGCCACCCTCGGACCGTGCGGACGAAACGTGGTCATCGAAAAGTCCTTCGGGGCCCCCACCGTCACCAAGGACGGGGTCACCGTCGCCAAGGAGATCGAGCTCGAGGACCCCTACGAAAACATGGGCGCCCAGATGGTCAAGGAGGTGGCTTCGAAGACTTCCACCGTCGCCGGTGACGGCACCACCACGGCCACGATCTACGCCGAGGCCATTTATGAGGAGGGTCTCAAGAACGTCGCCGCCGGCGCCGAGCCCATGGCCCTCAAACGCGGAATCGCCCAGGCCGTCGACGCCATCGTCGAAGAACTCAAGAAAATGAGCACTCCCGTCAAGGGCAACGACCAGATCGCCCAAGTCGGCACCTGCGCCGCCAACCAGAGTTCCGAGGTCGGCAAGATCATCGCCCAGGCCATGGATAAGGTCGGCAAGGACGGCGTCATCACGGTCGAGGAAGGAAAGACCCTCGAAACCACCGTCGATCTCGTCGAGGGCATGCAGTTCGACAAAGGCTACCTCTCGCCCCATTTCATCAACAAGTTCGAGGGCTTGCTCTGCGAACTGGACAAACCATTCATCCTCATCCACGAAAAGAAGATCAGCGCCGTCAAGGACTTGATCCCCGTCCTGGAGAAGGTCGCCCAATCGGGCCGCCCGCTGCTCATCATCGCCGAGGAGATCGACGGCGAAGCGCTGGCCACACTGGTGGTCAACAAGCTCCGCGGCACGTTGCAATGCTGCGCGGTCAAGGCCCCCGGTTTTGGCGATCGCCGTAAGTCCATGCTCGAGGATATGGCCATCCTCACCGGCGGCACGGCCATCTTCGAGGACCTCGGCACCAAGCTCGAAAACGTCACCCTTTCCGACCTCGGTGCGGCCAAGAAGGTCCGCATCGACAAGGAAAACACCACGATTATCGAGGGCGGCGGCAAGACCGACACCATCAAGAGCCGCATCTCCCAGATTAAGAACGAAATCGAAAAGACCACCAGCGACTACGACCGCGAGAAGCTCGAAGAAAGACTCGCCAAGCTCGCCGGCGGCGTCGCCCAGATCAACGTCGGGGCCGCCACCGAGGTGGAGATGAAAGACAAGAAGGCCCTCGTCGAGGACGCTCTGCACGCCTGCCGGGCTGCCGTCGAAGAGGGCGTCCTGCCCGGCGGCGGAGTCGCGGTCATCCGCGCCGCGAAGGTCCTCGACGGTCTCTCGAAGAAACTCAAGGGCGATGAGAAAACCGGCGCCGACATCATCCGCCGCGCCCTGGTCGCCCCCATCAAGCAGATCGCGGTCAACGCCGGCGAGGACGGCTCCATCGTCTGGCAGAAGGTCTCCGAAAGCTCCGACGTCAACTTCGGATACAACGCCCTCACCGGCGACTACGGCGACATGATCAAAATGGGCGTGCTCGTCCCCACCAAGGTCGAGCGCGTGGCACTCCAAAACGCCGCCAGCGTCGCCGGTCTGCTGCTCACCACCGATTGCGTCATCAGCGAGATCAAGGAAAAGGAAAAGAAGGGCGGCCCCGGCGGCGGTCACGGCCACCCAGGCATGGGTGGTATGGGCGGCGGCATGGGCGGCATGGGCGGGATGATGTAGGGTCCGCTGTGCGGACCAATGTAGCGCCACCCCTCGTGGGTGGCGCGGAATGACGAATGGCGAAGATCGAAGGTAGCGCCGTCGTTGTGAGCGCCAGAGTGCCAGCGGCACGACATGAACCTAGCCCCGGGTTTCAACCCGGGGAACGCGGCGTACCCCAACCCTCCCCCCTCTCCCCTCACGGGGAGAGGGTAGGGTGAGGGGAGTGAATGTAACGACACCCCCGTGGGTGACGATGCGAGCTACGGGCGAGACCAGCATGAAGTTCCTTGTAAACCTTGACCGTGAGTAACTCTTCAGCCGTCTGCAGGGGGTTGGTGGGGTAACGGGGGCAGGTTTCCGGTTTGGAAGCAGGTTCGCAGGGCGG
>CAZYEX010000009.1:0-33956 GCA_964646605.1 uncultured Phycisphaera sp. | reverse complement strand
TGCAGCTATCGTCGGTGCAGGCGTTGCCGTCGTTGCAGGTGATCGCCGTTCCGCTGCACACCCCCGCGGAGCAGGCGTCCCCGCTGGTGCAGGCGTTCCCGTCGCTGCATGGCGCGGCGTTGTTCGTATGGACGCATCCGGTCGCGGGGTTGCAACTATCATTGGTACATACGTTAGCGTCATCGCAATTGGGCGCCGCTCCGCCGACGCATACCCCGCCGGCGCACGTGTCGCTGCTCGTACATGCGCTCCCATCGTTGCAGGGGGCCGTATTGTTGGTGTGGGTACAGCCCGTTGCGGGGTTGCACGTGTCGTCCGTGCAAACGTTCCCGTCGTCGCAATTCGGCGCTGCGCCGCCGACGCACGCGCCGCCTGCACAAGTGTCGTTGGTGGTGCAGGCGCTGCCGTCGTTGCAGGGAGCGGTGTTGTTGACGTGGGTGCATCCCGTCGCGGGGTTGCAAGCGTCGTCGGTGCAGACGTTGGCATCATCGCAGTTCGGCGGAGCGCCACCCACGCACGCCCCGCCCGAGCACGTGTCGTTGGTGGTACAGGAACTCCCGTCGCTGCACGATGCGGTGTTGTTGGTAAAGACGCAACCCGTCGCCGGATTGCAGCTATCGTCCGTGCAACCATTGCCGTCGCTGCAGAACGCGGACATGTCCTGGTTCACGCAGCCGGTCGGGGCACTACAGAAGTCGGAAGTGCAAGCGTTTCCGTCGTTGCAATCCGGTGGGCCCCCGCCCACACAGATCCCTCCGCTGCAAACGTCGCTGGTCGTGCAGGCGTTCCCGTCCGAACAAGCAAACGCGTTGTTGGTATGCTGGCATGCGAGGACCGCGTCGCAGAAGTCATCCGTACAAACAGTGCCGTCGTCGCAGTTGAGCGGCGCTCCGCCCACGCAGGCACCGGCGGAACAGGCGTCGCCGGTCGTGCAAGCGCTGCCATCGTCACAGGGGTTGGTGTTGTTCGTGTGCTCGCAGACGTTGGCCACGCACGCATCGGTCGTGCAGGGATTGTTATCAAAACAATCCGCATTGAGGGTGCATACGCCCCCCGCCGCGGACCGAGGAACTGCCCGAGCGGTCAGCAACAGCGCCAACGCGATGAGCACGCCCCCCGCGCGTTTTCCGATGATCATGTGCCGCCCCTTTCGCCTGTTGACTCCCCCGCCCCCGGATCCAGGAGTGAATCACACGAGTATAGCTCCCCGCCGCGCCCCGCCGCAAGGAGGAAGTTCCGGTAACCTCGATTCCAGGGCGATACGCGTGCCAATTAGGCGACGCCGGGGCCCAGGCGGCTCTTATCGGTCGAGGTTTGCGGTTTCGACGCGCGTCGAGTACGCTTCTAGCCTTCGGATATGGCCGCTTCTGCAAAAACCACCATCGCCACGCTGCGAGCGCGAAAGCAGGAGCATCGCAAAATCACTATGCTCACCTGCTACGACTTCGCCACCGCGCGGCTCATGGAAGAGGCCGGGATCGACTCCCTCCTGGTCGGCGATACCTACGCCGAGGTCTGCCTGGGACACCCCACCACCCTCCCCATGACGATGGAGCACCTTGTGACGATCGCCGAGGCCGTGCGCCGCGGCGCCCCCGCAACCTTCCTGGTCGGGGATATGCCCTACCTAAGCTATCAGATTTCGCCCCAGGAGGCGATACGCAACGCCGGAATTTTTATGGCCCGCGCGGGATGCGATTGCGTCAAAGTGGAGGTGGATCGCCGTCTGGTCAAAACCGTCGAAGCCATGGCCACGGCGACCATCCCCGTCATGGCCCACCTGGGCTTAAAGCCCCAGTCTATTCAACAGGTGGGGGGATATAGAATCCAAGGACGGGCATCCGGCGACGCGCTTCAAATCATCGAGGACGCCAAGATGATGGAGCATGCCGGGGCGATAGCACTACTTCTTGAGGCTGTGCCCGCGGAGGTGGCCAAGGTCATCACCGAATCCACGGAGCTGCCGGTCATCGGAATTGTCAGCGGACCGGACTGCGATGGTCAGGTGGTGGTATTTCACGACATGGTGGGCTATGGTGGTGGGCACCCCCCGCGATCGGTCAAACAATACGCTCGTTTGCACGACGTCTTGGTGGGTGCGTTTCGTAGCTTCGCCGACGACGTTCGTAGCGGAGGGTTCCCCGCCGCCGAGCACACCGTTCGCATGGACGCGAAAGAGCGCGGGGAACTGGAGCGCTTGCTCGAGGCGCGGCGTGACGCATGAACGCGCTTTGCTCCGCACCCGCACCACGAACTTCCGCGCTTTCTAATTTTTCCATTCGCCCCCGCGTCGCCTTGACAGGCGCTGCGCCGCGGCTACCGTGACGGGACCTCGGCGGGAACCATCGAGATGCTTGTGAAGATGACTCTGGTGCGAATCGTGATCGTCGACTCCGAAGAGGAGAAGATGTCGATGATCGTGCTTCGCGAGGCGGACGGGAAGCGTGAGTTTCCGATCTTGATCGGCGTACACGAGGCCTACGCCATCGACCGTCGCATGAAGGGAGCGCAGGTACAGCGCCCGTTGACCCACGACCTCATCGAGCGTCTGATCGACCGGATGGATTGCCAGTTGGAGCAGGTGGTGATCAGCGAGCTTCGCGAATCGACCTTTTTCGCCAAGTTGGTACTGCGCCGAAACGGCGAACTGGTGGAGGTCGATTCTCGGCCCTCGGATGCGATTGCCGTTGGAGCCGGAACAGCGGCGCCCATTTTCGTGGACGATTCGGTACTGAAAGAAGTTTGCTGACCCGCACGCCGCCGGGATTGCACCGCGGCGGTTTGGCGGCGGAAACGAACGCACGGCGGAAGCGTATGGCTCTATCCAGCACCATAACCAGGAAGCGCGTCGCCGGTGGACGGTCACCGGGCGATGGGGTCGCGGTCGACACGACCCTTTCGCAGACCGTTGCTCGTTTGGATGGCGACGGGCCTCGCTTCGCGGCGGTAGCCCCGGGACGGCTGGACGTGATGGGCGGGCTGGCGGAATACTCCGGCTCATTGATGCTCGGATTGCCGCTCGGTCGCCATGTTTGCGTAGCCGTTCAGCCGCGCCGCGACGGAAAAATCTCCATCGTGCAGCACCCCTCCGCCGACGGCGATGCCGGCGTGGAGTTGGCGGCGTCGCAGCTCGTGCAAGGCAACGGGTCGGTTCCTGATCTTGGACACGTTCGAGAATGCGTCGAGAACAACGGTGACGGGGTCGAGCTTTGCGTGTTGGCCTCGCTTGCCGAGGGGGCCAAAGCTGGATTGTTCACCCTGTCCCCCGGCGGAGTTTCGATCCGCGTGGGTTCATCCGTGGGCGATACGCACGGCGGAGGCCGACACGCAGCCATTGCTGCCGCGACCCTGGCCGCCTGTGCCGCGGCGTCCGAGCGGATCATCGAAGGGTCCGCTGTCGCCGCCGCCTGCCGACAGCTCGAGAACTGCTGGCTCCACGCCCCGATCGGCATTGCCGACTCCACCTGCGCTTTGCTCGGCGAGCCGGACACGTTGCAGCAGGTGCAGCCCGATCCCTATTCCATCGCCGGGTCCTTGCGCCTGCCGGAGGACCTGGCGTTGGTCGCGGTGGACAGCGGGGTGACGGCAGCGGATGCGGCGGAAAAGTTCCGACACGTTCGTACCGCGACGTTCATGGGATGTTCGCTGATCGACCGCATCATCCGCCACGACGGCCTCAAGCACATCCCATGGGATGGGCGCCTCGCCCGCCTTTCGATCGCCGACTTCGTGGCGCGCTTCCGGGATCGCATTCCCACCAAGATGGCCGGCAGGGAGTTCCTCGAACGCTTCGGCGACTCCGACGATCCGCTGACCCGCGTCGACCCCGCGAGCACGTACAAGATCCGCTCCCGGACGGAGCATCACATCTACGAAAACGCCCGTTCGAGCCAGTTCGTGGAGACTCTCTCGCGGGCCGTCCGCACCGGCGATCGTGCGGCGCTGGTGGAGGCCGGCGAAGTCATGTACGCCTCGCACTGGAGCTACGGTCAGCGTTGCGGACTAGGGGGCATCGAAACCGACCTGCTCGTCGGTTTGATCCGCCGCCACGGGGCCGGTGCCGACGTCTACGGGGCCAAGATCACCGGTCGAGGCTGCGGTGGCTTGGTTGCCGTCCTCATGCACCGAACCGAAGGCGCTTGGTCGGCGCTCGAAGCGGCCCTCGACGACTACCGCACGCGGACCGGTCGCCAAGCCGACATCCTGCACGGCTCCACGCCCGGCGCCCTCGTCACCGGCGTGCGGCGACTCTAGACCGGACCGCCGTGGTCTGAGCCCATCCGCCGCCGTCGGACCCTCAAACTCACAAGTCGCTTCTTGGGGAGCCGCGCCGGTTTAGGTGGAATCGGGCTCCGTTGGTCGCACGCGGACGACGCTCTTTCAAGGAACCGGGCGAGAACCCTACGGCGGCGGGAGGCCGGGCTTGGGACCGATCGTCGTGACGGGCCTTTCCGTCGGCGTCCCTGGTTTGAAAAGGCCGAGGATCGCGGGCACTCCACCCGGCTGCGGTTCACGCAAGGAACGGAACCGGAAATTGTAGAGCGTCCCCCAACGCAGAGCGTTGGCATTCGCGTTGTCGGAATACAGATCCGTTTTCCATTCAAGTTCCGTCAGCATCGGAGGGTCGGCCGGGGGTAGGGTCGGCGTACACACACTCCAGGTCCAATCCGTTCCATCAACAACGAGCCCGCTGCACGACCCGCCGGGGCAATCCGCCTGCTCGTCGCAATACAGGGTGTCATTTGCCCCGCCGGAACATGCGCAAGTCCGGGCAGTGGAACACGGCACGGGGCGCGGCTCGCCGCTATGATAATCCACATCGTGAAAGGCGATGCGATTACATCGCACCGTGGTTGGATCAGAGAATGTCAGTTTGAAAGACCGGACCGCCCGATCGGAGTTCATGTTGTAAACGGCGTATTCGTAGTCGTATCCGAAGATGCCCGCGCTTGTCACCTTTGCGGCGAGAATGAGCAGCCCGTCATTGGGGACCTGGATTTCGTCGTACTCCACCCCCGACACCAGGGAGCCCCAGGCGTAAATGGCGGCATCCTGACAGTTCGCTTCAATTGGGTTGGTTGCAGGAACGTTTATAGGATGGATGCACGAACCCACGGGCGTGCAAGCCCGGTCGTCGCCGCATGGATCGAACCCGGTACAAAGGGTCGGGGCGCACGCGCCGATAGTGGCCTCTTTGTACGACACGTTGTTAATCCACGTCGTCCCTGGCCATTCGTCCGGAGTAATCACCTGTTGTTCGAGGAAAAAGCGAGCGTCGGCGAACTCCTCCTCGAAGTCCACCGCCGCGATCTGGAGCTGGCACGCGATCTTGCCGCCCGAACTCGCCGGATTGCAATAGGTCTCCGACCCGAGCCCCCCGATCGGCCATACACCGGTCGCCGGATTGATCTGCGACCTCGGGCCCAGCCACCCCTGTATGCCGTTCTCGCAGACCTGGTAGATGTCCTTGCAGCCCGCCTCTAAAGTCGGCAGGCAGCCTTCGACCGTGCATGGAGTGCAAGTGCTGAGCGGGTCACAACCATAACAGGGATTCTTGTCGCTGTTCCAACCGTCGTGTTTCACCCAACTCAGCCCGATCTGCTGGAAACCGACGTCCGACAAACGGTAGAAGTTCTGGGCCCACATCGGGTGGTTGGTCTCTGTCACGTACGGCGGGTTGGGGATGTTCCCCGGAAGCGATACGTCGCCGAGGTTACACACCCCCCCGATTGTGGAATAGCCTTGGACGCCGTTCACGGATCCCCAAACCCCGGCGGGCCCTGGGTCGATTGCGGCAATGGCGTCCGGTCCGATCGCTTGCCCTTGGGCAAATGGGTCCGAACCACCCACTGCAATGAGCATCGCCATCAAACCCAAACGGGCTATCGGCAAACATCGAGAATGAATCGTCGCTGTGATGGGATTCCTGTACATGACCTTTCCTCCTTGTCGGTTAGGTTACAAGTAGACTGATCACACGCTGTATCCGTCCCGGAGCAGCACGGATTCGGTCCGCCTAACGGACCCTACGCCTCTACTCTCAGAGAGGCGACCGTAGCGCCGCTAAGGCGGCGAACATCTTCCGCAGCGATCACGGCAATAGGGTTCGCCGCACGTGCCGCCGCCTTGGCAGTGGGCATCGTTGATGCACGAGTCGCCGACGTTGTCGCCGGTGTCGCACGACTTCACGCACATCGCCCCGGAACCGAAGTTGGTGACGCAGATCGCGGGGCCTGCTGGGCAAGGCACGCTGCCGCACGTTACCGTCGATGGGCACGGGCACGGCCCGCTGAAGGGATAGGCGAAGCCCTTGAAGGCGTCGACGGCCACGGTCAGGTCGATGGCGTTTAGGTCCGTGTTCAACTCCGGCAGATTGGGTTGCACCTGCGCGGCGACCTTGGAAATCGCCCCGGGCAGGTTCTTGAACTTGCCGACCAACTGCGTCACGTCGATGGCATCTGGCTGGGTCGCGGACGACGGCGGGTTGAAGGGGGCGGCTACGTCCCCGAAACGGCGGGTGGACATTCTGACAACGGGAGTGACATCGGCGCAGGTGCTTTCGTCGCCCACGCAGCTTGCGGCGAAGACCTGTACGTAGTAATCGGAACTGGGAAGAACCTCCGCCCCCACCACGTGCAACAACCCCGCGGAACTGAAATCATAGTAAAAGGGCGTGCATTGCAACCGGGCGGCGGTGAAGCTCCCTTGCGACGGACTGTCCTGGGATTCGAGGAACGTGCCGGGCTTGCCGACCCATCGGATGCAGTCGTTGCCCTCGCCTACCGCGGCGCAGGTCGCCGTTTCGTAGGGGCTGAAATCCGGCGTCGGGTAGTCCGGAGAGTTGGGCGGATCGGGATGTTGCAAGCTCACCGGGCCCACGCGGATGGCCATGGAGACCGGTCCTGAAGCCGTCGGCGCGGGAGCATAAAAGGAAAGCGCCCGTCCCTTGTGTCCGCCAAGGTCCGGGACCGGCGTGGAGTGATAGACGATGGTCAACCCTTCAATATCGAAATCCGGGTTACCCACGTCTGTGGGGCTGACGAAGTCCTCGACGTTGGAACCGTCGAGGTTGGATCGTTGAATGACGTGCAGCTCTCGATCGGACCAGTACACCTTCCGCGCCCGAGAATCCACGACGACTTGCTCCGGGCCTGAAATCGACGCCTGCCAAGCCGGAAGCTGGACGGCCAATTGAAAGCCGGTCCCGTCACGGTTGATCCGGTAGATCGCGTGGGCATCCGCCAAGTAAACATGGTCCTCGACCGGATCGTACGCCAGGTCTTGCGGCGGCTCGGTAAGGTGAAGGTACTGCTCGTTGGAACCGTCGGCGTCGGCCCGCCAGATCCCTTTGTCCATCGCCAGCCCGGCCCCGAAAAACAAGTCGTCTCCGACGGCTTCAAGGGTCAAGAGGCAACACACCGGGTAGGTGTGCGATTCAGCCCCTGAGCCGTCTAATTCCGAGCGGTGGAGGACATTGTATGATGCGGAATCCCGCCAGTAGAGCTTCCGCAGTTCGACGTTCAGCGCGAAGATGCCCACGCTAGGAGTGGGGATGTTCTCAGGATCGGATCCGTCCAGGTTGGCCCGCTGAAACGAGCTCGCTGTACCGGAAACCCGATAGTACAGTTGCTCGGCGATTTGGTCGTAGTGAATCCGGGACACGTTCTGAGGCGACTGGAACTGAGCGATGGTCCCAACTTCGGCCCCGTTTACATCTTTCCGTTGAATGCGTCTCCCGTTGGAATCGGTCCAGATGATGGTCTGCGCGCCGGCGGGCGCGGGCAACAGTCCTCCGATGGCGGTCAGCAGGAGCGCGTGCAGCGTCGTTCGTAGGAAACGTGTGTGTAGTCCGGTCATCGGGGAATCTCCGTACGGGCTGCCGCCCGGCACAAAGCTACGATCGCAAAACCGTCCGAGCGGCGGGGTGGGTGGACGGACGGCGGCGCCGCGCGAATCGCCGCGCGACCATTACAGCCTACCGCCAAACGTTCGGGAAGTCAAGCCAACAAGCAACAAGGCTAGGGGGTTGACCAGAGCCGAGGACAGGGATGTCCTACCGCCTCGCACGAACACACGATCTACGCCCGGTCGTATGGGCGGGTGGGACCCGCGAGGCCCCTGCTCTCCGCTTGAACCCGATTTGCGGATTCCGCACAAACCCGGTTCAATCCCACGTTGCGGTCCTATGATCAACGGCGAAGCACGTTTCACGTTCGAACGAGTGGCGCGGATGACGCTAAGCGTCGCGGTGCTTTCCGCGATCGTGGTCCTCGCCCAGTATCTCTCCGACGTGCTCATTCCCTTCGCGGCCGCGGTCGTTCTGGCGTATCTGCTCAACCCCCTGGTGACGCTCTTCGAGCACAGGACCCGCCGCCGCGGATTGGCCGTGGCGATCACGCTCGGAGGGTTGGGAGTCCTCGGATTGGCCGTCGTCGCCGTCGTCGTCCCGTTGATGGTCCACCAAGTCCAGCGCGTTCGCGAGGACCTCACCAAGCTGCAACGGGACCTGACCTCCACCACGGCAGTTGCGCCCGTGACCGCGCCCAACGAGGCCGCCGCGCCTTCCTCCTCGAAGTCGACCATCGGCTGGACGGAGCTGAAGGAAGGATGGCGGCAATACCGCCGCGACGCCGGTCAGCGCCCTCGTGGGCAGCGCCTAGCCGACTTCCGCGCCAGTCTCTCCGGCACCTACGTGGGAAACCTTCTGGAAGAGGGCATCGTCTACTCGCAGTCCGACGAATTCCGCGCCGTGCTTCTGGACTTCGCCAAAAAAATCGCCTTGGGCGGTTGGAGCGTGGTTACTTTCGGGATCAACGTCATCCTGGGCGCGACGGGGCTCATCATCGTCCTTCTCTATCTTGTGTTCTTGCTTTTGGACTATCCCGAGTACGCCCGGACCTGGCCGACGTTTCTTCCTCCGCAATATCGTCAGCCGACCGTAGAGTTCATCTCCCAGTTCGACGACGCCTTGCGGCGTTACTTCCGCGGGCAGGCGCTGGTGTCGCTTCTTACGGCGACGATGGTGACCATCGGGTTCACCGTGATCGGACTGCCCATGGCCGTGCCCTTCGGACTGTTCGTGGGGCTACTCAGCATGGTGCCATACCTTCCCGCCGTGTCCCTCATTCCCGGCATGATGCTCGCCGGGCTGCGGGCCATCGAGGGTGACGCGAGTTTCCTCGGCTCCGTCGGGCTGACCCTCTTGGTCTTCGCCGTGGTGCAGGTGATCCAGGACTCGCTCGTCACTCCGCGAATCATGGGTCAAGCCACGGGGCTCCGCCCCATCGCCATTCTTCTGGGCGTGTTCATCTGGGGAAAGCTGCTGGGTTTCTTAGGTCTGATCCTGTCCATCCCCCTGACGTGCCTGGCCATCGCCTATTATCGCCGCTATATCCTGCTGCACGCGCCCGGGGCGGTCGGCGGTCCGCCGACAGCGCCGCCTCGAAACGGGTCATCCGCGAATGAATGACCACGTCGAACCCATCCCGGCGGATTGGCTCGAAGAGTTCGAGGCCGCAGCCCGACGATCGTTGGAAACGCGGATCAACTACTCCTTTATCCACACCTACAAACCGGTACTGGACGACGCGCCGTATCGGTCCTTCGAGACGATGGAGGAATACCGCCGTTGGTGCGAGGAAAACCTCCCGAGTTGGCTAGGCTATGGCCGAGATGAACAAACCTAGCGTTGTCCCAAATCGGTGGCGCCAACCGCGAATCCTAATCATTGATGTACGCCCAGTCTCGTATCCGCTCCAACCGGTTGCCGCACCAACAGCGCGGGTAGTTCTGCAACGGATAGTAGACAAACTGATCGAAGTCCAGGATCCGACTCGGCGTGAAGACGCTGAGCACCCAAGGATTACCGTCGTGCTGGTTCGGTTCCTTGGATACCACATAACGGTATTGGGGATAGGCGCCGATTCCCGTATGCGGAATCGACGGCAGGAATTCGGGGATCAGTGAATCCAGCGACGCCGGCGGTTCACCATAGGCGCGTTCGTAGGCTTTAATGCCATCGACCAAAGCGTCGCTGCGTTCCGCGAGGGCCACGAAGGCGCGCGTGCGGATGGTCCTGCCGATGTGGATGGCCGCATAGGTGATTCCCCCAAGCAGTAGGCAAGCAACAAGGACCGCCGCCGCCGTACGTCGCGACCGTCTGGAGAGGCAACATGCAGCCGCAACCGGCGAAGCCGCTAGGCACCCGAGTAAAGGCAAGACCGCAAGCGCGCTGAGGGAAAGGAGACCAAATGACCCGCCTTGTCGGACGGCGTCGTATTCGGCGAGGATCAGAAGGCCACCGAGGACGATGCCGCCGAGCAATCCCGTGACCATCACGAGGGCAGGCGATGGACCTTGCCGGTCCAAGGCCGCATCATTCACGCCTGATTCTGGTGTCGCGCGACTATCCACCGCAATCCGGATCGGCGAATTCCTCCCCTGACGCACAGTTCTGGAACTTGGCATAATCGCGCAGGTCGATCGATCCGTCTCCGTCGGCGTCGAAGGGTTCGCATTCGGGGCTGAAAAGCCCGGCCTGGGGCGACGTAGAACACGCCGTGAAAACTGCGGAGTCGAAGGCGTCCACGCGAAGGTCCACGTTGAAGTCCCCGAACGCGACGGGGATGGGGTCGGAAACGTGGAAAAACGAGCTGGTCGTCAGCGACGGCTCGAAGATCACGTTGCGATTCCAGAAAAAGTTCATGCCCAGCACGCCGTCCAGCGGTCCGCCTTCGGGCGAAGTCAAATCCAGCACCACAAACGGCGAGCGCGAAAACTTCATCGGCCCGCCGGACGCATTGATCTGGATGTAGTCGATGAAGTAGCCGGGGATATCCTCCACCACCCCGCCGATGCCGCAGGCGTCCACCGTGAAATCCGGTTCCAGGGGCAGGCTCAGATCCGCCGCCACCGCCGGACTGATGATCGAACTCTGCGCCCCGGTGTCCACCATCAAGCGCATCGTGATGGGCAGGTTGGTGAAACTCGGCTCACCCATCAGTCCTTGCACGTTAGCGAAAAAAACACCTCCCGTCGGAAAGGAGAGGGGCGTCAAGGATAACAGCGTCGGGACCAGCGGTGTGACCAGGTCCTCGAATTCGGGGAAGTAGCTGGCCGTCGTCACCGGGCTGATCCCGCCGATGGCCATGGCGAAGAACAGAGGATACTCCGGAAAAGAATCCAGTTGGTCTTGGATTCGCACATCCGGACCGATGAACGTCTCGCCCTCGACGGTCACCCGCCGCGGCGTGTCCACGCGGATCACGGTGGTGAAGAACGATAGGAACGGCGTACCGATGACGGCGCGGACGATTTCTCCGCCGCCGCAATCCAGCGGCGGCGCAACCACCGCGGAGACATTGGAGTGCCCGTGAAGGGCGAATCGATCCAGCGTCCCGTCGCCCTCGACGGCCCCTAGACCCGCGGCATAAAAGCCGACCGGTTGCGAGATCAACGCATCCACCGTCCCCCCGATCCCGCCGATGGGAACCACGTTCTGCGTGAGATACGCTCCGTCCAATCCCAGCGTGAACGCGCCGGACCCCGCAACGAGGTCCACCACCGATCCGCTGTCCAGGATTCCTACGACGAAGTTCTCGTCGGCCGGCGGGTTGAGCGATCCGCAATTGCCGAACGCAGGAGGCCCGAGGTTGCAGTCGTAGAAGCTCTCCAAGTTGTGCTCGAAGTCGATGTCCTTGATGCTGTGCTTGTTCGAGGTGGTCACGGCCACCAGCGGCGAAAACCCCACTAGTCGTGGGCGAGGATGGGGATAGGTGGGGGGCGACCCGGCGACGGTCCCTGCTGGTCTCTGGCCCGGGTGGACCGCGACAATCGTCAGCCCGTGTCCGAGCCGAACGGTCGGTCGCGAGTCGGCTGGGCCTGCGTGCGCAGCGGCGATCGCCAACGCCGATCCAACCACGCAGCAAATTGCCTTACGAACCATCAGCACCATGGCCCAACCCACTCCAGGCCTCCGCGGCGCGCTCGACGCTCCCAGCCACGCTCCGCCTTCGCCCGTATGTATCATTGGCCCCCTGGTTCCCGATAATCAAGAGCCCCCGCCGCAATCGGCCCCCACTTTCCCCGCGATATTGCGGATCGTGACAGCCTCCTTGATTTTCCGGTCCTTTTTTCGCTAAGCTACGGTTTACAGTGGTCCTGTCCGCAAGCACGGGCGGTGGGGAGAGGTCACGATGAAGCAGGTGTGGAAACCAGTCGCACGAGTCGCCGTTTTTTTAGCCCTGATGGGCGTCACGGACCGACCCGCGCGCGGTCAGAGCGCGGAAGGCCCGTCAGATTGTCCGGGATCGGGCGACTGCTGCGTTGCCCACGGTCTGCCGGGTTGCGACAGCATCGGATGCTGCGAAACGGTCTGCGGCGCCGACTTTTTCTGCTGCATCGGTTGGGGCAGCGACTGCGTCCTGCTGGCCGAGGAACTATGCGGGAGCCTTTGCGGCGGCGGAAACTGTCCCGGTACCGGGGACTGCTGCACGGCGCACGCCTCGCCGGGTTGCGACAACGCTTTGTGCTGCGACCTGGTCTGCACCGCGACCCCCGCCTGTTGCAGCGGGACGTGGAGTGCGGCGTGCGCGAACCTGGCCGTGGCCATCTGCGACGTCTGTGAACCGCCCATCGTCTGCCCCATGCAAGGCGATTGCTGCGGATACAACTTCACGCCCGGCTGTGATCGAAAGGGTTGCTGTGAACTCATTTGCATCGAGCTGGGCGACGAGTTCTGCTGCCGCGGGAAATGGGACCTCGTCTGCGCCAGAAAAGCCGGCGAGAACTGCCCCAACGTCTGCGACTGCGAAACATTCGGCGAACTGAGCGGCGACGGCGTCGTGGACCTTCGCGACTTCGCCAAGTTCTCGAATTGCTTCACCGGCCCCGGCGGATCCGTGCCCGACCCTTGCGCCTGCGCCGATTACGACGGCGACGACGACGTGGACGCCGAAGACGTCGACCCCTTCGTCAACGCATGGCACATCCCCTGAACCGTGTTTTCAAACCCCTCTCCCCCCTTGCGGGCGGTGACGGCGAGCCACCTGCACCCCCTCTCTCCCGTGGGTGAGAGGGCTTCGGGAGGGTGCCACTGGCAGCTTGCTGCCAGTGTTCAATCCCGAACCACACGGGCGGACAACCCGCCCGGCGAAGAATTCCCCCGCAGACATTTGACTTTATCGGATGGTGGGATACACTCGACATAGACAGCTAGAGAGTCGGCGGTCGACGAGCGGAACGGCGGCGGCGATGACCATCTTCCTTATTGTACGATCATAAACCGGCGAACCGACACGGTCGGTTCTTGTTCCATTCCGCCCTTCGCCTCCTTGTCGTCTTTACCGCCCGACAGGTGATCGCGTGCCAAGGCCTGGCTTGCCGCGTGCGGCTCGTGCTGCGCGCATCGGCTCACGATCGACAAGAGGAGGCGCTGACCATGCACTCGTTCCCATCATTTCCCGCCGCAGTCCGAACCCCGACCGCAAGGGAGGGGCCAGCGCCGTCCCCGCGACCTCTGTTCCACCCATCGCTCGCGCTCCGGGCTCGGTTCGAGACCACCCGGCGGGAACGCACAATCCGACCCGGCATTCGCGGTGGGGGAGGTGCGGTCGCATGCGCAGTACTTGCGATCGTGTGTTGGGCCGCTTCCTCCTCCGCGCAAGACCGCTACTACGTCAACGCCGCAGCTACGGGCGGCGGCACGGGCCTGAGCTGGAACGACTCCTTCACCGACCTGCAGCCCGCCCTCGACGCCGCCCAGTCATCGAACGCCGAAATCTGGGTCGCCGCCGGTCAATACCGCCCCACCCGCCGAACCGAACCCGACGATCCGCGATCGGCCACGTTCCAACTGGTCGACGGCGTTTCGCTGTACGGCGGGTTCGCAGGGACGGAGGGATCCGTCGACGAGCGCGACATCGATGCGAATCCCACGATTTTCACTGGCGACCTCCACGGCGACGACGGCCCGGATTTCACCAATTACGGCGAGAACGCCTATCACGTTGTTACGGCCAAGAACCTGGAATCGACAACCGCATTCGACGGGCTGACAGTAACCGGCGGCCACGCCGAAAGCAGGGATTTCTTTACGTCGAGAGGCGGTGGAATGTACGTCGAGGATGCCTACCCCGAGATCCGCAATTGCATGTTCGCTCGCAATCTAGGGGAGTGGGTCCATACGAACGTGGCTACCGGTTTCGTGGGTGGGTCAGCCCTTTTTATCCTTCAAGAACACGGGTATCCCGATTATCCGCCGATGCACATCTCGCACTCGCGTTTCACGGGCAACAAGGCGATCGGCGGCGGACCAGCGGTTGGTTTCTACGGCCCCGGTTACCTGGGCACTGTCACCTACACGGATTGCACCTTTCATGACAACATCGGATACGGCGCCTTCAGTGCTTTTGAAGGCAGTCACACTTTCCGGTTCTGCGCATTCTACGACAACGCGTCCGCGACGACGGGGAGCGCAATGTACGTTCACGCCGGATACCGCGACGAAACGGTGATCGAACATTGCCGCTTCGAACGAAACACCGCCCGGTCGGGTGGCGCCGTGGTCGTGCAAGGGGGCCAGCAGGTGATGATCACCGATTCGGTCTTTGTCGACAATGAGGCAGAGACGGGCGTTGGGGCGCTTGGAATCGACCGCGCCGAGATGATCGAACTTAGCGACTGCGAATTCCGTGGAAACTCCGGCGCGGATGGCGGCGGGGCGAATCTCGATGCCTATTATTTGACGACACTCCGTCGATGCCGGTTCGTCGACAACACCGCCGTCTGGTGGGCCGGGGGATTGCTTACCCGCTCAGGTTTGGTCGAGCTGTCGGAATGTGCCTTTGAGAACAACCACGCCGGAGAAGCCGGTGGCGGACTGTTCTCCAATAGCCCGCTTCACGCAACCCAATGTACCTTCACGCGTAACTCCACCTTGGGCAACGGCGGCGGCGCGAATGTGTACGGATACGGACCATCGTCAACGTTCGCCGAGTGCCTCTTCGACCAAAACCGGTCTCACACCGGCGGAGCGATTTACATCGACGAATGGTCTGAGACCATCGTCGATCGCTGTCACATCGCGGGAAACTTGGCCGCCTTCGGGGGCGGCGTCGCCTCCGTTAGGGCCCACAGTGACCTGCGATTGGTCAACACGCTTATCGCAGCCAACCAGGCCGACGCCTACGGCGGCGGGATCGCCGGCGGAGACGGCCCGCTAACCGTTCGAAACTGCACGGTTGCGAATAACACTGCGGGTGCACTCGGGGCCGGGATGATCGTGGGACGCAATACGGCCGTCACCAACTCCATCGCCTGGGGCAATGTCGCCGACCCGCAAGGCGACCGATGGACGGACGAAATTGCGCAGATCGACGGCCTCGAAGTCGCGGACATTCAATACTGCGACGTGCAAGGGTGGTCCGGCGCGTACGGAGGCGAAGGGAACATCGGGCTCAATCCGCTGTTCGTCGATCCCGTCGACGCGGATGGATCCTGGGGACCGCTTAGCGCCGACTTCCGCCTGCGGTCCGATTCCCCCTGCATCAACACCGGTCAGCCGTCGCCCACGATCGATCCCTGGCCCGGCGCACCGCTTCCGGAGTATGAGACCGACCTGGACGGCAAGCCCCGCGTCCTTTGCGGGCAGCGCGACATGGGGGCCTACGAGTTCGGAGTGCTCGGCGATTACGATTGCGACGGCCTTCTGGAGCGCGCCGACTGGGACCAGTGGCCGGATTGCATGGGCGGACCGGAATACGACGCCTTCCTGCGCTGGTCGCCCTACTCCTCCTGCGCCGCCTACGACTTCGACGCCGACGCGGACATCGACCTGGTCGATTTCGCGGGGTTGCAAAATGCCTTCGGCGACAGCCCGTGACACAGATGGCCGGACCGGGGTCTCTTCCTGGATTTGCTTTCGGTGCCATACGCACGGCATCGGCATGAAAATGTAGCGCCACCCCTTGTGGGTGGCGCAGGGCGTGCGGATCGTGGCTCCGCGCCGGGGACAAGCCCCGGCGCTACAACGGTCAACGAATCTCGCGGTCCGCGTGGTGAGGAATGCGGGTTAGAACCGCTGTCGCGTGGCTTCGGCGACTTTGTGCAGGGCTTCCACGAACGCCGCGACGCGCAGCGGGGTCTTGTCCTCGATGCTCCGGGCGTGAACCGCCCGCCAGGCGCGTAACATCCGCTGCTCCAACTCTAGATTGACCTTCTCGTGGCTCCAGTGGAACTGTTGCAGGTTCTGCACCCACTCGAAGTAGGAGGCGGTCACCCCGCCGGCGTTGGCCAGGATGTCGGGAACCACCGGAATCCCCCGCGAACGCAGCTTCTCATCAGCCTGCGGCGTGATCGGCGAGTTCGCGGCCTCGACGATCAACCGCGCCCGCACGTCGTCCACGTTGTCCTTCGTGATCGCCCCGCCCAGCGCCGCGGGAATCAGGACATCCACGTCCAAGGCCAGCAGTTCCTCGTTGTCGATCCGCCGCGCCCCGGAAACGCCCAGGACCGAGCCCGTCTTCTTGCAGTGCTCGAAGACCTTGGGAATATCCAAACCCTTTTCATTGACAATCGCCCCGTGAACGTCGGAGACGGCGATGACCTTGGCGCCCAGTTCGGAAAGAAGCAGTGCCGTCCACGACCCGACGTTGCCGAAGCCCTGCACGGCCACGGTGGATTGTTGAATCTCCGTGCCGAACGCCTTGCACGCTTCCTCCGTGATGATGGTCACGCCGCGCCCGGTGGCCTCCTCCCGGCCCAGCGATCCGCCGAGGTTCACGGGCTTGCCGGTTACGATCGCCGGCGTGTACCCGTGCTTTTTGCCGTATTCATCCATGATCCAGGCCATCACCTGGGCGTTGGTGCCCACATCCGGGGCGGGGATGTCTCGATACACACCCAAGGCCATGTCGATCTTCTGGGTGAACCCGCGGGTCATGGCTTGCAGCTCCTTGCGGCTCATCTGCGTGGGGTCGCACGTGACGCCGCCCTTGGCACCGCCGAAGGGAATGTCCACGATCGCCGTCTTCCAGGTCATTAGCGCCGCCAGCGAGCGCACCTCGTTCAGATCCACTTCAGGGTGATAGCGGATCCCGCCTTTGTACGGGCCGCGAACCCCGTTGTGCTGCACACGATAGCCGTGAAACATTTCCAAGTGCCCGTCGTCCATCCGCACCGGAACCTGCACGACCAGCTCCCGATACGGCGAACGCAACAGAAGCTGAATCTCGTGTTCGAGCTTCATGTGATCCGCGGCGGCCTGGAATTGCTCGTCGGTGATGCGGTTGAAATCGAAGTGCGCGTGCCCGCCCTTGGGCTTCTTCTCGACGGGGGGCGCGGAAGGCGTCTTCTTGGGTGCAGCGATCGCAGTCGTCACGGTCAGTTCCTCGTTTCCGGCGAATGAACGGTCGTCCCGCGGATATCGGTGTCGCCGACGAGGGGGTTGAGGGCGCAAACCAGGGACGATAACCAACGGCGTCCGCCGTACCCAAGGCGGGAATCACGCGGCGGAGTCTTGACCGTCAGCCAAGAGCCACGATCCGTCGGCCAGCGCTCGGACGGACATCCCGTGTCCGCGGGCGACGGCCTCGAACTTGAGCGAGAGTCGGGTCGGAGGATGGGCCACGATCAAACGCCGCGCCGACGGGGCGGCTTGCGTGCCCAGGAAGGACTCGAAGATGGAAAGAAGCTCGTCGAGAAACGACGGAGCCATACCCTCCACACCCTCGAAATCGACGGTCCACGGCGTCGGATCGCAGGCCGCCTTCCCGCTTCCGGCGCTTTCCATCATGCCCCGCAAGGCGTCCTCCAGCAGGCGCGCGGACTCTCGGCTGACCAGGATTCTGTCGCTGAGGACGTCATGGACTCGAAGGATGCGCATGGCTACGCCGGAATGGAGAGAAACGCCAAGGTTCCGGGGAACAAACGGGTTCGCCTTGCGGAGCTCTCCAACTCCTCGTTGATCTCCAGCGATCCCAGTCCCGAGTGCAGCAACAGCGAACGGCCGGGGCGGCGAACGTCCTCGCTGACCCCGTACAATCCGATCCCCCGGTGGGGGTCGCCGGTGCCGCTGACGCGTTCCCGAACGGCGAGCTCGAGGGCGTCCCAATCGTAGCTCACCCGCGAACGGAGGGCCTTGTTTCGACGCAGGTGCGCCTGAACCCCCATCCCGCCGTCCGCTACGGTGCAGGTGAAGCGCGAGCCGCCCTCGAACTCGAAGAACTGAACGCACGCGAATGCCCCCACCGGCGACTCGCTGTGCTGGGCCGCGTTCATGGCCAGTTCGCCGAACAGTTCCGTCACCACCGAGGTCAAGTTGGCGGCCCCGTGGGGCGAGGAGCGCAATCGGTCGAACGCCCGGTTGGTGACCTCCGTGGCGTTCGCCGTGGTCTCGAATCCGGTGATGGGCAGAACGGTCTTCGCATCCTGACGGGCACGGACGTCGCGATCATCGACCTCCACCCCGCGTTCCTTCAACGTGTCGAAAAGCCCCAACGACTTGAGGTACACACAAACGCCCATGTCGCTGGGAACCAACAACCGGCAGCGCGACCCGCGCTTCGAGGCCAGCGCCAGATAGACCAGACACCACAACGCCGCGGGCGGGCGAACGAATTCGCATTCCCGAAGATCAATGTCCACCTGGGCGGAGTCGAAAGCTGCCGTTCTGGGGTCGGAGGTATCGAACCGCGCGGATAGCTCGCCCGCGTGACGGAAGTTTTTCGGCGGTTGGATGGACAACGGCATTCGTCAACGTCCGTCGGAGTCGGTCCCGTCCCTCCGCAGCTTGGAGAGTGATCCGCTGGGCGGCACAGGCCGCCTATCAGTGACCGCACCAAACTTTATCATCGGAACGTCGAAACTACCAACCGCGGCCGCCGGCAGTGCTCCGCGATGGGCGGCGCCGTCTCTTTGCCGCCGACCAACGGGCTGTGGGGAGTCGGAGGAGGCAACCTGGTCATCATCGTTGATCCACCGTGAGGTTCGGGTGGTCGTGCTTGTTAATCACTGCCGGCAGCAACAGCCCATTCTGAGTTGCCTGTGTCGCCATTTGATGGCGTTGCGTCTCGTCCGGTAAATCCGTCTCGTGGTGAAGCTTGCCATACACCGGGTCCTGTTCGTCCTCCCTGTAACGGGGCGGAAGCGGCGGTCGAAGGTCCTCGGTCAGGTTCGTGTGCGTCAGGACACACAGCCCGGGAAGGTCACCCGATGGTTGAATCCGGAAGTACGCGCGATATCGAAGCAGAGCCTCGATCGATTGCAGGGTCATGTCCCGCAAGGTGAAACTGAGCGCCGTAGGGTCACGACCAGGCGCGAAGGCAACCGGCAATACCACTCGATCCTTCCTGACGGCGCTCTTCTTCGAGAAGCGTCTAATGAACTGTCGGTCCATCCGCTCCATCAGTCGATGCGCGCGATCCAATCGAGCGACAAGCGGACCTCCTCCATGTCCAGAGGCTCAAACCAGTCTGGGCGCCCGCTCACAGCAGCACGGATCGCCCGAATTCGGTCGCCTTCGGCGTAGAACGTGATGCGTCGGCCTGTCTCCATCGAATGTGCCAACACGCCGGCGCGGGCGCGATCGGCCACGAATCCCACCACGTCAACCCACGGTTGTCGATGGAATTTCATGGCCAGTTCGCGCGCGACTTCGATAGCCCGCAAAATGGTTCGTTGCGTGGGACGGGCTGCCTCGCCGTGCGCAGTTTCCTCCAAATCCTCGTCGATTTCCAAGCGCACGGATTTGAGCAAGAAATCCACGGCGGCGGCGCTCTGCACGCCCCGATCGAATGATGCCGCGTGTGTGTCACCTTGGCTGGCCGATCCTCTCAGACGACATCCGTACCGTTCCACCGGAGTCGCATCAACCGGTTGGTCGAAACGTTCGATCGGGATCGTCGAAAGCGCGGTAGCGCTAACCAACAGCTTCATTCGAGAACCCCCATTCATCCTTTGCTCGCTTGGAAATTAGACCGGCAAACAGGACCTGCAACTCGCTGTGGATAGCATCGAGGCGCGCAAGCACGTCATCTCCAGATTCGACCCGCTGCCCGGCCGCAGTCGTCAGAAGATAGCCAGGCTCCTTCTGCGCGCCGACACTCCGCTCCGCACCCCGAACTTCAAAACGAAGGTCAATCCCGTTTGGCGCTTGCCACGCGACGATCTGTTCCTGAAGCACCTTCGCCCCAACGGTCGCAAGCGTCGAGTATTCTTCCTTCAAGTACGGTCGCGGGTCTTCGATCCGAATGAAGTTGGAGTATGTCATGTTGATGAGCGCGGGGTGTAGCTCGCTTCCATTCGACCGATCTTGGAGCCTGCGGAGCGAGGACTCGAGAATCGTGCGGAGCTTGGGAAACCGCGGATAGTCCGGACCGTGTTCGGAGATTCCATGCCGCCAACGGACAGCAAGCAGCTGCGGCTGTAGCTGCACGAAAAGGCCGTGTTGACCGCCCGAGTACTCCGCACCTGGAAGATCACCTTGTGGAATTGGAAGTTGGCTCTGTGGTTGCAGAGCCGGAGTTACCTCCCAAGTCGAGAGTGGCGTCACATTCGGGAACTCCGCGAGAAGGTCCTCATGTAACTGCGAGACAAGCCGGAAGTCGACGCGAATGCGGGCGACAAAGTAGATCCGTACCACCGCCTCAATCAAGGGCAAATTTGTGAACTCAAGACTTCGCCCCGCATTCGTCATTCGTGGTACTCCGCGCGCCCGGCTCACCTATGGTAACATCGCCAAGCCGGAAACCCAACCCGCTCGCCGCGCAGGTCTCGAGGGTCCGGTGAATGTCCCCGATCTCCGCATCGACCGGGTTTGTTTGAGTTCGCTCCCTACGGGCGAACCCGGTTCCCGGGGTGTCTTGTCGGCCCGGCAACTGCTGGTTACACCACGGTCGTTGCTGCATCCCGCCTCGGAGATGATGCGTTCGGGGTCGCGGGGGGTCAGTTGTTGGGTAATGCAATCGACAAGCAGGTCCAGGTCCTCGAGGACGATCGCGCCGATGAGGGCCGAGTCGCGGTCCGGTTCGATGACCGCGTTGAACACGCTGCTTCGACCTAGACAGGTGAGGAAGATTCCGTCGACCCGGTCGCGATCCGCGATCCGCCCGTCCGCGTAGCGAACTCCGACTTTACCCGTGACTGGCACCCCAAGCTCGCGAACAACCGAGACCGGCAGCACCAGGCGCGTCGCCCCGGTGTCCACCACCCCGCGGACCCTCGTCCGCCGGACCTGTGCGTCGGGGATGTCCCCAGCCCGGGCGCGGGCCATGTCGTCGTAGTTGGCGATCTCAATCTCGACCGAAAACCGGCCCATTCCGTTGTCCCTGTTGCGGATCATCGCCAAGCCTCTGACACGCCGAAGCGGTGCGTCCCATCATAGTCACGCTTGCGGACCGGATCAAACGCGGCGCTGGTTTCGCCGCCCAACGCCTACTGGATCTCGAAAGTCAGCGTCGCCCAGAAACTCTCCCAGTTGGCCCCGGAATCCTGTGGGGCGGGGATCATCTGCACCGATTTGATCATCCACATTCCGGGCTTTGTCAGCTTGAACCGTGCCGTGCCGTCGTCAGCGGTGGTCGCCGTGAGCGGGTTCTTGGCGTCGGTCTTGTTCATGGCCACGATCTTGGCGCCGGGAAGAAACTTCCCCTCGAAAATGAGGCGAACCGCCAACTCTTCGCCGGGCTGGAGGGCATACGGGTTCTTGAGGGGAACGATTTCCAGCGTGTACCCCAATACGCGGTCGTGTGCGCCCTCCTTGGCCGGACCCGCGGCCACAACCGCCTTGGCGCAGCGCGAGTAGATTTCCTTGGCGCTCTTGTCACTCTCGCCGCGCTTCGCCCGCTGGGCGATGATCGGCTCCAGCCCGTCCTCTTTCAGATAGGCCTCGAAGTCGGCGGCGCTCAGCTCGATCGAGGAATGGTTGCTTCGGTACCCGATGACTTGTACGCCGGGCCTCTCGATCTTGACCGCGCCCGCCGGGTCATCTCCCTCCGCCCCGCCGATGGGCGTCGTCTCCGCCCCGCGGTGGAGCGTGAACTCTGCCATCTTCTCGGCGCTCCGTTTGACCGGTTCGCCCTCGAAATGCTCGCCCACCCGCAGGGCCACGTTCAGGACGGATCCCAATGTCGGCCGAAAAGTCGCGGGCTCGATCCAAAAATCATGGGCCGATGCCACGGAAGGAACGCCCAGCCCAACCGCCAGAATGCCCAACCCGATCGCACGCATGGAATGCACCACTCCTTCACGAGACCTCATCCGCCATCGGCGCCCAGGTCACGCCCACCGATCCTTACGGACTCGTCACGGTCAGTGTGTACTCGCCGATGTACGTGGTGCTGACCGTTCGCCCGTACACCTGCACCGTATACGTCCCGTTGGCCGGGATGTTGAAACTCAGAATCCGGCTGTCGTACGTGTTCAAAGCCGTTCCCGTGGCGATGACCGTCCCCGCCGGATTCAACAGCCGCACTTCCAAGTACAACGGCGGATTCGTATCCGCCAAGATGGTGACCACCTGCCCGGCGTTGGCGGTCAGCGACCGCTCGTCCACGTCGCCGAATGGGAAAATCGAACCCGGCACGGGCGTCCCGATGACCAGCGCGGGCAGCGTCTCCGTCGGCTGATCGGACAACGACAGGGTGAAGCTGCCGATCGCACCGTTGACGATGGTCCGAATGCGGAAGCGGTACACGCCCGTCTGGTTGAGCAGCACATCGAGCCACCGCGTGTCGCTCGCGTTCTGGGAAAGCGCCGTCGTCCCGTCCGGGCGCGTCAGCGTCACCGCGAAGGTCGTGGACGTCTGCAGGCTGATCGTGGCCACGTCGTTCGCCAAGGCCGCGAAGGTATACGTTTCCGCATCCGCCCCGAAATCCAAGGCTCCGCTCACCACCTCGCCGAATCCGATCGCGTGATCGTCCACGCCCGCAAGATCCAGGGACAACGTATAGGCGCCTGTGTATTGCGGCCCCACATACCGCGCGTACGCTTGCACCGTGTAATCTCCGCTGGCGGGGATGGTGAAGTCCCGGATTTCGCTGTCATAACTTCCCACAGCGGTGCCCGTCGCGGCGACCGTCCCCGACGGTCCCAGCAAGCGAATGTCCACGTACATCGGGTAGTTGGTATCTGCATAGATGTTGACGATCTGGCCCGCCGTCGCGGCCAGGACCCACTCGTCCACGTCGCCGAAGGGGAAGACATCGGTGTTGACCGCGGCGTTGATCGGCACCGCTCCGGGCGCTTCCACCGGCTGATCGGAAAGCCCCAGCGCATACGTCCCCACCGATCCGTTCAAGCTCGCCACGCCGAACGAATAGACCCCGCCCTGGTCGAGCACGAGGTTGTCCCATCGCACGTTCGAGGCGTTCTGGGAAAAGACGATGCTCCCGTCCGGGGCCGTCAACGTGGCTACGAACGTCGTGGAGGTCGCCAGACTGATCGTGGTCACGTCGCCCTCGGTCGCGGTGAATTCGTAGCAATCGCGCTCTCCCCCATTGGCGATCGCTCCGCCGACCGATTCGCCGTAGGCAAGCTCGCTCACGGCGCCGGTGCAGGAATGGATCGAAATGGCATACGACCCGACGTAGAACGAGGCCACGATGCGCTGCGACACCTGCACGATGTAGTCGCCGTCCGCGGGGATCGTGAAGTTGAGGATTTGACTGTCGTAGCTTGACACCGCCGTGCCCGAAACGACCACCAGGCGGTTTTCATCCAACAGCCGCACATCCACATAGGCCGGGTAGTTCCCGTCCGCGTAGATGGTCACCAGGTCGCCCGCCGACCCCGCAAAGTCCCAGTCGTCCACGTCGCCCAACAACTCGATCGAATCCCACACCGACGAGTTGAGCGTAAGCGGCGGCAGGGACTCCACGGGCTGATCCGAGAGCCCCACGACGAACGTCCCCTGCGTCCCGCCGTTGCTGCGGACCGTCAAGCGGTACGTCCCCGATTGGTACAACCGCACATCCAACCATCGCGCCGTACCGGTCGCCGCCGAGAACACCAAGCTCTCGTCGGGCGCCAAGAGCGTGACCACGAAATTCGGCGAGGACTCGAAGCTGAGGCTGGTGACATCCCCCGCCGTCGCGGCAAACGCATAGGTCACCGCGTCCGCGGCGAACTCGATCTCGCCCAGTTTCGCCTCGCCGTACGCGAGGGGAACCTCCACGCCCCCGCCCACCACCAGCGACAACGTGTACAGACCCGTGTACGAGACGCCGACGGACCGTGCGATGACCTGCACGAGGTAGTTTCCGTCCGCGGGAATCGTGAAGTTGAGGATTTGGCTGTCGTAGCTCGCCAAGGCCTCGCCCGACGCCACCAACGCCCGGTCGGAATCCAGCAAGCGCACGTCAAACGCGGGATTGAAACCGTCGGCGTAGATCGTCACCACGTCCCCGGTTTGGGCCGCCAGCGTCCATTCGTCAACGTCGCCAAAGGGAGCGATCCACTGCGAAACCTCGGCGTTGGGCGAGAGCACCGCCGCCGCCTCGATCGGTTGATCGGAAAGGGCCGCAAAATAGAGCCCCGTCGAGCCGTTGAGGCTCCGCACCACCAGCCGATAGTCGCCCGTCTGGTGCAGCTTCTGGTCCAGCCAGCGGGCGTCGTTGACCGTCGCCGAGAAGACCTGACTGCCGTTGGGCGCCAGCAGCTTCACCCAGAACGTCGTCGAGCCGTTGAAGCTGATCGTGGTCACGTCCCCCGCCGTCGCCGCGAATTCATAGCACACGATGTCCGAACCGTGGTCGATCGTCCCCGCGGTGAACTCGCCGAAAGCGAGGGATCGCATCTCCACGCCCTTGCGATCCACCGAAAGCAGGTAATCGCCCGTGTTCGCCGCGGGAACCAATCGCGGGATCACTTCCACCGTATAGGTTCCCGTCGCCGGAACCGTCCAATCGACGATCTGGCTGTCATAGGAGTTCACCGGCGTGCCCAGCATGAAGAGGTGTCCATCCGCATCGAGCAGGCGAAGGTCGACATACGCGGGGAAGTTCGCATCCGCGTAGAGGGTGACCACCTCACCCGCTCCCAGCGCCATAGGCCGATCGTCGATGTCCCCCATGGGATGCAGCGCATCGCTGATCGCCTCGTTGAAGTTCAGCGCCGTTAGCGATTCGATCGGCTGATCCGACAGTCCCACCTCGAACGTCCCCGTGGAACCGTTCAGACTGCGGATCATCAGTCGATACTCGCCCGTCTGATGGAACCGTTGATCCAGCCAGCGAGCGTCGCCCACGTTGGTCGAAAACACGTTCGACCCGTCCGGGGCATCCAGCCGCACCCAGAACGTCGTCGAAGCGTTCAAGGTGATCGCCGCCACGTCGCCCGCCGTCGCCGCGAACTCGTAGCAGATGATGTCCGACGGCCTGCCGATGACGCCCAGCTTGGCCTCGCCGAAGGCGATGGCCCGCTCGTCGATCCCGCCCGCATCGACCGACAACGTGTAGTTGCCGATCTGCGTGACTCCCACCGTCCGCGCGAAAACCTGCACTGCGTAATCGCCGGTCGCGGGCACGTTCCAATCCACGATCTGGCTGTCATACGAACTCAGCGGCGTTCCCGACACGATCACCAGCCCCGCCGAATCCAGAACCCGCAAATCCACCGCCGGACTGCTCGCGTCCGCGTAGAGGGTCAAAACTTCGCCCGCCGTCGCCGAAAGCGGATGCTCGTCCACGTCCCCGAATGGGAACACCGTGTCGCTCACCGCCGCATTTCGCACCAGCCCCGCCAGGCTTTCCGCCGGTTGATCGGACAGGCCCATCGTGAACGTCCCTTGGCTGTTGTTGAACCGTTCGACGGCGAGTCGATAGGTTCCGGTTTGGAAGAGCCGTTGATCCAGCCACCGCCCTCCGCTGGTGTTGCTGGTGAACGCCACGGTGTTGTTGGGCGCGACCAAGGTGACCTTGAAGGTGGCGTCGGCATCGAAGCTGATCGAGGCTGCGTCGCCCGCCCCTGCGCTGAACTCCACACAGCGGATGGGAGTGGCCACGTTGACCGCCCGGGACGCAGTCTGTCCGTACGCGATCGTCTGCGTCGTCGGTGCGTTGCACACCGGCGGCGCCGCCGCCCCCGCCGCCATGCTCAAGGTATACGCCCCGATGTAGGTCGTGCCGATGAACCGGGCGTAGGTCTGGACGATGTAGCTGCCCGTCGCCGGAACAGCGAAATTGGCGATCTGGCTGTCGTAGGTCGCAATCGACGCACCCACCGCGAGTTCATGCCGCGCCGCATCCAGGAAACGAACGTCGATATACAGCGGGTTGTTGGTGTCCGCGGTAATGGTCACGACCTGCCCCACCGTACCCGCGAAGGTCCGCTCGTCCACGTCCCCAAAGGGCAGAATCAAGTCGTTCACCGACGAGGGCAGCGTCACCGCCGCCAGGGCCTCGATGTCCTGATCCGACAGCGCTACGGTGAAGTTCCCCTGGCTGCCGTTCAGGCTGCGGACCATCAACCGGTACGCCCCCGTCTGCTGCAAACGCCGATCCAACCACCGCGAATTGTTCGCCGTCTCCGAGAAAACCTCGCTCCCGTCCGGCGCCACCAGCGTTGCCCAGAAGCTGATCGTCGTGGCCAGACTGATCGTGGTCAGGTCTCCCGCGGTCGCGTTGAAGACGTAACACACGATGTCCGAGGGGTGGTCCAGCACGTTGGAGTGCGTTTGACCGTACGCGATGACGACCTGCTCCACCCCGCCCGAATCCACCGACAACGTGTACGCCCCGCTGTAAAACACCCCGATGTGCCGTTGCACGACCTGCACGATGTAGTTGCCCGTCGCCGGGATCGTGAAATCCACGAGTTGACTGTCATAGGAGTTGACCGCGACCCCCGTCGCCACGACGTTGCGGTCCGTGTCCAGCAAACGCAGGTCCACGTACGACGGATAGTTCGAGTCCGCGTAGAACGTCACCACCTGTCCCGCCGTTCCCGCAAACAGGCGGTCGTCCACGTCGCCGAAAGGCACCGAGGCGTCTCCCACCGCCGCATTGAGCGCCAGCGCCGGCAGCGCTTCGGTCGGTTGATCCGACAGGGCCACGTTGAATGACCCGATCGTCCCGTTCACGCTCCCAATGGTGAGCGCGTACACCCCCGTCTGATACAACCGCAGGTCCAGCCAGCGCGTCGTATTCGTGTTCACCGTAAAGACGTGGGCGCCGTTGGGCGCCGTCAGTTCCACGCGGAACACGGGCGAGGACTCGAAGCTCAGCGTGGTCACGTTCCCCGCCGTGGCGTTGAACTGGTAGGTCGTCGAATCCGCCCCGTTGGCGATGGCGCCCGATACCGACTGCCCGAATGCCAGTGGCGTGACACCCACCCCGTCCGAGTCTATCGACAGCGTGTAGTTGCCCACGTAGAACGGTTGCACGATCCGCTGATAGATCTGCACGATGTACGTCCCGCTCACGGGAATGACGAACTCGACGATCTGACTGTCGTAGCTCGCCACGGCCACGCCCACCGCGACCGGGATGCGATCCGCGTCCAGCAGACGCATGTCCACGTACGCCGGATACTCGCCGTCCGCGTAGATGGTCACCACCTGCCCGGCCGTACCCGCGAACGACCGCTCATCCACGTCCCCGAAGGGCTGCAACGAATCCCCCGCCGGCGTCCCCAAAACCAGCGCCGCCAGGGACTCGACCGGTTGATCCGACAGCGCCAGCGTGAAGGCCCCGATCGTTCCATTGAGGCTGCGGAGCATCAAACGGTACGCCCCGGTCTGGAAAAGACGCTGATCCAACCAGCGGCTGTCGTTCACCGTCGCGGAGAAGACTTGGGTCCCGTCGGGTCCCACCAGTGTCGCCCAGAAGTTCGTCGCCCCGTCGATGCTGATCGTGGTGATATCATCCGCCTCGGCGCTGAACTCGTAGCACACGACGTCCGAACCGAAGGTGATGTTCCCCGTCGCCGATTGCCCGAAGGCCAAAGCCCGCACGTCCACTCCGCCCGAATCCACCGAGAGCGTGTAGTTGCCCACGTAGAACGTCTGCGGAATGCGTGACGATACGTGTACGATGTAGTTGCCGTCCGCGGGAATGGTGAAGTCCACGATCTGGCTGTCGTAGCCTGCCACCCCTGTGCCGTACGCAATCGGAAACCGGTTCGCATCGAGCAGGCGGACATCCACATAGGACGGATACTCTCCGTCCGCGTAGATGGTCACCAATTGCCCGGCGTCGCCCACGAACACTCGCTCGTCCACGTCTCCAAAGGGCGACATGCTATTGGAGACGGCTACATTCAGATCCACCAACGGAAGCGACTCGATCGGCTGATCCGACAACCCCACGGTGAACGTCCCCTGGCTGTTGTTGTAGCGCTCGATGGTCAGTCGATACGCACCCGTCTCATACAGCATCAGGTCCATCCAGCGCCCGTCGGTCACCACTTCCGAGATCCGCACGATTCCGCTGGGGGCCTTGAGCGTCACCACGAAATTCGTCGAGGAATCCAGGGTCAGCGTGACCACTTTCCCCGTCGTGCCGTTGAACTGATACGTGGACACGTCGCACTGCGGCGTGATCGGCACCACGCCGTCGTCCGAGTCGCCATACGCCAGCGGCTCGAAGAACGCCGGGTCACACGGATCCCGCAAGGTGATAATCCCCGCGTCGGTGAGTCCCGTGCCCGTCTGGCAGTCGATCGTTCCCCCCGGGTTGGGAACCGGCGTCAACGGCCCCGCGAAACCGATGAGCGTCACACCCTCATCAAGAATCTCCGCCCGAACTGTGATCGGTCCGACCTGCGCCGCCACACAGGTGATCGAGAACTTCCCCGTTGCGTCCGTCGTGTCCGAGGCGGCCAACCCCTCCGCGACCACGGTGGCACCCGCTACGGGGGTGAGGTCCGCAAATCGTACGAACCCTTCCACCGTCGTCAGCGGATCGCCCAACGAAACCAGGATCGACGCCACGGAGGTCGCTCCGTCCACCGTCGTGGTCAGAACGGCCTTTCCGCTTCCCTGCGCCGTGACCACCCCCGGCCCGCCGCCTTGCGCCGTCGTCGCCCCGATTTGTCCGACCGTCACCACGCGCGGATTGCTTGTGCGATAGGTCACGCACGCCGCGCCGGGCTGCAGCATCGTCGTGCTCCCGTCCCCCAGCTTGGCCTGGATCGGCAAGGGCGTCGTGGCCCCGATCGCCGTCAGCGTCGGAACCCCCGGCGTCGCCCGGATCGACTCGATCGCCGGCGGCGGCGTCTCCGTGATGGTCAGGTCGGAGACGACGAACGTCTCTCCCTGACGAATCTGGAAGCACTCACTGGTGACATATCGTGTCACGTCCCCGTCCTGGCACACCCCCGTCACCCGCACCCAGTCGTCGCTCAGGAAATCCGGAGCCGTCCCCGGTCCCCCCGGACCGAACAGGTCCGGCGCCGGAACGTTGGGAATCGAGAACGTCCCGATCGGCGTCACCTGCACGCTCTGCCCGTTGATGGTCAGAATGCACGTCTCGTTGAGCACCATGGGCAGCGGCGGCTGAAGCTGATGCTGGTAGACCTCCGTACCGTCGTCGATCCCGTTGTCGTTCGAGTCCGCATCCCGAGGGTCCGTCCCGTGGATTTGCTCCTGAAAGTTGGAAAGCAAGTCCCCGTCCAGGTCCTGCGGACCGTCCGACGGGTCATTCGGATCCAGACCGTGAAGGATCTCCCAATCGTCGGCCATCACGTCCCCGTCCGCGTCCGGAATCTGCTCCGGCGGACCCGCGACCTGCGCCGCATAGGCCATGAAGGCATAGAACTCTTCCGACGGGTTGCAACATTCGGCCTGCCCCGCGTCGTACGCATCCCCCCCCATCGTCTGCACCAACGAGTAGTAGAGCGTCGCCAGGCCCGGGCACCCGGGCGTCGGCGTGAACGCGCAGCTCGCCAGGTTGCATCCCAAAAACGCGATGTCGCATCCCTTCCTACTCGCCCCGCACGCCGAATAGCAGTTATCGTGGGCGTTGCAGCATTCCGTGAAACACGCCTGAAGGAGCGGATAGTTTGCAATCGCCCCCATCCCCGAGCCCGGCCCCGAGGCCGGTCCGCATCCGTTGGGCGGCGGACAGTCGTTCTCGCAATCTCCCGTAACCGAATACGGCGGACAATTGCATCCCCACCCCGCGTGCGAGATTCCGGACCCCGGATCCGAGACGATGCTCAGCCCGTCCGCCGTCACGTGCCCCGAAGCCACGATCTCGAACCGCCCCGTGTCGTTGTTGAAACTCAGGAAAAACGCGATGCTCCCCGCCGGAAGACCGGACATGTTCGGATAGGTGATCTGCACCGGCGGATCAAAATTCGCCCCCGCCGGCTGCAACGTCCACGCGAACGGCGGCGCCGCCCCGTCGGGCATGGGCATGGGCACGTCGTCGTAGTGGACCTGATTGAGCGCCACAATCGCCGGATCGTCCCGATTGGGACGGGTCCCATCGACGCGGGTCATCGACCCCGCTCGGATGAGCATCTTCAGACCTTCGACGCCCTCCACCTTCAACTCCACGTCCCGCGTGTTGTTGAACGGCACCGCGTTGTTGGGATTCAGCGCCGGCAACAGCACCGGCGTTCCCAGCGAGTTCTCCGCGTGCGGGATCACCAACGTCTCGTACGACAGCGCCGGGAAACTCCCCACGGGAATGTCCCTCCCCTTGGGACCGCCGAGGTGGAACGCCGGCAGACCGTCCACGAACACACGCGCCGGACCCGACCGCGAAACGTCGTCGAACTGGAACAGTCCGTTCACATCGGAAAAAACCGCGGGCTGCGTCACGCCCGCCACCACCAGCGTACACCGCGCCCCCTGGATCGGCTGACTCGCGTTGTCCAGCACGATCCCCGAGAACCGGGTCGGAAACGAGTCGTCAGGCCGGGCAACCCCGAACAGCGTGAACACCGCCGGCTCCGCCGGATTCCCCGGAAAATCAGCGCTGATCACGTTCAGACCCGCCCGCGGACCCAGTTGGAATTCCACCTCCGCGTGCCCCGTCGCGCTGCTGGGCACCGTCGCCGAAGTGGCCCCGTTGACCTTGCCCCCGCCCTCCGTCACCGTGAAGGTCACCGCGATGTCCCGCACCCCGTTGCACGCGTCGTTGACCCACGCCCGAAGCGGTTCCGTCGCCGGACCGCCCGCTTCCGCCCGTTGGTTGTTCCCGCTTCCCACGTTGATCTGCTTGGGCGGATGCGCCGACGCCGAGGCGCAGAAGAAGGTGGTGCCCGCGATGTCACGCGATGTCACCGCCACGCGGTTGTTGCCGCATCCCGCGTCGCCCCCCACCCGCCACCGAGCCTGGGCCAAGCCGTTCGCGTCCGTCGTCGCCTGCATCGTGAGCGACCCCTCGCCCACGCCGGTCGGAGTCAATCGGCCGTTGCTCCGCGTCACGTCAAACGTCACCACTTTGTTGGGGAACGGCGTCTTGTCCGCATGCGTCACCCGCACCACGATCGGATCGGCGAGCAGCGAGAACACCACCGCGCTCTGCTGATTTCCGCTCACCACCGTCAGCACCGGCGCATCCGGGGGCACCACCACACGCCGCACCGTGATCTGCCGCGCCGACTCATTCCCCAAAAAGTCCCGCGCCACGGCCAGGATGACGTTGTCGCCCAACACCATCGGCGCCTCCGGCGCGAAGAACGTCCCGTTGTTGCCGATCCCCACGTCCACCGCCGCGGCGATGCCATTGACCGTCACCTGCAAACCCCTGAATCCGCTCAGCATGTCCCCCACCCGGCCGGCCACGTCGGTCGTTTCATTGGTGATCTCGGAATCGGCCTGCGGAAAGTCGATGAACAGGTTCGGCGACTCGCGGTCCTGGATCACCATCAGCGGAGTCGCGGCGCCCACCGTCCCGTCCAGAAACGTCGCCGTCACGAAAAGCCGGTTCAAACGGTTGCCAAGCAGCCGAACGTCGGCCTCGAACCCGCAACCGTCCACCGGTGTGATCACCGTCGCCGCCCCGCCCGTGATCTCCACCGACGCAGCGGCGGCGGTGAACCCCGAAAGATGAACGCTCATCGCCGTCGTCGGCGACGAGGGTTTGTTCACGATCGGTGCGATCGACGACACCCCGACTCCGTGAAACCCGCAGAGGAACAGCGCGAAGTCCACCTTGTCGACGTGCGAGTCCACGTCGATGTCCTCCACGGCGCACACCCCGCTCACCGTGCCGTTGTCGCCGGTGAAGCACTGTTGGAACGCGGCCAGGTCGCGCAGGTCGATGTCCCCGTCGCCGTCCTTATCACCTCGGACCGTTTGCCCCAATGCGGACCCCGACCCGGCCAGCAACCCAGCCCACACCACGACCGCAAACCGCCATCCACCTGATTGCATAAGAACCTCCTCTGCGCGCGGCGAGTCCCTCCCGCCGAAACTAAACCTGTCCGCGAAAGATGACCCTCTTGTGCCTCTCCTCCGCCGACCGCCAAATGCCGAGCCGCCCTTTCGGCCCCCTGAATGGAAACCGAATCATACCAAATCGCCGCCCCGAATGCTGCCCGAAAACCAGCCGGACCTTTAGGCCAAGCGTCCGGCGCAACCCGTTTCTCAGACGTGCCAAATAGGCGTGGACGCACCCGAATTGTCGCACGTTATGTCACATAACTAGTTTATTTACAATGGGTTACGTTGCAAACGGGAACGTGCCGGGACGCCACCCGCCGACCGCCGACCGTAACCGGGGTTGGATTCCTACTCCGCTCTCGTCGATACTTTCCACGTCCAGCCACCAGCCGATACGCGTCGGTCGCGGGCGTGGACGAGATCGAACTCCCGGCGTAAGGCCGGCCGATCGCGAAAACCGCGCCCCTCGCGTGGAGCGTGCCACGCGGCTTTCGCCATCGGCCTGTAGGCGGATCTTGTGGTCGATGCTGAAGTTACCGCTCGCGCGCACGAGGTTCTCGGTTACGAGTTCCTCGACCCCGAATTGCTCGCCATCTCCCTGACCCACTCCTCCGTCGCCAACTCCCGCGTGGAAAGCAACGAACGACTCGAGTTCCTCGGCGACTCCATCCTCGGTATGGTCGTCTGCGAAGAACTCTACCGCCGCTTCGGACGATGGCTGGAGGGCGACCTCACCAAGGTGAAGTCCGTCGTCGTCTCCCGCCGCATCTGCGCCGAGGTCGCCGACGCTATAGGCCTCACCGACCTCCTCATCCTCGGCAACGGAATCGGCGGAAAAGCCCACTTGCCCACCTCGCTCCGCGCCGCCGTCTTCGAGTCCGTCATCGGGGCCATGTTCCTCGACGGCGGACTCGAACCCGCCAAGCGCTTCATCCTCAAGACCATGGCCGACCACGTCGAACACGCCGCCGCCTCCCAAACCCATGAAAACTACAAGTCCGCCCTCCAGCAGTACGCCCAGTGCCGGCTCAACACCACGCCCCGCTACGAGGCCCTCGACGAACAAGGGCCGGACCACAGCAAGTGCTTCGAGGTCTGCGTGGTCATCGACGGCGAACGCTTCCCCAGCGCCTGGGGACCCAACAAGAAAGACGCCGAACAAGAGGCCGCCCGAAAAGCCCTCGAACTCCTCCACGACCGCCGCCCCTGACCGACCCCAACTCCAACAGCGAGCCGCGGGACCCGCCCTTGACGCGAGTATGTGTGTAGCGTGGGTCGCGCAAGACGTTCAGCCGCGGTAGCGGCGAAACATGGTAGCCCATGGCATAAGCCATGGGTTTGAGGAAGAATCAAAAGGACAAGCCCCGCAAGGGGCGACACAACTCCCGCCGAGCTCATGGTTAGAACCGCGACCGGAAGGAAGCGGGCGGGTTCCGAGCCGCATGCTTACGTTCGGACATTTCAACAATCTGTCGGACGGAAACAATCGAAAACGGGATCCACGACTATGCAAGGCTTGTTTCGTAGCGCGGGCACAACTAGCCCGTTAGCCGAAAGCACGTCCGGGCAGGGAGGACGCCTGGGGAACGGATCAACGAACGAGTTCCCGATGTAGAAGGAAACGCAA
>CAZYEX010000008.1:0-2159 GCA_964646605.1 uncultured Phycisphaera sp. | reverse complement strand
TTAGACTGTGAGCTGCTTGACGGGGGTAGGAGGATCGGATAGCTTGAAGCCTATCCCGATAGGGCATCCCGATAGGGCTCATCCGATGTGTGCCGCTCCTGCGTCAGCAGTGGCCAAGTCCCAATTGGGATGGGCTCTTAGGGCCATGAATTGGGGTACCCGTCGTATGGCGTTCGCGTTCGGCTGCACCTGTCGTGGCGAGGCCACGGTACGGACTGACGGGATCGCATTGAAAACCCCCCGGGCTCGCGCCGCCGCCCCCTGCGGAATCGAATTTCCTACCCGTGAGGAGGCTCGGCGTCCAATGCGCTAACAGTCCGTTGCAAAAGGCCGTTTGGGACAGATTCTAGGCCGCACATAGGGTCGCCCCGGTGGGGGGCGTTGACCACGTTGGGATCTCATCATGCGTCCCATCGCGCCGCAACCATCGTAGCGAAGTCCCCCAAGCGTCGATCCAGGCGCCCAAAAGCCCGCGCAGGGCGGCGGCCCACCCCTTCGGAGTGCCAAAGCCTGTCAGTTTGCGCATGACCAGTCCCAGGTTGAACGCCGCCACGTGGATCAGGTACCGTTTATGCACGTTCTCCCGCCCTTTGAGATGGACCCTCCGCATCCCGCCGTCGTCGAGCACATGTTCGAACGCCCGCTCGACGAACTCCCCACGCTTGCGGTGCAACCGCTTCGATCGCTCGCCCTTTGCACGCCGCCGATTCCGATACACCGCCGCTTGCTCTTGTCGCTTGGTCGCCTGAACTTCGGGATTCTTCGAGGTCCACTTCCGCGGCCCACGATCCGGCTCGCTCACGTACCCGCGAACTTCCACCGTCTCCAGGTCCACCAAGGTCTGCCCGCTGTGATACCCCTTGTCGACCACGACCTCTTCCACCGCCAGCTTCGACGTGTCCGTCTGCACGGTGTCATCGTCTGACACTTCCGAGAGGTTCTCCGCGGCCTTGGCCAGCGTGGCCAGCAGCGTGGCCGTGTCGCCCTGATCCGCAGGATGAAGCTCCGCGGCCACGATCGCACCCGTCTCCAAGTCCACCGCATGTTCCGGCTTGTAGGCCAAATGCGTCGTGCCGTCCTTCATTTTCGCGATTTTCGCGTCGGGATCATACGGGTTGTACCACTCCGCGTTGCTCGTCTTCTTTCCTTCCCGCTTGCGATCGAACTTCGCCAGGTCCGCCGCCGTGGGCGTCTCGATCCCCGATTCCTTCGCCAGATTCGTCAAGAACTCTTGATACGATTCCCCGTTGTCCTTCCGAACGATCGAACGCATGGCCGCATTGGCTTCGATCGTCGACGAATCCACCCCCGTGGTCTTGCCCGATAGCAAGTCGTACTCCGTCAGACGCTTGAGCACCCACTCGAAGGCCATGCGGTGCGTCTCAAGGTCGATGCGACGCCGCGTCCGCGACAGCGAGCAGTGGTCCGGGACGTTCTCCCCGGAGGCCAGACGCAGAAACGCCCGCATCGACAGCGAATCCGAACACTTCCATTCAATACCCCGTTCGCTGTCCAGTTTCTCGAAATAGCCGATGATCAACATTCGAAAGTATCGCCCCGGAGCCACCGACGGACGGCCCAACACCTGGGCATAGAACTTCTTGCACTGCGATTCGCAGAAGGCGTCGAACCCGCCCTGGTCCAGAATCTGATTCAGCCGCTCGTAGAACGGATGCCCGGGCGACCGCGGTAAATCCTGCGTCGCCACCCAAAACTCCGCCTGCGCCTCGCCCGCAACTCGACCCATCGCCATCGCACATCCTCCGTGACCACGCCGCGTCACCCCAACGCATTCATTATACCACACCTGTCAAGAGACTTTTGCAACGGACTGATAAGCGGCGCCGCCGACAAGTCGCGATATCGCAAAAGAAGCCGGACTGTTGCCGATAATACACCCGGCGATTCAATGCTCCGATCGCTACCGGCGTGCCTGCAAATTCCCATTCGAGTTATCTTCCGAGTCTCGGTCCGCGGCCCAGGGATGGATTCTAAACTTGAAAGAGGGAGTTTCCGGTGTTTTGAATGAATTTGAGATTCCGGCACGCTCCATCGACAAATATCGGACAGCAGGCTGTTCGCTGCCCATGCACCGTTTTTGTCAGCGACAGAGCAGTTGCAGGCAAACCTCGGATGAACCGACGGAGGTTGGAGTGCGA
>CAZYEX010000007.1:0-5370 GCA_964646605.1 uncultured Phycisphaera sp. | reverse complement strand
TTGGCTGGCCCACTACCTGCCGCGACACACACCCAATCGTCGCCTTTAACTTCCCAGGTGCGCGGAATTCGCTGGCCACCCGCGATTAAGATCCCCTTGCCGTCACTTCGGAAGTGACCAACGAAGGGACTGCCGTCCCCTCCTTTGCCCCTGAACGTCTTGTTCGAGTAGATGGCACGCAGTTCTTTTGGGTCCTTGATGTCGACCCAGTCACCTGAACTCTGCGCGAACGCTGGCTTAAACCACGCGGGAGTAGTCCCGCCTTGCTTGACCCAACCCTCTTTTGACATCCACTCGCAGTAGGCAACTCGGAGCCAGAGTTTGTCGTTTCTGGGATCCCACCAGCAACTTTCCGTCTTATCCCCTTGCTTGGCAACGACCCGCGTGACGGTGTTAAGTCGGGCACCATCGTTTTTTTCGGGCGGTCGCCCAACCTTGAATTCCACGAAATCCCCTGATTCCACCTTTAGGGGCTTCGGGACATACAAGAGGAGGCTATTTGCATATTCCGCACTTGATGCTTTGCTCAGGCCTCCGCAACAGTAGATTCGCACTTGCACCATGCTGCCGTCGACCAATTCGGAGTCAGCAATGCCGCCATCGCGGATGTTCTTGTGTGCCTCCGCCGCGCTTGGGCTAACAAAATCGGCGCGCGGGAATAAATGCAATACTTGCGCGACCCGAAGCGACTCAGCCGGAACGAAATCGGAGTAATAGCGATGCGGACCCGCGCAACCGGATACGAGAAACAGCAAACACAACGATGCAGTGACTCGGAGTTGTGTCGACATAATTTCTCCTTTATGGCCCAAAGTACCCCGAGCACGCGCAAATAGTCTCGCCCACGTGTCGGCTTCTCCTGTTCATATCGACGTCGGGTTGACGAGACCTTGGATTGATGACTATGGAGAGGTGAGGATGGTGCCGTTCGCACCTACTATTACAGACTGTGTCCCGGACCAGACAACGCCAAGCAGTCTATTTGTAGTGCCCGAAGCCTGCCGTGTCCACGCAATACCGTCGGGAGAAGTAAGGATGATGCCCCCTCCCACTGCCACGAACTGTGTCCCGGACCAAGCAACATCCACCAGGTTATTTGTTGTGCCCGAAGTTCGCGTTGTCCACGCTATTCCGTTGGGAGAAGTGAGGATGGTGCCGCTGTTTCCCACAGCTACAAACTGCGTTCCGGACCAGGCAACGCCAAATAGGTTTTGAGTGGTGCCCGAAGTTCGCGATGTCACGGGCATCCCGAGCACGGTGATTGGGACAAAGTTAAACCCAGCGACAAACAAACTGGATCCAGCAGCCGCGTTGGGTATTGCTACTCCAGATGTCGCGATACCCACAATCACAAGACGATTTCCCGCAGTTATGCTGAATGCGGGAATAAAAGAAGAAGTTATTCCTATCGGGACCCCTTGGAGAGATTGATCCAACGGCCAAATCAACGTGTTGGGATCAGCGGCATCCAGAACTCCGAGACCATAAATTGCATTTGCAGTCGGGGCTCCACCTGACCACGTCACAATATTCGCGATGCTTGAGTCCCAGGTAGCGCCTGACGCCGGCGCGGATATAGTTGGATAGGACGTGAATTGAGTAGTCGACGCCGTATATGTGCCGCCCCCCACCGCCACGCTAAGAGTAACGGCACCACCGGGAGCCACCACAACATTTCCTTCATAGTCTTGATTGGCGACATCGTAAGTTAAGGTCACCCCGTTCATTACTACTGTTGCTGTGGTGATGCTGGCGCCGGTGGAATCGTCCAACACCGCGACCGAAGCGCCGCGATTGAAGCCGGTCGGTACGGATCCTGTGGGGAAACTGTCAAGCTCGGCAGCAATGAACGGCGATCCAGGAGGTGGCGGAGGGGCATCGCCGCCGCCCCCACAAGACGTTAGTACGAGAGCCACCACTCCGGCCACTAGAGTCTGGACAAGAATTGATGCCGACATCGTGCCGTAGGGCGACTTCAGAATTGGCGTCATCGCGTGTCTCCTTCCTCGAATGATTAAACGAAGAGCCGAACCCGACAATCCCATGCCCATGTAAGTGGACCGTCAATATCAAGTGTCTGGTCCGGCCTCCAAGAGACTGATGTCTGTCAAATAAATGGCGATTTGCTCCGCAGTCCGCCACGCACTATCGTGTCAACGGCTCAAGTGTCTGCATCGGTTCGAGCTACCGACTCGTTTGCCGTACGGAGCACAATAGCCATAACGCAGTTGCCTGCAAATCCCTAAGATTGGGGATGACGGCCGGCTGTCTGCACGGCTAGGATGGACAAACAGTGAAAGGCGAATCCATGCCTGAACGCCCTGGGACGATGGTTCGCGTGATGATCGTCGAGGACGATCGCGTCACACGAGAGCGGTTTGCCCGCGCCATTACTGACGATTCACGCACGTCATTGGTGCAGGCGGTGAGCGGCGGTCTCGAGGCCATCGCTCGGCTTCAGGCTGCACGTCCCGACGTATTGCTGGTGGACCTCGGTCTGCCGGACGTGCACGGCACTGAAGTAATTCGCAATGCCGCGCGCAACGTTCCGATGTGCGGCATCATGGTCATTACCGTATTCGGCGACGAGCGCAACGTCCTCGCCAGTATCGAGGCGGGTGCGACAGGCTATGTTCTAAAGGACTGCACCGACGTGGACCTCGTTCGGTATGTACTCGAGTTGCACTCGGGAGGGGCCCCGATGAGCCCCGGGATCGCCAGAATGGTGCTAGTCCGCATGCGCGCACGCAGCGAGTCGATCGCGGTGGCGACTGGCGAGGTCAAGGCCGAGCTGACTGCACGCGAAATAGACGTGCTGCAGTTGATTTCACGTGGCTACATGTACGCAGAAGTTGCCGAAAAATTGGAGATTTCTTCGAACACCGTCGGCTCGCACGTCAAGAATCTCTATCGCAAGCTCGCGGTGCACTCGGCCACTGCCGCTGTCATGCGCGCAACACAGCTGCGGCTCTTGGACAAGACCTAGGTTGGGCTGCAAGCCGGCCATGAGTTAGGGGAGCCAGGGTCAAGACAATGTCCAGCGTGCTTGCCGACACCGGGCAAGGTCTGACGGATCGCTTGCGATCCTGCCCAGGACCGCGATGTCGCTGGACCACCGGGATACTGGGCCGGTTCGGCATCGCGCTGGCTCTGGTGTGGCTGGGGGAAGCTTGCATCGCGGCGACGCACTCGCCGCCGGTCGTCTTCCACCAGGCCGGGTTCCTTTGGTTCGGATGGATCGGATCCTACTCGCCGCCGGACGATTCCGCGCCGTGGACGCCAGTGCAGCTTCCGCACCAGTGGCGCACGACCAACACGAACGCGGCCGGCTTTGGCTGGTACCGCATCGAATTCGACCTCGACCGGGTTCCGCAATTGGCACAGGGACTCGAGGTCGACCAATTCCGGTCAAAGTGGACCGACTTCTATGTCAACGGCAAGCTCGTCGGTGGCACGCCCCATGATACGGCCGGCGGCGCTGACCTCGGCCTCAATCAGTCGGTGTTCGTCGCATTTTCGCCGGCGCTACTGCGCCCCGGAAGGAACGTGTTGCACGCCTACATGCACTCGCGCTTGGAGGTCATGAACATCCAGGGACTGGGACGCGTGAGGCTGGGAAGTGCGGAAGTGGTCGGCATGCGCGCGAACAGCGTCTCGGATTGGGGCTACTATGCCGAGAGGCTCTTCTTCGCGATGGCGTTCACGGCGGGCGTCATCGCCTTCTTCCTCTGGCTCGCACGGCGCAGCGACGAGGTGCTGCTCTGGTACTGGATAGCGTGCCTATCGTGGGTAGGCGCGGGCGCGCTCTATCACGCCTTGCGCTGGGGCGATACGCCCATCGCCCCGCTGGTCCTTCTGTCTGTGTATCGCACCTACGGGCTCGCCATTCCTGCGGTGATCCTCGCGATGCGGGTCGCCGGAATTCGCAAGCCGAGAATCGAATTCCTGCTCTGGGTGTTTCTTCTGGTGGAAGGCATGATCCCGTATCTCGGGGCGGCGGGCGTATGGCCGCTATCGGCGCTCGGCAGGTACGCCATGCCCCGGATACTGGCCATGGACTTGATCAATTGCATTCTGCTGTTCGCGGGGGCCGGTGTCATCGTCGCGAAGAAGCGGCGTCACATGCGCTGGACGGAGATCGTGTCGGCTGTCGCCATGATCCTGATGGGCGGCTGCATGCTCTATGAAGCGACGCGGCTGTTCGGATGGATCGACATCGAGGCGCCGGTATTGCGGCCCTACCATGTTCCCGCACTGGTCTTCGCGATGGGGGTGGCGATATTCGAGCGTCATGTCCGTGCGGTATGGCAGATGAAGTGGACTAACACGGAACTGCAGCGGCGCGTCGATGAAAAGGCGCGGGAGATCGAATCCTTTCACTCGGATCGGGAAAGGCGCACTCGCGAGGGGGCGCTGGTCGAGGAGCGGCAACGCATCTTTGCCGACATGCACGACGGCCTGGGCGCCAGTCTGATCGGCTTGCTGAGATATGCCCAGGCCGGTGCGCCCCAGGCGCGCGAGCTGGAGCGCCGGGTCGCCGAAGCGCTTCAGGAGTTGCGCATCGCGGTCGATGCGCTGGACGAGCCGACCGAGGGAGATCTCGGGGTCGTCCTCGGCAAATTGCGCTACCGCCTGGAGCCCCTGTTCACATCGACGGGCGTACGCGTGGTCTGGGACGTCGGCGAGCTGCCCCGGATCGAAGCGCTCGATCCGACCGCCGTATTCGCGATTCAGCGCGTCATTCTCGAAGCCGTCTCGAATGCCATTCAGCATGCGTCGCCCCGGCAAATCCGGTTTGCCGCGCGTGCAACGAACGAGAACACCATCTGCATCACGGTAGAAGACGACGGTTCCGGATTCGATCCGGCGCAGCCGTCCGACGGGCACGGACTCGCGAACATGCATAGGCGTGCGAAACAAATTGGCGCCTCGCTAAACATCAAGTCGGAACCAAGCAAGGGGTCGACGATCGACTTGTACGTTCCGCGGCGAATCGGGTTGGGGGAGATGATTGCTCCCCCGGCGGTCGCGGCTTAGTCGTGCATTGCCACGATTGGCATGTCGTCTGCTGATCGGGCGCGCGGTTTGGCCGCTCGTTCCTGCGCCGCCCAGCACGGACGGAGTAGGTTCGATTGCCCTCACCGGCCGGCGTCCCTACGGGGATTCGAAGCTTATGCGAGTGATCTGACAAAGCCCATTCGCAGCTGGATCGAAGGATCGATATCCAGCCGGTGAACCGACTCAGCTCAAGCTGGCCGCGGCCTGCTCATCCGCTCGACGATATCCGGCGGAACAAAGTTGACCAGCTCGGTCTTGTCGGCCTCGACGAGTTCGATATAGCGCTTGACCACCTCGGTCGGATCCATCTGC
>CAZYEX010000006.1:0-209674 GCA_964646605.1 uncultured Phycisphaera sp. | reverse complement strand
AATCCTCGGCGGCACAACCACGACCCCCAGCCGTGCCGCGGCGCGTGTCGAGGCCCGCGAGGCTATTGTTCGAGTGATCGGGTGTCTGCCGGAGACCTATCGGGCGGTCATACAGATGTACGACATTGACAATCGACCGGTCGAAGATGTCGCCGCCGCCATCGGGCGATCGCAGGGGGCGGTGTTCATGCTGCGAGCGCGCGCTCTCCGGCGTCTTGGTGAACTGCTGGGGACGGCGTCCGCGTTTCTTAGCGGTTGAATGGACGAGGCTGGGCTGTGAACTCGCAACGCCGGGGCGCAACCGAAGACCCGCTTGTGCAAGCCGCACGCGCAGAAGCCGAGGGTTGGCAGGTCAACGCGGCAACGATCATTCCTGGAAAGTCTGCGATTGGCTCGCGCCCCACTATCAGCATTCCGGGATACGAGCTTCTTGGTGAACCGCAGCGCGGCGGTCAGGGCGTCGTCTACCAAGGGCTTCAGATATCCACGGGCCGTAAAGCGGCCATCAAAGTGCTGCACCAAGGGCCCTTCGCCGGCCCCGGCGATCGCGCCCGCTTCGAGCGCGAAATTCGCATCTTGGCGCAGCTCAAGCACCCCAACATTGTAACCATTCACGATGGCGGCGTGGTGGCCGGAAACGCTTACTTCGTCATGGATTACATCGACGGAGATACGCTTGATGCTTGGATCGCGGATCCACAACCAGTCGTTCTCGCCGCCCCGGGTCGATCTGCCCAGCACCGTGACAGGGTGGACGGCAAACTGAAGCTGTTCCTCAAGATTTGCGAGGGGGTGAACGCCGCACATCTTAGGGGCATCATCCACCGCGATCTGAAACCCAGCAACATTCGCATCGACCGACTAGGAGAGCCGCACGTCTTGGATTTTGGATTAGCCAAGCTTGCGATCGAGTCTGACGAAGCATCGATCACCGCCACCGGCGAGGTCGTTGGGTCGCTCTTCTGGTCGGCCCCGGAACAGGCGGAGGGCGCGCCCGACAAAATCGACATGCGCACGGACGTTTATGCGCTGGGCGTCATCCTCTTTCAGTTACTGACCGGCCAATTCCCTTATTCGCCGACGGGCGGTCGGCACAACGTCGTCGAGCGCATTCTGCACGCCGAGCCGCCGCGACCAAGCTTGCTTCGCGACGGCATCAACGACGAGTTGGATACGATCGCACTGAAATGCTTGGCAAAAGAGCGCGATCGGCGTTACCAGACCGCCGGTGACCTGGCTCGCGATCTCCGCAACTACCTGAATGGCGAGCCGATCGAAGCCAAGCGGGACAGCACCACCTACGTCGTGCGAAAGTATCTCCGCCGACACCGCTGGGGCGTGGCCGTGGCGGCGGGACTCGTGATCCTGTTGACGCTGTCGTCCCTTGCAGGCTGGACGCTCTACGTTCGCGCTGAGCAGGAAGCGGAAACGGCGCGCACGGAGCGCGACAAAACCGCGAAGTTCGCTGACTTTATGCAGGAAACGCTCAAGGGCGTCGGCCCATCGGTGGCCTTGGGTCGCGACACGAAGATGCTCAAGGAATTGATGGACGGCGCTGCGAAGCGCATCGAACATGGAGAGTTGAGGTCGGTTCCCGGCGCCGAGCTGCGCCTGCGCCTGACCATTGGCGCTGTGTACCGAGACATCGCTGATTTTGATGCCGCCCAGCGGATGCTTACACCGGCCGTCGAGCTTGCAGACGAAGTTTATGGTCTCGACAGTACAGATCGCGCCACGGCCCTCGACGAATACGCCCAGTGGCTCGAGGCGGTTGGCCGCTTCGTGGACGCCCTGCCCAGGCGTGAGGAAGCGTTAGCCATACGTCAGCGCCACTTTCCCGGTGATCATCCAGATGTAGCAAGCAGCCTTAGCAGCGTTGCGTGGTGCCTTCAAGGCCACGCCCGCTTCGTCGAAGCCTTGCACAAGCATGAAGAAGCGCTGGCCATGCGTCAGCGCCTCTTCCCAGGCGACCATCCGCTCGTGGCCCAGGGGCTGAGCAGATTAGGCTCGTGCCTCGACTCCCTCGCCCGCTACGCGGAGGCACTGCCCAGACTTCAGGAAGCATTGGCGATGCGTCAGCGTCTTTTTCCCGGCGACCATCCGGATGTGGCGGACAGTCTCAGCTTGGTCGCGCTATGCCTCCTATCATCCGGGCGTTCGACGGAGGCATTGCCGACGTACGAAGAAACTCTGATCTTGCGCAGGCGGCTGTTCTCCGGCGATCATCCGGATGTAGCCGCCAGTCTCAACGACGTGGGTCTCTGCCTTTATCAACTTGGCCGTTCGAGGGAGGCTCTCGTTAAGTACGAGGAATCCCTGGCCATGTATCAGCGTCTCTTCCCCGGGGACCATCACCACGTGGCGAACAGTCTCAACAATTTCGGGCGCTGCCTCGAGTCGCTGGGTCGCCCGGGCGAGGCCCTGCCCAAGCTCGAAGCATCCCTGGCCATGTGGCGACGCCTCTTTCCCGGCGACCATTCGGCTGTGGCGATTGCTCTAAGCAACGTCGGGTTCTGCCTTGATTCCCTCGGCCGCTCGGCGGAGGCTCTCGCCAAGTTCGAGGAAGCATTAGCCATGTACGGGCGGGTGATGCCCGCCGATCATTGGCGAACTCGGGTTGCCGAAGTTGGCAAAGGATGCGCATTGTTCGGCCTCAAACGCTACGGGGAGGCCGAAGACATCCTCGTTCCTGCATGGGAAGCGATTGCCGACCGAGCCGACGTACCCAAACGTCGTAAGGCCCGGTGTCTCGAAGGGCTGGTAAAACTTTTTACGGTTCTCGACGCCGCGGATCCGGAGAAGGGATACGCAAAGAAGGCGGCGGAGTGGAGGAAGAAGCTCGACGAAATGTCAAAAGGTCAAAATGTCGGATAGTCACGTGCGGAGGGCTCCGCCCGCCTCCATCCGCCTTGATCGGTCGCGGCGGTGCATTCCACCGAGCGCCCGTCAAGTTATTTGGGTAGAGACCAGGGAGACCGTGCGCTCGCGTCGGTGGCGTGGCAGCGGGACCGGCACGACCGCGAGGATGGCGCTGACCCCCCCCCGCGACCACGGCGTTGATCTGGACCGGATCGCCCGTCACCAAACGCGTCACTTCCGTCTTGCCCTTGATCGTTCCACGCGCCGCATCGTCGTCGGGCGGCGGCGCCGCCAAAGCACCGACGCCGACCGCCAACACTCCCAAAGCTAAGACGCCCATCAAGTCCGCCATGGTCCGGACCCTTTTCGGAGTGAACATAAACCCTCTCCCTTCTTGCAAAATTGAATGGAATTCCATAATTGAACTCGTCGAACGGTCCGTGCGGGAATGGGTAACTCAACGTACCTTTGCTCATTTCGAGGCACAACCCTCACCTCGCGGCGGCGGAGGGTCTTCGACGAGGGCGCGACGGCTTGGCGTTTGACTTTCTTGGTTTGAACCGGCGGCTAAAGCGCAGGATTTCCACCCCAAGAACCTGATCGCGGGCGTCGAAGTCGAGGATCACCCCGGGCTGCACTTCCTCGGATTCCGTGACTCGCCCGCGAGCCAGCGTCAAATACGCGGCGTCGACCTCGGAATCATATTCGAGCTTGACATTTTTTGCTTTCATTGTTTCCTCCGCGCTTTGCGGTCGAAATACACGGTGACGATACGCCAAGGGCGGCGCACTTCATTGTATACCACGCGGAGCACAACGGAATCGCCTTCCCGAAAAAACCGTTTGACGGCGTGCATCAGTTCGCGGTCAGCCGGATCGCGATCGAGGCGGTCCGGGTTCATCAGCGCTCGCCGAATCTCGTCGTCCGTAATACCTCGCTGGGCCATTCTCCTCCGCGCGTGTCCCGAAATCGTGAATGCAACCTCTCCGTTCACGACGTTAGCTTAATCTCTCCCCGAGATTCCGCGCTCTCAAACGCCCACGGTCGGCGACATCCCGTTGGCCGCGCGCGTCGGCTTCCGGCCCGATTCCCGCTCCGACACACAGTAGGCAAGGGCCGAGTTTGATCGTTCTGGTCCGGAAATGCAAGGCAAAACTCGCACTTCAACGGAGGATTCACCGGCGAGGGGTCCAGTTTCGATTGGATCCGCGGCCCGGGGCGAAGAAATGGCAAGCTGGCGCGGGCTTAGACCTCGATCTTGTCGACCCTGAGCTTGAGGAGTTTCTGGCGGTGGCCCTTCTTGAGGGCGTAGCCTTTGCGGCGGGCGAACTTGCGGATGACGATCTTGGGGGCCTTGAACTCGTTCACGACCGTGGCAGTGACCTTGGCCCCCTTTACGAGCGGGCTGCCGACCTTGGGACCTTCGGGCAAGTCGCCGACCATGAGGACGCGGTCGAATTGGATGGTCTTGGGTTGCTCGTCGAGGCCGCGGCGCTGGACGTCGAAGACCAGGCCTTCTTCCACGCGATATTGAAAACCACCGTCGCTGATGATGGCGTACATTCGTGCATCTCCCTTCAAGCCGCACGGCCCCCTTGGACCGAGTTTTCGGCGGACCCACCGCCCCAACTGCCGAGCCCTTCACTATCCCCGACCCGCCGGCGGCTGTCAAGGGCCGCAATTCCTGCGCCGTGGGGCGCGAAAACGGCGCCAAAAATTAACCAAAAAGTGCTTGACGTTTGGCATCCGTTCGGATATACTCTCACCAAACGGACGACAAACCGCCAGGGACGGCGGGAGGAGTCTAGGATGGATCCGTGGAAACGAACCGACCGCCGTCGGCGAATCGTGGCGGTTGACCAGGCGGTTTTGGAGGGGCGGGAAGCGCCGGTTTGTGCCTTCGGGCCGGGCGGGTCGTACGTTTCGTACTGGCCTGCGGACCAAGGCGAGTCGGAACCGGCGTCGGATCCCCCGTTGGGACGATTGCCGTCGGGGAAGCGGAGCCCGGGCCGAGTGCGCCGTGCAGGGCATGCGGGCCGACGAACCGATCCCCAGGCGGTCGATGTCGCGCCAAGTCCTCGCTGGCGGACCGCGCTTCTCATTGCGGCCCGTGCGGAAGCCCGCCGGAGTGTGGTGTTGCGCTGGCTGGCCGGGCGCGGGATGATCCCGTGTTGCGTATTTGGACCGCAAGGTGTTGAACCTTATTTGGAGTGCTACCATGCCGCCACGAAAAAAGCCTTCGACCCCCGAAGCCGACTTTCTGACCCCGCGTCAACTCGAGATCCTGACCATGATCCGCGACGGTCGGCACAGGAATGGCTATTCCCCGACCTTGCAGGAAATGGCGGACATCCTCGGCGTAAGCAAGATCACGGTGTTCGAGCACGTCGAGGCGTTGATCGGCAAAGGGTTGCTGACTCGCCGAGCGAGCCGGGCGCGCTCTTTGGCTTTGACGGCGCAGGCCCATCTTCCGGCCGCGCGGCCGACGCGATTGCCTCTGGTCGGACGAATCGCCGCGGGGCGACCCATTGAGGCGATCGAGACGACCGAGACCGTCGATCTCGAAGAGGTTTTCGCCAGCCGATACCCGGTGGGCGTCTTGCAGGTTGTCGGCGACAGCATGATTGATGAGCAGATCCGAGACGGCGATCTCGTCGTATTCGAGCGGCGGTCGAACCCTCGCAACGGCGAGACCGTCGTGGCGCTGGTGAATGGCGACGAGGCTACCTTGAAGAAGTTTTACAAGGAGAAAAACCGTATCCGCCTGCAACCGGCGAACCCAAAGTACGAGCCGATCTACGCAAGGAATGTTGATGTGCAGGGGATCGTGATTGGCGTGCTACGGAGGACGCACGGGGGGCGGTAGGGTGGTGGGGAAGCTCCGCGCCGGCTCTTCGTGCCGCAAGGCGAAACGCTGGACGGGACATTGTCCGTCGTGGAAGTGTCCACGAGTTGGCTCGTGAGGCTTCGCGTAGACGGAAGCGGCGGCGGCGGGGGCTATTTTTTCGTTTGGCTGGGAGAGTGTTCGTGTCCGCGAACCGGCGTTCGCGGCTCCTAGAACCTGTTCAACAAGCCACCTCGACAGCCAGGTTGGGGGCCGAGGGCGGCTCGTCCGGCTGTGTCTCCGCGGCGTTGGAAACTGGCTGCAAGCAGCCAGTGGCACCCTTTTTGAACACGTTCTTACGCTCCCCGTCACGTGTTACGGGATGCATCAGCGCGAGTTGCGGTGGAGTTCAACCTCCGCGGCGATGAAACCGAACGCCGGCCAGTACGGGCCGTCGACGACACGCTCGAAGACCTGCAGCGCCTTGGCCCGATCGCCGTTGTATAGGTACCAGTTGCCCACGCCGTATCCGTAGGTGGCGAGGTCGAGGGGCGTGGCCGCCTGCATGTCGAGCAAGTCCGTGGGCTGCAAGAGTCCCTTGCACATCAACAGCCGCCGGTGATAGGCGGTGTTCTCGATGATCTCCATGTCGGGGTGGATGGGTTGCAAGCGTTCGCCTGCCTGGGAGTCGCGACCCAAGCGGCGCAAGGTCATGTAGGTCCAGTCGGATGATGCCACCAGGTTGTCATCGTATCCTCCTACAAAACGCAGCGTCTCGTGAAAAGCGGAGAGGGCCGCCTCGAAGTCGCCCTGGAGATAATGGGCCACTCCCAGGTGATACCACACGTTGTAGGCCGTTGTGGTCAGGGGGATGTTACGGGCGTTGGGCATTCCGTCGGGTTCCATTTCGTCGGGTCGCCCCTGGAGGAGCTGCGACGCCTTGGTGAGGTCCGCAACGGCGGCGTCGAAATCGCGCAGGGTGATGTAGCGGTGGCCGCGATGGCGATAGAGGGGCGCGTAGGTTGGGTGATCGTCGATGCCGCGGGTGAAGACTTCGACGGCCTCGCGAATTCGCCAAAGATATCCCAAGCGCCGTCCGACCCACACGATGCGGGTGGGGTCGTCGGGATGGGCTTGGAGGTCCGCGAGGGCCTGCGCAAGAGCGGCTTCGAGTTTCGCCCGGTCGGCGTCGGGAGGGAGCGCGTGCAGCGGGCGGCCGAGCAGCGACACGCACTCGACGGATGGGGCGCGGGTGGGACTTGCGGGTCGGTGTGGCGCGGGGTTTCCCTCGGGCGTGGCGCAACCGGCCAGGACCCATAACATCCAAGCCGTCCTGGTGACACCAGTTTGGCATTTCACCGGCGGGCGTTTCATGGTCGCACTCTCTCTGGGAGCCGTTAGCTGAATCGTGAACGTCCGTCTGCCGATAGCTCGATTCGACCGGTCGGGGCTGGTCGTTCTTTGGTTACAGGACGGGCGCGTCCTCGGAGGAGGTCGTCTTGTTTCACCTGTCCGCCGCTTCACCACTTTTGGAGCCGACTGCAATGAAAAAGGTAGCGTGGTTCCGACATCCGTCCAGCCTGATCGGGGGATGGTTCGTCGGTTTGGCAGTTTTTCTGGCGGGTTGCGGACAATTGGGGTTGACCCGCGCCCCGGAGGAGGACGACGGAGCCGTCACCGACGGAACGGATCCCAATCCGACGGACTCAACGGCCTCCAAGGCCTATGTGAGCCCCGGTGGCACTGCGGGATTGAGCATCGGCACGGCGGAATCGGGTGCAGCCGCCTTGGCGAGCTTCGACCCCGGCGCGTTTGTCTTGGCCAACAGTGCGGGATCCGAAGGATCGGTGACCCCGGCTCAGACCGAACCACCGCCGCCTCCGCCACCGGATGGAACCGCGCCGCCTCCGCCGCCGCCTGACGGAACGCTGCCCCCTCCGCTACCGCCGCCGGATGGGACCCTCCCGCCTCCTCCGCCCCCCGACGGCACGCTTCCGCCGCCGCCTCCTCCGGATGGTACGCTTCCGCCCCCGCCTCCTCCGGACGGGACGCTTCCTCCTCCGCCCGACGGATCACTACCGCCGCCACCACCGCCCGGTGGGACTTTCCCGCCGCCGCCGGATGGCAGTCTCCCGCCGCCACCACCTGGCACTTTCCTGCCACCTCCGATTCCCGGTCTTTCGGGCGGGACGGTCTTTACCTTGCCCGACGGCACGGTTCCTCCTCCGCCTCCCGAGGGATTTGAGCAGTTTGGTTTCATCGATTTTTCGTCGCCGGAGTTTTCGAGCTTCGCGATGCAGTTCGCTCCGCCACCGCCGGGAACGCCCGGCGCGCCGCCGCCGGGGGGCGTTCCTCCGCCGCCGACGTTCGCGACGTTCCCATTCGCGGAGTTCCTGGCGACCAACTCGATTCAATCCATCATCCCCGGCGTGCCGCCGAAGTTCGAGCCGGGCGCAGCCTTCGGTTCGTTCGCGTTCGGCGCCATTCCTCCTCCTCCGCCGGGATTCCCGCCGTTTCCGCCTCCGCCGAACTTCTCAGTGATCGGCGGGTTCGGCGGTTTCCTGCCGCCGCCTCTGCCGCCGGGCACTCCTCCTCCGCCGGGTTCGCTGCCGCCGGGCGTGCCGCCTCCGCCGTTCGGACCGCTGCCGGCCTTTCCCCCGGGCCCGATCGGCGCACCGCCGCCGCTGCCGGAGGGTCTGCCTGCGGGCTTCTATGCCTTCCATGATGCGCTGTCGGCAATGCACGAGTTCCTGACCGGGTTTGAGTTCCCGCCGCCGGGGACGGGTCCGCTGGGAGAGCCTGGCGATTTTCCGGGCGAAGGTCCTGACGGCTTGCCCTCGGGAGTGCCGTTCGCCTTCATCGACTTCGAGTCCATCGCCGAGTTCCTCCCGCCGGGGTTCCTTACGCCGGAGACCGTGGCGGGCATCTTTGAGAATTTCGGTGCGGGACATCCGCTGATCGGCGACGAGGGAGACGTCAACCCCGAACTCGAGGACGCCCTCGGCGAGCATCCGCCGATCCCTGCGGGTCTGGACGGATTCGACTTCGTCGGCGACGCCCCGCAGTTTGATGACCTGTTCAGCGTGTACAACGCGGGCAACGTGGGCACGCAGCTCTCGGGGCAGGTCAACGCGACCTTCACCGGGCAGCTCGATGACGGAAGCGTGGCACGGTGCAGCGACACGACCGTGTTGGAGGTCATTCCCGGGCAGGCGACGCCGCTGGTGCAGATGGAATCCGGCGTGTTCCAAACGCAATGGGTCGTGGACATTCATCAGACGACCCAATCGCACGTGGTCATCGAACATCCTGACAACCAGGACGGGGTCGAGTTCGATATGACCAAGGACGTATTCAGCCAGATGACCTGGACCATGTTGATCCAGGAAGTGGATACCGACGGCGACGGGGTGGTCGATGAAATCCAGACTTCCGGCGCCAACCAGGTGACGGTGTTGGAGGAGAGCGGCGACGGAGGGCCGCCCGAGGGGCTGCCGCCGCTTCCGCCGCCTCCGGACCTGTTGCTGACGCTTCAGTTCCAGGGCGTGCTTGAGGTGAGCGAGCCCTCCACGGAACCGGCCCCGAGCGAACCGCAATAGGCTCGGGTGCATGATAAGCATGCGCGGCGCCGTCCCGGTTCTGCAACCGGACGGCGCCGCTGTTTTTTGGGACCGAACCGGGCGGCGATTTATTGGCACGATCCCGGCAACGCCGAAACGCATGATTCTCGACCCTAATGGGAAGCGGGTTCCGGGAGACTGAAGTTGGAATGGGCTGGGGTTTGGTCGATAAGGAAAGGGAAGGTTTCTGTAACCCGGGGATCGACCGTCGCGTCCCCAACTCCTGGGAATGGCATCTAGGCTCGCAGCACGCGAGAGGCGGGATCGAGCGTATGAGCACGACGCACCACAACGCCTCGGCATCGGACTCCAAGGAGATCCAGCGCATGGTCTCCAGCGCCCGCGAGCAGGGCAAGCCGGATCGCTATACCGGCAAACGCCGCTGGCCGCGATTCTCCGCAGGCATGAAGCTGGAAGTGTCCACCGACCCTAGTGACCCGTCGGCGTCGGCGCACGTCACCATGCAGAACCTCTCGGAAGGGGGGTTCGCCTTCTGGTCCAAACGGGACCTGCGCCAACACGTGGCCTTGTTCGTTCGTGAGTTCGCCACCGAGGAGGAAGGCGAATGGGTCTCCGCGTCGGTGCGCCATTGCACGGTGGGCATCCGTGGGTATCTCATTGGGGCTGAATTCGACCATCCTCCGGCGGACGGCGAAAGCGGCGGGTCCGCCGCGTCCAGTTAGTTAATCGCGTTCCCCATCTCCGTTCGCGGCGGGCGTCACCCACAAGGGGTGGCGCTACACCGGTCGGTCAAAGCTATCGACGGGTGCGGCGGGGCGGGCGCTTGGCGCGGACGGAGGCGCTGCGTTCTCGGGTCGCGGCGAGGCGGCTTTCGATTTCGTCGTCGCGGGCGGCGCCGAGGCTCTCGGGGTTCTGGGAGGCCTTGAGCCAGTATTCCCAGGCCCGCAAGACGGCAAGTGACAACAAGGTGTCATTGGGATACCAACCGTCCTCCCCGCGCTGTCCGGCGGGCAGACCGGTCACGCATTCCAGGGCCTGATGGACGGTGTCCACCGCGTAGACGTGGAAGTTCCCGGCGGCGCAGGCTTCGACCACGTCCTCGCGGAGCATCAGGTCGCCGGCGTTGGAGCGGGGGATCACCACGCCTTGCGTGCCGGTCAATCCCAAGTCGCGGCAGATATCAAAGAAGCCCTCGATTTTCTCGTTGACGGCGCCGATGGCGAGGATGTTGCCGACCTGGTCGATGGCTCCGGTCATGGCTAGGTCCTGCCGCAAAGGTACGTCGGTCAGGGCGCTGAGCAGGCAGCAAATCTCGGCGCCGGAGGCCGAATCGCCGTCGATGCCTCCGTAGGTTTGCTCGAAGGCGACCGAGGCATCGAAGGCCAGGGGATGGTCTGTGCGCAGAAGATAGCGCAACAACCCGCCGAGGATGTAGAAGCCTTTGGTGTGAATGGCCCCGCTGAGGGCGGCTTCGCGTTCGATGTTGACGACTCCCGCCGACCCCGGGCCGATGGTGGCGGTGATCCGGGCCGGGAAACCGTAGGTGAGCGGTCCCGCGGTGAGCACCGCCAGACCGTTGATCTGTCCGACCAGCGCCCCTTTGGTTTCCACGCGAATCGTCCCTTCGGCGACCATCTCGCGGAATCGGCGGGCGGGGAGATCGGCGCGTTGCTTGGTTCGCTTCACGGCTTCGCGTACGTCGTGGTCGATGACGGTGACGTCGGCGCGTTTGTCGCAAATGAAAGCGGCTTCGCGGGCGATGTCGGCCAATCGGCCGAAGCGGGTGGTGAGCTTGCCTTTGTCGGCGGCGATACGCGCCCCGTGCTCGATCAACGCCGCCACGGCCCGACGATCAAAGGGCGGCAACTGCTCCTCCTTGGCGATCCGCGCCAAGACGGCGGCGTATTCCCGCAGCCCGTGTTCGTCGTGGGGGACCTGGCGATCGAAGTCGGCGAGGACCTTGAATTGGTCGGGGAAGTCGGGGTCCATTTCATCCAACAGATAGTAGACGTCCGACTCGCCGAGAAGGACAACCTTGAGATTTACGTCGATCGGTTCGGGCTTGAGCGAAGGCATGGACCAGGGGACGGCAAGGTCCGGGGGGACGATCTCGAGGCGCCCGGTCCGCAAGGTGCGCATGAGGACGTGCCAAGCGCCGGGCTCGCGCAGGACCTCCCGCGCTTCGAGGATCAAATACCCGCTGTCGGCACGGAGCAGGGACCCGGCGCGGATCATCATGTGATCGGTGTGGACCACGTCGCCGCGGGAGAAACCGTGGTCGATGGTCCCCAGCAGGTTGCTCAGGGTGGGCGAGTTTTCCACGACAATGGCGCAGGAAGCCCCGTCGGCGTGGGTGAGGATGACGTTGACGCGGTACAGGCGGGTGAAATCGGTTTCCTTCTCGAGGGCCCGGCGGCGACGGGTCACTACGTCGTCGATGACCTCCTCGAGGTACTTCTTCACCTGGTCGTCGGGGTATTCGCGGGCGACCTCGGCGGTCATGGGCACGAGGACCGTACGGACCTCGTCGCGCCACAACTGCAGGACGCCCTTGCGGTGCAGGCTGCGAATCTCGTTGACCTGGGCGGTGATCTCCTGGAGGCGGGGTTCGAATGCGGCGGAGGTCTCCCGAAACTGCTTGAACTGATCCTCGGTGACCTGCCCGCTGGAGCGCATCTGTTCGTATTCCTCCGGGGGAACGGCCCGGCCCTCGATGCGCGGCACGATCGCGGATTGCACGGCGGGACCGATCTGGAAGCTGAGCAGGGCAAGCCCCACATCTTGCAAGGATTTTTCGAAGGGCTCGATGGTCTGCTCGATGCAGCGCTGCGTTTCGCGATCCAGGATGGACCGTCGTTCGACCATGGCCGGCGAACTGAGGGTGGTCTTGAGTTCGTCGCGGATGAAGTCGGCAAGCTCATCCATCTTTTCCGCGAAGGGTCGGCCTTTTCCGCGGCCCAGGGTCAAGAGTCGCGGGCGATCGGGCTGGGCGAAGTTGTGGACAAAGCAGCGGTCCCTGGCCGCCGGACAGGCGAGGCGGATTTCCTCGAGCAAACGGCGAATCAGGGTCATCCGTCCGGTGCCGGCGATTCCACGGACGAAGATGTTTTGCCCGGGCGCGGAGGTCTCCAGGCCGAAGCGCAGGGCGTCCACGGCGGAGTCCTGGCCGATGACGCGGGTGGTCGGTTCAACCTCGGCGGTGGTCTCGAACGGTAGACAGTCGGGATCGCATCGCCAGCGGAGAGCAGCGACCGGCAATGGCTCGACGCCGACCTTCCGACGTGCGACGAGCTTACTTATTGTGCGTTTGGTTTTCCGGCGGATCGGTCGGAGCGGCTTACGTTTGCGTTTGGCCATCAGCGAACTCGACTTTCGGTTGGGGATTATGCCATCGAACGCGGTCGGCGGAAATGGGTCGCCACAAATCCGATTGTCGGGTGTCGGAGGCTGCCCGGATAGGCCGCAAGGGTAGCCGATTGTATTTTTGGGGGGCCGCTCCCAGGCACGGCCACGCCTGACCACTGGTATTTGGAGGATCGGGGGGCTACAATGCTGTGAGTCCGCAGAGAGGCGGGCGGGATGAGACCGAAGGAGGACCCGATGTCCGAACGGGCACAGGCGCAAAAGAGCAAGCTGGAGACGGTCGAGCCGCTGGGCAAGCGGGTGCTCATCCGCAAGGACGAGGACAAGAAGGTGACCAAGGGGGGCATCGAGCTGCCCGACTCCATCGAGATTCCCACCATTACCGGTCGGATCGTGGCCGTCTCCACCCTCATCGCCAACGACGACGACTACCCGGTTCGGCAGTACGACCGCGTCCTGTTCAACCCCAAGCACGCCATCCCCGTCGAGTTCGACCCCGACAACTGCCTGTACGTGGTACCCATCGAGGACGTGGTGGCTGTGTTCCGCAAGGCCGAATAGTTCCACTCCCGCCCTTGCATTCGACAAGTTCATCCGGTTTTGCTACGCGTACGCCGACAGAGACTTGGGCTGCGGACTCTCTATGCTTGATTTACCCTCTCCTGCATTGATCGGTGTGATCCACCTGCCGGCGTTGCCCGGCGCTCCGCGGGGTCAGCTTTCCATGGAGGAGATCGTCGAACGGGCGCTTCTCGACGCGCGGACCCTTCGTGAGGCGGGTTTTGACGCGGCGATCGTGGAGAACTTCGGCGACGCGCCGTTTACGCCGGACCGTCTTCCGAGCGCCAGCCTCGCGGGCATGGCCATCGTCGCCGACCACGTGCGGCGCGACGGCGGGCTGCGCGTAGGGATCAATGCTCTGCGCAATGATCCGATCGCCGCCCTGGGGATCGCCGCGGCGAGCGGGGCGTCGTTCGTTCGCGTGAACGTACATACCGGTGTGTATGCCACGGACCAGGGGATGATCGAAGGACGGGCGGACGAGACCTTGCGATATCGGATGCAACTGGGAAAGCGCATCGCGATTTTCGCCGACGTTCACGTCAAACACGCCCGACCGGTAAGCGAGCCGGACATCGTTCGGGCTGCGAAGGACACGGCCTATCGGGGACTGGCCGACGGGATCATTATCACCGGACCCGCGACAGGCGAAGGCGTCGATCTCAACGAACTGCGTCTCGTCCGCGAGGCCGTCCCGGATCGACGAATCTTCGTCGGCAGCGGCGCGAACGCGGAGACCGTCGCCTTGCTCTTGACCCTGGCCGGGGGCGTCATCGTGGGCACGAGTCTCAAGAAAGGGCGCGATCCGGCCAATCCCATCGACGCGCAGCTCGCCGGTGCGTTCGTGAAGGCCGCGGGGCGGAGGTAGCCGACCCTTGGGAGATCACCCCCGTGTTCACCTGATCGCCCCGGCCGGTTCCGGACGACCCTTTCTGACCGCGATGAGACTGCCGTCCGCCGCGGCGTTGATCGAACACGTTCAGACGCTTGTCGGACCGAGGTACAGGGTCAGCGGCGACCCGCGAATCATCGAAGCCGACGAGGATGAATCGCACGGGGGACGAAGGGACGATCAGGCGCGGGCCGACGATATTCAGAATGCGCTAAGCGACTCGGACGTCGCGGCGGTCATCGCCCTACGCGGCGGCGCCTGGTTCACGCGAATCCTGCCGCTCATCGACTTTTCCGCTCTCGATCGACGCGAGCGTCGTGTGGCCGTCTTTGGATTCAGCGAATTGACTCCGCTGGTCAATCTCGTGGCGGCCCATCGAAACGGGCTGGGTATCTATGACATGGGTCCGGCGTTCTTGACCTACGGTCTGCGACGGTATGCCTCGAAACATCCGGATCGGGGTCCGGGGAGTGAACTCACGCCGCAGGAATGGATGGAATCGCGTTTGCACGACGAAGTCGGCCGCTACTCTCGTCGCGCAATTAGGTTGATCGAAGGGCGGGGCGACGGGGTGACGCTGACGGCACGCCGCGTTCAGGGACGATTGCCGGAGGAGTTCGAGGCGAGCTTCGTCGGCGGCAACTTGACCGTTCTCTCCACGCTCGTCGGATCGAGGTACGAGGCTTGCATCGAACCCACCGGGCACTGGCTTTTTCTGGAGGACTTCAATGACAAGCTGGAGCGCTTCGACCGGTTCTTCTCGCATCTGACGCTGGCCGGGTTTTGGGAGCGGTGCGAGGGCCTCCTCTTGGGCGACTTCCACAACTCCGATGCGGATTGGAACGAGGCCATCGTAACCCTGCTGTCGTATCATCTTCCGCGGGGGCGGACGATCCCGATCCTCGCCAGCGGTGACGTCGGTCACATCTGGCCGATGACACCTGTGCCGTTCCACGTCCGCGCAACCGTCCAGCGAAGCATGGTTGACGAATACGCGATTTACTGGCCCGCGTCGGCTTTTCGCGTTCTCTAGCGAATCGCCGGGAGGTTCTACCAACCGGCGCGAACCGCGATTCCGCAGCCGAGGATGACCACACCCGCGAAGGCGTGACCAAACCGGGCGAACCGCTCCGTGCCTACGCGCTCCGCGACTTGCCGCACGGTGAGAACGGCTGCGATCATGGTGGCAAGGGTGATTGCGGAGAAGATGGCCACGACGCCCACGGCCTGCATGGGATCGCCCCGTGCGATGGGGTACATCAACAGCGGGATCAACGGTTCGCAGGGGCCGAACAGGAACAGTGTAAACAACACCCAGGGTCCGGCCGCGTCCGCCCGCGACGATGCATGAACGTGAAGGTGTTGCGCATGATGCGTATGGCCGTGGGTGTGTACCGTCCCATCGGTGTGAACGTGCAGGTGACTGTGCGGACGATTGCGGTGAGCGGTCCGCAGCCCCCACACCACGTAGATCAATCCGAACCCGATGAGCAGCCATCCGGCTACGTCGCCTCGGAATTGTTCGACTTGTTCGACGCGGAACACCGCCCATCCCAAGCCGACGCCGATCAACCCGATCAACACCGATCCCAGGACGTGACCGATTCCGCAAAGTCCCGTGACGATGATGGTGCGCTTCCGCGACCAGTGCCCGGCTTGCGCCATCGCGGCGAAGGGCAGGTAATGGTCCGGACCCAGCACGGTATGCACGGCTGCAACCACCGCGGTCGTACCATAAATGACGAACGACTCATCCATCAGGATTCCGTTCACGCGGAACGACATCTGCGCCGCCCACAAGGGGCGGCGCTACACCCGCTCCGCGTTCACAAGGTCATCGTACGTTTCGCGGCGGCGGATCAGTGTCGCCTGCGACCCGTGGACCAGGACCTCCGCGGCTCGGGGACGAGAGTTATACTGGCTGCTCATCACCGACCCGTACGCCCCGGTCGAAAACACGGCGATCAGGTCGCCCCGCGAAACCGGCGGCAGATAGCGATCCTTGGCCAGGAAGTCGGCGCTCTCGCAGACCGGACCGACGATATCGACGAGCGCCGAACCCGGCAAGTGCAAGTCACTTCCCCGTCGCGGCGGAACCTCTCCGTTGCGCGGCGTCACCGGCCAGGCGAAATGAAACGCTCCATACAATGCCGGGCGGATCAATTCCGTCATGGACGCATCCACGATCACAAATTGCCGATCGCCCGAGGTCTTCGTGTACAGCACCCGCGTCAGAAGAATGCCCGCGTTGGCGACGATGCTCCGACCCGGTTCCAACAGAACGGCCAGATCTCGCCCCGCAAGCAACGGAATCAATCGCTCGGCATAGGCGCTGGCCGGCGGCGCTTCCTCGCCCTCGTAATACGCCCCAAACCCGCCGCCGATGTTGATCGCGTCCAAGCGATGCCCGTCCTTGCGGAGCCGCCCCACGAGTTCGAGCGCCTTCCGCACCGACTCCACGTAAGGCTCGATTTCGTTTACCTGCGATCCGATGTGCAGGTGAATGGCACTAAGTTCGAGCCCCGCCCGGCCACGGAATTCGTCGAAGACACGCCGGGCGCGTTCCAGGTCCACGCCGAACTTCGTTTCGCGTTTGCCGGTAGTCGTATACACATGGGTATGCGGATCGACGTCGGGGTTGACGCGCAATGCGGCGGGAGCGGATCGGCCCATCCCCGCGGCGAGCGACGCCAGGTTCTCGAGTTCCGCCTCCGACTCGACATTGAACCAACCGATCCCGGCGTGAAGAGCATTCTGAATCTCGACGTCACTTTTTCCGACTCCCGCAAAGACAATCCGCGCCGGCGGGGCCCCGATTTCGAGCACCCTCGCCAGCTCGCCTCCGCTGACGATGTCGAACGCCGCCCCATGCTCTCGAAGCAAACGAAGGATCGTCAGGTTGTGACAACTCTTTACCGCAAAGCAGACGGTCGCTTTCAGAGGTGCGAACGCCGCCGCGAAGCGTTCGTAGTGGTCCATCAGGGTGTGCTGGGAATAGACAAACAACGGCGTGTCGAACCGTTCGGCGAGGGCGGTGAGATCGACGGACTCGCAGCACAGGGACCCCTCGCGGTAATGAAAATCGTCCATCCTTGCGTCACCTCGGCCTAGTGTTCACGCCCTCGGCTCGTATACTACCCGCCGCGCGCGGCGATGCACGTGCGGGAGAACGCGGGATGAGCGACCAACCGGATGTGATTCTCTATACCGACGGGGCCTGCAAGGGCAATCCCGGTCCCGGCGGTTGGGCCGCCATCCTCGCACACCCCAAAACCAAGCAGATCAAGAAACTTTCCGGCGGCGAGCGGCACACGACCAACAACCGAATGGAACTCATGGCCGCCATCGAGGGTTTGCGTTCGCTGAAGGACAACCAGCGTTGGCGAGTTCACCTGGTCAGCGACAGCCAATACCTCATCTTCGGCCTGACGCAATGGATCGACGGCTGGATCGCCAAGGACTGGCGGCGCGGCCCCAAGCCCAATTCCTCGCCGGTCAAGAACGTGGACCTCTGGAAAACTCTCCACGCCCTCGCCCAGAAGTTCGAGATCACCTACGAACACGTCTTAGGCCACAGCGGACACGCCGCCAACGAAGAGTGCGACCGTATCGCCAACGCGGAGATCAAACGCCTGACACGCCCCGAGGAGTAACCAAGCGCTCCGTCGGGCATGGAATGGAGAATGGCGACAGGAACGCCTCGGGCGAGGGGAAACCCCATAAACTTGGCCTTGGGCGGTAAGTTGACCGCCTTACCGACGACCTCTAGAATGTCCCGCGGTAAAGGGTTGTCGAAGCGAAGGAGATGACATGGCAGGTACCCATACGCTGGAATTCACGGATGCGGATTTCGACGAGGCCGTGCTGGGGGCGGACCGTCCGGTGCTGGTGGACTTTTGGGCGGTGTGGTGCGGTCCGTGCAAGGCCCTCGCCCCCATCATCGAGGAGATCGCCAAGGACTACGACGGGCGGGTCAAGGTCGGAAAGGTGGACACCGACGCGAACAAAGAGATTTCCGTCCGTTTCTCCATCAGCGCCATCCCCACCGTGATGCTGTTCAACAAGGGAGAGATCGTCCAGAAATTCGTCGGGTTGCGGGGTAAGAAAGAGTTTCAAAGCGCCATGGATCGGCTGGTCGGGGCTGCAAAGTAAGGCGGACCCCGCCTCGGGCGAATCGGTCCGCTCCTTGCAGGAGGGTTCTTTCACCGCGGCGGCAACGTCATGGTTGAAGCCATCATCAGTTTGGAGCAACTCGCGCCCGAGCCGCCGGAGGAGAAATCCCACGGCGGTTGCGGAAGTTGCGGCACGGAGCGCGGCGGCGGCAGCAAGTGCGGCAACGGGTTGGAGAAGATTTACCCCACCACGGCCGTCCGCTTCGGATACATGCGCTACATCGGCGAGTTCACCCACGCCCCGGACATGAAGTTCACTTGCGGGGCCAAGGTCATCATCCAGACCAAACGCGGCATCGAGTTGGGCGAGCAGGTGTCGCTCACCTGCGGCGGATGCAACAAGTCCGTCACCCGCGACCAGATGCGCGACTGGGTCGATGCCTGCGGCGAGGACTCCTATTTCTTCAACGCGGGCCGGATTCTACGCGAAGCGACCTCCGCGGATTTGGCCGAAAACGCCCATATCCAGATCGGGGGCCGTGAAAAAAAACGTTTCTGCCAGCAACTCGCCGACCGACAGAAGCTGCCCGTTCGGATCGTCGACTGCGAATGCCCCTTCGGCGGCGAGCGGATTCTGTTCTATTTCACCTCCGAAGCGCGGGTGGACTTCCGCGGCTTGGTCCAGGACCTGACTGGGGAGTACCGAACGCGCATCGAGATGCGGCAGGTCGGGGCCCGCGACGAAGCCCGGTTGCTCGCCGATTACGAGACCTGCGGGCGCGAGGTTTGCTGCAAGGTATTCCTGAAAACGCTTCGCCCCATCAGTATGAGAATGGCCAAGCTGCAAAAGGCCACCCTCGACCCCAGCCAGGTCTCGGGACGATGTGGGCGGTTGAAATGTTGCTTGCGGTATGAGCACGTGGGCTACGAGGAGCTCGACAAGACCCTGCCCAGGACGGGCGTGCGAATTCGGACCAACCACGGCGAGGGCGTGGTGGTCAACCGCCAAGTGTTGACCCAGCTCGTACAGGTCCGAACGGATGACGGCACCATCGTGACCGTCGTGGTCGAGGACATCACCGCCGTGGGCGTCGAGGCTCCGCCGGTTCGACCGGTGGAGGCGCAGCCGACCGTTGAACCCGCGGCGCGTACAGGGTCACGGGGCGCCCCGCGACCTCCGGAACGGCGTCCGTTTCCCCCGCGTCCGCAGCCGCCGCAAGCCCCGCGACCCCCACAGCCATCCGCGCCGGACGCGGATCAGCCGGCCCCGGAAACGGGTCCCACCGCAGGACCGCCGGACGACGGACGGGGAATGCTCCGACGAAGACGTGGACGTAGATCCCGCCGACGGGGGCCGGGCGGCCCACCATCGGGTCACGGTCCGCAAGGTCCGTCCCAGCCGCAACCTCCGCCGCCGGGTCAACCTTAGGTTTCTCACCGGGGCGCCGCGTAGAAGAGAATGGTAGACGCACCGTCCAGGACCCTGCAGGACCTTGTCCAACACGTCGGCCGCTACCCGGAGGATGCGTTCGTTTTCGTGCGCGAAGGACTGGGCCACACCGCGGAGCGAATCCACGGTCCCGAGACGGACGCTCATCACCTCTTGCATCAATTCCTCGTCGAAAAGGACCTGGAGTGGCAGGACCTTGTCGCCCAATACGAAGCCGGTGATCTTCCCGAACCCATCGTCCAGGCGATCAACGCCGCCGGCGGATGCGAAAAGCTCAACCGCCACATCAGCGGGCGACAACTCTGCTGGGGCCTGCGAGACCTCGCCTTGCAGCACTGGGGCATGCTCGCCCGTACGGTGCTCGAGTCCTGGAACATTAAGAACACACGCGACTTCGGGCAGATCGTCTTCGGTTTCATCGACCTGGAGTTGATGCGCCGTCAACCCGACGACCGCGTCGAAGACTTCGACGACGTCTTTGAGTTTCGCGAGGCCTTCGACCGCGCCTTTCGTTCCGAGAAACCCAAGGATCGCCCGGAATCGGGCGCCGCCTGACGCCGCGCGGACGCCGGTTCGCAGGCTTTACGTCCCGTCGCCGGGTTTCTCACCGGAAGGAGGGGATGGCGTGGCGTTCAGGCTGTGCGTGCCGGACGCGCCGGGGCGGGTCGGGTCATCGATATCGTCATGCACCTCGCGGATGCCCTTCTTGAACTCCACGATACTCCGCCCGATGGATCGAGCCACGTCCGGCAAGCGCCGACCGAAAATCAGCAGGGCGACGGCGAGGATCAGAATCCACTCTGTCCCGCCCGGCAGGTTAAAAAAGGCCAACGATTCCACGGTCATCTTCTCCGATCTCGAATGCGCCCGCAGGCTCGAATCGTCGAATCCCACGGGCGACCCGCTCCGTCAGGCCGAGCGCCCACGGTTCCCCGGGGATTATCGTCGATTCCGTTGCCGCAGGATAGCTCTTCCACGCCGCCGAGCGGCGCAGGGCGATGGGGCGACGTAGCACCACGAAAGCTCTCAGGTTCGCGCCGGCGCCCAGACGTGAACCGTCCGAGCCGTGCGAACCGCCTGATTCTACGCGACGGCCCGCCCGATCGTCAAAACCACGCTCTTGCTGTCTCGCTGGGGGCCGGCGGCATACAATTCGCACGAAGCATGGCCGTTGAGGTCGGACCGGGGGTCGCCGTGACCAGATGCATCCAGGGGCGAAAGGAAGGGAGATCGCGTCGGGTCGCACTCGGTGTGACCCTGTCGTGGATGCTATTCGCAACTTGCTGTCCGCTGTCCGCTGCGGAGGAACCGTCGATGCCGCCTAAGGAAGAGACCCGTCCTTCCAACCGTCTGATTCACGCCACAAGTCCGTACCTCCTGCAACATGCCCACAACCCCGTGGATTGGTACGAATGGGGCGACGCGGCCTTCGAGAAAGCCAAGAAAGAGGACAAGCCGATTTTCTTGAGCATCGGATACGCCGCCTGCCACTGGTGCCACGTCATGGAGCATGAGAGCTTCGAGACCGCCGAGGTCGCCGAGGCGCTCAACGCGAATTTCGTCAGCATCAAAGTCGATCGGGAGGAACGCCCGGACATCGACGAGGTATACATGGCCTATACCCAGGCCTTGACCCGCCACGGCGGTTGGCCCATGAGTGTTTGGCTCACCTCCGACGGCACGCCCTTCCACGCGGGCACATACTTCCCCCAGCAGCAGTTTCTCCAGGCCCTGTCCAACATCGCCCATACCTGGTCCAACAACCATGACCAAGTTGTTCAAGGGGCGAACGGGGCTCGCGGGTTCCTCGCCGATTGGGCCACGGGTCCGCCGCCCGCGTCGGGCGCCATCGCCCGCGAGACGATCCATGACCTCGCGGTGCGCATGGCGGGATATTTCGATAAGACCCTCGGCGGCATCGGCGGCGGGGGTGGCAACAAGTTCCCGCCCAGCATGGCCATGGACCTCATGCTCCGCGTCTACCGCCGCACGGGCAACGCCGCCCTGTTCGAAGCCGCCGACGTCACCCTCGATCACATGAGCCGCGGCGGTATCTACGACCACCTGGGCGGGGGTATCTGTCGCTACAGCACCGATCACGAGTGGCTCGTCCCGCACTTCGAGAAAATGTTATACGACCAAGCATTGGTGAGTTCGATCTACCTCGACGCCTATTTGATCTCGAAGAATCCCCGTGATGCGGCCCTCGCCGCCGACATTTTCGACTACGTCCTGACCGATCTTCGTGCCCCCGAAGGCGGTTTCTACTCCAGCCGGGACGCCGACAGCGACGGAATGGAAGGGAAGTTCTACATCTGGACGGTGAAGGAAGTCGTTGACGTCCTGGGCGAGGAGGAAGCCCGCCTCTGCTGCAAATACTTCGACGTAAGCGAAGGCGGCAATTGGTTCGAGCGCATGGGCCATGCCCCGCCGGGCCCCAAGAACATTCTGCACATCAGCAAACCCCCGCAAGCCTTCGCAAAACTCCACGGGCTGGACGTAGGCGAGCTGGAGACCCGCGTCCGCGCCTGGCGCGGGAAGCTCCGCGAGGCTCGCGCCCGTCGCACCCCGCCGGGCCTGGACGACAAGATTCTCACCGACTGGAACGGTCTTATGGTCGCCAGCCTCGCCAAGGGCGCTCGCGTTCTCAACGAGCCGAAGTACGCCCAAGCCGCGTCGCAGGCCGCGGACTTTATTCTCACCCACCTCCGCAAGGACGGCCGACTGCTGCGTTCCTATCGCAAGGGCGACGCCCGACTGCCCGGCAACCTCGGCGACTATGCCTTCCTCGTCGAAGGATTGCTCAACCTCTACGAGGCCACGTTCGACCGTCGATGGTTGGACGAAGCCCTGCGTCTGACCGATACGTCCATCGAGTTTTTCCACGACAAGGAGGGCGGGGCCTTTTTCTTCACCGCTTCCGACGCGGAGAAACTCATCGTTCGCTCCAAACATCCGCACGACGGGGCCATCCCCTCCGGCAACTCCGTCCACGCCATGAACCTACTTCGCTTGGGCCTTCTTTTCGATCGCAAGGACTTTCGCGCCAAGGCCGAGTCCATCTTCCGAGCCTTCGCCCCCAAGGTCGCCGAATCGCCCGGCGCCTTTGAGCGCCTCGCCTGCGCCGTCGATTTCTATTACGACCGCGTACGCGAAGTGGTGATCGTCGGCGACCCCCTGGCGGCGGACACCAAGGAAATGATCCATACGGTTTTCGACAGATACGTCCCGAACAAAGTGGTCGTCCACACGCCCGATCGCATGACGGAGACGCCCATCGCCCTTCTGCGGGGAAAGGGCCGAATCGAGGGCCGGGCGACCGCCTACGTGTGCGAAAACTACCAATGCCAATTGCCCGTGACCTCGCCCGCGGAACTCGCCAAACAGCTTGACGCCAAGTAGCCGCCGTCGGTCCCCAGGCGACCGCCGCGGCCTCATGGTTCCCTTTGCGGAATTCGCCGATATCATGGACGCCATGTTCGTCTGGGTGATCGTCGTCGTATGTGTCCTTGGCGCGAATCCGCCTGGGGCGAGTCCCGACGGCGGTGGGCTGCCACCGCGCGGTGCGGACCGATCGTCATCGCCCGACGACGACAAGGCCACGACGGCCGAGGACATCCTCCGGGCCCTGCAGCGCAGACGCCCCTCCAACGAGGTCGTCCCCCCGGGTTCGGCGCGGACCCACTCTGCAAATCGTGAGAAGGACGCCAAGGCGCGGTTGCTCCTGCCCGAGGGGTTCTCGCTTGTCGATCGCACCGGGCAACTCGTCCGCGGGGAACCGTGGTGGCAATTCATGGTGGACGATGATGAATCGCCCGTGCCCTTGAGAATGCTTCCCAATGCCCAGCTCGAGGTCATGGTTCGAACCGTGTCCGGGTCGCCGTCGCCGGTCCGTTTTCGCATCGTCGCCGAGCTGACCGTGTTCGAGGGCGAGAATTACATGTTGGTCCGAGTCGCCTCGCGTGTCTCCGCGCCGCCGCCTCCGACGCCGGCATCGGGCGGCGACCGAATCCCGGCCGACGCCGACGCCGACAAAGTGCTGGAAAAACTCCGCCTGCAGCAACCGCACGACGCCGTTCTTCCCCCAGGCGGGCCGACCCTCGCCGGCGAAGCACGCCGCGGCGTCGGCGCCACCCAGGCCCTCCTGCTCGACGGATCCGCTTTGATCCAACGTGTCGGACGTCTCGTGCGCGGCGGGGGACCTGCGGTCGGCGCAGGACCTGCGGTCGGCGGCGGACCTGCGGTCGGCGCAGCCGGGTGGACCTTCGTCGCCGACTCCGATCGCCTCGCGGGGGCCGAGGCTCCCCTGCGACTGCTTCCCAACCTCGCCATGCAAACGATGGTCGACGACGCCGCCCTGGGCGGGGGCGGGAGCGTCTTCACCGTTTCCGGCGAGATCACGCTCTACGAGGGCGAGAACTACCTGCTGCCGCGGGTGGCTCTTCGGCGCATCGACATAGGGAACCTTCGACGGTAGGTTCAGCATCCCAACCGTCGCCCAAGGAGAAGAGGGTGTTGCGGTGAGGTTCCGCGACGGTACGCAAGGCGTGAGGGGATGGGTACTCCATGTTAGACATCCAGGTTTATGAGCAGGGCGGGATCCAAGTGGTTCGATTGGTTGGGGAGTTGAATGCGACGTTGGATAAGCGGTTTGAGGAGACGATGGAGCGTCTGTCGCATGGGTCGGGCCTCCAGGTGGCGCTGGATATGTCGGGGCTAAAGTCGCTGGATTCGGCTGGTCTGTCGGAGTTAATTCATTTCGTGACCCGGGCCCGGCTGACGGAGGGTCGCGTGGTGTTGGTCGCCCCCTCGCCGTTCGTCGCGGGCGTATTGAACGTCACGCGGCTGGATCGCTGGTTCGATATTTGCGGCTCGCTGGCGGAGGCCGAGGAGACGCTCCAGCGGGCGTGAGCGGATCGTCGGGCAGGGTTCTTCGGATCGGGCCCTGTGCGAGCCTTTTCCGGCTGGTGGCGTTCGCCCGGGACTTCGGCGATACTGCAGTTGGATGAACAAGGCGCTCGCTCATTCCCCGCGGGACTCGGTGAACCTGAGCGAGCGCAAGCGGAGGAAGTATCCTATGCATAGGTGGATTCCGGGCTTGGTAGTGGCGTCGCTGGCATGGACGGGGGTTTCGAGCACGCTTGGGCAATCGGTGCCCTGGGACGTGTATTTCGACAGTGTGTCCGACGCCGCCTGCGACATAGTCAACACCGGCAACTTCGAGGTCGTCGTGTTCAGCGACACCGGCGAGCTGATCGTCGTGACCGGTGAGGATTACGCGCTGGGCGAGGCCGCGTTCGTCGACGACGACGGGGTGTTCTTCTTCGCCGGGCTTCCTTTGGGTCAGGTTTCGTTTGCCGAAGACGGCGACGGGTTTCCGAGGGCGTGGCTGTTAGCCCCCGACGATACCGTTCTGGAACTCGACCCGGACACCGGCGAGCCCATCTTTACGAGTCTGATTCCGAGCGATTTCGTGGACGTGCCCTGCGACGCGTTTGATCTCTGGGACGACGACGATTTCGACGACGTGCCGGACGAGTTCGACTTCTGCCCCGACACGCCCATCGGCGAATTTGTCGACGAAGATGGCTGCGATTGCGCAGAGTTCGATTCCGACGAAGACGGCGTGGACGACTGCGCGGACGAATGCCCGCTCACGCCCTTCGATGAAGGCGCCGACGACTTCGGCTGCTCGTGCAGCGAGTACGACGACGACGGGGACGGCGTGGACGACTGCGTGGACGAATGTCCGCTCACGCCCCTCGACGAGATCGCCGACGACTTCGGCTGCTCGTGCATCGAACTGGACGGCGATGCCGACGGTATCGAGGATTGTTTCGACGACTGTCCCAACTCCCGGCTCGGCGCGGATGTGGACATTGACGGCTGCGAAGGCGTGGTGATCGTTCCGCCGCCCGTGATCGTCGCCTGCGGCAACTTCACGGCGCTGACCATGATGCTCACGCTTGCGGGACTGGCGTCGCTGCGAATGACTCGCCACCGGTTTTCCCGCCGGTCCACGCTTGAGAGTGAATAGACGGCTGTCGGAGTACGAAAGAATGTTCGTGCGTAGAACGCTTGCATTCGTCGTTCTCGTCGGCCTGGGCAGTCAGGCCGGCGCCCAAACCGTGCCCTGGGTGATCTTCGATGATCCCCTTTCCACCGCCCAATGCGCGGTGATCAATGCCAACAACGCGGAGTTGGTGTTGATCGACTCGACGCGGCAACTGGCCCTGGTCAGTACCACGGATTTGATTCTGGAGAACGCCTTCGTCGACGACGGCGGGTTCGTGACCTTCGAAGATGCGCCGGCCGGCGCCCTCGCCTATGCCACCGACGGCGACGGCGGTAGGACGTTGTGGTGGCTCTCGATCACCGGCACGGTGGTGACTGTGAACGGGTTTACGGGCGAACCGACTCTCACCGACAAGACCCCCAACGAATTCGACGACCCCTCCTGCGACGCCTGCGACTTCTGGGACAACCGCGTCGCCTGCCTGGACGAGGAACCTCCCCCCGACGGCGAGCCGCCTCCGACGGTGAGCGTTCCGCTGTGCGGCACCAACGTAGTTTTCCCGCTCGGCCTCACCACCACCATGCTGCTCACCCTCAGTTGGGTCCGCCGAGGTCGCTACGGCCTCGCCCGCCGCGAATGACGGGGACCAACCGCTGTAGCGCCACCCCTTGTGGGTAGCGCGGGATCGTCGCCATCCGCGCGCCCACGACTACGACCATCCCTTGCTCTGTTTCACTTCGCAAAGGTAAAGGTCATTGCCGTCGGGATCGCCGAAGAAGGCTAACCGAATGCCGCCCTTGGCGTCGTCCACGATCGGTCCGCGAAACGCGACCCCCCGGGACTTCAGCGTGTTCACGACCTGGTCGAGTGGTTGGCTGGGTGTCAGCCCCACGCTGATGGAACCGCTCTTGCCGGGCTGAGGACTGTGCGGCGAGGCGGGATGCAGTCCGAGTTGCAATCCGCCCCCCGCGTCGATCTGCGCCCCGTGGTTGCCGGCGCGGAATAGGAGCTTGAACTCCAGCGTCTGGGTACAAAACCCCACCGCCCGGTCCATATCCGATATGTAAATCGTCGCGTTGCCGCCTTGAATCATGACCCGTCTCCTTCCACAAGGGCCGAGGCGATCTCCAGTGTAACCATCCACAGAGCCGCTCACAACGGTTGACGTTTTTGCACGTCTACTCTAGGGTCCCGACGCTGCGCGTAGTCGCAGGATGTACGACGATTGAATCGTCCTTCATTCGCTTTCGCAGGAGACGGATCGTGGCCCGCACATGTACGCTCAAGGGCAAACCGCTGAACCTGGAAGGTCCGGAGTTGAAAGTGGGGGATAAGGCCCCCTACGCGAGCCTCAGGAAGAATCCCGTCGAACTCCTCCGTCCCGACCTCCTCCTCCCCAACCCCTTTCCGGCACGCTACACACGTACGGCGCCCGCCCGCTGCGCGTGGGGATCGTAACCGCGCGGGAGGGTCCGAGCAATGAACGGTCCGACCTGCAAGCCGTTCGGACGTGAAAATGAAACGCCCCCTCGCGGCACCGGGCCGCAAGGGGGCGAGAATTCACAACTTGTGCCGTCTCGCCCTCTACGGCAAGCAGGCGGCGTTGTTGAGTTCGTTGGGCGTTCCGTCCCACACCGCGTAGGCCCCGTAGCCTTTCAGAACGTCCACCGCCTCGACCACGTCCGCCCCGGTGATCTTGGAGCTTCCGTCCACGTCACCGCTGAACCGGCCCCAGACAAGCGCCTGCGTTCCGTTCAGGGCGTTGACGAGGTCCAGGACGTTGGGGCCAGAGACGGCATCCGCCGCGATGTTCCCCGGACTTGACACAAGACGCAACGAGATCGGCGCCGGATCTGGTGGAACGTGCGAGTTCGTGTAAATGAGGTTCGTCTTCTCGCCCGGCGAGATGGGACGAGCCAGCCTGATGGTGTATGTCCCCGGTGGGTTTTCCACCACGCTCTGGATCGAGTTCGGCGAACCGCTGTTGCCCGTCTCGCACAGCGAGAAGCAACTCGACAGGGCGCCCGACGTGTGCTGAGCCGTAATCGTCTGGATTCCGAACAGAAGATTCGCATCGTCCCGGTTGTGCGGACGACGGGCGTCGACCACCTCGTCGGGAGGATCGACAAAGATCAATGCCCCCCCCGGACAAGCTGCCGCTACGCAGGCCACGGTGAGGTTGCCCGCCGGAAGGCTTTCCGCCGAATCGGCGAGTCGAATCTTGTAGCAGTCACTCTGGATGACGTCTACGTTCTTGATCTCGGATGCGTTCCCGCAGGCACCGCCGGCGTCCGTACTACAAGCCAATGTCGGCCCGGCTACCGGCGGGCAGGAACACGTCCCGTAGACAACCAGGTTCGTGTCCGGATCCGGGGCCTGCGGAGTGGTGCCGCAAGTCTTCACTTGCAGCTCCCCGGTGCAGGTGGCCACGTACTCGAACCACATGTCGGTCGTCATCGTCGGGATGCACAGCTCCACGGGCAAGTCCAAGGAATACGCTGGTCCCGCGAGGGGCGTGAAATCAAACGGGAGCGTTCCATCGGTGATGCAGAACCGAGGTTCCGGCTCTGCGCAAGTCGCCGACGGACAGTAGTCATTCGTGATCTCGCACGTCTGCGGAAAGATCGTGACCGTGAAACCCGCCCCGTCCTGCGTCACCGGCTCCTTCGAGGCGACTTGAATGTAATATTTCCTCCCCGGAGTGAGCCCCCCGACGCAGACCCTCGCGTTCCGGCTCGAGCCGCCGCAGCCGATCGCATCGTCGCCGCACCCGATGGGAATCAAGGAATCGCAAGCCAGCCAGTCCGGTAGGGTCAGATCGCCGATCGCATACACGGCGACCAGGGTGTCGTTCACCGGTGCAGCACTGAGACATGTGTTGATCTCCGCCCGCTCCACGTGGTGTTGCGTTGCCGTGAACTTGTACCACACCGTGTGGAGGATTCCCTGGGGAGGACCAGGATTGTAAACGTAACATCCGAAGCCGGGGTCCGTCCTGTCCACGGTAGCGGGCTTCGCCGGTGTGAAGGCACTCCCCATGCCGTTCTCGTTCAGCTCGATCATCTTGGCGCGCGCACAACTGTCATCGGTGGGCGGAGCCGGCCCGCAGAGGAGTTCAGCCAAGTCTGCACAGATCTGATCCCAACATACGTCGCAGCAATAGTACCCGCCCAGCTTGATCCGACAGACCCGATCGCAGCAATCCGGGTCGTTACAACCAACGCAATGGCCGTTTGGGCACTCGCCAAAAGGGCAGTCACGCGCCTGGGTACACTCCCCATCGGCGCCCAAACACGCGTCGAGGATCGGTCCGAGAGTTTGAGCGGAGCGTGGATCGCCCTCGTCCGCCTCGAGGGCGTCACGGGACCGACGGTTTTCGGTGGGCGGCGTAATCGCCAGAAGGCTGGACACCCAAAGGACGCGTACGAACATTCATTTTCTCCCGACGCGGCCGCGGCTTGTTGTCCGGGGCGGAAGGGCCTCACGCCCACGACAAGCTCGCCCACCGGATTCTATGCCCCGCAGTTCTCGCGGAGGGAAAAAAACTGAAAAACATGTTCCGAATCCTGGAGTTGACGCGGGCGCACCTCCGGGTTAGGCTGGGTGCTCGGTTGTTGGGCCGCTTTACAGGCACGAAGGCATGGCGGCGCGTCGCCTGGGCATGCCGCTCGTCGTTACGTTACAGGAGGATGAACATGGCACGAACGTGTACTCTCAAAGGCAAACCGCTGAACCTGGACGGTCCAGAGTTGAAGGTGGGGGACAAGGCCCCCGATGCGACCCTCAAAAAGAGCCTCGTCGATTCCGTCAAACTCAGCGACGCCCTGGGGAAAGTGCGCATCTACAGCGTGGTTCCCTCCCTGGACACGCCCGTTTGCGCCCTTCAGACCAAGCGTTTCAATGAAGAGGCGGCGAAGCTGGCCAACGTGTCGTTTTACACCATCAGTTGCGACCTACCCACGGCCCAGGCACGCTTTTGCGGGGCCGAGGGCATCGACCGTGAACGCCTCATCGTTCTCAGCGACCACTACGACCTGGGCTTCGGTCGAGCCTACGGCACCCTCGTCAAGGACCTCCGCGTGGAGTGCCGGGCGGCATTCGTAGTGGATAAGGGCGGGTCGATCCGCTACGCCGAGTACGTCCCCGAGGTCGCCAGCCACCCCAACTACGACGCCATCCTCGCCTGCGCCAAACAATTGGCGGGATGAGCCGCCGAGCCCGCGGCGCGGTACGATTCTTGCCAGGTGTTTGATAACCGCCGCGACCACGGACCGCCTGATCCGCGCGCCCCAAGGTCCCGCGAACAAGGAGACCGACCATGAATCCCCCATCCGATCCACCTCAGAGGAATGAGTCGACCTACCGCATCCGCAGCCGCTTGATCCACGGGCGAAGTCATAGCGCCCGCTGGGACTATGACCATCACGTCGTCCCCCCCATGACGGCCAGCGTCACGTTTCGATTGGACTCCGTCCATCGCGGGGCGATGGGCTTCGAGGAATTCGCCCGCGACGAAACCCAGGTGCCCCACGGACCGATCTACATCTACGAGCGCCTCGGCGAGCCCAACGGCGACATGCTCGAGGAGAACCTCGCCGCCGCGGAAAGCGGCGAGATCGCCCTCTGTTTCGCATCCGGAATGGCCGCCATCTCCGCCGCGGTCTTGACCCTGACCAAAGCCGGCGAGCACCTCGTCGCCCACAAGGTCCTTTACGGCTGCACCTATTCGCTCATTCAGAACTGGCTGCCGCGCTACGGCATCTCGGCCACGTCTGCCGACCTCACGGACTTCGCCGCCCTTCGGCAGGCCATCCGTCCCCAAACCCGAGTGGTTTTGTTCGAGACTCCGGTCAACCCGGACATGCGCCTCATCGACATCGCCGAAATCCGCCGCATCGTGGACCAAGCCAATCAGAATCGACCGGAGAACGAACGCATCCGAATCGTCGTGGACAACACCTTCGCCACGCCGTACTGCCAACGGCCGCTGGAGTTGGGCGCCGACGTGGTTTGCGAGTCGTTGACCAAGGCCATCGGCGGATTCGGCACGGACATCGGCGGAGCGGTCATCGCTCCGCGCTCCATGTATCACGATCTGATTCTCTTCCGCAAGGACTTCGGCGGCGCACTTTCGCCGAAGAGCGCCTGGCCTCCGCTGGTCTACGGCCTGCCGACTCTGGCTACTCGAATGGTGAACTACCAAAAGACGGCCCTTCGCGTGGCCGAGTTCCTCAAGGCCCACCCCAAGGTCGAGCGGGTCCACTACCCGGGCTTGCCGTCCTTCGCCCAGCATGATCTCGCCCGTCGGCAAATGCGCGACTACCACGGTGAATTCGCACCCGGTTCGATGATCTACTTCGTGGTCAAGGACTCGGGAGAAACGGGCCGACCCGCGGAACGCCTCATCGACTGGGCGGCCAAGAACGCCTACACCCTCACCCTCGCGGTCTCCCTCGGGCAGATCAAGACCCTGATCGAAGCTCCCTACTCGATGACGCACGCGGCCATGCCCGAAAGCGCAAAACGCGAACGCGGACTCGTCCCCGGCGGCATCCGTCTGAGCATCGGTTTGGAGGACTGGCACGACCTCATCGCCGACCTGAGCGCGGCGCTGGAACAGGTTTGAGCAACCGCGACCCGCCCGGCGCATCAGAGCCGGGAGCGCGAGCGACCGGTCAATCAGGGCCGCGCCCGTGAGGAAGCGGACACGTCCATTGCCGATTGCCAATCGCCGATTTCCAATTGGCGTGCGGATAAGCATGCATGTGCCACTGCTGTGTCAGCAGTCGTCTACGGTACAACGCAGACCGAACGGTCATCGACTCGTCGCCAGACTCCCGCTCACGAACGTCCACTGCTCAAGAGCCTGCTGTTACCCACATTTTTGCGGTCGTGCGTGATGGTGTCCCGGCGGGACACACTGAAAATAGCCCAGCCATTCGTGGCTGGGGGAGGCGAGTGGGTTCAAACCAAGTCCCGGAGGGACGGTTGAGCGTTTCAGTCGTCCCTCCGGGACTCGGGATGTAGGACGATCCGTTTTCCCAGCGTTGAAACGCTGGGCTATTGTCGCGCGTCCCTAACGGGACGCTATCAAAGATGTGGGTAACAGCAAGCTCAAGAGCAGTGGCACACCCAACAGTGCCACCCCGCCCCACATATGCATCCATGTTAATGGCCAGTCCCGGGGAGCAGGATCAGGTCACCGGGTGAACAATGTAGGCGTCGGGACAGACTCGCACTCGACTGCCCCTTAGAAAGACAGACATACTGCCGCAGACCGACCTTGGGATTGACCGATGCCGCCGCGCGAAGCCTTGACGAAATCGTATGCGCGACGATGATTCCACGGACCCCTACGCCCTCAATCTTCGCACGGTACCGTTCGATTCCGCCCATGTACCGTGAGAGCTGGCCGAACACGACATCGTCGGCCTCTTCCTTCTTGAGCTCAATCACCACGTAGTCGCGCGTGACCCGGTCGCGTGCCAGCACATTGATGATGCCGAGATGGGCGCATGGGACCTGCTGCCCGATGAACTCCAGGGGAGTACCGAAGTCGAGTCGGTCCCAGTTTCTCACGATAAAGTTTTCGAGATCTTCCTCTCGCACGAAGATCCCCCGGACCACATCATAGCGCAGACCCGTGCGCGGTCTGGTGGATGGGCTGTTCGCTGGGGATGAGAGAGTCAAGTCACGCGGGCCCTGATGCCCCAACGCGTATACCCCGATCACAAACAACAGCAGCGCAAGCCCGCCCAGCACGCCGGCAACAACGCGTCCCTCGCCGGTGTCGTCTACCATGAATCCGATCAGCGCGAATAGGCCCGGCACCGTCGCCAGCACGAAGCATAGCATGCCGAACAGGTCTTTGCAGCCGGTCTTCATCCGCCCGACTTTGCGCTGCCGACCGGAGCGAGTCAGCGGAATAACAATATTCCGTAACAGCCGTCCCTTTGCGGCAGATAGTCCACTTGCACGTTTCCAAGAGAACGAGAATCCGAACTTGCGTCCCATGCATGATCCCTAGCCGGAGTCCTTCCACATGTCTACGCCCCGATCGGCGCGGGTTTCCGACCAGTGGGAACATGCCCGGCGGATTGGGGTTCTGATTTCGGGGTTTGGGGGTCGGATCAGTTGGCCCCGGCGCGCAAAAGCCCCTGCCCAGTCGCCGTGTCGGCCACTTCGCCTTTATTTCCCCGTCTCCGCCAGAACCGCATTGAACCCTGCCTGGGTATAGTGGTGGTCGGCGGTGAGGGCGTTGGGGAGGCCTTCGCGCTGCATGACGACGAAGGAGATGCAATCCACCAGACTCCAGGCCTTGTCGGTTCGGGCGGCGTAGAGTTCGGCTCCGCGATCGAACAGCTCCTGCGTGGCGGGGACGAAGTCCACGCCGGGATTGGCACGCAACGAGGCGAGAAGCCCGTTGAACAACGCCCGGTTAGGCGGGAGCGAAAGGTAGGCCGCCAATTCGGCCATGATCCAGGCGGTGGTGATCAGGTGCAACGACTGACCGGCCAAAGCCTGGGCGCGCCCGTGTGCCACGTCGTTGGGAACGATGACGGCAATGAAATAGGAGGTGTCGGCGAAGACCCGGTTCATCGCTTGGGAGTCCCGTAGATGTAATGGTCGTGCTGGATCGAACCGTCGTCGGGCAGGTCCTTGCCCTTGCCGGCCACCTCGCGGAATAGCTCGCCCAAGGTGGCGGGCGCTTCGACCGGCTGGATCAGGACCTGGCTGCCGTCGGGCAGTCCCACCGGCTCATTCAGCACCACAGCGCCGTTTCTAATGTGTCCCTTATAGGTCATGGTCAGACTCCTCTCATAACCCATTATACCTTTCCGCCGCCCACCTTTGCCAGCAGCACCATAGCCCTTTGGCGGGAACGTAGCGGATTTCACCGACACGGGAGCGATCAGGATTCGCGTGCGACATCGGTGCATCCTCTGCAACGAATGGCAGGAGCGGGAGAGGCCCAGACCAAGACGTTCGCGCTGCGTGTCATCCGGCTCACCGCTTCGCCGCTTCTGATCTGCGCGGGGCGGGCGCCCCTGCGAGCAAGCCCTCCGTGCTCAGGTCTTCGTCGATGTCCGGCCAGTGAATCCCGAAGCCGCCGCCGCACCGTTGCCACTTTTGGCGCTGCTCGGGCGTAGCGTCTAGCAGGCGCGGATACCAGACCAGCGGAACGGTGATCGTCCGCCCGTCGGCCAGATCGACGCTCATGGAATCGTCGTCGAAGCGCACGTCAGCGAGACCTCGACCGGTGCACCCTCGGGTAGTCGAACCTGTTCGTCTAGTTCGATCCGGCCGTCCCTGATACGTCCTCGATAAACCACGGCAATCTCCTCACAGATTCACAGTGACTTTACCACGCCGGCGCGGTCAGGGCAAGGGGGAGACGCAAAAACGCAGAAACGTCGAAACGCCGAAACCGGGGGGACGGAGGCACCCCGGCGCGTGGGAAGCCCTCGTGGAAAGGCCGGGGCCGCTTGGTGCGTGCGCTCCACATCGTTACCATCACCTGTGCGAGACGGGGCGGCACGGTCCAGCGCAGCTTGGCCGTGGTCTTCTCGACCGGCGCGGAACTGAACTCAACGGATCGGAGAAAGTAAGATGAACGGACCTCGGCGTATCGGTAGGGTCATTCTGGGATCGTTGTCGATCGTGGTTGCATCGCGTGGCGTGCAGGCGCAGACGGCCCCGCCTGCGCCGGCGAAGCCCGCGGCGTCGTCGCCGCCCGTCTCCGCAAGTGCCACCGATTTGGCTCTAACCGGCTTGAAGATGACCGTACCCTCCGGTTGGGTGCGTGAAGAAGCCCCGCAAGGTCCGATGGCCCCGGTGGCGGTGTACAAGATTCCCCGCTCCGACCCCGCCGGCGACGACGGCTCCGTGCGCATCACCCATTATCCCAACATGAAGGGCAAGGAGATGGACGACCGCAACATCGACCGTTGGGTGGGGCAGGTCGCCAAACCCGACGGTCAGCCCGCCGCCCGCTCCGACGCCAAAATCACCACGACCGAGATCGGCCCGGTGAAGCTGACCCTCGTGGACATGAGTGGGTCGATCAAAGCCACCATGCGCGACTCCGCCAAACCCGACTACCGCATGATCGCCGCCATCGTCGATCACCCCCAGGGTCCACACTTCGTCGTCACCACCGGGCCCGCCGCCTCCATGGAAAAGTGGTCCGCGCAAATCGACGCCTTCCTCAAGAGCGCCAAGACGCAATGAATCGGACCGTGAGGTAGGACCGCCGGACGCGCGGTTCAATGAAACGGACGCTCGCGCACTTCCGGAACGCGTTCCACCGGCGCGTTCGGATGGGGCTCCGACAGCGATCCCAGAAGCGAGTCGGGCAGGCTCGCATGGCCCGCCGGCGGCGACGAAACCAAACGACCCTCGCCATCGACCACGGCATGGGATCGCGCAAACTGCAAGAACGACACAACCCGGTGGTGGAGCACGACGCCGACGATGCAGCCCGTGGCTGCCAGAATCGGATCGGTCAGACTCACCACTCGCACGGGGATGAACATCTGTAGGGCCTCGATCACGGACGCGAGGAGCATCGTCAGGGCCGTGATCCGCAGCAAACGCGGCCAAATCGGGAGCCCCGCGACCCGCCGCCATCCGAAGGAGAGCGCCGCCGCAAGCACGGCGTAGGCCGCGACTTTTTCCATCACGTCGGTCATCATCAGATCGAACCGCGTGACGAAGTAGGCCATAAAGGGCAGGAACGCCGATGCCGAGGTCGGTCCCCACACGCCGCCCTCCGGTCGTGCGAATTCCAGCGGGATCAACCCGCAATAGACTATGAAAATCGCGGCGGCTCCCGCACAGACCCGCGCCCGGGACTCCCAGCAGGCCGCGGTCGCTTGACCCCCTAGCGGCGCGACGCGGCGCGCACGGGGCGCATGCGTCAATCCTCCGATGAGGCCGCCGAGAAGGCGAAAGACAACGTCCGTAGCGTCGCACCCGCGGGTGACAACGGGAAACTGCAAAGCGCTCAGGGTCAGGGCGAAAAGCCCGGACAACCACCACGCGACGGCCGTCGATTCGTTGGCGCTGAGCCCATACTCACGCCGGAACAAATGCCGCATCCCCCACACCAGTACGACAAACGACGCCCCTTCCAGCGCCCAACGCCCCCACGCTTTCATCCGTTTCCAGCGCAAGATGGTCAGCGTCCGCGTGTCGCCGACGGCTGTCGCCCCTTCGGCGGCCTCGCGGTCCGCGATGCTGACTCCGAAGGGAACAAAGACCGACTCCCGTACCGCTTTCTTCAAACGCGGCGCATCGAAGCCGAACGAAAAGGGCATAAGCGCCGTCACCACCAGCAATCCGCAATACGCCTTGAGCAGCGCCGCCGAGGGGCGCTCGCGAATTTCATACAGGACGCCTCCCATGACCTCTGGGATGAACCATCGGGCGACCACGGAGAGGATCGCTCCGACCGCCGTCCCGATCACGTTGCAGATCACGTCGATCAACGAACAAACCCGCGACGGCGAGAACGCTTGCAGCCACTCCATCCCGCCGCTCAGAAACGCAGCCGAAATCAGAGTGATGGGCAGCGCCGCCAATCCGCTCCGTAGCATTCGTGATAGACTCCACTGCACGAACACCCCGAAGGGAACGAAAAGAAACAGATTCGCCACCACATCCGGGAAGGTGAAACGGGACGTAACCACCTCCAGCGCCCGACCGTGCGCAGCCCCTGTTCCGCCGAGATCAAAGTCGAAGGGGACGAGCCCTGCCTGGAGGATGAATAACAGCGACAGCAGACCGAGAAGCTCAACGTGATAACGGGTGAGCAGCGCCGCGGCGAGATGAGGTGGGCGGCGATGGTCCATACGTTGCCTGCCGTCCTATGGGGCCTCGTCGGTGATCGGCTTTAGCGCGCCGTGCGAAGGTGTCGCGGAGGCCATTCCACCGGGCGGATCGGGCCCGCCGGCGTCCAGCCCGTCGGCGTCTCTATAACGGGAGCGGCATCGTTGCGAATCAACTCCCGCACGCACGTGTGAACGAGCCGGGCGAACTTCGCGCGAACCAAGGCCCGCGAGTCCGTTTCCCAAAGATTGACCGCTTTCTGCTTCTCGTCCTCGTCCGTGGGCGGTTGGACGGAGACCGCCTGAGCGTGGATGGCCGCGATCGGCTCGGCTGTCGCCGTGTCGTACAACGTCCCGAACATTTCCGTCTCGTCAGGGCTCATTTCGTTGACCGCATACAAGAGTCCCAGCCGCGCGTGCAAACCACGGAACGCGGCGAGGATCTGCGCCGGGTCCGCCTCTCGGCCGCCCAAGTCGCGCTGCGCGATGGGAAAGACCTCGCTCACGGCCATTTGGTCGTCGAGCGCCGAGTTCCATTGCAAGAATTCATTCCGCGGATCGGCAAAGAGCAGCGGTTGCAACGTGTCGCCGTCCTCCTTCACCGTTTCCAACGACACCCGCGTAACGGCGAGGTTGGCGGGAAACAACCCTTGCGTGGGACCGCCCCCAAGAATGCGATACTCGTTGCGAACCTCGGCGACCGGCTGCGACGCGAGATGACTCCATTCCACGCGCGGCTTCGCCGTCCAAAGGGGCGCTTCCTGCTTCGGCGCATGGCAACCGCAGAGCGACACCACAGCCGAAGCGATGACCCAATAACGTTGCATGGCACTCAACCCTTGCGGATATCGGGCGGTCCGCCTCGACACTGGTCCAAAAACATTCCCGTCGCTTCCGCCACGATCCGGCCTCATTATCGGGCCGACGACAGCCTAGGCCGCCTTGGCGTCGGATGCCGATAACTCAGCCCCGCACGCTACGTTTCCGATGGACTTCCTGTAAGTGCGCGAGCTATGAGCATATTCGCCAACGCAGCAGCGACGGCTGGACCGGACTCCGCCGCCGCCTTCCCGTCCTTGTCCGTGGCGCGGACCTTCCCCGCGCGCTGGACGCCGTCCGCGGTATGGGCGCGCGGCGTGAGACTCGTCGGCCAGACCCTCGTTCGTCTTCCACCTTCCAGTTGGCTTCTGGCGGACATCAGCATTCTCAGCCTTGGCGTTTATCTCGCCTACGCCGCGTTTCCTCCGTTCCCGTTGGTCGAGACGCCGCACGTCGCTTTGTGGCAGGCCACGGCGATCTTCGCCTTCGCGGTGATTCTCGCCAGCCTCGTGTTCGGGCTCTACGAGCGCGAGACGATCATGGGGCGTGCCCGAATCCTCACCCGCCTGCTACTTACTACGACAACGACCGCGGTCCTGGCCTACGGCATCATCTACGTGCTCATGTACTCCACCGTGAGCCGACGGGTATCCGGCGTGGCACTCGGGTTCTTCCTGGCCGGTGGGACGGCGATACGAATGGCCGCGTGGTGGGCCGTTCACAACATGCACCGCGGCTTGCTCGTGGTCGGCTCCCGAGCCTTGTTCCAGTCCTTCGAACGCGCCCGCTCCGAAGGGTTCCTTCACGAATACCAACTCGTCGGATACGCCAGCGCGGGCGATGCGGCCCCCCGCGAGCCCGATGACCCGTTCTATCTCGGTTCGATGGAGGCCCAGCTCGACAACCTCCCACGCCGCCGCATCACCGATATCGTCGTCGGTCCCGACGCCGCCGCGAACGCCAACGTCATGCAGTGGATGGTCCGCTGTCTGCAATCCGGCTGCCGCGTCACCAACGAGGCGATTTTCTATGAGAAGGCGACGGGGCGGATCCTGGTCGATGAAATCACGCCCTCCTGGTTTCTCATCGCCGACCTGAAAGTCCACTGCGACGAGCACGGCACGCTCAAACGGGTGATCGATCTGGTCACCGCGGGGGTCGGATTGTGCCTTTCCGCACCGCTCTGGCCGCTGATTGCTCTGGCCGTCAAGCTCTGCGACCGCGGACCGGTGTTCTATTCCCAGACCCGCGTGGGGCAAAACGGAACGGTGTTTCGACTCTACAAATTCCGCACCATGCGCACCGACGCGGAGAACGGCAGGAGCGTATGGTGCTCGCCCAACGATCCACGGGTTACGGCGGTGGGGCGGTTTCTTCGTCGAACACGGCTCGACGAACTTCCCCAACTCTACAACGTGTTGATCGGCGATATGTCCATCGTCGGCCCCCGTCCCGAGCGCCCCGACATCGTGGCCGAGCTGTCCGAAAAGGTTCCCTACTACTCCGAGCGACACCTGGTCAAGCCCGGACTCAGCGGCTGGGCGCAGATCAGCTTCCGCTACGGCGCCTCGATTGAGGACGCCAAGCGAAAACTCCAGTTCGACCTCTATTACCTCAAACACATGTCCTTCGAGCTCGACACGATCATCCTGTTTCGCACCGTCGGCACGTTCCTGCGAGGCGCATGCTGAGACGACGGTGCGGTCCGCGCACGGTCGGTTGCGAAAGGTTGTGCCAGGGTTCTAGAGGAACAACGGTTGGTCGAAGCGAAGACCGGCCCCGACAAACGTCGAAGCGCCGCGTTGGATCGGTTCGGTGCGTATGACCGTCGCGTAACGCCGCTCGCCGTTCACGGGGGAGGGGTCGCCGATGCCCGGTTCATCCGACAACACCACTTCGCATCGCTGTCCGACGCGAAGACCGGCCGCACTCGGGGCTTGCACGTATAGACCGCCCTCGCTGATGTCATTGGTGAGGCACTCCCCGATGCGATCGACCCCCAGCCCGACCACGTTGGCGATCAGACGCCGGCGGACACGAGGGGCCAAACGGCGTTCATCGGCCACGGGCCGCTTTGCGCCCGCGAAAGCACGGGCATCCGCCTCGCGCGCGGGTTCATGAATCGCAGGTTCGATGGTGGCGGGCATAGACGAGTCCTCACCGTTGGAGCGCCGCCGCAACCAAGGCGGACGACGCCAACGCAAGCGCGGAGTATATCGTCCGAATAACCGTCGTCAACCAATTCCTCCAATAATTCGGACGTACGTTCCTGTGTGATCCCCGGCATTTGACGTACCAAGCCCAGTGCCCGACTTTACACGCCGCACGCCTGAACCGCCCTCACTTTGAGATTCCATTACGCATCTTGAATGCCGTCGTTTGCCCCAGATTCACATGCCGGAGGCAAGGAAATATTCTAGTGTAATATCAACCGTTCCATAGACGCTTGACACGCGAGTAGGGCTCGGTCGTGAGCAAACCGCGGCTTGCCGCTTCGTCGTCCTGTAGCTGGACGGCTTCGACTTGGGCGAAGAGCCGCTTGGCCGCGGGTGTAAGAAACCGTGTGACCTGGGCGTACCCATGTGCGTCGCTAAGCCCGAACCGCCGGTGATAGTACCGCAGGGGGAAGTACACATAGAGCATGTCTTTCGCGCGGGTGATGGCAACGTAGAACAATCGCCGCTCTTCTTCGATTCCGTCCTGGTCCGAGACCGCCATGTCCGAGGGGATCATCCCGTCGGCGGCGTGAAGGATGTGGACCACGTCCCACTCGCAGCCCTTGGCCGAGTGAATCGTGCTGAGCACAAGATAGTCCTCCTCCAGGAACGGCGGTTGGGCAAGGTCGGACGTTGCTCGCGGCGGGTCGAGCGTCAGGTCGGTGATGAAGCGCGAACGCGAGCGATAACGTGCCGCGATGGTGGCAAGTTGATCGAGGTCCCGCGAGCGCATCTTCGCGTTGTCATACACGCGTTCGAAAAGCGGGTCGTAACATTCGCGGATTCGTTCGATCTGTTGCGGCAGGGGAGGCTCGTCCCTGGCGGACAAATCCGCCGGGTTTGCGGTCCGCTTGGAGACCCTGCCCTGTCCGCGACAGAACGCAAGGGCCGGGCATAGGGCGTCCAGTGCCGCCTTCCCAGCGGGGGGCGCGGCAGGCACTCGGTTGAGTAGGAGTGCCAAGGGAGAGGCAGCATCTTCGGACCTCCGACCCGGTTCGCCGGACACTCGGCGTACGCCTAGCTCCTCCATGATTCGCTGCGCCGTGCGCGGTCCCACGCCCTCGAAAAGTTGCAAAACGCGAAACCAACTGATTTCGTCATGCGGATTCTCGAGGATGCGCAGAAATCCGAGCATGTCCTTGATGTGCGAGGCCTCGATGAACTTCAGACCGCCGTACTTGTGGAAGGGGATGTTTCGCCGAGCGAGCTCGACCTCCAAGACGGCGCTGTGGTGCCCAGCGCGAAATAAAACCGCCTGGCGCATGAGCGGGATGCCCTCTTCGAGATGGGCGAGGATGTTCTCGCAGACTCGCTCGGTCTGCTCGGCCTCATCGACGCAGGTCACCAGCATCGGCTTGCGCTGCGACTTTCGCGTCGAGCGAAGCTCCTTCGTATAGCGCTCTTTCGCCGGGGCCATCACCGCGTTGGCCGCGGCGAGGATGGGCTGCGTCGATCGGTAATTCTCCTCCAGCGTCACCACCGTCGTCCCCGGAAACTGGGAGGGGAAGTCGAGAATGTTGCGAATGGTGGCCGCACGAAACGAATAGATGGACTGCGCGTCGTCACCGACCACGGTCAGGTTCGAGTTCTTCCGACGCATCCCGCGGAGAATCTCCGCCTGAATGGCGTTCGTATCCTGGTATTCGTCCACGAGGATGTGGTCGAATTGGGCGGCGATTGTCTCGCCCACGCGAGGTGCGGTGCAGAGCGCACACCAGAAGAGCAGAAGATCGTCGTAGTCGAGAAGGTGCTGGTCTTTCTTACGCTGCCCGTAGGCGTCGAAAACCTGCACCAAGGGCTCGCGGTCGTCTCCGCACCACGGGAAATGCCGATCGAGCACTTCGACGAGGGGCCGCTGGGCGTTCACGGTGTGCGAATAGATTTTCACAAGGGTGTGCTTTCGCGGAAAGCGCCGGTCGGTCTTGGAAAATCCCAACTCGCTGCGAATCAAGTTCATCAAATCCGCGGCGTCGCTTTCGTCCATGACCGTGAAGTCCGCAGTCAGCCCGACCGCGGAGGCGTGAATCCGCAGCAGCCGATTGGCGACCGCATGGAAGGTCCCGCCCCACACTTTCGGCTGACCGTCCCCTTCGATCAGCTTCGCGGCCCGCGACAACATCTCCTCGGCTGCACGGCGGGTGAAGGTCAGCAGCAGAATGCGTTCCGGGGCCACGCCGGTGTGGATGAGATGGGCGACCCGGCAGGCCAGGGTCTTGGTCTTTCCGGTACCCGCCCCGGCCACGATCAACAACGGCCCGTCGCCGTGCGTAACGGCTTGCCGCTGTGCCGGATTCAGTCCGTCGAGACAAAGAACCCCCATGGAGGTCTGCGCCGCCTTTCGAAGCCGAATCCCACCATACTCGACCACGGAACAACAGGGAAGGTCGTGATCCATGCGGGTGCGACTTGCGTGTGGAGCTTGCGGCGGTATCGTAGTCAACGGTGTCGAATGTTGCGAGTTCTTCGCATGTACGCGGATACGTCGGTGTTCGGAGGGTGTCTCGATGACGAGTTCGCCGTGGTGAGCCACAGGCTGTTCGACGAGATTCGGGCGAAGCATTTCCTGCTCGTCGTTTCGTCAACGACGCTCAGAGAACTCCACCGCGCGCCGGAAGGCGTTCGTACCGTGCTCGCCGATCTGCCGGACGATTGCGTCGAGACCATCGCGCCGTCGGGGGAGATTGATCGTTTGCGAGACGAATACGTGACGGCCGGCGTTGTCGGACCGGCATGTCTTCTGGACGCGGAGCACATTGCGGCCGCCTCCGTTGCCGAGGTGGACCTGATCGTGAGTTGGAACTTCAAGCACATCGTGCATTTCGAGAAGATCCGTGGTTACCACGCCGTAAACCTGTTGCGCGGGTACCCATTGATCCCGATCCATAGCCCGAACGAGGTGGTGGAAATGTGAAAGCCAAATCCTTCGACTGCGTTCGCATGAAGCACGAGATTCAGCAAGCGATTCTCGCCGAGTTCCGAGGGCTTTCCGCGGAAGAGCAGCGTCGCAAGACCGACGAGATGATCCAGGGCGACCCTGTGCTGGCCAGGTTCCGCGGAAAATGTCCCCGTCCGCAGGATACGACTGAAACGAAAGGGCGTGGGTGACGGCCTGACGTTGCGCGAGATTCAATCCGTCCAGCCAAGGGGCACTCATGTTGAATAGCGTCCTGGCATGGGGAGAACCATACGCGATCGTTCGCATGGGCGGAAGCGGTATCGCCGTTGCAAGCGCTAGGCTTCAGTCCGCGCCGAGACCGAGAACATCGATGCGGGGATAGGCTCCTACGTGCCTCGGCCTAGAACGTACTGGACTTCCGCCGCTTCTGCATGGTTGCCGAAGAGGTTGAGCATCGGGTCGGCGAGCGGGGTCAGCAATTCTTCCAAGAGAGCCACCCAATCGCGCTTGATTTGGGCGCGGGTCGCGGGTGTGAGGGCGTTGGCCATGCGGATGAGTAAGGGGGCGATGGGTCGCAGGCCCACGTCCCACAAATGGGCATGCGTGCGGGTCACGAAGGGTCGGGATTGTTCGATGGTCAGGCCGGCAGAGGCGAAGCGCGATTCCCAGGTGGCACGATCGGTGAGCGTCGGCCAGCAATCGAACCGGTTCCGGCCCAGGATTTCCAGGAAACGCGAACCTAGAACGTCCTCGTAGCGATCGAGAGTGTAATCGCGCATGGCATCGAGCTTGACGTGCAGGATGATCCGCCCGGAGGAGGCCGTGATTCGCCGCAGCTCGGCCACGAACCCGTTGATGTTCTCGACCCAATACGCGGCGTTGCAATAGACCGTTGCGAACGTTCCATCGTCGAAAGGCAGGGGTCGGTTGTTGTCGTGCTCGACCAGGCGATCGTAGAAGCGCAACCGTTCGGCCTTGGCGAGCATGGTTGCTTTGCAATCCGTTCCCACGTCGATTTTTTCTTTGGGGCGGGACTCGATCGGGGGGCGGTAGTCGTCAGCCACGTAGTCGAACATGTCCGTCGGGTCGCCGGGTCGGCGGTTCAGCGCGCACACGGAAGTAAACACGTCGAACGCCGGGTCCAAGGCCCCGCCGAAATGAAGAAAACTGAAGACGCCGTCTCCGCAACTTACGTCGATCGCGGGGCGGCGGAACGGCGCGGTGGATAACGTCAAACTCCGCAGCGTCATCCACAGGGCGTTCTCCGGCCGCAACCAATAGGCTTGCAGGAACTTGCGAAGAGTTTGGCCCGTCTCGGAAACAGCGGACGGCGCCGACGATGGGTCGTCGCTCGGCTTTGGGCACGCAATGCGACGCTCCGGAGGCGCACAGGAGGGCCCGGCAACAGTGTCACACTCGGTCACGTTCGTGGGCATATCGGATCCCCGTGCAAAAGTTCGGACACGCGAATCGTGTCCACCCGTGGAAGGCGAAACGGATCGCATCCTCGCTGCGTCCAGCGTGATTGGGTGGAGAAGGCGTTGACAAACCCCGCGTCGCGGCAGAAGCCGCAGGCCGCGTCGGTGTAGCTGCCGTACGGAAACGACATCGGTCGGGGGTCCGGGCCCAAGCCCTCGCTCAGCACCTTCGTCGTTTCTTGGATGTCGCGGCGAACCTCATCCGCCGTCAAGCGGGAGAACGGTTCGTGGGAGTTTCCGTGTCCGCCCACGGTGTGCCCCAGCGATTTCATCTTGGCCAGATCGTCCCAGCCCAGATACCAATGACCGGACCACCGGGCGCCCGATCCGATGTGTTGGGCGAAAATATCATCGAGTACCGCGGCGCGGAGTTCGATGGGCAGTTCCATGGTCAAAAAGTATTTCAAGCGGGCGATCCGCGGCGGCTCGTAGTGATACATGGCGTGGGCGCTGCGCTGCAGCGAGCCCGCGTCGCGTGTGAAGTGCTTGCACCAGTCGTGCGCCTTGCGCTCGGCCAGTCGGCTGAGCAACTCGTTCTCCAACGCAGCCTCGCCCAGGGCGGAGAGTAGAAGATGGATCTGATGGGCGGGGAGCATCCGCCGCGTGGTCAACACCGTGGTGGGAATGAAGAACACTCCGCGCAGGCCGCGCTCTTCGAGAATGGGCAGCACGATTTCGGCGTGGTCGCGCAGTCCGTCGTCGAAGGTCAAGAGGAAACTTCGCGGCGGGATCGGCGCTCGCCCGCTCAACCAACCGCAGTACGTCGGCCAGTCGATGGGCTCCATCGTCGCGCTGAGCGTGTCGAGCTGTGCGCGGAAGTCCGCGATCGACAGGGCGTGCAGACCGGGCTGACTTCCTGCCGGGCCGGGGCGAGCCAGGGGATCACGATCGTGAACGTAGTGGTACATGACCACCAGGCAGCCGGGGGTTGAACCGGCCGACTCTTGCCGCAAGGGAGGTTGCTTAGCGGGCGCGTGGATGATCATCGTTCTGTTTATCGGATCGTTCGAGCCGGACCAACAGCCCTGCCGGGTGCCACTGGTCCGCCCGAGGCGGACCGGCCAGTGCCTTCGTCCAACACCGGTGCGGACGTCGGGTAGCGCCACCCGTTGTGGGTGGCGCAGTCGAGAATCGGGGCAACGCTGCGGTGTTGGTAACGCGAGAAGGTCAACTCGTGGGCCTGACCCGGTTCGTCGAGATGACGGACGAGCTTTTGGTGAGTCGAAGATTGTCCGGATGGTTGGTTCATTTCGTGCTCATACAGAAGGAAGCACTGGCAGCAAGCTGCCAGTGGCACCCGGCGGGCAGCGTCAACCGTGAGCGGGTCGCGTCACTCATGCGACACTCCCGCGGCTTCGCCGATGGTTTCGGAGAGGGTGGGGTGGGGGTGGATCATGGTGGCGAGGTCGTAGGCGACGGCGCCCATTTCGAGGGCGAGGACTCCTTCGGAGATCATTTCGCCGGCGTGGGGGCCGCAGATGCCGATGCCCAAAAGGCGCTGCGTGGTCTTGTCGAGGATGAGTTTGGTGACGCCGTCGGTGCGGCCGAGTGCCACGGCGCGACCCGAGGCGGACCAGGGCATCTTGCGGATGACGAAGTCGAGTTTCTTGGCTTTGGCTTCTTCCTCGGTGAGGCCGGCCCAGGCGATGACGGGGTCGGTGAAGACCACGGCGGGGATGGCCCGCGGCTCGAAGACGACGTTTTTTCCGGCCAGAATGTCGGCCAGAACCGTTCCTTCGTGGATGGCTTTGTGGGCGAGCATGGGATTGCCGATCACGTCGCCGATGGCGTAGATGCGCTGGGCGGTGGTTTTGAAGCCCGCATCGACCTTGATGAATCCGCGTGAGTCGGTTTCGACTCCGGCCCTGTCGAGCCCTAAGTCGGCGGAGTTCGGACGCCGACCGACGGAGACGAGCACCTTCTCGAACTTGTTGCTTTTGGGCTTGTTTTTTCCCTCGAAGCCGAGTTCGATTCCGTCTTTGACTTCCTTCATGCTCACGACTTTGGTTTCGAGGCAGATTTCCTCGAACTCGGTTTCGAGTCGTTTGAGCAGGGGTCGCAGGAGATCGCGGTCCACGCCGGGCACCAGGCCGGGCATCATCTCGACGAGCGTCACCTTGGAACCGAGGCCCGCGTAGACCTGGCCTAGCTCGAGGCCGATGTAGCCGCCGCCGATGACGAGCAGCGTCTTGGGGATGCTCTCCATCTCCAGCGCCCCGCGCGAGCCCATGACCCGCGGAGAGTCGATCTGCACTCCTTTGAGTTCGATGGCCCGGGAACCGGCAGCGATGATGCAGCGTTTGAACTTGATGTGGGAGTTGGCCCCGCCGCCGTGTTCGACGGCCACGTGCTTGCCGTCCTCGAATCTTGCGGTGCCGTGGATGCGCTCGACCTTGTATTTCTTGGCCTGCATTTCGAGACCGCCGGCGAGCTTGTTGATGACGTCGTCTTTCCATTTGCGGATGGCGTCGACGTCGAGCTTGGGTTTGCCGAAGTCGATGCCCATTTGTTTGCTGAGGGACGCGGTGTGAATGGTCTCGGCCATGGAGAGGTACGTTTTCGAGGGGATGCAGCCGCGGTGGAGGCAGACGCCGCCGAGGGCGGGCATGCTCTCGACGACGGCGGTTTGGATTCCGTGGGAGGCGGCTCGAAAGGCGGCGTGATATCCGCCGGGTCCGCCTCCGATGACGAGAAGATCCGTTTCTTGCGTAAACTCGCCGACGACCATAGCTGAGGGTCCTTATTCCGATTGACTGTTACGAATGACCAATTACCAATTACCAATTACCAATGACCAATGACCAGTTACCAGTTACCAGTTACAAGGTACCGCGCGGGCGAGGGCGAGGATAGCGGGTGTGCGTGGGTGGAAGAACGCGGGCGCGGCGCACGCGACGCGGATTGCGGGATGGGTTCGATTCCCGAAAAAAGGACGTTTTTTGGCAGAAACGAAGCCATTTTGCGGAGAGGAAACCGCATTTTCAGGTTCCGCGGGCGGGTGAATGGGTTCGTTTCCGTGAATTCTTTTTTCTGTTTCGCGTTGGGAGCGGGCGCGAACGGCTGGACTTCGTTTGCCAGTTGCGGAGTTCGTGGAGGGCGCGATGGAAGTGGCGGTCGAGCATGGACTCGTAGCGGACGAGGCGGGTCATAGTGGGTTGGTCGGGGAGGGCGGCGTCCGCGGCGGCGCGGGCGGTGTGGAGTTCGGCTCGGCGCTGGGCGTCGGCGAGTTGTTCCCGACGCTTGGTGACACGGACTCGGCACTCCTGGGCGGATTCCTGGAGCTGATCGACGACCGTTTCGTGCCATTCGGATTCGGGATGGTCGGGGAGGTCATCGTCGAAGCTCTGGAGGGTTTGTCGGACGAGGTCCTGGAAATCAGCTTGGGCCTTGGGGTCGGCGGGGTCGGGGGGCTGGTGCAACATTTCGAGGAGGGTCTCGTCGCGGTGGAGATCGGCTTGGGCTTCTTGGAGTTGGCGGGTGAGTTTTTCGATGGCGGGCGGGTCGGCGTCGGGGGGTAGGGCCCCTCCGACGGCGGCTCGTTGGGCGCGGACTTCGTAGCGTTGGGCGCGGAGGAGCCGCCAGTAGGAGACGGCGAGTCGCTCGACGATGGTTTTCTGGACGGGGCCTTGGGGCTTGAGTTGACGGTGGAAGTCGGCGAGGAGGTCGTGAAAGTCGGCGAGGCTCTCGGCGAGTGGGCCATCGGCAAGGACGACGTCTTTGGCGAGGAGGCCGTGTTTTAGGGCGTTTCGGGAGGATCGGGCTTTGCCCGTGGGCGTTTTGGGGCCGGTGGATCGGCGGGCGTTGCGGCGGTTGGCGGCGAGCTGTTTGTCGGTCATCTGCTTGAGCATGGGCAATGCTCCTTTCATCCTAATAACGCGCGGGGTGATCGGTGGAAAAGGGGGTGAGGAGCGATCGGGGGTGGGGAATTACCAATTACGAATTACAAGTTACCAGTTACGAGTTACAAGTTACGGCGCGGGCGCGGTGTGGTATGGCGGGAGTGCGAGTGTCGAGGGACGTGGGCGGCGGTGCGATGTCGCGGGCGATCGAAGGTCGGCTTGGCTAGTCGGGTGCCTTGGCGAGTTGGGCGATCAGGTCGCGCATGGTGAGGATGCCGAGGAGAGCGCCGTGGTCATCGACGATGGGCAAGCAGGAGACTCGGCGAGTGAGCATGGTGTGGGCGGCGTCGGCGATGGTGCATTCGGGAGGCACGGTGACGGGTTGTCGAGACATGATCTGATGGACTCGTTTTTTGAGGGTGGCGGCGTCCTGGGGGCGTTCGAGGGTGGTGTTGCCGGCGAAGGGGCTGACGGCCTTGAGGATGTCGCGGTCGGAGAGGACGCCGAAGACTTTTCCCCTGGCCAGGATGACGGCGTGATGGAAATGCTCGCGTTCGAAAATCCGGGCGGCCAAAGCAATGGAGTCGTCGAGTTCGAGGGTCTGGACGGTGGTGGTCATGACCTGGCGGACACAAACGGTGGATCGAGCTTGGGGGAGGGTGGTCATATCCATTCCGTGCTTCGGATTCGTTCGGGCGGGACTTGAGGTAGGCGGGAATTCCACGAAGGCTCGACGGGGCGGTTGGGCCAGGATGGTCGGGGGGTGTCGGTTGGGAGAAGGTGGGTCTGAGGACCCACCCTACTTCCTTTGGGCGGAGACCACAGGATGGCACTGGCAGCAAGCTGCCAGTGGCACCCGGCGTCACCCACGAGGGGTGACGCTACATCGAAAACGACCGCCCCGGGTTCTTCCACACGCTGCTAGGGTTTGCGGAATTGTTCGAGGAGTTCGACGAGGCGTTGGATTCGGGGCGAAATGGGGGCCTGGAGGGCAAGGGGGGTTTCGAGGATGGGGTGTATGAGTGACAGTCGCTTGGCATGCAGGGCCTGATGCTCGATGAGGGGCTCGTCGCTTCCCTGGCCGGTGAGATCGTGCTCACTGACGGGCCGGCCGCCGTAGACTTTGTCGCCGACCATGGGGTGCCCGAGGGAGGACATGTGGATGCGGAGTTGGTGGGTGCGCCCGGTGCGGGGGAAAAGATCGACGGAGGTGTATCCGACGTATCGGGTGTGGACGCGGTACTCGGTGATGGCCTCCTTGAACATGGCTTGTCGCGGGGGGTTGGCGGAGGGGAGGATCATGCGCTGGGTGGTGTCGGGGTGGGGAGCGAGGGGTTTGTTGATGAGGTCGCCGTCGAGAGGGATGCGGCCTTCGCAGATGGCGAAGTATTCCTTGCGTACGGTTCGGCGTTCGAATTGCAACGAAACGCGCCAGTGGGCTTCGTCGGTTTTGGCGATGAGGAGGACGCCGGTGGTGTTCTTGTCGAGGCGATGGACGATTCCGGGGCGGAAGGGGTCTTCGCCGCGGCTGAGGGTGGCGGCGTGGAAGGCGACGGCGTTGGCGACGGTTCCGGTCTGTCCCGCATAGGCGGGGTGACAGACCATGCCCTCGCGTTTGTTGAGGACGATGAGCCACTCGTCCTCGTAGATGATGTCGATGGGGATGTTCTCGGGGAGGACCTCGCTGGGAGGCGGGGGGGGGAGGTTGACTTCGACGAGGTCTCCGGCGGCGGGTTCGTAGCTGGCTTTGGTGGGCAGTCCGTTGACGGTGATGAGGCCCTCTTTGATGCAGCGCTGGAGGAGGGTGCGGGAGGCGCGGGGGAATCGGCCGTGGAGGTACTTGTCGATGCGGCGGCCGACGACGCGCTTGCGAATCCGCAGGCGGTGGGTTTGTTGAGTTGCAGCGGACGCCTCGTCGATGGAGGGGGGTAGCTCGTCGTCGAGGATTTCGTCGGGGGTATCCATGGCAAGCTGCGTCAAAATATCACCCGTTTCGTTACGGTCGCGGTGACGACGCGCCACCCACGCGGGGTGGCGCTACAGTCGGCGGCGGCCGCGTTTGGGACGGAAACGGCCGCCCAGGGATCGGGGCGCGGTGCGCTCGATGGTGGCGACGGCTTCCCGTTGCAAAGGCGCTTGCAGTCTGGAGACGGGGGGGCGGGCGGGACGGGAGTCGAAGGCGGGTCTGGGGGGGCCGGGGGCGAAACCGGGGACCTCTCGGGGCGGGATTTGGCGATTGATGAGCTTTTCCACGCCGGTGAGTTCCTTGCCCTCCTCGCGGCTGACGAAGGTGATGGCGACGCCTTCTCGTCCCATTCGGGCGGTGCGTCCGATGCGGTGGACGTAGATCTCGGGATCGAGGGGGATGTCGTAGTTGAAAATGTGGGAGATGGCGCTGACGTCGATACCCCGCGAGGCCAAGTCCGTGGCGACCAACACGCGAATTTGATGTTTTCGGAACTGGTCCATGACCTTGTCGCGTTTTCGTTGCATGAGGTCGCCGTGGATTTCGGTGGCGTCGACTCCGGCGTCGTGGAGTTTTTTGGCGAGTTTTCGTGCGGCGTGCTTGGTGTTGCAGAAGACGATGGCGATGGGGGGGTCTTCCTGCTGCAAGAGGAGGCGTAGGAGGCGGAACTTGTCGTGACGTTCGACGGTGATGTAGGACTGTTGGACTTCGTCGACGGTGATGTGGTCGCGGGAGACGTTGATCTCGACGGGGTCGGTCATGAAGCGTCGGGCGAGGTTTTTGATCTCGTTGTCGATGGTGGCGGAGACCAAGATGGTCTGATGCTTGCCGGTGACCTTGTCGAGGATGGCGCGGATGTCGTCGCGGAAGCCGATGTCGAGCATTCGATCGACCTCGTCGAGAATCACGAAGCGCACGTCGGCGATGTTCAAGACGCCGCGCTGCAAGAAGTCCCAGACTCGGCCTGGAGTGCCGACGACGAAGTGCGGTTTTCGGCCGAGGTGGTGAAGCTGGGTGGCGACCTTCTGACCGCCGTAGACGGCGACGACGTGGAGGTCGGCGAATTCCGTGATGCGATGGAGTTCCGCGGTGACCTGCACGGCCAGCTCACGGGTCGGCACCAGGCAAAGGGCCTGGAGGCGACCTTGCTGATCGATCCGCTGCAGGACCGGGAGTCCGAAGGCGGCGGTCTTCCCGGTGCCGGTTCGGGCTTGGCCGAGGATGTCTCGGCCCTGCAGGGCAATGGGGATCAACTGGCGTTGGATTTCGCTGGGCTCGACGAACTGCATCTTGTGAAGAGCCTTGAGAAAGCGGACCTCGATGCCCAGGTCGGCAAAGGCTTGCGGGAGTTCAGGGTGCTTTTGCATGAGTTTGTGCTGTTGGTTCTCCTTTTCTACGGGGGACTATAGCGGGGGGGGTCGGGGTTGTAAACGGGGCGTTTTTGAGGGGGGTGGCCGATGCCGCGTTGGGACCCAACAAGGCTCCCTTATCCGCCTTCGGCGGACGGTTCGGATTGTGCGCCGCCCCTGAAGGGCGACGCAACGGCGCCACCCAGGAGGGGCGGCGCTACAGGGGGGGAGGGGGGGGATTGGGCTTGCGGAAGTAGAAGACGGGGAGTTCCTCGTAAGCGAGTCGCCGGAAGAGGGAGGCGGAGGAGTGATTGTGAGTTTCGACGAGGGCGGCGACGAGGTCGATGCCGTGGGCGCGGATGGCGGTGTCACAGGCTGACACGAGGCCTTGGGCGATTTTTCGGCGGCGGGAGTCGGGGTGGACGGCGAGACGGTTGATCCAACCCTTGCGTCCGTCGTGGGAGCCGAGGACGACGCCGACGATCCGGTCGGCGTGGACGGCGACGAGGTAGAGGTCGGGGAACAATTCGAGCTGGCGGAGGAAGTTGGGGCGGCTCTCGCGGCCTTGGGGGTCGATGTGGCTGTCGCTGATTTGCCAGAGTTCGATCAAGGAGTCGTAGTCGGCGGGTGTGGCGCGACGGATTTTGAATTCGAGATCCGAGTTGGAGGGATTCATTTCCAGGCGTCACCGGAGGAGAAATAGAGGAGCAAGAGTTGGGAGAAATCGAAAAGGGCGTGGGTGACGATGGCGGGGAGGATGGAACGCCGCCAGATGGTGGCGAGGCTGAAGACGAGGGAGAGAATGGCGACGACGATGAGGGCGAGGGGGGTTTGCTCGAAGGCATGGAGGGCGGTGAAGACGGCGGAGCTGACGAGGAGGGCGGGGGTCCATCCACCGAGGGTGCGGCGCAGTCGGGGCATCATGAAGCCGCGGAAGAGGAGTTCCTCGTAGACGCCGATGAGGAGGCTGACGGGGACGAATTGGAGGGGGCTGAGGCGGGGAATCAGGGTCATGAGGCGTTCGGCGTTTTCGTTCATCTGGCCGATCAAGCCTGGGTAAAGGAACCAGACGGCGAGCATGGTGAGGGCGATCAGGCCGTAGACGGCGGGTAGAGCGCCGATGCCGATGGCGATGTCGGTGAGAACTCCACGGGTGGTCAGGCCCAGGGAGGTCCACGGTTGTCGGCGGCGGCAGGTGACGTAGGCAATGGCGAGAGCGGCGGTGACGGCTCGGAAGGAAACGACGGGCAACAAGGCGGCTTGGCGGAGCTTGGCGTCGGAGGCGTCGTCCTGCTCCAAACCAGAATCGAAGTAGGCTGCGAAAAGGGTTCGGAGTAGTCCGACAGCGAGGAGTTCGAAGGCGACAAGGGCCAGGAGCACGAGGGCGAGGTCGCGCCAAGCGGCGCGGCGCGAGTGGTCTAGAAGAAGGATCGGATGCGGGGGGGCGATGGGCGCCGCGGTGGTGAGGAACGTGATCGGACGCGCAAGGGGGATGTTCGCTTCGGGGTCGGGCGCGGCGCTTGTTGTGGGATCGAGGTCGGTCACAGGTTCGGGATTGTAGGCGTTTTCACCTTGGGGGCGCATGGCTGGGGCGGTGCGCAACCAGCAGATTGCGAATGCCCAATTACCAATGACCAATTACCCATTACGAGCTACGCGCTACAGGGTTTTCTATCGGAGCAGGGCGGCAACGGCGTCGCCGATGGTGGCGGGGGAGTCGGCGACGGCGACGCCGGCTTCTTTGAAGGCGGCGATTTTGGATTTGGCGGTGCCTTCTCCTCCGCTGATGATGGCGCCGGCATGTCCCATACGTCGGCCTGGGGGTGCGGTTTGGCCGGCGATGAAGGCGACGACGGGTTTGGTGACGTTGTGGACGATGAACTTTGCGGCTTCCTCTTCGTCGGTTCCGCCGATTTCGCCAATGAGGACGATGGCGTGGGTGCGGGGGTCCTTTTCGAACATGGCGAGGAGTTCGATGAAGTTGAGGCCCTTGACGGGGTCGCCGCCGATCCCCACGCAAGTGGATTGGGCGAGTCCGCGGGTCGTACACTGCCAGACGGCTTCGTAGGTGAGGGTGCCGCTGCGGGAGATGATGCCGACGGATTTGGATTTTGCGTCGGCGGGTTTGTGGATGTAGCCGGGCATGATGCCGACCTTGCACTCGCCGGGGGTGATGACGCCGGGACAGTTGGGGCCGATGAGGAGGACACCCTTGTCGTCGAGGTATTCGCGGGTTCGGACCATGTCGAGGGTGGGGATGCCTTCGGTGATCAGGACCACGAGCGAGCACCCGGCGTCGGCGGCTTCCATGGCCGCGTCGGCGGCGTAGGGGGCGGGGACGAAGATCATGGAGACGTCGGCGCCGGTGGCCGCGACGGCGTCGTGGCAGGTCTCGAAGACGGGCAGGCCGTGCTCGGATTTGGTGCCGCCCTTGCCGGGGGAGACGCCTCCGACCATTTTGGTGCCATAGTCGAGGCATCCGCGGGTGTGGAAGGCGCCGGCTTTTCCGGTGATGCCTTGGCAGATGACTTTGGTCTCACGGTTTACGAGAATGCTCATAGGTTCCAACCTAAATCGTTGTTTGGTTCGCCCATCCGCGGTCGACGATGCCGCGTCGACGTCTAACACCGCTCCCTTACGGTCGCGGTTCTGAACTTGCGCCGCGCGCGAGCGGCGTGGGTGTTTCGCGCCAGGTACTTGCTTCCCATAGTTCCGCCGCCCCTGCGGGGCGGGGTTTTCGGGGGACGACGCAACCAGGGGTTCCGTCCGCCCTCGGCGGACTCCACCCCTGGCTACATTCCGTCGCCCCTTTGGGGCGAAAACCGCTACACACAAAGCCAGGGTCGGCGCCACGCTGCGCCCGGCACATGGGGCGGCGCTACGGCAGCCACCCACAAGGGGTGGCGCTACATTGCGCCGTCCATCAGGCTACACGGATCGGATCATAACGGACGTACTGCTGCCGGTCGAGCGTCGGAAAAGGTCCGGGAAATCGAGGGCATTGTCGGTCGAGGCGGCGGGGACGTTGGCGCTCGGGGGTGTATCGTAGATTCGGTTGGAGGGGGACGAAGCACAGTGGGTTGCGGGGGGTTGCCGTTATCGGGAGCGCCGTCGAGGCGCGGCTCGGGACGGGTCGAGGGGCTTTTCGCGGCTCTTTTTTCACCCTGAACGAATCTCAATGCCTTAACGGTGGACGGGGAAAGTCGGCCGGGGCGGGGGGTAGAAGCTGTGTACGTCCAAGGGGGTTTCCCCGGCGGGGCCGCGCGCCTCGCCGGTGGTGCGGTTCTGCTGTTTTTCGGCGGATGCGGTGTTTCTCTAGTCCCGGGCGGGGACTCGGGGACGCAGGCGACGCTGGGTTCTTCCATTTCGGGCACGGACGGTTCGCCGACCTATCACGAGACCGACGCCAACGATCTTCTCGAATTGGCGGAAGGCGTCGATGCCCAATCCGAATCCCAGCTGATTTCCGGGCGGATCAGCAGCTCGGACGACGTGGACGTGTACGACCTGGGTCCGGTCGAGGCGGGCGATCACGTGGTGGTGTCGTTGGATGCGGATGGGGCGTTCGAGGGGGCGATGGCGTTGTTCGACGACGGGGGATCGGCGCTGCTGGTGAACGATCATCGCAACGTCTACATGGGGCGGAACGGTCCGTTCGTGGACGTGGTGGTTCGTCGGGCGTCGCAAGCATGCTTGGTGGCTCTTTCGTCGACGCCGGGGTATTCGGCGACGGGGGATTATGCGCTGACGACGCGGGTGGAGTATCCGACTCCGATTCCGGCGGCGCATCCCGACGTGGTGTTGTTGGACTTCGATGCTTCGCGGAACGTCCGGATCGGGACGCGGTCGGCGATTGACGTGCCGGCGTTCGATGCGGCGGACATTTCTTCGGCGTACTCGGGGTTGACCCGCGAGATGGCGGCGCGGATCGTGGATTTCGTGCGCGAGGACTTCGCGGCGTACGAGGTGACGGTCTTGTCGACGACGGAGGGAGCGGAGTACGACGATTCGATGACCCGGCTGCACTTTGGGACGTTCGACGAGGCGCTCTTGGGGGTGGCGGAGGGAGTGGACGAGTTCAACTCGTCGTCGGGGCAGTCGGCGATCGTGTTCACGGATACGTTCGCGGCGTTCATGCCGCTGGATCCGACGGTGACGGAGATGGCCCAGGCGCTGGCGAACGTGGCGAGTCATGAGGTCGGGCATTTGTTGGGGTTGATTCACACGGAGAATCCGGACGACCTGATGGATGTGACGGCGGGGTTGCGGGAGTTGATGGTGGATCAGGAGTTCGCCAAGTCTCCGATTTACGCGGCGGTGTTTCCGTTGGGGTACCAGGATTCGGTTCAATCGCTGTTGGATGCGGTGGGGGGTGACGAGTCGTTGGCGCGGGGCAAGGGCATACTGCGGAGCAAGACGCGGGCGGAGATGAAGGCCAGGGTTGCGGAGCCTGCGCTGCGGCGGACGTGCTTGCTGAGCGGGTGCGGGTTGGAGGGGCATTAACGCGAGCTTTTTGGGGCGGGTGTACGCCGCCCTTGAAGGGCGACGCTACGGAAGCGGCATGGATGGAAACGGTCGTGATGGGCGCTTACCATGCGGGGTCGAAGTTGGCCTTGTGGATCGTTCACGAGGCGATGAATCGATCGATGGGCATGGAAGAGGGAACGGCCGATGGATGGAGCTTTGGGGCGGGGCGGCGAGTGGCGGATCGGTGTTGCGGGTTTTTTGCTGAGCGCGATGGCACTGCTGGTGACGGGGTGTCCGGGCGTCGTCGTTCCGCCGGACAGTGAGGGCGGTGGCGGCGGGACGGTGGTGGATGGGAATCGGGACACGTCGGTGAGCAGTGCGCTGGGGAAGACGGCGGGCGAGCCGAATGACGGGTTCGACAGTCCGGTGGCGGCGGTGTTCGATGAGGGCGGGGTGGCGCGTTTGCAGGGGACGGTGGCCGACGTCGACGATCTGGACGTGTTCTTGCTCGGGCCGTTGGAGGCCGGGGACGTCGTGACCGTGGATGCGTACGCGTTCGGGGGCAACGCATTGTTGGATGTGACCGTGGCGCTCTTCGACACGCAGGAACGCTTGGTGATGAACAACGATGACCGGCTGGACGGAAGCGGATCGTTGGATGCGCTGATCGAGCACGTGGTTCGGCATGAGGGGAGTCGATACCACTTGGTGGTGACGCGGTCGCCGTTTTCATCGAATCGGCGATTGGTCGGCGGGTATCGGGTGGACATTGAAAGCTCGCAGGGACCGGGGGTTCCGGCGCCGGTGGGGCAAACGCTGGTCCTGGATTTTGACGGGGCGGTGGTGAACTCGCCGGTGTTGGGGTCGATGACGCTGGCCCCGTTTGATGCCGGGGACGTGTCATCGTTATACGAGGGGGAGACGGCGACGGTGAAGGAACGGATCCGAGAGGTGTTCGAGGAGAATTACGGGGAGTTCGATGTCACCATCCTGACCAGTGATGATTCTCCGCCGGGGACGATGTATACGACGGTGCATTTTGGGGGGTTCGAGGAGGGACTGTTTGGGATCGCGGAGTCGGTGGATTTGTACAACGTCGATTTTTGCGACGACGCGATCATCTTCACGAATTCGTTTCGGCCGGGGGCGTTCGGAGCGGTTCCCACGGCGGAGGAGCTGGGGACGGCGATCGGCAACGTGGGGTGTCATGAGGCCGGTCACTTGCTGGGATTGAACCATACGGATGATGATCTGGATTTGATGGACGATCAGTCTCCGGCGGACGCCTTTTTGGCGGATCAGGAGTTCAAGACGGCTCCGTTGTCGGATGACATCATTCCGATCGGGTTTCAGGATGGGGTGTTGTTGCTCAATGAGATCGTGGGGCCGAGGGAGCGGAATTGAGGAATGCGGAGTGGTGAATCCCGGGGGCCCATTCAGCATTCCACATTCGCCATTCCGCATTTCGGGGGGATTGGGGATGAGTCCGTTGTATGCGCAATGTCCGTTCTGCGAGTTTCCGGTGGTGGTGAACGGGGCCGAGCCGGTCGTGCCACGGCATTGTCGCCAGTGCCGCGGGAGGTATACGCCGGGGGCAGCGGTGCGAAGCTCCGTGGAGTCGAAAGCGGGGCGGCGGCAGGCGCTTGCGGAGGGTCAGAAAGCGGCGCTGCGGGCGCAGCTACGCGGTCGCCGGCGCGCGGGGGGGTGAGCTCGGCGTTCGCCCGGCGGCGGAGAGGCGGGAGCGCTTGGCGGCGAGGTTGGCCAACAGTTCGTCGAAGGACTTGGCGAAGGCGTTGACGCCGTCGATGGTGAGCTGATCGGTGACGGCGTTGAGGTGGATTCCCATTTCGCCCAGACGGGCCAGGGCGGTTCGCGCGGCATCGACATCGCGGTCTATGGCGACCTCGGGTTTGGCATGGTCGAGGGCGGCGGTGAGGGTTTCGGGGGGCATGGTGTTGACGGTGTCTTTTCCGATGAGGTTGTCGACGTAGAGGGTGTCGGGGTACGCGGGGTTTTTGGCGCTGGTGCTGGCCCAGAGGGGGCGCTGGACGCGGGCGCCGCGTGAGGCGAGGGCGGCGAATTCACCGCGGGGATCAAACACTTCTTGGAAGCGGGCGTAGGCGAGTTTGGCGTTGGCGACGGCGGCTAGGCCGAGAAGGTCGTCGACGGCGTGGCCGGTCTTTCGTTTTTCTTCCAAAAGCTTGTCCACGGCTGTGTCCACGCGGCTGACGAAGAATGAAGCCACGGACGCGACTCGTGAAACGTCCCCGCCCGAGGCGTGGAGGCGTTTGAGTCCGTCGAGGTAGGCCTGCATGACGCGGCGGTACATTCCGATCGAAAAAATGAGGGTGATGTTGATGTTGATGCCCTCTCCGATGAGGGTTTGGACGGCGGCGATTCCGGGGTCGGTGGCGGGGACTTTGATGAATACGTTGGGGCGGTTCAGCGTTCGAAAGAGTCGGCGGGCCTCGGCGATGGTGGCGGAGGGGTTGTAGGCGAGTTTGGGGTTGACTTCCAGACTGACGTATCCGTCGACGCCGTTCGTGCGGTCATAGACGGGTCGCAGAAGGTCGGCGGCGTCGGCGATGTCGGGTAGGACGAGACGTTCGTAGAGTTCGAGCAATTCGCCGGAGGGGTCGGCGGCGAGGCGGTCGTCGTAGTCGTCGCCGGAAGTGATGGCCTTCATGAAGATGGTGGGGTTGGAGGTCACGCCGACGACGCCGAGGTCGATGAGGCGCTGGAGCTCTCCGGAGTCGATCATGCGGCGGCTGAGCTGGTCGCACCAGACGGATTGGCCGAGAGCGTGGAGTTTCGCGAGCGTGTTCATGGTTACTGTTCCTCGAACGGCAGGGTGGGGTGACGCGAACCAGCGGTACGGTTACGCGGCGATTTCTTGAAGGTTCGCGGTTCATGCCACCCAGGCATGTCGATTTTCTTTCCGCCGAGGAGATCCTCGACGGTGAGTATTTGTATTCGTTGGTGCCTGGTCTTGGCCGGCGATTCATAGAATCCGGCGCCAGCGGCCTCCGCGCGCATAGCCTTGGTGGGTTCCTCCATGGTGATAAAGACCCCGATGTTGGCCCGCTCCCGTTGCACGACGCCAAGCAAGTCGCGGACCATCGCGACCCCGATGTTTTGCCCGGCTTTCACGGAGACAACTACCTGTTTGACCTCACTGACATCCGGCGAATCGTGGAAATAGAGCCGTCCGTCGATTCCTTTGTCTTGCCCTTTCTGCTCCTCAACGGGTCGTGCGCCAATCAAGCCCAGCGCCCACCATTGGAACTGGTAGGGATCCTGCTTTGTCAGCTGCTGGGCATCTGGGATGGAAACCGGTTCTCCAACGACTCGATACTTGATTCGGTTTCCAAAGGCATCCCGAAGTCGGTTCTTGATGAGGTTGATGGCTAGGTGCGTGATGTCGATTCCGATCCACCGCCGTTTGAGCGCCTGGGCGGCGGCGATCGCGGTCCCACACCCGCAGAAGGGGTCGAGAACGGTTCCATGTTCCGGACAGGATGTGCGGACGATTCGTTCCAAAAGCCCCTGCGGCTTTTGCGTTGGATACCCAAGCCTTTCCGGCGCCGTGGGTCCCATCCATGCAACGTCGGCGTCGATTCCCTGTTCTGTCCCATGCACGATTCCCTCGGTATATGGGTGATACGCCCAGATATCCTGGATGGGATGTCCGTCGCTTTCGTGGAGATATCGAACCGGCGTCGGCCACTCTGATCGCGGTCGAATTTCAACAAGTCCTTCCTTGTAGAGAGCTTCGAGTTTTGCGAGGACACCGAGCTTGGCAAACTCCGGCGGCATTTGTTCGGACAGAAAACCCGGAATGGCCCAATGTCGGTTCTTCTTCGCGGGATCGAAGCCGCGCCAGGGTCTTCCGGATTCGCCCTGGGTCGTGCCCGCACCGCTGAGTACGTTGCCGCCGCTGGTGAATTTCAGACTGCCGGCGGCGTCGGCGGTATAGCGACTCTTCACATGTCCGCACATGTAGGGTCTACGGACTACCTCGAAAGAATATTCGGCGGATTTCGTGAAAAACAAGAGCGTGTCGTGGACCGGTCCATAGCTCTTGCGAGGTCCATGGGCGCCGGTTCGTCGCCAAATGATCTCGTTGCGGAAGTTCTCCGGGTGGAAGATGGCATCCATCAGGGCCTTGAGGTAGTGGCTGGCCGTTGGATCGCAATGCAGATAGATGGAACCGGTTTCCTTTAGCGTTCGGCGTAGCTCGACGAGCCGGGGGGCCATCATGGAAAGGTATGCAAGAATATCCGAGGTTCCCAGCAACGTTCGGAAAGCGGCCATGGCTTGGGCGACGCGGGCGCCGCCGTTCTGCACGGCATCCTCGAAGTTGGCGGCAGCCTCCTTGTCCCAGACCCAGGTGTCTTCAAAGGCTTTGATCTGCGCATGAGCGCGCGTCCCGTCGCGCTCCGCGAACAGTACGTTATAGTCCGCGTTGGAGTTGAAGGGCGGATCCAGGTAAATGAGATCGACCGATTCGTCTTTGACGTAGCGCCGCAGGATTTCCAAGTTGTCGCCGTAGTACAAGGCGTTGTCGGAAGCTCCCGCTATCTGATGTTCCTCGATATCGGAGTCGGCGGGCAAGGGGTACACCGTCGTCGGGTCTTCCCTGACCAGCGCCGAACTGGGAACCGGCATGAGGACTCGGGTCATGCGACGTACCGTCTCATCGGGACCACTCTACTGTTTTTTGGTCCATTCGTCCAACCAGCCCAGGACCGTTTCGTGCCAGAGGATGCTGTTGGCGGGCTTGAGGACCCAGTGGTTTTCGTCGGGGAAATGGAGGAACTTGCTGGGGATTCCTTTTCGTTGGAGCGCGGTGAAGGCGGACATTCCGTGGGTGTCGACGACGCGGTAGTCCAAGGCCCCGTGGATGACGAGCATGGGGGTTTTCCAGTTTTTCACGAAGTCGATGGGGTTGTGTTTGTTGTAGCCGTCGGGGTGGTCCCAAGGGGTGCCGCCGTGGTCCCATTCGGGGAACCAAAGTTCCTCGGTGTCGAAGTAGGCCATGCGCTCGTCGAGATTGCCGTCGTGACAGACGAGGCATCGGAAGCGGTCGGGCCAGTTGCCGGCGATCCAGTTGATCATGTATCCGCCGAAGGAAGCGCCCAAGGCGGCGGTGCGATCGCCGTCCATCCACTTGTATTTCTCCAGGGCGGCGGCGAGTCCGGTTTGGAGATCGACAAGGACTTTTCCGCCCCAGTCGCCGCGGATGGAATCGCAGAAGGCCTGGCCGTAACCTGTGGAGCCGTGGAAGTCGACCATGACGGCGGCGTAGCCCGCGCCGGCGTAGGCCTGGGGGTTCCAACGATAATGGAAGTGGTTGCCGAAGGAACCTTGGGGTCCGCCGTGGATCAGGAAGGCGACGGGGTACTTCTTGGCGGCGTCGAACTGCGCCGGCTTGACGACGTAGCCGTAGACCTTCTCCTTGTTCCAGCCTTCGAAGGAGAATTGCTCGGCGTCGCCCATCTGCGCGGCCGCGAGTTTGTCGGCGTTGACCTTGGTGAGCGTGCGGACGTCACTGCCGTCGGGTTTCACGGAGTAGAGTTCGACGGGGGAGTGCAGTGTGTCCATGCCGTAGACGATGCGGTCGACAGCGACTCGCGGCGAGGTGCAGTTGCCCTTTTCGACGATGGTGCGAGCGTTGCCGGAGGCGAAGTCGAGGGCGAAGACGGAGGTCTGGCCGATGTTTTCGGCGGCGGCGTAGATCGACTTTCCGTCGGCGGACCAGGTCCAATCGCCGGGCGAGCGATCCCAGTTGGGAGCGGCGACTTTCGGCGGTCCGTCGGGCCAGGGCTTGAGCATGATTCGATATGGGTCGGCTTCGTAGCCGGGTCGGGACATGGCCAAGTAGGCGAGGGTCTTGCCGTCGGGTGAAAAGAGGGGCTGGGTGTCGGTGGCTTGGTTGGGTTCGGTGAGGCAACGGGGTGGCGACGATCCGTCGATGGGGGCGACGTAGAGGTCCAGGTCGGTGGACCAGGCTTCCTCGCTGCCTACGTTGCGGGCGGTGAAGACAACGGACTTGGAGTCGGGGGTGAAGGTGATTTCTTCGGCTCCGCCGAAGGGTTTGGAGGGGCAGTCCGCGTCCATTTCCTTCATGACGTTGACCGCGGGTCCGCCCGCGACGGGAATGACGAAAACGTGGGAGCGTCGCCCGTCTTTCCACGTGTCCCAATGGCGGAAGAAAAGGCGGTCGTAGACGCGCCCGGTGTTCTTGCGGGCGGCGATCTCGTCAAGGCGTTTCTTGGTGTCGGCGGGTGACGGGGTGTCGAGGAAGACTTCCATGGAAATGGCGAGGCGGGAGCCGTCGGGGGAGAGAACGTAGGCGCCGATGTCGAGAGGCTCCTTGGTGATCTGTTCGGCTTCACCGCCGTCGGGGGGGATGCGCCAGACTTGGGGGGAATCGGATCGGGTGGAAAGGAAATAGATGGACTTGCCGTCGGGCGACCATCGCGGGGTGTTGTCGGCGGCGGAGTGAGAGGTCAGGCGTCGCAGATCGGCGCCGTCGGACTTCACGAGCCACAGGTCGGTGCGGCCCTTGTTGGCTTCCAGATCGGTGGTGCGGAGGGTGAAGACGATCCGCTGGCCGTCGGGGGCGACGCGCCAGTCGCTGATGCGCTCCATGGCGAGCATGTCGTGGATGGAAAAGGGGTGGGGCGATGGATTCTGGGCGTTCGCCAACGGAGCGAGGGACGCGGAAACGATCAAGAAAACGACGCGATACATTCTCAGGTTCATCCTCTCATTGAACATTAGGGAACCGGTGGGGGCTCCTCCGCCCCGACGGGGCGGGATGGTCTCACTCGCTCCCCCACCACGGGTTGTGTCCGGCTGCGCCGGACTCCACCCGTGGCTACACTCCGGCGCCCCTTCGGGGCGACCGAATGCCCTGCCGAAAGGGTCACGGGTGCAGTGGTCATTTCCGTTTGCTCTTTCCGTTGAACTCCGCGACTTTGAAAACATGGAGGAGGTCCCACGCGGGCCACTCCTGCCAGGTCCATTCCAAGGTACTCTCGTCGGCGAGGACGATGGTACCGCGGTCAGTGGAGGAACCCCAGGCGCTTTTTCTTTTGGCCTTGAGGGTCCAGGTTTTGGACTTTTCGTCGAAGGCGGCGGTGCCGATGCGCGTTCCGCCCCAAGTGTCGAAGCGCCAAGTTCGGAAGGCTTTGGCCGACGGGTCCCAGGCCCAGACGCCGAGCTCGTGGACTTTGCCCAGGCCGGCGATTTCGAATTCACTGCGTTCGAGCATGTGCCAACCGTCGTCGGCCCAGGAGTTTTCGCTGACTCCGTTGATGGCGAGGGTGTGGTCGAAGCAGATCATGTGCATGTCGGCGGCGGTGTCCCAGCGACCGATGAGGGGCTGAAGGCGAGCCATTTCCGGCGGGCGGGAGGGCATCATGTCGCGCAGGGATTCGACGGTCATGGAGGTAGCGCAGCCGCCGGTGAGGGCGAGCAGCGTAGTGCAGATCAACGGGCATCGCATCATGGCGTCTTTTTCCGACGTGCGGGGTTGGCCGCACGTTGCGGGGTCACTATATCCCGAGGCGCGGGCGGGGCAAGGAGCACACAAGAAATGACGCTTACACCAAGCAGTCGGTGAGGTATTCGAGAACGTGTCGGGGGCGGGCGTCGGTGTGGTGGGCGATCTGCTCTCGGCAACTGAAACCGGAGACTGCGATTCGGGCGTGGCCGCGGTTTCGTACGGCGGGGAAGAGGCGGTGTTGTCCGACGGCGCGGGCGACGTCGTAGTGTTCGGTTTCGTGTCCGAAGGCGCCGGCCATGCCGCAGCAACCGCTGTTGATTTCGGAAGCCTGGGCTCCAAAGGCGAGTCGTAGAAGGGCCAGGGTGTCGGAGGCGCCGGTGATGGCTTTTTGGTGGCAGTGGGCGTGGAACATGAGCGAGTAGGGGGGGCGGATAAAGGAGAGGGCGCTGGGATCCTCATGGAGGCAACGAAAGAGGAAGGCGTCCACGAGCATGGTCCTTGCGGCGAGGTCGCGGGCAGCGGGGAGGGCGAGGAGCTGGGGATAGTCGTCGACCAGGGTGAAGACGCAGCTTGGTTCGGTCCCGACGATGGGGACATGCGGGGGCGCGAATTGCAGGAGGCGTCGGACGTTGATCTCGGCGGCGGTTTTGGCGTCGGTGAGGAGCCCCTGGCTGATGGCGGGGCGGCCGCAACAGACGGTGGGGGGGCAGTGGACACGGTAGCCCGCTCGTTCAAGGAGAGTGACGGCGGCGATGCCGACCTCGGGGGTGAAGTGGTTGGTCCAGGTGTCGACGAAGTAGATTACGTCGCCGCGCACGCCGTGCTCGTTGCGGCGAGGTGCATGGGCGGCGAACCAGGCACGGAAGGTGGTGCGGGTCAGGCGTGGCGGGGGGATTCGTGAATCCAAACCGAACCGGCGGTGCATGTAGGCGCGGGCAATCTTGGATTGGGCGAGGAGGTTGACGAGGCGCGGGAGTCGGCTGGCGAGGTTGAGGCGGCGGGGGAGTTCGGCGATGAGGCGTGCCCGGGGGGAGGCGCCGCGGGCGAGAATCCGCTGGGCGAGGAACTCGGCCTTGAGTTTGGCCATGTCCACGCCCGTGGGGCACTCGGTTTTGCAGGCTTTGCAGGAGAGGCAGAGGTCCATCACTTCGTCGAGGGCGGGGTCGTCGAGTCCCTGAAGAAGTCCGCGATTGGAAAGGGCGAGGCGCAGGGCGTTGGCGCGGGCGCGGGTGGTGTGGGTTTCGTCGTTGGTGGCGAGGTAGGAGGGGCACATGACGCCGACCAGGCGCTGGCGACATTGGCCGACACCGGAGCACATGCCGGCGAGTCCGGGCATCCCGCCGTGGGCGGAGAAGTCAAAATGGGTCTTGACGGTTTTGGACTGGAAGGTTGAGCCGTAGCGAAGATGTTCGGTCATGGGCCAGGGATCAACGATCTTATGCGGGTTCATCAAGGCGTCGGGGTCGAAGAGGGTCTTGACCTCGCGGAAGGCGGAGACGATCCGTGGGCCGTACATCCGCTCGATCCAACAGGATCGGACGATGCCGTCGCCGTGTTCGCCGGTCATGGCGCCGCCGAATTCGAGGGCGAGGTCGGCGACGGCGGCGGCGATGCGACCCATCTTGGCGATGTCGTCGGGGTTCTTGAGGTTGAGGACGGGCTTGACGTGAATGCATCCGACGCTGGCGTGGGCGTAGTAGCCGGCGTGGACATGTTCGCGGTCCATGATGGAGGCAAAGCGGGCGATGTAGTCGCGGAGGCGCGCGGGGTCGACGGCGGAATCCTCGACGAAGGCGTAGGGCTGGGCGTCGCCGGGTTTGGACATGAGAAGTCCCAGACCCGAAGTTCGGAGTTTCCATACGTCGGCTTGGCGCGTGGGTTCGAGCACCTCGACGGCGGCGTGAGCAAGTTTGCGAATCTCGGGGTCGGCGCAGAGCGCGTCGAGGGAATGTCTCACGGATTCGTCGTCCTCGCCGAAGAATTCGACGACGAGCAGGGCTGCGGGATCGCCGCGCAGGAAGTCGGTTCGGGGGGCGATGGCGGGGTTGGCCCGGCCGGCGTCGATGATGAGTTTGTCGATGAGTTCGACGGCGGCGGGGTGATGTCGCAGGACCAGCGGCGTTGCGGTCAGCGCATCGAGTAACGTCGAGAAGTGTAGCACGGTGAGCCCCGTTCGGCGGGGAATGGGGACGAGGCGGAGTTTGGCGGCGACGACGATTCCCAGGGTGCCCTCGCTGCCGCAGAGGATTTTCAGGGCTGAGGCCGGAGTGCCCGGCGGGCCGAGGCGGTCGAGGCCGTACCCGCCGTTGCTGCGCATGACCTTGGGGAAGCGGCGCTGGATTTCGTCGAAGTTGTGGTCGCGGATGTGGGCGAGCCGGTGTTCGAGGTCGGATTGGGTGGCGTCGGTGAAGGTACGGATTTGCCCATCTGCGAGGACGACGGAGAGTTGGGCGACGTGATCGACGGTTCGGCCGTAGACGATGGAATGGGCTCCGCAGGAGTTGTTGGCGATCATTCCGCCGATGGTTGCGCGGCTGCTGGTGGCTACGTCGGGGGCGAATTGGAGGGTGTGGGGAGCGAGTTGGGCGTTGAGTTCGTCGAGGACCACGCCGGGCTCCACTTCGACGGTTCGTGCTTCGACATCGACTCGAGCGATGCGGTTCATGTGTCGTGAGAGATCGAGTTGGAGTCCGTACCCGACGGCCCCTCCGGTGAGGCCGGTGCCGGCGCCGCGGGCGATGATCGGAGTGCTGGCGGCGCGGCATTCTTGCACCACGGCGACGACATCGTCCACGTCCTTGGGGAAAACGACGCCGAGGGGGACGATCTCGTAGATGCTTGCATCCGTGGCGTAGAGGGCGCGGGCCAGGCGATCGAAGCGGACCTCGCCTTTGAGGCGGGATCGAAGGAGGCGCTCGAGCGATGCGGAGGCCTCCGCTTGCTGAGGGAGGCTGATGTTGCGCTCGGTCACGGAGGGTTACTCTCGCAGGGCGAAGGTGGTCCGGGCCAGGGCGAGGGTTCGGTAGGCGGCGGCGGTTTTTTCGGCCATGGCGCTGATGCCGTGGTTGCGGCGCACGTAGTCGAGTGCGGCGGCGGCGATGCGTTGGGCTTCGGGGCGGTCGCGGAGGGGTTTTTCGATCGCGTCGGCGAGGTCCTCGATCTGGTTCGAGGGGCAAATCACGGCGGTCTCGTTGTTCCAAAGATGGTCACAGGCTTCGTTGGCGGGCGTGAGCACGAGGAGTCCGGCGCTCATGGCTTGGAGGGTGTCGGCGACGAAGGCGGTGTCGAGGGAGGGTCGCACGAACAGGTCGGCGCTCTGAAAGGCCGGGGCGGGGTCGTGAAGGACGGGGGCGAACGTTACGTGATCGGAGAGATGTTTGGCGCGAACGAGCTTGCGGAGGGCGGGCTCGTAGGACCCATCTCCGGAGAGAAAGCACTGCAACGCATGACCGCGGCGGATCAGGATTTCGAGGGCGGCGATCAACCGGTCTACGCCGCTGTGACGATCGAAGGGGGATGTGCATAGGAGGGTTGGGACGCGCTCGGCATGGGCGAAGCAGGCGGCTTTGGGCGAGGCGGGGAATCCCGGAGGAACCACTTCGATGTTCTCGGGGAGAATGCGGAGTTGGGTTTCCAAAATGGCGGCAAGCGGTTTGCTGAAGGAATGGAAATGGGTCGAGGCTCGGGCGACGAACCTCGGGACGGCTTCGCAGTCCGCAAGGGAGGTTACCTGCAAAATGAGTTCGGCGTCGAATTCGTCCGCGACGGCGGCGGCGAGGGCGTAGGATGAATGGGAGGTAGCGTGGACGATCGTGGGAGGCTGAGTGGAGAGGGTGTCGAGGAAGTTGCGAATGGGCCGCGCGGGGGTGGGCCAGGAGCGCCGGGGGATGGAGATGACCTGCACGGGCCCCAGTGACAACGTTTTGGCGCGGGGATCGCCGCTCACCACGCGCAGGGGAATGGCCTGGTCGATCAATCCGACGATCAGATGGCGGAGGACAGCCGCAAAGTGATCGAAGGCTTCGCGCCCGACACAGAGGAGCGTGTTGACGTTGGGTGCGCGTTGGTTGGAGGGGGCGCTGGACACTGGGGGAATGACACCGCGTCGGGGCGTGACTGTCAACGTCGCCGGCGGCGAGGGTAGAAGGTTGTCGTCTCCGCGAGGAAGGTTTATGCTCTGGTTTCGCGTCCCTCGGGGGGGCGAGGGCATGCCCGGGAGAGAGTCCGTTGCAGGTTGTTCGCGGTCTAGAGTGCGTCGAGCCGTTGGCGGGGGGGTCGGTTCTGACGGTGGGGAACTTCGACGGGGTCCACCGCGCCCATCGGGCTCTGCTGGAACGCGCTCGGCAATTGGGGGATGAGGCGGGTCTGCCGGTCGTGTTGCTGACGTTCGATCCGCACCCGTTGACGGTGGTGGCGCCGCAAAAAGTCCCCCCTCGGTTGATGTTGTTGGAGGATAGGCTGCGCTGCTTCGAGCAGGACGGGGTGGACCTTGCCGTCGTGGCGCGGAGCGAGCCCGGGTTGATGGGTTTGGAGGCGGAGACGTTCGTAGCGCGGATCGTGGTCGGCTTGTTTCGTCCTCGACACGTGGTGGAAGGCCCGTCGTTCGGCTTTGGTCGAGGGCGGAAGGGGAATGCGGCATTGTTGGCGCGGTTCGCGGATCGGTCTGGATATCGGCTGCACCTGGTGGAGGCAGTGACGGTTGATGTCACTGACGGGGATCCGGCGTTGGTGTCGAGTTCGTTGGTGCGGAGGTTGTTGCAGGAGGGGCGGGTTGAGAAGGCGTGTGAGTGTTTGACGCGGCCTTACGCGATCACGAGTACGGTGGCGGCGGGGTACGGACTGGGGCGGCGGATCGGCGTTCCGACGGCCAATCTGGCGCCGTGCGAGTTGTTGATGCCGGGCGACGGGGTGTACGCGGGTTGGGCCTGGACGGGCGGTCAACGGTTCGCCTGCGCCATCAACGTGGGACCGGCGCCGACTTTCGAGGTGGGGGAACGGCGGGTGGAGGCTCATCTTTTGGATTTCAACGGCGATCTGTACGGGCGTGGGATGCGCGTGGAGTTTGTGCGCCGATTGCGCGGGCAGACGAAGTTCGTGTCCGCGGCGGCGCTGGCGGATCAGTTGCAGCGGGATATTCAGGCGGTTCGCGCAGCCCTGTTGCAGGAGCCGACGGTTGCGGCGGGCGGGCAGGCGACCGGTTCATGAGCGCTTTGGATCCTCAAGTATTTCAGGACGCGGCGGGGTTTCTTGCCGGGCGCAAGCGCGCCCTGCTTGTCGCGCACGAAAAGCCGGATGGTGACGCGCTGGGGGCACTCGCAGCCATGCGCTCGTTGCTGACCGGGCTGGGCGTGCAGGCCATACCCCTGTTGTATGAGGCTTTGCCCGTGCGTTATTCGTACTTCGGCGGCTACGGGCTCTTCCCGGTTCTGGGTAGCGAACTGACGACGGCGGAGCTGGCGGGGTTCGACCTGGTGGTCGTGTTGGATACATGTTCGTATTCCCAGCTTCGACCGATCGAGGGTTGGCTTCGCTCCACCCGAGCGGCCAAGCTGGCGGTTGACCATCATTCGACGCGTGACGCGCTGGCCGACCATTACCTCGTGGAGGAGAGTGCCGCGGCGACGTGTCTGATTCTGCATGATTGGGCGCGGGCGATGGGTTGGGCGATGGATCCGGTGGCGGCGGAGGGGTTGTTCGTGGGAATCGCTACGGATACGGGGTGGTTTCGGCACTCGAATACCGACGAACGGGTGCTTCGGGCTTGCGCAGATTTGACGGCGCGGGGGGTGCGTGGGCACGAATTTTACGAGGTCTTGCACCAGCGGGAGTCGGCGGGGCGGGTTCGGTTGCTGGGAGAGGCGATCGGGTCGCTGGAACTCCTGCACGAGGGACGGTTGGCGGTGATGTCGCTCGATTCCGCGGCGTTCGTTCGGGCGGGGGCTTCGCCGGCGGAAACCGAGGACGTGATCAACGAGCCGATGCGGATTGCGAGCGTCGTCGTGTCGGTGCTCTTGGTGGACGCGGGGGACGGTGTTGTGCGGGTAAGCTTGCGGAGCCGCGAGCCGCGATCGGGAACCGACGGGGATACGGGGTTGGATTTGGATGTCGCGGCATTGGCACAGGGTTTGGGGGGCGGGGGTCACCGGCGTGCATCCGGAGTGCGCGTGAAAGGAGCCTTGGCCGGCGTTCGAAAGGACGTTCTGGAGCGACTGGGCAAGGTGCTTGCGGCGTAGCGTCGCCGCGCGCCTTACAGGCGGGTGATGAGGCTGGGGGTGGCGCGGATTTGTTGTTCGACGTTGGCGGCGTAAGTGCGCATGGCCTGCTCGACGGCGTGTTCCTCGTTCAATTCCTTTTCGGGGTCCATCAGCCAACCGACGATTTCCAGGCGATAGTGGAAGCGCGCTTCCGATACGACGAAGGCTTGGAGCACGGGGGTCTTGCAGCGGTGGGCGATCCGAAGGGGTCCGGAGAGGAAGGCCCGTTGCTCGCCGAAGACGGTGACCTCGGTAGTTTTCTGCTGGGCGGAGCGGACGCGGCTCACGTCCATGGCGCTGCCGAGGAGGTAGTTTTCGCGGAAACAGCGGTAGATTTCTCGGGGGTAGCTGTCGGCGAAGAGGACGCGCATGCGCCCGAGCTCGGGATAGCGGGCGTCGAGGCGGGTCTGGACGTAGCGGCGCAAGGCTCCCTCTCGGCGATCGCGGACGCCGGCGACTTTGTATCCACGCATGGCCGTGAGCAGGGCGACGACGTGGTGAGCGCCGTGGTGGGACATGGCCATGTAGACCCCGCGACCGCGTCCGTGGGCTTGGTCGAGGAGGGGCTGGTTCGTGATGGTGAAGAGTCCGAGTGCTTGCTCGCGGGGGATGCGATCGAAGATCAGGTAGAAGAGCTTGTCGCAGCGGGTCTGCATGAAATGGTCGCGCGACCATCGTCGGCGCTGGGCGCGGGTCGGGGGGGGGACGAGGACGCGCAGGAGGGCCTGGGCGAACCGCCTACGGCGCTTGAAGTTGATGGTCCATTCGAGGGTTCCGAAGAGCTGGGCGAAGCGGTAGAGGCCGCTTAAGGAAAGCGTGCGAAGAAGGATCGTCACCGCGAGATGGGTGAGGCCGAAGGCGAGGCGATTCCAAGGCGAGATGCGGCTGGAATCGTCAGACGAATCGGTCGGGGCCGGTGACGAAGGCGAGGGGGAATCGTCCGGGTCGTCCGCCCGCTGCGTCGGAACGTCGGCGGGTTCTTTCGTCGAGACTGCAGGAGTCATTGCGTGCCGACCGCCGTGCGGAGCGCGCCGTGCGGTCCACCACTGGAGACGAAGGGATTCGAACCCTCGACCTTCGCATTGCGAACGCGACGCTCTCCCAATTGAGCTACGTCCCCGTCAGTGGGAAGGAAGCGTACCACGGCTGTGACCGAGGTCAAGTCGGCCTGGACGTCGTCGGGCGCAGCCTCCGCCCCTGCGTCGGAGGTTCCCACTAGGGGCCGCACCGGCCGCATCGGTCGCGGCAGTATCGCTCGGGGCCGCAGACGCCGTCCGTGGAGCACGTCCCGCCGCCCGGACAGGGATCGCCCGTGCCGGCAGGGCAGGGCAGCCCGTCGCGGGTCCCCTGCGCGCAATAGTTGCAGTCCTTGTTCGAGCCGCAGGGCAACCCGTCGTTGGCACCGCCGTTGCAGGTTGGGATGCACAGGGCGCCCGCCCCGTAGATCAGGGCGCACGCGGCGTCGTTGGCGCATTGGGTGCCATCGCACGGCACGGTAGACGGACAAGCGCAGGGTCCGCTCTGGGCGTAGGCACGGCCGCCGAAGGCGTCGACGCAGAGGGTGATATCCAAGGCGTCCACGTCGATATCGAGTCGGATGACGTTGGGGCTGAGTTTCGTAGCCGCGTTTTCGATCTTGTACAGTTTCTTGAACTTGTCCACCAACACGGCGACGTCCAGGCTGTCGGGGGCGGTTTTAAACGCCGGCGGGGCGTACGGTTTGGTCACGTCGCCGTACCGGGCGGTGAAGAGGGGGACGGAGCCGGACACGTCGCCGCCGGCGGTAAGCGCCTCCAGCTTGTAAACGGAACTGGGCACGACTTCCGGACCGGTGACGTGGACGCGGCGTTCGTTGGCCCAATCGTGGTAATAGGGCGTACATTGCAACCGGGCGGCGCGGAAGGATCCGTCCTGGGGCCTCTCCTGGGATTCGAGGAAAGTGGCCGGCGGACCGACGAAGCGCGCGCAACCGAGCAGCTCGCCCGGCGCCGTGCAACTCGCCAGCCCGGCGCAAACCCCGGGCATGAGCGCCGGCGAACACGTTCCGGGGCGGCAGAGGCCGCCGGGGCAGTCGCCGTTGTCGTCACACGGCGCGTCAGGGTTGGTGCTGTTGCTGTCGCAAATGCCGCAGTCGAGGTTGGTCGCACAGGGGACGCTTCCCTTGGGGCCGATGCTAGCGCACACCCGGCAGTCGGCGTCGCTATCGCAGTGGTGTCCGATGTGCGTTCCGGCGTTGCACACGCCGTTGTCGCGCGTGTCGAAGGTCGTGAAGTTGGTGGGCACAAATTGGGGCGCGTTGCGGGGGTTGGGATGGTGCAGGTCGATCATCCAGACGCGCAAGGCCGTGGGTGCGACAGCGGCGGCGCCGGCCGTAACCGTCGGTGCCCGGTTGATGGTAAGGAAACGGTTCTTGCCTACCACGGTGATGAACGCGGGTCGAAGCGTGATGGGGATGGGAACGCGGGCCGGCAAGGTGGAATCGAACATGTAGGTGTTGAGCAGGCTGGGGTCGAGGCTGATGGTGAATCTCCCCATGGCCCCGTCGGGCACATCCAGGACAATGGTGCCTGCGTACACCGATGAACCCGGATCGATGACGCCCGAGGTCGTGCCAGAGCCGATGCGGAAGCTCGGCGGCATGCCTAGATCGAAGCCGGCGCTGAATCCTGCCGGCGTTCCATTGGGATGTTGACCGTCTCGGAAGGCCGATGCACAGAATCCCGGGATTGAGTAACCGCACACGGAACCGGGACCGAAGGCGGCGGTGCAGTCGGCGTTGCCGGAACAGGGCTTCGACGCGGGAGTGAGCGTCCCTGTCTCCCCGGAGCTAAAACCGTTGGCGTCCAACTGGGCCTGCCAAGTGGAAAGGCGCGGAACGCCATCGAGGTTCGCGTCCCAGCCCGACAATCGAAGTTCGATCCAGATACGCTCTCCCCATTGGACGAAGATGTCAGGGCCGGAAATAACCGTTCCGGCGGTATAGGGCGGGACGGCGGTATCGTATGGCGCGACAGGCACTAAAGACATGACGGCCGTGCGCGTTTCAGCACGGCAAGTGGAACTGCAGCCATCGCCGTTGGTCGCGTTGCCGTCGTCGCATTCCTCGCCGCGCTCGATGAATCCGTTGGGACAGTTTGGAGGATAGGGGCAGGTGATCGGGCCGCGCAAGGAGTAGGCCCGCCCCGCAAAGGCGTCGACGGCCAGGGCCAGGTCCACGGTGTCGATACGTTTGGTGGGATTGGGGACGTTGGGTCCCAACTGGATTTGGAACTTGGCCTTGCCCAGCGGATGTCCTCTCCACTTGTCGACCATGGCCGAAACGTCGAGCCCATCCGGTTGGGTAGTGGTGGAAGGCGGGTTGAAGTTTGCCACGACGTCGCCCCACCGGGCCGTGTACAAGAGAAGCGGGTCGGAATAGTCGGTATCGACCCCCTGGTCACAGCCCTGGGCAAGGACTTGAACCTCATAGATCGAACTGGGGAGGGTTTCCGAACCGTATGCGCGCAGCAGTCCGACGGCGCCCCAATCTTGATAGTGCGGAGTGCATTGCAGGGCGGCGCTCTTGAACGTTACGCCGGTGGGGGGTGCATCGGGCGAGGTGACGGGCGGTCCGACCCAGCGTACGCAGCCGCCGGGTGCGGTGCAGGTGGCCGCTTCGAAGGCGGAGAAGTTCGGAGGGGGACTACCGGGGAGATTGGGAGGCACTGGGTTTTGGAGATCGACGAGCTTGACGCGGATGGCCATAGGGATGCCGGGATTTCCGGGCGTAAAGGAGATGTAACGGTTTTGACGGATGCCCGAGGGATCGGCGGTCGGGGCGACGACTCCGCCGCAGGTACCCAAGGGCACGCATGCGCAGGTACAGCCGCCAAGCGGGTCGTTTGCGTCGCGGCAAGCGCCGCCGAGCGGGCAGTCGAAATCGAACTCGCATTCCTCGCCGGCCCAGTCTTCGAGGGTTCCGTTTCCGCAGACCGGGGTGGGGCATTCACACTGCGGCGTGCAGACGGCCGGCGGGCAATCGCCGTCCGTGGCAATACCGTCGCAGTCCTCGCCTTGCTCGATGTGGTTGTTTCCGCAGAAGGCGAGACACTTGCAGGTTACGAAATCGCATATGGATGGGACCACGCAGGTGGGGAATGCGCCGGGATCGCATTCTTCGACCGGCGTGGTGATGATTCCGTCGCCGCAGATGAAAGTCGCCCCGCAGGTACAATCCGGATTGCAAGAGAAGTTGGGGCCGCAGAGTCCGGTGTCTGCTCCGTCGCATTGCTCGTTGCCATTGCGGCGGTTGTCGCCGCAGTAGGCGGGGCCGCAGGTGACGCTCAGTTGGGCGGCGCCGGTTTCGTGGGAACCCGCGGCTCCGCCGATGCGGAGGGTGTAGCAGTGCCCGGCCTGGGCGTCGCGCACTTCGACGAAGCCGGGGCCGTTCACGTCGCTGCCGTAGCAGTTTTCGTTGCCGGCCTGTAGGAATGTGTCGTCGTGGGTCATCTGGGTTACAGGACACGGACACTGCTCCGGGTTTGCGGCGTCGTGATAGACGGCGATGACGGAATCGAGAGTGGACGATCCATCGCCCGCGGCGCCGCTGCCGCACAGACTGGCCAGAAGGTCACACATTCCGCCCGGTACGGCATCGGGTATGCGCACCTGGAACCATAGGTCGCGGCGGATGGATTCGATTCCGCGGTCGGTTTCGACGGGGTTGTATCCGTCGGTGGTTGTGCAGGAGTTATTGATCAACGGCGATCCGACCGGAATCGAAACGGCGTTTGCGCAGTCGTCATGCGGAGGCAGGGACGGACAAGTGAATGGGAAGTTACACGATTGCTCGCTTGCATACCAGGTTCCGCCGGCCATGATGCATGTGTTGAGTGTTTCGACACTGCACGCTAGATTGCAAGAGCAGCAAGCACGTTCCGCCGGTCCGCCGCCGCCGGCCAGGACGTTGGTGTTCAGGCACCACGTCAGATCCCATTGGGATTCACTGCCCGCGACGTAGCCCGAAGCACCGTCGCCGGACGCACTGTATTTGTTGCCGTCCGGTGAATCCGGTCCCAGACGCATCCAGGTCCAGTAGCAACTCACCGGAGTGTCGCCGGTGTCGTTGGCGATTTCCAACCAGTAGATGCCGTTAGGGGTAAGACCCGCGACGGGCGGAACGAGGGCCAGTTGATAGTCGTAGACCTCGACGCCTGTGGCACCGATGCCCGCCAGCGCCGCGGCGTTCTCGCGTATCGCCTTGGATATGTTGGCACCGGTTACGATTCGCTCGGCGAAGACGGTACCCGGGATTCCCGCGGTGGGAGTCGGGCCGCCAAGCGCGTTGTTGTAGAATCGGACGCGGAAGCTATCCGTAGGGACAGCGGCGCCGCAGTCCCGGGTATTGGTCTGCTCCGGGTCGATATTGAAGTAGGCGCCCTGGAAGCAGACCGTGGTGATCTCTCCGCCTAGGTGGGTGAAGTCATCCGCCGTGGTATGGCCCGTGCCCAGAGAGAGGTCGGCCGCGGCGCCGAGGGCGACGTCGTCATAGTTCTGGCAGTTCGACTGACCTTCGATTTCGCAAATCGGGCAGGGGTTAGGTTGGGCGAGTTCCTCCGGCATACCGACGCAGACGCCGCCGGGCTGGGCGCAATCGTTGGAATCGGTGCAGGAGTACCCTTGGTCGGCGCCGCCTAGGCAGATGCCGCCTTTGCACTCTACGGCCCCGATGAAGCGCCCCTCAAACTCGACGCCCTCGCATGTGTTCTTGGTCATGAGCTGACCGCTGTTGTGCCGCTTGTCCTTACAGATACCGGGACCGGTGCAGCACGAACCGCTGTCGCACAACCCCGCGCCGCACGTCGGCGAGGAGTTGGAGCCGGCGACCTGGGGCGGACCGAGATAGAGACCGAGCTTGTAGTCGCACTCGATCTGGTTCAGCGGAGCGCACTTGGAATCGCAGGTTTCCAAGCCCGGACACGGGTGATCCGCATCGCACGGCTGCAGGGTGGAGCTGCACTCGAGGTAGCAACAAGCCGCCGCCGGGCAAGCCTCGACAGTGATTTGGAGCTGATAATCCCCGTGAGCCCCGGCCAGCGCCGAGTAAATCGGGTGGGCGTAGACGCCCGCGGGAAGCAAGCCGAATGTTTGCCATAGGTTGTCGTCACCCAGGCACCACGGCGGACCGCGGAAGTTCGAGGCTTGGCCGGGTCGGTACGGATCGGGCGCATTGCCGATAAGCGTCTGGCAGCCGAGTTCGCAGTCGTTGGAAATGAACGCCCATTGCGGCTCGTGTACCGGATCGCTGCAGCACATGGAGATACGCACTCGCGCGCACTTGTTGATGGCGAATCGGTGCCACCAACCCGGATCGTTTTGTACCGTGGAGGCCTCGCCGAAGCAAGTGTCGGGGTGCGCCGCGGTGCCGGTAGCGCCGTTGTTGTTGCCGGACAGCACCACCGTCTTCACCTGTTCCGAATCGAGCGGCTCGGGAACCGTAATCACGATCAGTGTGGCGTCTTCGCAGTCGTCGGCGCCGGTACCGCGGAGGAGGCAAAGCCCGTCGCAAACGCTCGGAGGGTTCGTACCCGTGCAATCCGAATCCTCGTCGCAGGCGGCGTTGCCGACGGTGCAACGACCGCAATCGAGGTGCGTCGCACATGCCTGGTCGTTATTGGGTCCGCCCATACAGCGCACGGAAGTTGGCTGCGGACAGCAATGCTGCTGGCCATCGTCAAGCCCGTGATCCACGTCGCAGGTGGTCCCGAAACCTCGGAACGCGGCGGGGAAGAAGCAACCGAACGGCGCCCCCTCGCTGCAAGTGCCGGCGGGATCACAGCATGCCCCGACGGAGCACTCCTGAAGAGGTACGCAGGTCGGCTGAGAACAAACTCCGGCCACATCGCAATCGGAGTCATTCGTGCAACTGCCGCCGACATTTCCCATGCTACAGGTACCGGAAAGGGCCGGGGCACACGGAGGCACGCCCGCCGTACAGGTGCAGGTGCCCGCGGCGTCACACTCCGTGTTGTTCAAGCTCGTACACAAGCCTCCGACGTTACCCTGGGTGCAAACGTCGGCTGTGCCCGAGGCACAAAATGGACTGTTCAGGTTGCAAGGCCCGAACGCCTCGCAGGACGCATCGCTCGTGCAAGAAGCGCCGCCGATGGCGCAGGTCCGACAGCTATTTCCAGTTTGGGGACCACCGTTGCACACCGCACACTTGGATCCCGCGCCGTGGTAGATGCGCGTGCCGTCCGAGTTGCAAACCCAGTGGAGCACGTTGTCTTCGCACTTCCCGTTGGATTTGCTGCAGCAGGCGCCGCGCGGTGAGCTTTCCTTATCGCCCACCAGTTCCATGGCCAAAATGCCCAGATTGGGGTTGAGAAAGTTGGAGATTGGACCCGAATTGACCCAAAGTCGGTTCGCATCGTTGGTTCCGATTCCGTTGGCGTCGGTGGTGGAGAGCCAGACAACGCGGGCGTTGGGCGAGGCCGGTTCGGAGGCGCGGATGACGACGTACCCGGAGGCGGGAATGGTCAACGAGGGGTTCAAGCGCACGACCTGGATTCCAATGCCGGAGGTCAGGTCGCTGAGGACGGCGTCCTCGATGAAGATTCCGTTTGCGTCATAGAATTCGACCGCGAAGGCGTCCCCCTCGATAACCCCGCCGACCCAACGCAGGACGTCCAAACCCATGTGGGAGGTGCCGTCGGTGTTGGTGAAGGTGTAATCATCGCCGAGGCGGTTCAAGCGGGTGCCCGGTCCGCCGGGTAGGGGAACGGGGGCTTGTGAATCTGAAACGGGTCCGACCGTGACCGGATACACGGGGGGGGTCGTGGCGAGGTGGGAGGTGATTCCGCGGCCATATTTGGGACAGCCCCAGGGGTCGCCGGGGTTCTCCGGATGAGTTCCGCCGCACTTGAGGGTCTGGTCCGCGGCTTGGAGACTTCCCCCATCGCCTGCGTACCATTGCGAAGCCGCATTCAGCGTGGTGCAAGTGGCCAGGCTGCGATGGGAACAATCGGCTTGGTCGCCGGGGTCGCCGGTATCGGGGACGCAGCAGCGGCCGGGTTGACAGAAGGGCACCACGGAACTCAGTGGGGAGCGCGTGCAGGCCCGCCCCGGTCCGCAGTCGAGGTCCGTGTTGCACGGCTCGTTGACCGGACCGCCCTGGCACTCGCCCTCAAAGCAATCTGCACCGGGCCCGCACGGGTTCCGCCCGGGGTTGCACTGGCCGGTCCCGACGGTGCAGGTCTCGATGCCGTTGCAGTTCACGCCGTCGTTGCAGTCGATGTCGGCGGTGCATTCGGGCTGGCAGCGCTGGCAGGTTCCGCCGGAGCAGTCGCTGTGATGTTCGCAGCGCAGGCCCGGGGTGGATGAGTCGGGCGAGCAACGAGCGAAGGTGGTGGTGCAGTAGGACTCGCTGCCGGGTTCCGTGCAACAGACGGGCGCCAGTCCCGGCGTGCAGGCGCGCGGCGGGTTACCCACGGGACCCTGGCAGGTTTCCAGCCCGTTGCAGAAAATGTCGTCGTCGCAATCACCCGGCAAGCCCTCGGCCACGGGATCGTTCGCGCACGTACCCTGGCAGGCGCCGATGCCCGGCAGAATGGTGCAGCGATCAACCGTACACCTGTTGCCATCGTCGCACTCCACGTCGAACGAGCAAGTTCCCGCGCCGCAGGCGGCGGTGACGCCGTCGCCGCGGGTCGGCAGGGGTCCGATCAGTCGCCCGGCGGTCCGCTCGCGCGTGCCGTGATCGGAACGCCAATCGACGGTTCGATCGTTGATGACGCGGTACGAATCGCCGACTTGGACGCCCGTGTTCAGCGCCGAGCCGATGGATATCGCCGGCGCGGAGGTCGTCTGCGTCGACGATCGGGGCGACGCCAAACCGGTTGCGGAGGAGGGCGCAGCGCGCAGTTGTGTTTGCCCCGTGGAGAGAAGTGCCAGGGCCAGCCCGAGGGCCAAGCTGATACCCACACACGCCGACAGAACGCGAATTGGTTTCATGAAAGTGCTCCGTTTACGCGCGAGTCGCCCGCCCGCCGCGGCATTCGTTGCTCACTTAACCGACGCAAGATTGGGAGATTTGGATACGTTCGTACCACGAGAGGGCGACGCCGTCAAGTGGTTTTGCTTTTTTTGGGGGCTGGGCCGGTGACCCCGTGAGGATTCTCAATCGTGAGAGCCGGGGTCGCCGATTCGTTGCGGGCGGGGGGGACACGGAGGAGGAGGGATTCGGACCCTCGACCTTCGCATCGCGAACGCGGCGCTCTGCCATCGGAGCTACGTCCCCGTTGGATCAAGGATAGGTTACCGGCCGGGGCGAAGGCGTCAAATGGGCGAGCGGCGCGCCTCGCCGCGGGCTAAGGCGTGCAGCGTTCGCAGCGGTCTCGACAAAAGCCGGGGCCGCACACGCCGGGGTCACAGAGGGCGTCCGGGCAGCCGGCGTCCGCGTCGCATGGGGCGTCGGGTCGGGTCCCGCCCGCGCAGCGTCCACAGTGTACATCGCCGAGGCAGGGAAGCCCCGTGCTCGGGCCCGATACGCAGGTGCGGATGCAGCGCGCGCCGGCCCCGTGGGGGCCGGTACACTGCGACGAATCCGTACACGCAGTGACATCACATGGCACCTGTGAGGGGCAGGGGCACGGGCCGCTGAACCGGTAAGCCAAGGCGCGGAAGGCATCCACGCAGGTGGCGATGTCCAGCGCGTTCAGGTCGGCGTTGGGGTCGGGGAGGTTGGGCTGCAACTGCGCGCTGACCTTGCTCGGCGCTCCAGGCAGGCTCTTGAACTTGTTGACCAGGTTGGCGATGTCCAGGGCGTCGGGCTGGGTGGACGAGTCCGGCGGATTGAACGCGGCCGCGACGTCGCCGTGCCGGGCCGTGGCCAGCGTGAGCGCGGCGGAGACCATGTCACAGTCGTCCTCCGTACCCTTGCAGACGACCGCAACGTTCTCGGCGCCGTAGGTCGAGCTGGACACGACCTCCGCGCCGAAAACGTGGATCAATCCTTCGCTGCTCCAGTCGTGATAGAGGGGCGTACATTGCAGTCGCGCAGCCCGGAATTCTCCAATCGCGGGGTTGTCCTGGGACTCGAGAAACACCTGTGGCGGGCCGACCCAACGAACACAACCGATAGCTTCGTTCGCTGCCGAACACGTGTCGGCCTCAAACGTGCTGAAATCCGGCGATGGACAGCAGGCTGCGTTGGGCGGCTGGGGATTCTGAAGATCGTTGAGCCGGACGCGTAGCGCCGTCAGCGACGGTCCCTCGATCGGCTGCGGCACGAAAAGCGAAACGAAGCGATTGCGCCGCACGCCGGAGGGGTCGGGTTCCGGCGGTGGGGGGGGGGTGGCGCCGCAGGTCACGGGTACGGAGTCCGCGATGGCTTGCTGACTGCCTACGTTGTTGCCGGTCCAGGCGGCGTGGAGGTCGCCGTCCCCGACGGCCACGCCGACGTATTCGCCGATCCGTCGCGTGGGCGGAGGGCCGACGTAGCGGATCGGCGCGTTCGCATCCGGATCGAACGGCACGTCGTTGATTTGTACGTCCGGCGCGAAGGTCAGCCCACCGTCGCCGCTGAGGCTGTAGAACACATCGAGCAGGTAGTTCCCGGCCGCGTTCGTCGTTTCGTTGCGGGTGTCGTACCATAGGACCGCAACACACCCTGTGAACGGATCGATCGCGGCCGTCGGGAAGACCTGCAAAGACGTGCCCGGTCCGTGTTCCACACGCATGGGAGTTCCCCAGGTCTGCCCATGATCTTGTGAGCGAGCGATGAATACGTCGCCGTCGTCGCCGCTGCCGTGGACATTGTCGGGGTCGTCATTGGCCACGACCGAGACCACGCCGGTTTGCAAAAGATCAGGCAATGCCCACGCCTGGGCGCTGCCCTGCATCCAGAAATCGGTGTTCGGGATCGCACCGCTGGCGCAATGTTGAATGTTGAACGTGATGTCGGCCTCGCCCGGACCGAAGGCGAGCGTCTTCTGTGGAAACGTCGTCCCGCCGTCGGTCGAGCGGGCTACGAACACCTTGCCGCTCACGCCGTCCGGGTTGCACATGAAGCCGGTCTGCACGTGGTAGGCCACGTACACGTCGCCGTTGGGCGCCGCCGCGACATGCGCCGGCCACGGAAGGAAATCAGACTCCTCCGAGATCTGGACGGGAGGCGACCAGGTTGCGCCGTGGTCGGCGGAGTACGAAACGAAGACGTTCCGTGTGGCCTCGAATTGCGTCCACACCAGATAGAGACGATCCTGAAACGGACTAACCGCCGACTGATCGGCGGCGAGCCACGGCTTGTCGGCAAACGAACTCAGCCCCGAAGTGGTCACGCGCACCGGACCAGCCAACAGCTCGCCGGTTGTCGGATTCAGTTCACTGACGAACGCGTCCACCCCGCCCCCGGACATTTTGGTTCCCAGGCTTGTGTAGCAGAGTCTGCCGTGGCTATCGAACGCGAGTGACGGATCACCCGAACGGTTGTAGTCGCTGGGCATGGGACTAGGCGAAGCCGCGCTCCAACTCGCGCCCCCATCGATGGAGACGCGGTATTGGTGCAGCGAGGACATGGCCAGATTGAGCGGATCGACGGGGCTGACGGCGATGGTCACTTCGTTGTGGCCGCCCAGTGCTACGTCCGCGCCGAACGACGACGATCGAACGGGATAGGAAGGCCCGGGTGGAGAAACATGAACGAGCGGTTCCGCGGAGCGGCTGAACCGTGGATCGGGACGAGGCGATGCGGTTGCCTGACGGTCGAGGATCGATCCGGCGAGTAGAACCGTCCATGCGTAACGCGCACCGCAGCGTTGCCCTGACGCCAAGCGACGCGGGCGGGGCGCTTGAAGCGCCGGCAAGCGTTGGGAACTCCCCATCCCGTCCGTGAGCAAGGTTACCCCCAGTGCCGGCCGTCGTCGCGCACCATCAACGGAGGAGGAGGGATTCGAACCCCCGAGACCCTTTCGAGCCTAACGGTTTTCAAGACCGTCGCCTTCAGCCACTCGGCCACTCCTCCCGGGTGGGCGTAGTTGGGGCCCGTTGAGGGCACGGTATGAGCGGAGGGTGGGGGGGTCAAGCCGCGTGACCGCTTCGGGGCGACCGGCTATGATGGATGGAGCGGCTGCGGCGGGGTGATCCGGCCCGCGGCAGACGAGGAGATTGCCAAGGAACTCCCATGGACTTCGAGCTATCCGAGGAATTGGTTGCCCTACAGGATGTGGCCCGGCGCTTTGCGGCTGAGCACATTAAGCCCAACGCTCGGCGCTGGGATCGGGAGGCGGACATCCCTCGCGAGCTGGTTCAGAAACTGGCCGAGCTCGGATTCCTGGGCATTTTCACCCCCACGGAATACGGCGGGGCGGGGCTGGGCGACCTCGGGGCGTCGGTCATCATGGAGGAGATCGCTCGGCATTGCGGGGCGACGGCGCTGATGCTCGACGCCCACAACGCTCTTTGTTCGGCGCATATCATCCGGGCCGCCAACGAAACGCAGAAGGCGAAGTATCTTCCCAAGCTCGCGGCGGGTGAATATCTCGGCGCGTGGTGTTTGACGGAGCCGGGTTGCGGGAGCGATGCGGCGGCGCTGACGACCACGGCCACGTTGGACAGCGACGCATGGGTATTGAACGGCGCGAAGCAATGGATCACGAACGGACATTACGCGGGCGTGTATGTGGTGACGGCGCGCACCAAGCCTGAAGGCGGCGCCAAGGGGATCAGTGCGTTTCTCGTCGACCGTGGGACGCCCGGTCTGCTCATCGGTCCCAAAGAGGACAAGTTCGGGATGCGGGCGTCGGACACGGTCGGTCTGACGTTCGAGAACGTGCGCATCCCGAGGGAAAACCTCTGCGGGAAGCTCCACGAGGGGTTCATTGATGCGATGAAGGTTCTGGAGCGCGGGCGGATCACGATTTCGGCGATGTCGGTGGGGCTGGCTCGTGGGGCGTTGGAGGAATCGTTGTCCTATGCCAAACAGCGGACGGCCTTCGGCAAGCCGATTTTCGAGCATCAGTCGATCCAGTTCATGCTCGCGGACATGGCCCTGGAGGTCGACGCGGGGCGTCTGCTGACGCGAAAGGCGGGCATTCTTTCCGACGCGGGTCAGCCCAGCAACATCGAGGCGTCGATGGCCAAGCTCTTCACCAGCGAGATGGCTACGCGGGCGTGCCTGGACGCCATTCAGATTCACGGCGGCAACGGATATACGAAGGAGGTTCCCGTCGAACGGTACATGCGCGACGCGAAACTCTGCGAAATCGGGGAAGGGTCGAGCCAGATTCAACGGGTCATTATCGCCAAACATTTGCTGGAATTGTAGGCGTTGCGCATGGACTTCGAGTTCGACGACGATCATCGGATGTTGCAGCAGCAGGTTCGGGGGTTCGCCTTCAAGGAGGTGGCCAAGGGGGCTGAACAGCGCGACCGCGAAGCCGCCATGCCGGATGAACTGCGCGACCAACTTGCCGAACTCGGGCTATTCGGAATCAGCATTCCGGAGAAATACGGCGGGGCGGGCATGGGGACGCTTGCTTCGACGATCGTCGTCGAGGAAATTTCCAAGGCTTGTGCCGGGACCGGAGTGTTCCTCAGCGCTCATGGCTCTCTGTGCGTCGAACCGATCCAAAAGTTCGGAACCGAGGAGCAAAAAAAGAAATACCTTCCCGGGCTGGCGTCGGGCAAGACGGTGGGATGCCTGTCGTTGACGGAACCGGGCAGCGGGAGCGATGCCGGGGCCGCGACGTGCCGGGCGGTGCTCAAGGACGACGGCTGGCACATTACCGGCACGAAGATTTTCGTCACCAACGGCAAGGAAGCGGGCGTGATGGTGCTCATCGCCGTCACCGATCCGGATGAACCCAAGCGCCGATTGAGCGCATTCATCGTCGAGAAACCCACGCCGGGATTGCGCGTCGGCAAGCTCGAAAAGAAGCTGGGGATCAAGTGCTCGTCGACGGCGGAGTTCGTCTTTGAGGATTGCGTGGTGCCCCGTGACGCGCTGCTCGGCGAGCGCGGGCGAGGAATGCGGGTGGCCCTCACGACTTTGGACGGCGGGCGGATCGGGATCGCCGCCCAGGCTCTTGGCATCGCCCAGGCGTGTCTCTACGAAGCGACGAAGTACGCCCGAACGCGGGTGCAGTTCAATCAGCCGATCGGCAAGTTCCAGGCTATTCAGAACAAGATCGCGGACATGGCCGTGGGGGTCGAGGGCGCACGATTGCTGACCTACCGGGCCGCGTGGCTCAAAGACCACGGCCACGAGTACGGATTGGCCGCGGCGATGGCCAAGCTCTTCGCCAGCGAAACCGCCTCGCGCTGCGCCAACCACGCCGTCCAGGTCTTCGGCGGGTACGGATACATCTGCGATTACCCGGTGGAACGGTTCCTGCGCGATGCGAAGATCACGGAACTGTACGAAGGCACCAGCGAGATCCATCGCTTGGTGATTGCAAGAGGATTGGCAGGATAACGCCATGGTCGCCGCAGTCGTGCAGGACAACCGGTTTGCGATCGAGGAACTCTGCCGACGATTCAACGTCGCTCGCCTGGAAGTGTTCGGGTCCGCCGCCGACGGCAGCTTTGATCCGGCACGAAGCGACCTCGACCTCCTCGTGGAGTTCAAACCGCTGGAACCCGCCAAGCTCGCTGACGCCTATTTCGGACTGCTTGGCGAGTTGCAGTTGCTTTTTCAGCGACGGGTGGATCTGGTGACCCCCCGGAGCATTCGCAACCCCTATTTCCTTCGCGGCGTGAATGAATCTCGGCGATCCCTCTATGCCGCATGATCCGCTACTTGCTAGGCGAAATGTAGCGCCACCCCTCGTGGGTGGCGCACCCCGTTTGGAATGAGGAAGAATGGTCGAACGCCTGACACTGCCGATCGAACTGCCCTACGACGCCCTAGAAGACTACTGTCGCCGGTGGAAGATCAACAAGTTGGAGGTCTTCGGTTCGATCCTCCGCGACGACTTCGGCCCGGAGAGCGACGTGGACTTTCTGGTGACGTTCGATCCTTCCGCGAGTTGGACGCTGTTCGGAATGGTACGGGCGGAAAACGAACTCGCGGCGCTCGTCGGCCGTCCCGTGGACATCGTGGAACGCGACTGCATCGAGCAAAGCAAGAACTGGATGCGACGCAAGCTAATCCTAGGAAACACCCGAACCATTTATGTCATCGGTTCCGCGATGTAGTATCCGGCGAGTGCCGTAGGCACGGCACGAAAGTAGCCCAGCGTTGAAACGCCGGGCTATTTTCGGACACCCCTACGGGGTGTGAGAGGGCGCGGTGCCCGGAGAAGTTGAGCGCCGCAGACAAGCCGCGTCGATGCGGGTCCTGCGCCACCCACGAGGGGTGGCGCTACACGACTCAGGCCCGTCGCTGGCGCTCCGGGCTCGGATGGGAGGTGTCATATTATGGCAGTGAAGAAGACAATCATCGTCATCGGCGCGGGCACCATGGGGCGGGGGATCGCCCAGGTTTTCGCACAGAATGGATACGACGTGTACCTCAACGACGCGATTCCTAGAGCGCTTGATGAGGGGGTCGCGTTCATTGAGAAGATGCTGGACCGGGCGGCGCAGAAGGGTTCGTTGAAGGCCGAGGACGCGGCCGCGACCAAGAGCCGCATTCACCCCATTGGGAGCATGGGCGAAGCGCCCGCTTGCCCGCTGATCATCGAGGCGGCTACGGAAAGACCGGATATCAAATCTGAAATCCTCAAATCCGCTCAAACTCGGCTCACCGAGGACGGCATCCTCGCCACGAACACCAGCAGCATCAGTATCACCAAACTCGCCTCGGGGATGGATCATCCCGAGCGCTTTATCGGCATGCATTTTTTCAACCCCGTTCCGCTGATGAAACTGGTCGAGGTCGTCAAGGGGCTACAAACCAGCGACGACACCGTAAAGCGCACCGTCGCGTGTGCCGAAGCCCTGGGAAAGACGCCGGTGCAGTGCAACGACCATCCCGGATTCGTGTCGAATCGCATTCTGATGCCGATGATCAACGAGGCGATCTTTTGCCTTCAAGACGGTGTGGCCGAGGCCGCCGCTATCGACGAAATCATGAAATTGGGAATGAACCACCCGATGGGGCCGCTCGCCCTCGCCGACCTTATCGGCCTTGACGTGTGCCTTTTCATCCTGGAGGTCCTGCACCGCGACCTGGGTGAGGACCGCTACCGCCCTTGCCCGCTTTTGCGTAAAATGGTGGATGCCGGGCGGCTGGGGCGAAAAACCAAACAGGGATTCTTCGGCTATGAGTAGTACGCAGGTCAGCCTCAAGACGGACGGTTCACACGCCGCGATCGAGTTTCGGACGGAACCGGGCGTGAACATCCTGACCGAGGAAGTTTTGCACAGCCTGGGGGCGATCATCGCGCGGGTGAGGAAAGAGCCGCAGGTTCGGACGGCCTCGATTCAAGCGGATGGCAAGCTGTTCATGGCCGGGGCGGACATCAAGGAGATGGCGGGCTTTTCGTCCGAACGTGCCCGGGTCTACGGCGAACTTGGGCATGGCGTGTTCAACGACTTGGCGGCACTGCCTTGCATCACGGTTGCGGCCGTGCAGGGGGCGGCCCTGGGGGGGGGGATGGAACTGGCTCTGGCGTGCGATTTTCGCATCGCCGTAAAGTCGGCCAAACTCGGTTGCCCCGAGGTCGCATTGGGGCTGATTCCCGGTTGGGGCGGCATCGCGCGGTTGACCAAGCTCGTCGGGAGCGCGCGGGCCAAGCGACTTTTCCTAAGCGGCAACTCGATCTCGGGTGAGGAGGCTCACGCCTGGGGATTGGTGGACGAATTGGTGAACTCACCGGAGGACTTGATGCACCGGGTTCCGATTTTCTGTAGGTCGTTCAAGCGGGCGTCACCCGCCGCGGTGGCTCTGGCGAAACGGGCGGCACGGGATTTGGACGAACTCTCCGCGTTTGCCGAGTGCTTCGGTCACAAGGACAGCCGCGAGGGCATCGCGGCCTTCATCGAAAAACGATCCGCCTCGTGGATGGAAGGATAGCGACGATGATCCGAGGTTCACTGGAATCAAAGACGCCGACGAAACTCGACGGCGAGACGGCGCCGTTCGTCGCTCCGGAAGACCTTGGGACGTTCGATCCCCAGAAAGCCCTCGGCGAACCGGGGTCGTTTCCCTATACGCGCGGGGTGCATCGCTCGATGTATCGGGACCGGCTCTGGACCATGCGGCAGTTTGCCGGGTTCGGGACGGCGACGGACACCAATCTGCGCTTCAAGTACCTGCTCGAACACGGGCAAACCGGGCTGTCCACCGCGTTCGACCTGCCCACGCTGATGGGACGCGACGGTGACGATCCGCTGGCACTCGGCGAAGTCGGGCGTTGCGGAGTGGCCGTCTCGTCGCTCCACGACATGCGGCGGTTGTTCGCCGGCATCGACCTCGGCGAAGTCAGCACGAGCATGACCATCAACGCCCCGGCGGCGATCCTTCTGGCCTTTTACATCGCCGTGGGCCAGGAGGAGGGGGTGCCGCTGCATCGCCTTCGCGGCACGTTGCAGAACGACATTCTCAAGGAGTTTCATGCCCAAAATGAATACGTTTTTCCGCCCGGGCCGAGTGTGAAGCTGGTCGTGGATACCATCGAATACTGCACGCAACATCTGCCGCAGTGGAATACGGTGAGCATCAGTGGGTATCACATCCGCGAAGCCGGGGCGACGGCGGCGCAGGAACTGGCGTTCACGCTTGCCGACGGCATCGCCTACGTCGAGGCCTCCATGCAGCGCGGGCTCGACCTTGACGCCTTCGCTCCTCGATTGAGTTTTTTCTTCGACGTTCACAACGACTTCTTCGAGGAGATTGCCAAGCTGCGGGCGGCGCGGCGCATCTGGGCCCACGTCATGCGCGAGCGCTTTGCGGCCAAGAACGAACGCAGTTGGATTTTGCGCATGCACTGCCAGACCGCGGGCGTGACCCTCACCGAGCAGCAACCCATGAACAACGTGGTGCGGGTGGCGTTTCAGGCCTTGGCGGGGGTGCTCGGTGGCACGCAATCGCTGCACACCAACAGCATGGATGAGACCCTCGGCCTGCCGACGGCCGAGGCCGCCAAGCTCGCGCTCCGCAGCCAGCAGATCATCGCCCACGAAACCAACGTGACCCAGACGGTCGATCCGCTCGGCGGAAGCTATTTCATCGAGAAACTCACCAACGAGATCGAGGCCAAGGCCTATGGCATTTTCGATCAGATCGATGCCATGGGCGGAGTGCTCAAGGCCATCGACCGCGGTTATTTCCGCCGGTCGATTGCGGACTCGGCTGTGGATCAGCAGCGGCAACTCGACCGCGGGGAGACCACGATCGTCGGCGTAACCGACTTCGTCGAGGGCGGCTCCGCGGGGATTCCCATCCTGCAAATCTCGCATGAGACCGAAGTGGGGCAAATCGCTCGACTGAGGAAAATGAAATCCACGCGCGATGCGAAAAGGCACGGGGCCGCGCTGATTCGCCTTCGCACCGACGCCGCCGCGGGCACGAACGTCATGCCCGCGCTCATCGACGCCGCCAAAGCCGACGCCACGGTCGGCGAAATGATGGACACCATGAAAACTGTCTTCGGCGCCTACGATGGCGGACCGGAGTGGTAGTAGGAACTTCGACGGGAACAAATTCCAACGGAAAAACCAGCACCGACGTCTGGAGTCCTTTACGAAGATGGGCAGTGCCGATATTGGTCGGGTGATCCACGCGTAACTGGCGTAGACAGCGGGAAACTCGTCCTCGCCACGAATGAAATCAGGTTTGTCTCTGGATGGATATGTGGACAGTCGATCACTTATGCCCGAGCGTCCGTCCGATCTGTCAGTTATGCGCCCGTTGACAATCGGCGTTACGAATCTGTGGGGTCTCAGGGAATACTGAGGACGGTCGCTGGGAGCGAGTTCACCCCTGCGTTGAGTTTAAGGATTGAAGACCCGGAGGGCGCTTATACCGACGGATTCGACGTTCGGGTCATTTTCCGGAACGAGTATTACGCCAAGGTTTTTGGGAAACGTATTGAATCGGCGTTTGGAGTTCCGTTCGCAGGTGGGGAGAAGTAGCGTGTCATCGTTGGCGCGGGTCCAGTCGTCCCTACGGGACTCCGTGGTTTTCGGATTGACGGCTACCCAGCGTTGAAACGCTGGGCTATTCTCATGGCGTCCCGATGGGACGCGGGAACGTGCTGCGGATGCGTCCCAACGAGGAAATCAGGGTGGTGGGGCGTGCCGTAGGCACGGCATGGAAATAGCCCAGCGATTTATCGCTGGGTACTGATCGGCGTCGCAGGGGCAAGTCCCGTAGGGACGACTGAGCCGTTCTCTAGAGACGGCGAAAATGGACAATCCATGCCTCACTCGTACACGAGCTGCCTGATCCACTACGTGTTCAGTACGAAGGACCGCCGCAAAACAATCACGCCCGAGCTCCGGGAACGTCTCTTGGCCTACCTCGGCGGAATCGCCCGCGAAAATGAAATGAAAGCGCTCGCGGTCGGCGGCGTCGAAGATCATGTTCACTTGCTGATTTCGCTGCCGTCCACGCTCTCAATCGCCAAGGCCGTCCAACTTCTCAAGGGCGGATCGTCGAAATGGGTTCACGACACCTTTCCATCAGAGAAAGACCTCGCCTGGCAGGAAGGCTACGGCGCCTTCAGCGTCGCCATCTCCGGCGTCAACGACACCATCGCCTACATCAAGAACCAAGAATCGCACCATCGAACCCGTACCTTCGAGGAAGAGTTCATCGCATTCCTCGAGCGGCATGACCTGCCCTTTGATCCTCGTTACGTTTTCGGATAACGTTCATTCGTCCCGACGGGACTCCCGATGTCACGGGGTTCCGTGTACCCAGCGTTGAAACGCTGGGCTATTCTCGGCGGTCCCGATAGGACCGCGAACGCTGGAGGCTCTCGCGGCGGAGCTTGGTCAACCCCACAGAACCGGGGCGGCCTCGATCAGGACAAATGTCAACACCGACTCCTCATCCTCGCGTCCTTCTCGCCAAGATCGGCCTGGACGGGCACGATCGCGGCGTCAAGGTTCTGGCGCGCTCGTTTCGGGACGCCGGGATGGAGGTGATTTACACGGGGCTTTGGCAGACCTGCGAGGCCACCATGCACGCGGCCTTGCAGGAGGACGTCGACGTGATCGGGGTGAGCCTCCTGTCGGCGGCGCACCTCACGGTCATGCCGGAGATCATGCGACTTCGGCGCGAACTCGGCATCGAGCACACTCCCGTCGTATTGGGGGGGATTGTTCCCGAGGCGGATCATCCCACGCTCGCGGAGTTGGGAGTCGCGGCCGTGTTCAACCCCGGTTCGCCGCTGGACAAGATCATCGAGAAAATGCGGGAACTGGCCTCCCAACACGCCGTCCGGCGTTTCGAGGACGTGCGCGAAGGCTACGCAAGGAAGGAACCGCGATATCTGTCCAAGCTGATTACCGCGGTGCAGCGCGGGGTGAACCTCTCCGGTTGGACGCCGCCCAAAGGCAACGCCAAGGTCATCGGGATTACGGGCGCCCCGGGTGTGGGGAAGAGTTCCTTCATCGGCCGGCTGGGCAAGGTCCTGCGCGCTCGAGATCGCAAAGTCGCGGTTGTGGCGATCGACCCCAGCAGTCCGGTTAGCGGCGGGGCGCTGCTCGGCGATCGTCTGCGGATGATGACCGGCGTGCCCGACGCGTGGTTTTTCGTGCGGAGTCTATCGTCGGGCGACGTTCAGGGAGGACTGGCCCCGCGCTGCTCCGAGGTTCTGGCGGTTCTGAGGGGTTTTGGCTTCGATTACATCCTCATCGAAACGGTGGGGGCGGGGCAATCGGACATCGCCGTCCGCAACATTGTGGATCGAACCATCCTCCTGCTCATGCCGGACAGCGGCGACGCGATCCAGTTTTCCAAAGCCGGGATCATGGAGATCGCCAGTTGCTTCGTGCTCAACAAGTGCGACCTCGCCGGGGCCGACGCCACCGAGGCCCAGCTTGTTTCGGCGGTGGGAAAAGACCGGCCGCTATGGAAGGTGACTGCCGTTCGCGGCGAGGGGATCGACGCCGTCGCCGATTGGGTAATGTCCCTTTGACCGGAGCCGTCGGCTTTGGGCGGCGGGTTTTCGGCCCGGATTTTGAGAGGTTCGGTATATGCGATACCTGATCGCCCTTTTCGCGGCATTAATCCTCAACGCCGCGGCGAATCTTTTGCTGAAGGTAGGCATGAAGTCGATCGACGCTTCCGGCGGATTGCTCAAGGGCGGCCTCGTCGGCGGAGTGCGTGCCGTATCGAGCAACGCCACGCTGTTGATCGGATTGCTGCTCTTCGTGCTCAACGCCTTCTTCTACATGTACGCCTTGCAAAGCCGCGCCTTGAAGATCAGCCTCGCCTACCCCATCATGGTCGGCGGCGGATTCGCGGTGATCGCCGTAGCCGCACGATTGCATCCGGCTCTGAGCGAGCGGTTGACCTGGGGGCAGCTCAGCGGCGTGGCCCTCGTCATGATCGGTGTGGTGCTCATCGCCGTGCAGGCCGATGCCACGGGGTCGTAGGGGAGAGAGTCAGTGGAGCCGCAGAACAACGGTGCTTTGCGCGGAGTGTTGAAGGCCATCGCCCGCCGTCCCACCGACGGCGAGGCCATGGTCGAGGTCCAAGAAGCGACCGTCCTGCTCGGGCGGGGGATCGACACGGAAAACCGGAAACCCGGCAAACGGGAAATCACCCTCGTGTCGGCCGAGACTTGGTCGCAGGTATGCCGGGAGCTCGCCGCCGAAATCCCCTGGTATTCACGCCGCGCGAATCTTCTCCTTGCGGGGATCGATCTTTCGCAAACCGTCGGTCGAACACTCACCATCGGCCCCGTGCAGCTCCTCGTCCACGGTGAAACGAAACCCTGCGGCATCATGGATCAACAGTTCGAGGGCCTGCGAAGGACCTTGGTCCCACCCTTCCGCGGCGGCGTCCACGCCCAAGTGCTCGTCGGCGGAACCATCCGCGTCGGCGACGAGGTTCGGGCGGACTGACGGCGAAACCGAAGCCTTACGTCGCCATGCGCATGCGCGTTTCGTGGATGCGCGGGTGAATGAGTTGATAGATCGCCCGAGTCGCGGTGGAGCGGTTGAGCGTGTAAAAGTGGATTCCGGCTACGGTCTCTTTGAGCAGCGCTTGGCACTGTTCGGCAGCGTGATAGCTCCCGATCTGGCGGACGGCCTCGGGGTCGTCCTCCACGGCCTCTATGCGATGCAGGAGCGAAGCCGGAATCTTGGCACCGCACATCTGGGTGAAGCGCTTGATCTGCTTGACGCTCAGAATGGGCATGATCCCGGCGATGATGGGCAGCGCGATCCCGGCGCGGACGGCACGATCACGGAAGGAAAGAAAGTCGGCGTTTTCGAAGAACAACTGGGTGATGAGAAAGTCCACGCCGGCGTCCACTTTCCGCTTGAGGTTGTCCAGGTCTTTTTCTCGGCTGGGCGCCTCGGGATGGCCCTCGGGATAACAAGCCCCGCCCAGGCAGAGGTCGGCGTGGCGGGCGCGAATGAAAGTGACGAGTTCGTTGGCATATCGGAACCCGCCCGCAACCGCGGTGAACGTAGCCTGGCCCTCCGGCGGATCCCCGCGCAGGGCGAGGATGTTCTGAACGCCGTTGGCCTTGAGTTCGTCGAGGACGCGCCCGATCTCTTCGCGGTCCGCGCCCACGCAGGTGAGGTGGGCCATGGGTTCGATGCCCACGTCCTTCTTGATCCGCGAGACGAGGTCGATCGTCTTTCGCCGGGTACTCCCGCCCGCGCCGTAGGTCACGGAGACGTAGGTGGGGGCCATCGGTTTGAGCGATTCGATGGTTTTGTAGAGGTCCCAGAAGCCGATGTCGTCCTTGGGGGGGAAGAACTCAAAGGACAGGCTGGGCGGACCGCTCTTCAGTTGGTCGACGATACGCATGACGATGCAGGGTCGGACTGGGCGCGGAAGGATTCGAACCTTCGTAGGCTTACGCCAACGGGTTTACAGCCCGTCCCCTTTGGCCAGCTCGGGCACACGCCCCGCCGCATAGCCCGGCGCGCCGTTGGGCACAACCGAGCCATCGAGCGTTACAGGTCGTCGTTGTACCCGGACCGCGCGACCTTGGCAAGCCTCCGGACGGCGATGTCCAGCCCGAAGCGGTTAACTCGTCTGGATGAAAAAGTCAAACAGCCCGAAGATCACCGCAAGAACCAAGGCCGTAGCGAGTACGAAAAGGTTCGGCATGTACGAAGGCTCCTTTCAAGTCAACGATCGCGGAATCCGCCAGCGGCTTAGGCGGTTTGAACCAGGCCGATGAGGGTCCCCAGGTACAACGTCCCGAAGAAAATAATCGCCCCGATGATCATCCCAAACATTCGGCGTTCCTTTCTCCTGAGACGGTCCCTTCGCAGCCGCGCACCGCGAGGTCCGCCCGCCGTCACTCTAGGAAACTGTATCGGCAACCCGCCCCCCGGGAACGCACCTCAAACCGCCCCTCAGGGCTGCGGCGGCGGGGCGGGTGGGTAGAGAACGAACAGCATGACGTAGACCAGCACGCCGGTTACGGAGACATACAGCCAAATCGGAAGGGTGATCCGGGCCAGGCGGCGGTGTTTTTCGATCCGTCCCCGCAGGCCAAGGCACAGGGTCCAGGTCGCCAGGATCGGCACGGTCGCGGCCAGCACGACGTGCGTGACCAGGATCGTGAAGTAGACCGGCCGGATCCAACCCTGCCCGGCGAAGCGCTTCTCCTCGCCCAGAAAACGGTACGTCAGATACGAGGCCAGGAACAGAATGGACACGCAATAGGCCGCGATCATGAACCGCTTGTGGGCGACGATCCGCCGCCGACGGACGCACGCGTATCCGCACAGCAATAGTACGAAGGCAACGCCGTTGAGGGTGGCGTTGAGGGAGGGGAGGTCGGAGAGCTCGATCATGGCCCGGGGGTGGCCTCGGCCCGCAGCTTGGCGATGTCGCGGAGAATCAACGGCTTGGCGCCGGGGTCCATGCCGCTGTGGGCGGCGCGAATGCGGCCCTCGCCGTCCACGATGACGATGTATTCGCTATGGATGATGGGGCGATCGTCCTTGGCCGGGATCACCGTCTGTTTCAAGCCCTTCTCGACCAGATTGTGGATGGTCTCTTCGTCGTCGCCCGTAAGAAACCACCAGCGCTGCGGGTCGGCATGAAATCTCCTCGCATAATCGCCCAGGACCTCCGGCGTGTCGTTCTTGGGATCGAGCGTGAAGGTCACCAGCTTGACCTCCGGCTGGTCGGCGAGGGCCAGTTGCAGGCCGTACATCCGCGCCGTCAGCTCCGGACAAGGTCCCGAACAGCGCGTGAAAATGAAATCCGCGAGCCAGATTCGCCCGCGTAGGTCGGCGAGGGTGACGGGTTTGCCGCTGCGCTCGACAAGGGCGAACTCCGGGACGGCGGGCCCGATGGGCAGCGGTGGGCCGGAGAGATCGAGCGACGTCGCACCGCCGGCTCGAATCAGCGAGACGACTGCGAACAGGGCGACGAGGGCCAGTCCGCTCCACAGCAGAACTCGGAAGCCTGAGCCGGCCGGAGCGATCGTCGCCTTTGATTCCACCACGCCTGCGGTCATCCGTGTCATCCTTTCGTTTCGACCACCCGCGCTGCCAGGGCGATCATCAAGACTGCGAATCCGACGCTGACGCCCAAACTGACGCCCAACGTCGGTCCACCGACCGCGGGGTGCCCGCCGGAGCAGTATAGGGCGTGTCGCACCGCGGCTACACCGTACGTGACGGGATTCACTCGCATGACCCATTGCACCCACGGAGAAGCGCCCGCGCTTGGAAAAAACGCTCCCGACAACGCCCACATGGGGATGAGCACGAGGTTCATCACCGCATGAAAGCCTTGGGTGGAGTCCATGGGCCAGGCAATTAGCACGCCCAGCGCACTCAGTCCGAGTCCCACCACGATCAGGACCGCGATCACCGCCAACACCGACGCGATCGTCAAAGAAACTCCCGCCAGCGGTGCGAAGACGAGAAACAGCACTCCTTGCAACAGTGCAAGGCTCGTGCTGCCCAGAACCTTGCCCAGGACGATCGAGATACGCCGCACCGGGGCCGCAACGACCGCTTGCAGGAAGCCCGTGCGACGGTCCTCGATGATCGAGATGGTCGAGAAGATCGCCGTAAACAACACGATCAGGACCAGCGTCCCAGGAAAAGAATACTCCAGGTAGTTCGCGCCCGTCGCGGAAGAATCATCGCCCAATCGCACCGAGTCACGCAGCCCCGATCCCACGACCAACCAGAATATGATCGGCGTCCCAAACGCGCCGACGATCCGGCTCCGCTGGCGAAGAAAACGCACGACCTCGCGCCGCCAGAGCGACCATGCGGGCAACCATAACAGAGCTGATCCCGAGGCAGCCATTACGCTTTCGCCACGGTCGTCGGAGCAAGCTCCGGTTCTGAATCGGCCCAACGGTGTCCGGCGAGGTGCAAGAACACATCGTCGAGGGCCGGTTTGGCCACGGTCACGCTTTCGATCTCGCCGGGAAAAGCCTCGATGATCCGCGGAATCAACTCGTGCCCGTTGCGGCGCTCGATCCGCACGGTTCCGTCCACGACCTGGGCCTCCACGGCGAACTTCGAGCGTACCTCTGCGGCGAGGGCATCGGGGTTCCGACAAGCCAGGGTAATGACGTCGCCGCCGATTGCGGCTCGAAGCTCGCTGGGTACCCCGTGTCCGACGAGCCGGCCGCGGTCGAGAATGGCGATGCGATCACAGCGGTCGGCCTCGTCCATGAAGTGCGTGGTCAGCAGGCTGGTCACCCGGTCGCGCTGGGCAAGTTCGCGCAGGCAGTCCATCAGCGCCGCGCGAGCGACGGGATCCAGTCCGGTGCTGGGTTCGTCCAGGATCAGAACCGATGGTCGGTGCAGGAGCGATTTGGCCAGCTCCAAGCGCCGCTGCAAGCCGCCGGAAAGTTTTTCGGCGCGGTCGGGCAGCCGGTCGCCCAAACCGAACCGTCCCAACAACTCCGCGCTTCTGCTGCGCAGCGAACCACCGGATAGGCCATACAGGTGTCCCTGGTGGACGGCGTTCTCCAGGACGGTCAGTTTTCCATCGATGCTCGGATGCTGGAAGACGATGCCGATTTTCGATCGCACCTTCTCCTTCTCACGCACCACGTCCGCCCCCGCGACCCGCGCCGACCCCGACTCGGGCGTCAACTGTGTGGTAAGAATCCGAAAGAGCGTGGTCTTGCCGCCGCCGTTGGGACCCAGCAACCCGAAAATACAACCCTCGTCCACGCGGAGGGTGAGAGCATCGAGGGCGAGGCGCTGGCCGTAGCGGTGAGTGAGGGCGTCGAGTTCGACGACCGGGACGGGCATTTCCATCGCATCCCCGACTAGGCTCAAACCTGCGGCCGGTCGATCATCAGGAAACCGAACAAGAGCGGCAAGTAGGTCACCGACGCAAGAACGTGCAACCGCGCGGTCTCTGCCGTCCTCCGCGCCAAGAAGACCACGCCGCACGCGAAAAAGGCCGATCCCAGAAGCATCGCCGCCGCCGCGTACAGCGAACCGCCCAGCCCCGTCCACACCGGCAGCAAGCTCGCCGCGAGGAGTCCGACGGAGTGCGTGACGACGTGAACGTTGGTCCGCCATCCGTCGCCATCGACGACGCTCATCATCTTGTACCCCGCCCGGGCGTAGTCCTCGCGGTATTGCCAGGCGATGGCCGCAAAATGGGGCAACTGCCAGAAAAAGAGAATCGCGAAGAGAACCCACGCGGTCGGTGTCAGAGACCCGCTCGCCGCCGCCCAACCGATCAGCGGCGGAAGTGCCCCCGGAACGGCACCGACGTAGACGCACAGGGGAGTTCGCCGCTTCAACGGAGTGTACACAAGCACGTACGTCACAAGCGTGACCGCGGCGATGAGACCGGCAAGTAGGTTGGCGTACAACGCAAGGTACACGACGCCCACGCCGCCGAGGACGCCGCCGAACGCCAGAGCTTCGCCCGCCGTCAACCTCCCCGAAGGAATCGGGCGCTCCTGGGTGCGGGTCATTCGGGCGTCGTACTCTGCCTCAAGAAATTGATTGAGCGCATTGGCGCCCGCGGCCACGCACGCCGTGCCTACCAGCGTGTGGAGAAGCACCCACGCATCGGACGGCGAGCCGGCACCGGTCGCCATGTGGTAACCGACCGCGGTCACCAACAGGACCAGTCCCAAGATTCGCGGCTTGGAAAGCTCGGCGAGTGCAAGTGCGCGCGAAGCAGCGGAAAGTCGGACCGCCGCTTGATGGAATTGAACGGCCTCACTCACAACGCAGCTCCGGGGAGCGCCTGGGTCGAATCCACGGCGCTGGCCGCGGGGACAAGGACATGATAGGCGCTAAGGGTCAAGGCGAGCACGCAAGCCAGGAGCATGGCCCCAACCACGACGTGCGCCGACGGCGCCGCCCAACGCAACGTCGCCGGCCAATCTCCGCCCATGACCACCACCAGGAACGCCAGCCCCCCGAGAAGCATTTGCAAACCGATCAAGGCCGCAAGGGCTTTTCCCAGCGTTCCCAGCAGAGGTGTCGATGGGTATCGTTCCAGCGTCCACATCGCCAGCCAACTCAGAACCAGGATGACGACAATCGCCCCCACCAAGTGAGCGGCGAGAGCGTACGAATGGCCGAGATGCCGATACGTCGCTCCGGAGACGAGCTGCAAAATCGCGCACAAAAGACCCACCAGACATCCGCGGCGGAAAAAGTGCGACGCCGGCTCGGGTAACGTGCTCTTGCTCATTGCCCAACCCGGCGAGGTCAACAACGCCAGTGAGAACGTCAGACAAAAGCACGCCTGCCCCCAGATTCCGTGAATCATAGCCAGTTCCGTCGAGACCTCACGCACCCGCAGTCCGCCCAGCAAGCCTTGCACTCCGATGGCGATCAGCGTCGCGATGGACAAGGAACGGAGAAGCAGACCCCGCCGCCAGCAAGCGAAGGTCGCCACGATCGCCAGAATCCCCACCGCCCAACCGAGCAGTCGGTGCCCGTGTTCCCAGAGCGTGCTGTCCGTACGCCACCAGCCGGGAGGGTTAATCAAATGCCCGCTGGACGTCGGCCAGTCCGGGAATGCCATGCCCGCGTCCTTGCTGGTGACTCCCGCGCCGGCGAAGACCAGCGGAAGCACGCCGCAGGCAAGAGCGAACGCCGCGCGATACGCCGTCGTGCCAGGCTTGAGCATCGAGCAGCTTTCCGTCCCCGCCACCGCGTCTCACGTCCCTTCCCGTTCTTGGGGCGGTGTAACCCTCGCGAGTTGACGGCTTCGGTGGATCCAAAAGATCCCGGTTCCCGCGATTCCCGCAAGCACAAAGGCAACCACGCCGACCATCACATACACGCCCATAAGAGCGCCCTTGACCATCGGCGAGTCCGGGTCGCCGTAACAAGTCGAGCAGGCGTGTGCGGCCTTGCCGCCGCAGAGTACCGCCGCCGCGACGATCGCCGGGAGAGTCTTCACACAGGTCCGTCGGCTCATAGATAACCCTCTCCGCGCAGTTTCCGAAGGAACCATCGTCCGTAAACAAGCAGTGCGACAAGCGCCGCAAGCGAAAACCCCGTCCACCCCAGCATCATCGAATCGCCGGTTCGACGGTATTCGACGATCGTCCACGCCCCGAAGCCCGCACACAGCATGCACGACACGACGATGAACACGATGTGGAAGGCCTTGAGGGACATCGCTCACCTTCCCGGGAACCGGCGCTTCGTCCAGCGACCGGTCACGCCTCACCTATCCCCACATAGAGTGTTGCACCTGGGGCGGCGAATCCTGATTCGTCAGAACGGGCAAGAGCATCAAAACCGCGAAAAACACCACGCAAAACGCCAATGCCCACCAGATCGACACCGACCGCTCCCACCTCAGGTGCATGAAGATGGCCGCAACCAGGGTCGCCTTCACCACCGCGATGACAAACATGATGATCTCATTCCCCGCGCCGGGGAACTTGATCTGTGCGGCCAGCACCGTCACAATGGTCAAGACCGCCAAAGTCACGAAAACGCGAATGTACGACTTGACGTGTTTGCTGATGTCGGCGTGCGAATCACTCATGCCCGGCTCCTACTGCAGATACAACACGGGAAAAAGGAAAATCCAGACCAAATCCACGAAGTGCCAGTATAGCCCCGTACACTCGATTCGGTTGGTGTAGTACTCAGGGTCCTTGGCCCATAGCGCTGAGCCCGGTCCGATGAAGTACCCGATTACAATGACGCCGCCCAGCACGTGCAGTCCGTGTAACCCCGTCATGGTGAAATACAATGCGAAGAAATTGCTGGTCGCGGGCACGAAACCGTGATGAAACTTAGGGATGTATTCGAAGAGCAGCTTCACCACGAGAAACAGGACGGCCAGTCCCAACGTCGCCGCCAGGTACATTCGCCCCTTGGAGAACTGATTCATCTTCAGGTTGGCCCAGGCCATGACCATGGTGACGCTGGACGCGATCAGCACCAGGGTATTGAAACCGCCGACCCGCCAATCCAGATGCGTGTCGGCACGGCTGGGCCACGCCGCGGGGCCGCTCTCCGGAGCGCCCACGCGCAACAACACATACGAGGAGAACAGCGCTCCGAACAACATCACCTCGGAAGCGAGGAACAACCATGTCCCCAGCTTTCCGCTGTACACCCCCGTGATAGGATGCGGTTTGACGGTATGAGGTAATACGGCTACCGACACGCTAGGCCTCCGCTTTCGCTAGATGTTGGGGGAAGAAATCCTTGGTCATCCCGGGAACACTGTATTCATACGGGCCGCGATAGACCACCGGCGTGGTCGCAAAGTTGCCGTGCGGCGGAGGCGAGGGCGCCGCCCACTCCAAGGTCGTCGCCGCCCACGGATTCTCCGCCACCTTCTTGCCGCCGCGAATGCTCATGAAAAAGTTCAGAATGAAGGGCAATTGCGCAAGCCCGAGCATCCACGCGCCCCAGGACGACATCCGGGTCAGGGACTGGACGGCGTCGCCGTGGGCATAGAAGGTCTGGTCGTACAAGCGTCGCGACACCCCGGCCATTCCCTGCCAGAACATAGGCATGAATACCACGTTCATGAAGATGAACGAGAGGAAGAAGTGAACTTTGCCCAAGGCCGCATTCATCGTCCGGCCGGTGACCTTCGGATACCAATGATAGATGCCGGCGAAGATCGCGAAGATCGTTCCCGGCGCTACGACATAGTGGAAATGCCCGATCACATAATACGTGTCGTGCAGTTGAATGTCCGAGGCCGGGAGACCGAGCGGCAGTCCCGTCAATCCGCCGATGGCGAACATGGGTAGAAACGCCAAGGCGAACAGCATGGGAACAGTGAACCGGATCGACGCGCGATACAGACTGAGGACCAAAGCCGTCAAGATGATTACCGATGGAATGGAGATAATCATCGTCGTCGTGGCGAAAAAGGCGCTAATCGAGGTCCCCATGCCGGTGATGAACATATGATGGGCCCACACGATGAACGACATGAAGCCCAGGAAGATGAGCGAATATACCATCGGCCGGTAGCCCCACAGGGGCTTACGGGTGTTATTCGCGATCACCTCCGCGACAATCCCCATCGCGGGAAGAATGAGTACATAGACCTCGGGGTGGGCGAGGAACCAGAATAGATGTTGCCATAGCAGGGGACTTCCGCCGCCGGCGTAGGTTTGCGGCTGCCCGCTGACCACCAAACCCGAGGGCATGAAGAAGCTGGTGCCCGCGAGGCGATCCATGAGTTGCAAAGCCCCCGCAGCCTCGAGCGGCGGAAACGCGAGAAGCAACAAGAACGAGGTGACGAACTGCGCCCAGACGAAAAACGGGAGCCGGAAGAGGTCCAGTCCTTTCGCCCGCAGTTGGATGATGGTCACGATGAAGTTGATGGACCCCAAAAGGGACGAGGTAATCAGACAGATCATTCCGATGAGCCAGAAAGTCTGTCCCGTCGTAGCGATTACGGACAGCGGGGCATAGGAGGTCCAACCGGAATTCGCAGCACCGCCGGGAACAAAAAAGCTGATCAACATAATCAGCCCGCCGGGGACATAGACCCAATAGCTGAACATGTTGATTTTCGGGAAGGCCATGTCGGGGGCGCCGATCTGCAGAGGCATCACATAGTTGCCGAACCCGCCGACGACCAACGGAACGATCCCAAGAAACACCATGATGGTGCCGTGCATCGCCCCCAGCGAGTTGTAGAACTCCGGAAGCATGACGCCGCCGGGCATGACCTTTTCACCGAACAGACCGCCGATGATGGGCATGGGTTGGAGAGGATAGGCGAGTTGCCAGCGCATCAGCATCATCAGGCAGAAGCCGAAGAAAAGGAAAACCAGGGCCGTGACGGCGTATTGGACCCCGATCACCTTGTGGTCGGTGGAGAACATGTACGACCTCCACCAGCCCAGCTTGGGGTGGTGGTGATCGTGGCCGTGATCGTCGTGATGACCTCCGCTCATGCGTCCGAGTCCTTGTTCCAAATGTTGCGTCACCGTCGGCGGATCACGCCGATCTTGGCGCCGCGCCGGGCGAATCCGTTAATCCTGGAACTCCTCCGGCGGTTTGCTCTTCTCCGCCAGCCACTTGTCGTAGTCCGCCTGCGGCTGAATGTACATCAACGCCCGCATCGAATAGTGGTTGTTCCCGCACAGTTGCGCACACGCGACTTCATAGACGCCGGTCGTTTTCGCTTGGAACCAGACCGGGATGCGCATACCCGGGATCGCGTCCTGTTTGACGCGCATCACGGGAAGGAAAAAACTGTGAATCACATCTTTCGAGGAGATGTCGCAAATGATCGGGCGGTTCACGGGAATATGGAACTCCATCGCGAAGGCGTCGTCCTTTGCCTTCGGATCGCTCTTGTCCAGGCCCAGCGGGTTCGTCGCCGTATCCACTAACTTCGGATCGGTCTTGCCGAATTGACCGTCGGCCCCGGGGTAATGAAAGTTCCATGCGAACTGCTCAGCGACCACCCGCACCCGCACGGGGTTGTCCTTGGGCTGCGGAAGGTTGTTCTTGACGCTTCCCCACACGGGAATGGAAAAACCCAATAACAGCACGGCCTCGAAGATGGCGACTCCCACCTCAAGGTACTTGGACGGTTTCGCCTTGACGAGGTTGTAATCCGCCGGGCAACCCGCACGCTGACGGAACTTCACCAGGCAATAGACGAAGAAAACTCCCCATCCCACAAACAGCGCCAGCATGAACCAGTGCATGATATGGATCATCTGGTCGATTTCGTGCCCGTGGACGGATACGTCCGGGGGTAGAAACGGGCCGTACACGCCGTCGATCTTCACGTTGGTCTTGGGAGCGACGGCCTGACCCCACGTCGAGGGGGTCGCGGAAAGCAACACCCCCGCCCCAAGTAGCGCCGCTACGAATCGAATGTTGAATGCCATCCTCAACCGGGGTCTCCTCGTCGAACCCAGCCAGTTTTCAGGGAGAAATCGGCGGCGCTCGTGGGCCGCGCCAACGTTCCCACGAGCGCGCCGTTACGTCCGCGCCCTACTTACCCGTCTACTTCTTGTCCGGCTCGAAGGTGAAATCCTGATCCTTCGTCGCCCCGGAGGTGATCTCCACCGTCGCGGTCTGCTTTCCGAACTTCTCATCCTCGTGCCAGGTCTCCAGCACGTACTTGCCCGGGGGAAGACCCTTGATCTCGTACGTCCCGTCCTCGCCGGTCACGGCGAAGAACGGGTGGTTGAAAACCGCAATGTGCATGCCCATCCAGGGGTGTACGTCGCATTTCACCTTGAAGGGCGCCTCGACCTTGAGCTTCACGTCGTCGGCCATGTTCTGCTTGGGCTGCGTCTTGTTGATCTCCTCGTTGATCTTCGGAAGGAAATGGATGTTGTGGTTCGTCGGATCGCTGTTGCGGATGGTGACCGTTTGGCCTTCCATCACCGCCAGCACGTGCGGGGTGTATTGGCAGTCCTTCTGATCCAGAATCGCCGGCTTGTCAATCACCGGGAACTTACGATCGCCCAATCCTTCCTTCACCGACACGACGACGTTCCGCAAAGTCGTGGGGTCGGTCTTTTTGTTGATGACCACCTTCTCGCTGCCGAGTTTCTTGCCGCAGTTGGCGTCCTTGGACGTGTCCAGCGTCTCCCGCTTGTACTTTTCCGCGTCGCCTTTGAACACGACCTTGCCTTTGATGACGCCGTTGTCCTCGGCCCAAACCGGACTCGCGACCATTCCCAGCGCCAAACCGGCCGCCGCCAACCAACCCACGATGTTCGTCCGCCTCATGATGTTTCTCCTTCTTCCTTGCCTACGACGTCCAATGCGGGAGGTTTCTATTCGATCCCGCGTCCCGTTGCAACCACCAAAATCCGCAACTCCGAACCGGACTCCGCCGCCCGGCACCCGCCTGGTCGGCTTCGTCCAGGTCTTTTCGAATTTCGAACTTTGATCTTTCTCTAGTCCTCAAACTCTTCCGCCTCCTCAAACCCCTCCTTGGCCTTGGCCGCCGGGGTCTTCACCAGCGGAACCCTCGCGTTTCGCGTCCCCGCGTCGTACAGGTAATCCACCAACAGATTCAGGTGGTCGAGGGGCTCTCCGGGGAAACGCGGATCCCCCGTCCAGGGGCTCTTGAGAACCCCGTCCTCCCGTGGAAAGTTCTGCGGCATCTTCGTCCCCGGCGTGATCCACGCCGGCTGCTGCATCCAGTTCATGACCCACTCCCGTCGCAGTCGCTGGTGGGTAAGCGACAGGTTCGGCGCACTCGCCGCCAAAAGCATGACCCGCTCGACCTCTCCTGCGGGGCCCGGACCCTCGACGATGGCCTTAGTCTCCACGTCGCCCGTGTCGTTGTAGCTGTTCTTGGCTTCCAGCAGCCTGAATCCGTCGATCGTGGACCCGACCGGATAAAGCGTTCCGTTGAGGATCGCCGCGGCCTGCTCTCCCTCGCCGCGGACGCCGTCGAGGCGGTAAATCTGAACGAAGTCGTCGGTGGTCTTGGCCGGGGGCGGCAACATGCGCCCAAGCACGTGACATTTCAGGCACCCCATCGCGGTCGTGAATTGCGCACCGAGCTCAAACCGCTCGTCCGATTCCAACGGCGCCGGCGGTTCGACGAAGGGGTACTCCACGTCATACAGCTCCGCGAGGAAGCCGATTCTCGTCCGCAGCGTGGCGTGCGCCTCACGCAGTTCACCCTCGGAGCGGACCAGCATGTCGAGATCGCGGGAGCGCATCAGCTTGCGCTCGATCGCCCAGCGCCGAAGGGCCTCCGCCGCCGGTCGCAGCGAATCCTGCTGGAACCAATCGACGCTGGAGGGCGTTGTAGAGTTCGCCGGTGCCTTTGCCGCAGCCTCGGCGGCCTTGGCGATGTATTCCTCCGCCGGCCCGAGGGTCTTCCCCAGCACGGTCGCATCGCGTCGGCTCAGCGCCGCAAAATACTCCGTCAGCGCCGTCGCTTGCTCGCCGCTAAGCGTGAAACTGGGCATGCGGATTTGCAACCATGGGCGCAGCGGCTCGACGTGCTGCAGGAAGCGGTGCAGCCAATGGTGCTGCACCTTGGCCCCCTCCCCCCACAAAAGCGGGGGAGCGTTGATCTCGTCAAACACCGCGCTCCCGCCTGATTTTCGCAGGAAATACTGCTGCACCGACGGGGCGTTGTCCTCGATCTGGTGACAGCCGATACAGTTCAGTTCCCGCGTCAGGCTTCGCCCCTTGGCGATGGGACCCGAAACCTCGCCGGAAACATGGTCTGCCGTCAGACGTGGATTGACCCGCGGCGGAATCCGCGAAAGCAGGTAGGTGGTCAGCGCCTCGGCCTCGCGTTTCGCGAAGTAAAAGTTCGGCATCTTCAACTTGTCATAGGGCTTCTTGATCTTTTCCCGATCCCAGATCCGCGGGTTGAGCATCTTGTGCTCCGCGAAGGCCGCATGGGTATGGGTGATCTGCTCACGGGTGTCGTCGGGGATCGGCGAGCGGCCGTGGAGTTCCTGGGCGTCCTTGGGGTACACAAAACCGAAGACCTCCGTCTTCGTTTCGCGCATCCCGTGGAAGGCGTCGTCGTAGAACGCAAAGTCAAGCTGCGTGACCGGTTTTTCCGCCCAGTTGTCCAGGTCCGTGCCCGGCGGGGTGGTCTCCTCGAACCCCGGTATCTTGTGGCAGGCGTAACATCCGTAGTGGCTGATCATCTTGTTGCCGAGGAAAACGAGCCTTTTGTCCTCGACGCCAAGCGGGCGAATCAAGTCGTTGGCGGCTTTGTCGCCCAGGGAGCCCGTAAGCAGCGCGACCAGCGTCTTGGTCAGCTCGCCGCCGTCGTCCGCCATGATCGCCCGGCTGCGGCGTTCGGAGCGCTGTGCGGCGAGCAGGTTGAACATGAGGTCGTCGGCCATCTGCACCGCCCCCGTGTTCATCTCAAATTCTTTTTGGCCGAAGTCGTCGTTTTTCAAGGTCCCCAGGTACGCGGCGAGGTCCGCCGCCTCGCCCGGCGAGAGGCGCATACCGGGCATTTTCGTGTCCGGAGCGAAGTGGCTGGGCTGCATCAACCACGAATAGAGCCACTCGACTGTCACCTTCGACCCGACCCCGGAGAGCTCCGGCGCGAAACGGCTGAACGTCGGCGCGTTGTAAGACCGATCGGGGTCGAAACGCACCGTTTCCGGCTCGAAGATCGTTTCCGCCTGGTCCGCGAAATGCTGCATGGCGTAGCGGACGCGATCCGCGGCGGTCATGCCCTTGTAGCGGTAAAGGGCGGTCTCCGCAGGGAGGGCCTCGCGGTGTACCAGGTCCTTGGTGATCCACTCCTCGCCGGTTTCCGCAAGGTTGGCGTGGCAGGCCAGGCATCCGACGCTCTTGAAGAGCGCCCGTCCGCGCTCCGCATCACCGTTGACCCCCTCGGGTTTCGCCAAGGGCTTCCAGGGCTTGGAAACCGCGAAAAGATACTTGCTGATCGCCGCGACCTCCGTCTGCGTTCGCAGCACCGGATCGGGATCGAACTGGTTCTTGCTCTCCGCGCGGTTGTTCTCCTGAAGGAAGAAATGCGGCATACGCGTGGCGGGCCGGAACTTCTGGGGATAGAACGCCCACTGTTGAACGAACCCCGGCGTCAGCTTCGCCGCCACGCTGCTTAGGTCCGGTCCGACCCTCCGCGAACCGGCCAGCGAATCCACGTCGTGGCAATTGATGCACCCCACTTCGCGGAACAAGTGTTGTCCGAGATTGATCCGCGAACCTTTTCGCTCCCCGCGGAACTTGGCGATATCGGTGATCTGGGTGTGGCACTTGGCGCAGCCGGACTCGGTGTATCGCGGCAGGCGCATAGGCCGATCCCAGAAGTGCGCGATGGTCTCGAACGTGATGTTGGGCAATCCCAAAAGCCAAATGTAGTATTTCTCTTCCCATTCCTGCTGGATCTCGTGCGTGGGCGGCGAATGGGCGGCTTGGACGAAATCCGTCTCTTGCGGATTGCCCTCATGGCAGACCGTGCAGCCGATCTGGGCCATCGGATGAGCCGAATCCACCGACACGTACAGCTCCAAGTCGGGATGCGCCAAAATCGGCTGGCCCAGGTCGATGGTCTTTCGTCCGCTCAGTTTCAGATAGTTGTTGACGATCTTCAGCAGAGCATCGAAGTAGGCGTTCTGCTGCTCGACGGTCAGTTCCTTCCAGTGCTCGGTGACCCGCCCCTCGGGGAGTTCCTTTCCCCGACCTTCGAGTTTCGGCGGAGGCGGCGCCGAAACGCCGCCCTGTTTCATCCGCTGCATCGCCTCGTCAATCGCGGGCAGCGACCGCTCCAGCCGCCGGGCCAACCGTTCCTTGGAAAACTCCGGATCATCGATGGCCACGTGACACGTCGTGCAACGATCCGTCGTGTAGCTTTCCAGATAGTTCAATCGCTGCCGGACGTCGGGAAGAACCAGTTGATTCACTTGATGCCGCCCCGGCGTGTTCTTCGGGGCCGTGAAGTCCAACATCGGAGCGTTGATGATCGCCTTGACGATGGGCAGTCCGCCCAGCAATCCGTCGTCCGTCAGAACTCCGCGGAATTGTTGATCCTTCTGCAGCGCCGCCTGAGCCGTTTCTTGAAGCTCGCTCAGCCCTTTCTCGGCCGAACGCACGTCCTTGTCGAGTTCCTTGAGATCACCCTCCAGACGTTTTTTCAGGTCTTCCCATTTCTCCTTGTCTTTCCGCAGGCGATCGGCCTCGTCCTCTTCCTCCCGAAATTGCTTGTGTGTGGCCTTGGTGTCGGGGTGGTTGGGACCATGCGCCCCGAGGGCACGCTCGTAGGTGTCCTTGGTGACCTCCAAGACCTGCGAGGCTCGACTCCACGGAGCATTGGCCTTGAGAAACTCGAGGTCGGCCTCGGCCCGTTCCTTCACCAACCCCGCCCGCCGAGTCGCCGTCGTTTTTTCAGCGAAGTCTTTCGCGTCTTTGAGGCGTTGTTCGGCGTCGGCGATCTTGTCGAGATTGTCCTTCCGCGTGGCGTCGAGATAGTCGAAGTGCGCCATCGCCGCCCGCCCCAGGTAGTAATCATCCTGAAACGCCCGCCAGGGACGTTCGTAGTCCACCCAGATCATCCAGAAGATCGACGCGGTCATGAGAATACTGCTCACCGCGAACCAGCGGTTGATCCGCTCCGACCGGTACAGTCTTTCCTCCGGAATCGGCATCCCTACGTCCCTGTGTCCCTTCGTCCCTCTGTCCCTTCGTCCCTACACATTCAAGAACCACTCCGTAATCCCCACGATATAGTGCAGGTTCAGCGTCCAGCGCAGCGCCATCTTGATGGGCATCAGCAACATCACCAGGAGCAGCATGACCATGACGCTGAACCGCGCGAATCCCATCTGGGCATAGAGCTTGGCAAAGAACAGCTTCCGCAGAACCCACGGGCCGAGCACGAAATAGGCCCCGAGCAGAAAAATGCCCGGCGCCTCGCGCACCAGATACGCCGGGATCGGCCCGATGTTCTGGTCGGGAAGCGCACGACCCATGATCCCGATCCAGGCGATATCATGGAACTCTGTATTTAGCAGAGCCATCGGACGGTGCAAATCCCAGTACTCATACGGCCCGAAGAAGTTCCAGTTGGGACCGCGAAGGAACGTCCCGAACATGATGAGCACCACCCAAAGGATCACGAAACCAAAAAGGAAAGTCGTGATCGCGAAGCGCCGTTCCTTGAACGTGTAATATCCGTTGCCTCGCGGGTTCTTGTCCATAAAGGGAACGGCGATCAACCCCACGATGATGAGCCCGGGCAGCAGCACCCCCGCCAACCAGGGATCGAAATACACCAGCATTTCCTGCAACCCCAGGAAGTACCACGGGGCCTTGGCGGGGTTGGGCGCCACGTTGGGATCCGCGGGCTGTTCCAGGGGAGCGCGAAGCACGATCGCCCATACGGTTAGGAACGCGGTAAACAGGATCAGGGCAATCAATTCGCTGTACACCAGGTCCGGCCAGACCAGCACCTTGTCGTCCGCCCCCGCCTCCAGCAGCGGCTGACCCTTCTCCATCCGCTCATCGTTGATCGCCGCCTGCCGGAACGCCAACCACAGAAAGAACCCGATGGCGAACATCATCATCACGATGGGGACGTTGTCGGCCTTCTTCACGATCTCCACAAAATTCGCATCAAAACAACTGGCGATGAAAAAGAGCGTAAACAGCGCCGCGAGCGGCAGCGCCACCGCGGGCTTGGTGAACGTGCGGTATCCGACCAGGAAGACCGTCAACGCGATCACGGACAAGATCAAAAACGGCGCAGGCTGACACAGCGCATTGATGGTCCCTTTGATCCCATCAAAAACCGACGCCTCGCCCAGCAGGACGGTGACCGTCATAGCGCCTCGTGTACCCGATCCACAAATCGGCAATTGGAAATCGGAAATCGGCAATCCCTACAGCGGCCCACTGATCCCTCCGTCCTTCCGAACCCGCCAAAAATGAACCGCCAGCAGGACCGTCACCACGATGGGAATGAACACGCAGTGCAACACGTAAAATCGCAACAGGGCGTTGGGACCCACAAACGTCCCCGCCAGAAGCCCGAACCGTGCGTCATCCCCGGCGTGGACCAACGGAACCCCGCCGATCTGCAGGAACGAGGAGAGCGGACCTTCCGTTCCCACGCCGGGCGTCGCACGAGCCATGTTCGAGCCCACCGTGATCGCCCACATCGCCAGTTGATCCCAGGGCAACAAGTATCCGGTGAAAGAAAGGAGCAGCGTAAGCACCAACAGGATGACTCCCACGCTCCAATTGAACTCCCGCGGAGGTTTGTAGCTGCCGGTCAGAAAGACCCGAAGCATGTGCAGCCAGATGGTGATGATCATCGCGTGCGCCCCCCAGCGGTGCAGCTCCCGCTGCAAGCCCAGGGTTACGTGCGCTCGGAGACCCTCGATGTCGAAGTACGCATACTCGACCGTAGGGCGATAGTAGAACATCAGCAGCACGCCCGTCACGATCTCGACCAGGAAGAGAAAGAACGTCAGCCCGCCCATGCACCAGGTGAACGACAGGCGGATGCCGCTCTTGCGAACCGCGACCGGGTGAAGGTGCAGAAACACGTTGCTGAGGATGGCCATCGCCCGCGTCCGACGATCGCGCGGAACCCCGTGGCGGAAGATGCTCCCCCAGATCTGACTCTCCCGGACCCAATCACCCACCGACATGTCCCGCTAGTCCCTTTCTCTTGTGACCAACTTCGACCAACCACGCCCCAATGCCAATCGCGCGTCGCAAATCGGTAATTGGTAATTGGTCATTGGTCATTCGCGTTTCGCCATTCGCCTGTCATACCGCAAGGTAGCTCCCCACCTGTTCCCACTGCCCCAGCTCGTGCTGGTATTTCTTGCTCTTGTCCACCACCACGATCCCGTCCTCGACGAAGATCCGAAAGCGCTCCAGCGGCCGGGGAGTGGGCCCCTCGAAGTTTATGCCCGTCGGCTTGTACCCGCTCCCGTGGCACGGGCACTTGAATTTCCGGTCGTTCGGCAACCAGTTCGGAATGCAGCCCAAGTGCGTGCAGATGATGTTCAATGCCGCGATTCGTTCCTCCTCGCGGATCATCCAGATCCCCTGGCTCTTGTAGTCCTCGTTGACATCTCCCGGGGCCATCTCCAGATATCGCTGAAGCTTCCCCACGCGCACCCGGGGATCGGGCTCTTCCAGGACATTGGGCATCATGAAGCGCCCGAAGGCCGGACCGCAGGCCACGCCCAGCCCCGCACCGAACGCCACCCATCCCGTGGCCAACGCCGCCCCGCTCAAGAAATCTCGCCGTTCGGCGTCAACTTCCTCTTTCACCTTTTTCGCCGCTTCGATCACTCTGGCTTGCCGAGCGTCGGGTGGAAGTTCGCGCGGGTCTTTTTTCCGCCATTGTTCGATGTTCGCGGGGACGGTCTCGGATTTTTTCTGAATGCCCGCGTTCCCGCCGCGCGCCGTCGCGGCCCGCAGCAGCGCCGCGATCGCCGGATCCGGCGAACCGGCAACCGACGTCTTCACCGGTGTAGGCGCCTTGACGGGCGAAGCCGCCGCCGGCTCCGCCGGCGGTTTGGGCACGGGAGCCTCGGGCGATTTCGTCGCAGCTTTCACAACCGCCGCCGGCGCATCTTGCATCACCGACTCGAACTTGATGACATCAACGGGGCACTCCTGGGCCGCGTCGATGACTTCCTGGCTCAGGGGTTTGAGAAACGGAGCGTTCAACGCCTCGGGACGGATCAGGCAAGTATCTTCGGTCACTTGGAACACCGTCGGGGCCGTGGTCTCGCAGGCGTCGCAGACGATGCACCCCGGCTCGATCCAGACCTTGGTGATCACCGGTTGGGTTGCCATCGCGTCTCTCCTACTGCCCGCTCTTGCTAGACCCGCTCCGCGAAGCGCGCCGCTGAACGACTTCCATTGCTTTCCCCCGGACCGCCGGCGAAGGGTCCAACTGTAGCCGATCAATCATCGCCCACAAGTCCGGATCGTCGAGGTTCGCCGCACCGTCCATCGCCGCCACGAGCAACGCCTCGACGCGGTTGGGCGGCAGAGGATACCGTTTTGTTGCTCCCGCCGAATCTGTGACTTGATATTTTTCGCCGGATTCCAGATACGCGCGGTCCAGAAGGTCCAACAGGGTCGAGCGCCCCGCCGAACTCCCCAGTCGAGCCAGCGCCAGAGCCGCCGACCACGCCACTTCGCCGTCATGGAGCGCCAGAACCGACGACAGAGCCGAGATCGCCCCCTGGTCGTGAGGCGCTGCCAGAACGGACAGCGCCGTCGTCGCGGTGAGCAAGGTTTCGATTCGTGAGCTTCGTTGCAGAGTGCGGACAACCGGTTCCACGGCCGCCCGAGACGCCGGCAGGGCGTGGAGATTTCCGAGCTGCCCGATGGCAATGGACACGTAGGGTTCGCGCCCGCTGTTGACCACCCCGATCAGCGGCTCAATGACCGCCTCATGCTCGGTCCGCGCCGCGGCCCGTAACAGAAAATCAAAACGGTTGGAACGCAGGTCCTGCTGTTTGGGCAAATCATCGCCGAAGGCCGTGACCCGATCGAGGTTGGCCAGTTCCACCTGAACCATCGCCGCGAGTCGTTTGGCGACCGACTCCAGTTCCACCGCCGTCAGCTCGACATTTTTTTTGCGAAGACGTTCACTGAGTTCCAACCCGGTCTGCCAGAGTTCCTTCTCGCGAGGCAGGAGGATCCCAGCGCTGCGTTCACCGCTGTTGGCCTCGAGCGCTTGCAGAAGGCTCTCCACGCTTCGTTGCGGCGGCGAAGCGGGTCCGCCAAAGAGCAGGACCACCACCACCGCCCCGCCCACGATGGTCCCAATGATGACCAACGGGACGCCGAAAAAGCGTCCCAACGTGGACCACCGAAGCGGCTCGCTCGCCAACGGCTCGGTCGAATTTTCGCTGCTCATGGCTGCGGCCCCAGCAGCTTTCCACCCCAGCGCTCCGGGCGGGCAGGACGGGCGAAGGCTCGCCCACACCCACCCGTCACCCAACGGGCGCACCTTCGAACCGGTACTTTGTGAAGAAAATCACAAAGTCGCCCCGGAAGAAGGGTGGCCATCCTCCGCCACCCTCAGGTCATGGATCATGCTGTTCCCACGCTCAACCGCAACGTACCGCCGTTCACGGTCGCTGGCAAGCCTCCGGGACTCGCCGCACGTGGGAGAACCCTCTCCGGTCCAACTAGATTGTGACAGATTTCACGGAGTTGTCAAGTCGTGGGGGACTTTTTTCCCGCATGCCGTACGCAGAAAGCTCACCGCGGCCGGCACGACCGAGCACGCCGCCGGGGTCCGGCCCCACAGTTCCCCATCTAGTTCCACGGGAGCAGGCGGATCACTTTCGACGCGGATCGACCGTGCCGTGTGGTAGAGCATCCGCCCGTCGCCCACATGCGCCCGAAGGTAGGCCCGCGCCGCATGTCCCACGAACTCGGCACGCGACGAGCACGGGAAAACCCCCAAGTCCAACAACCCATCACCGCCCTTGGCATGGGTCAAAATCCTCAGCCCGGCGGAGTACCGTGCGATGTTCCCAATCAGCGCGAAGCCCCGACCGGAAAAGACTTCCCGACCATCAGCCTCGACGCGCAGGGTCGGGTACCGATACGACCAGAACGTTCGCAGAATCGGCCCCAGATAGTCCAAATACGTGATATGTCCCCGGCGAACGCGCTGCATTTCGGCCACGCACGCGGCGTCGAATCCGATCCCGGCCACCGCCACGAACTTCCGACCGTTCAGCACACCCACGTCCATGGAGGTGGGTTCGCCGTGGGCCAGGAGTTCGGCCATTTGGGCGGCGCCCGTGGGCATCTCTAACTCTTTGGCCAGCAGGTTCTCCGTTCCGCTCCGCAGAATCGCCAACGGCGGGGACGGCGCCGCAAGACCGTTGAGAACCTCGCCGACCGTTCCGTCGCCCCCTGCGATCAGGACGGCTTGGAGTTCCCGCGGGAGCTTGGATGCCAATTCGGTCGCGTGCCCCGGCCGGGACGTGCATCTAATCTCAAGTGTCCCGCCCCGACCTTCGAGCAGGCGTCGGATGCGTTGCACCTGGGCAAGCATCGTCCGGCGTCCGGAGACGGGATTTACGATGGCCGCAAAGACACGCCGTTCGCTCATCCGCCGACGAGCCGCCCTCGCATCGTGGTCACCGCCTCCCCGCCGACCCGCACGCCGAAACCCGATTCACCCTGCGGTTGCACAAGGACGTGCAGCAGGCCGGTACGGCCCCCGGGGATTCCCTGTACGCAGGTCAGCGCCGCCAAGTCGTCGTGGAGTGGGACCCGGCCCTCGCGGACCAAGAACGCGGCCAGCGGACCGTGTACGCTCCCTGTCACCGGGTCCTCGTCGATCCCCAGGTGCGGGGCGAAAAACCGCGACTGAACATACACCGATGGCGTGACCGTGGCCGTCGTGGCGAGACAGAGCCCGCGAAGTCGCTTCCGATCCAACCACTCCCCCAGTCCCCGGAAATCCGGCTTTAACCGATTCAGTGCCCCTAAGTCTACGACGAACGCGATCAGGTCTTGGTCCTGCGTTTGAAGACACGGTCGAGCCCGATCGAACAAATTCGTCGCCACGCCCAGGGCCCTCGCAAGCTCGGCTGCCGCGATCGTGCCGACCCTCCACACCGGGTTCGGTAGGTCGAACCAGATCATCTGACGTCCAGCGGGCCCTGAAATCGGTTCGACGAATGCCGCCAACACCCCCGATTTCGTTTCGATCAGGACCTGGACGCCGTCGTCCGACTCTTCGTCGCGCGGAAGACGACCGCCTTCGGCGAGCGCGTGAATCCCGGCGAGCGTGGCATGTCCGCACATGGCCACTTCGACCGCTGGCGTGAACCAGCGGAATCGCACGGCCCGCGACCCCCCATGATCGAGTTGCGGGCGAAGCACGAAGGTCGTCTCGCTGAGGTTGAATTCACGGGCGATAAGGCGCATCGCCGGTTCATCCAGCCCATCGGCATCGAAGACCACGGCTGCTGGGTTGCCGGCGAAACGCTCGGCGGTGAACGCGTCCACGACCCAATAGGTGCGTTCCATTTCCGGCGATCGTTTAGCGAGTGGGCGACGGAGTCAAGAGCCGAATAATCTGCGGTCGAATGGCCTGGAGCGCCTGGGCCCGATGACTCACCGCGTTTTTCAGTTCCGCCGGCATCTGGGCCGAGGTCATTCCGAACTGCGGCACAAAAAAATGGGGATCATACCCGAAGCCGTTCACGCCCTTGGGCTCATCGACGATGACGCCCTCGAACACGCCGCACCCTGTGGCCAGTACGCCCGACCGATCCGCCAACGCCACGACGCACCGAAATCGGGCGCTACGCAACTCCTTCCCTACGCGGGTCAGCTCTGCGACAAGTCTTGCATTGTTGGCCGCGTCGTCGCCCTGCCGTCCGGCGTAACGTGCCGAGTGGACGCCCGGAGCCCCCCCCAGGGCATCGACTTCTAATCCCGAATCATCGGCCAAACTCCAGAGTCCCGTGGCCCGCGCATATTCCACGGCCTTATGCGCCGCGTTGCCCTCGAAGGTGTCTGCCTCCTCGACCGGTTCCGCAACGTCGGGAAATGCCTCCAGGGTGATGAACTCCACGGGAAGCCCGGCGAGGACCGAAAGAACCTCGCGGACCTTGCCGCGGTTTCGCGTGGCGAGCAGCAGTGGGGTTCGACCGCTCATGGTCCGCCCGCCGGACGCTGCGGAATCTCCACCAGTCGAGAGGGCATGGCGACGCGGTTCGCTTTCTCGTCGCGCGTGTAGTAGATGGCCCCGTTCAGTCGGTTGTACTTGAGGAGTTCGTCATCCTGTAGTGCCAGAACAGCGGCACTGTACCGCGGGAGTCCCTGAGGCTGCCCAATCACCGCGTCGGGACCGAACAAACCCACGGTCACGGCGCTCGATGCCGAGGAGTGGTGGTAATAGGCCTCATACCCTTTTTTTCGCAGATACGCACAGTATTCCCCCGCGGCCTGCTTGCATTCCCAAAAGTCGTTGCTCGGCTCGAACACCGCCACTTGCAGCGAATACGCCGCACGCTGCGCGGCCAGGTTCCACGACGGATTGCCCGCTTCGGCTTGGGGCATGGGGACCATCATCGCCCGCACGAAGTAGCGCCGGCCGGAGTCGTCCCCCAGTTGCTTCACCAGCTCTACGTCGCTCTGGAGCTGCGCGGGGAGGGTCCGCTTGCGCGTTTGGGTGTCCATCTTGCGATAATAGGTTCCGTAATACAGGCGAACGAAACCGTCGGACTCATCCCGCGTGAAAACATCGCCGGCGCGAATCCCCGGCGTGCGGCGTAGCGTCTCGGCAAACTGCGTGATTCGTGCGGCCCGCTCCGGACCCTCAAGTTCCAAACATAGGATGGTCCAGGGAACGCCTCGACCGGCCCGTGATGCGCCGGTGGGTACGTGGCTGGCGCAACCCGACGCAGCGCAAAGGAGAACGCCGACCGCGATCCCCCAACGCCGATGATGCGGCATGTCCAGAACGTCCCTCGCCTCACTCATTCTTGCCCAACCGCTTGCGGAGTGCCTTCTCTTGAGCCCCCACGAGTTGCCGGATTCCGCGCGACGCGAGTCCCAACATGCGATCCAGCTCGCCCCGAACGAAGGTGGACTTTTCGCCCGTGCCTTGCACCTCGATGAACCGCCCCGCGCCGGTCATGACCACGTTCATATCCACCTCGGCCTCCACGTCCTCTGCATAGTCCAGGTCCAACAACATGCGCCCCCCGACCTTGCCCACACTCACCGCCGCCACCGAATCGTGGATGGGAGATCGTGCGATGACTCTGTCCCGGATGGCCTTGCGCACGGCATCGCAGACGGCCACATACGCACCGGTGATGGCCGCCGTTCTCGTCCCTCCGTCGGCTTGGAGAACGTCACAGTCCACGAGGATCGAGTTTTCGCCCAGTCGATCCAAGTCCACCACTGCCCGCAGGGATCGTCCAATGAGGCGCTGAATCTCCTGCGAACGCCCGTCCACGCTGGTCCGATTCCGCTTTCTGCGCTCTCCGGTGGCGCCGGGCAGCATGTCATACTCGGCCGTCACCCATCCGCCGCCCTGGCCGACCTTCCACTTGGGCACGCCGGACTCCCAACAGGCCGTACAAAGCACCCACGTACGTCCCGCGCGGATCAACACCGAACCCGCGGCGTTCTGTGTATAGCCGCGGATGATCTCCACGGGTCGCAGCTCGTTGAATCGTCTGCCGAACGGTCGGGGCAAGAGGACACCTCACCGAAACGACCGCCGTGGGATTGCCCGCGCAAACCCACCCCGGCCGGTCTGTGGAGTGGGAGAGTAGGAACGGTTCGGGGGTGCGTCAAACAGGCGCTTCGCGTAGCGCCGCGAGGCAACGACTCGCCAACGGACCGCCCGCCTGTACGGTGATACGCCGCGCGGTCTCTCCAACCGCGTCGATCTCGATCCACAAAGCGTCGGTGGGAAGGACCCCGCGCACGCGGTCGGCCCACTCCACGACCACCACGGTCTGGGGGTCCACCATTTCCTCAAAACCCAGTGCCGTCAGCTCCGGCGGACCTCTCAGCCGGTAGGCGTCGATGTGGTAGAGTTTGACCCGACCGTGGTATTCATGGATCAGCGTGAACGTCGGACTGGTAACCTCGCGTGGATCGCCGACGCCGTTGCCCGCCGCGATGCCCTTCACGAGCTGCGTCTTCCCCGCACCCAACGGACCGACCAACGCGACGGTCAGCCCGCCCGGCATCACCCGCCCCAACGCCGCCCCCCAATCCAATGTCAATGCCGGCGAACTCGTTTCCCAGTGGCCGATGTGAATCGTGGCAGGCAACGGACTCCCTCGGACCTGGCGACTAATGTACAAACCCACGAGGACTCAGCGGCGTGACGACGCCGTGTGCATCGCGCATTTCCAACCCGCGCGCCGTGACCGTTCCCACGTAAAAGAGCGGAACGTCGGCCTGCGGGGCGTCGCCTTCGACGGCCAGAAGAAGCTCATAGTCCTCCCCATCGCCGAGAGCGTGTTCCAGCGCCGAACGCCCGTCCTCCCGGGCGAGTCGTTGGGCATCGTCGCTCAAAACTGCTTGCAGTTGGCGTTCATCGAGCACGGCCCCGGCGCCCGAGGCCTGGCACATTCTCCACAAATCGAGGGAAAGCCCGTCACTAATGTCCATCATCGCGTGCAACCGGTTCCCCAAGGCCCGGGCGATCGTCTGCGCCTCGCGCACGCGCGGAATGAACGCCGTGTGATGTCCGAGGATACTGCCGCCCAGGGGGCCGGTAACGAACAACCGGTCGCCCGCCCGCGCCCCGGAGCGGGTGACCGGTTCAATCCCGTCAAACGGCGCCGCGACGATCGCCAGATCGACGGCCAGGGGGTGGTCCCATCGCGTCGTGTCCCCGCCCGCGACGGCTACCTCAAATTCTTCCGCCAGCGCAAAAATGCCGCCGTACATCGCCTGGGCGTCGGACAGCGACATCCCGCGGGGCAAAGCAACCGATACCGTGGCCGCCACCGGACGGACCGCCATCGCGGCGCAGTCGCTCAGACCGCACGCCAGGGCTTTCCGCCCGATTTGCGCATACGAATGCCGTCCGGTCTCAAAATGTACGCCGTCCAGCAACATGTCGGACGAGATCAACACTCGCCCGCCGGACCATCGAACGACGCCCATGTCGTCGCCCAGCCCGAGCACCATGTCCCGATGCTCACGAGCCTGCCGCGTCAGCCAGTCTACGAACTCCAATTCGTCATCGGACATTCGCCACCGGCTGCCCCCAGGCGCCGTGCCGCGGTCCCTACGCGCTGTAGAGCCCGCGACCGATCTTCCGGATTCCCGCGACTTTCGGAAGCGTGTTGTTCACCGCCCGCGCCAGATCGCTGGACTTCGACTTGTATCCCGCCTTGACCACGCTCGCCGCGATCTCCTTAGGGCTCAGCGCCGAACCCCGCTGGCGAAGCACGCGAACGATGCTGTCACGAAGCGACCCAGGCCGTGCGCCTCGACCGCTCGCCGACGCCGCCGTCAAGGGCGGCCTTCCGCGGCGTTTTCCGCCCAAGCCCGAAGCGCTTGCCCGCAACTTCCCGCCCATCGAGCCGATGGCGCTCTCGATCCCGGCGATCTGCGTATCCAGCGCCGCGCGGCGGGCATTGAGTTGCGCGAAATAGCCTTGCATGTGCCCCAACAAACGCATGGCCCCGTCGCCGCCCAACCCGCGGCTCATGGCCGCCGCGCCCAGACTCCCACGCGGGCGTCCCACTCGACGCTTCGCCGGGCGACCTGGCCCAGCGGGTCGACCGGGACGACGTTTCATCTTCGACTTCCGACCCGGTTTGCGCTTCCCGCCCGCGTTGTGGATGGTGTTCTGATGCCGAGCCAGGTGCGCGGCCATCGAAAACGTACGCTCACATTTGGAACATTTGAACGACCCCGGTGCCATAGTATGTTCTCCTTTCGTTACGTACTCGTATGCATCCGTCAGGTGTTGGGAGGTTCAACGCCCGATGAGACGCACTGCGCGTCCGCCGCGCCATGGGACATAGATACATTTCCTCCCTACAGAGGGCACAACCTATGCAGGACGGCGCTGCATTGCAAGTCTATTTTTGGGAAATTCCAAATTAAGGGTAGAAACCGGCGGCGACACCCCATCCAATCCCCTCAAAGAGCCCCAGTCCGCGCCCATTTTGGATCGCCATCGCCCCCATTCGAGGGGAGCCAATCACTCGTTCTCAGTCACGCCATTCGAGGGGGAAGGATAAACTGCGCCACCGTTACCATACAAATGCACAAGCAACACTGAAAACCGTCGCTGTGGCGGACACATTGGGCGGGTTTCTTGCCATGAGACGCGCGTCGCAGGATGAGGGCTATTCGCTATACACGGTGACGCGGAGCGCTTCTTCGAGTGTCGTCAACCCTTCACGGACCTTAGTGATGGAGTCGTCGCGCAGGGTAATCGCCCCGTGCTCCGCGGCATGACGCTGGAGGATGTCCGTGGTTGCTTTTTCGGTCACGAGGGCCGCCAAACCGGTATCGAAGGGCACGAACTCGAAGACCCCCACCCGGTCATAGTACCCGGTTCGTAGGCAACGCGAGCAGCCCCCGCCCCGGAAAATCTGCACCCCCGTTCGCTCGCGGGGGATGCCCATGATCCGGCATTCCGCCTCGCCGGGCTCGTAACCGCGCTTGCAGTTGGTGCATATCTTGCGGACCAGGCGTTGCGCCATCACCCCGATGATCGCACTGGCCAAAAGGTACGGCTCGCAGCCCATGTCCAGCAGTCGAGTCACCGCTCCCACCGCCGAGTTGGTGTGCAGGGTCGCAAAAACCAGGTGACCCGTAAGAGACGCCTCCAACGCCAGATGCGCCGTCTCTTCGTCGCGGATTTCCCCCACCATGATGACGTCCGGGTCGTGACGTAAAATACTTCGCAGGGCGTGCGAAAACGACACCCCAAATTCGGCATCGACGGCTACCTGGTTGACCCCCGGAATGTGGTATTCCACCGGGTCTTCGATGGTGATGATATGCCGATCCACCGTGTTGATCCGTTGCAGGGCGACATACAGAGTGGTGGTTTTTCCGCTTCCCGTCGGCCCGGTGAGCAGGATGATTCCGTAGGGTCGGTGGATCAGCCGCTCGAACGCCTGGCGCATTTCCAGGCTCATGCCCAGCGTCTCGAGCGTCAACTGGCTGCGGTCCTGAGACAAGAGTCGCAGGGTGACGCGTTCGCCGCGGGCCGTGGGAATGATGGCCACACGAATGTCGATGTCCTGATCGAAGCTCCGCTTGGTGAACCGCCCATCCTGCGGTTTGCGACGTTCGGTGATGTCCAAATTGGTCAGCACTTTGATGCGCGAGGTCAGGGACTGGGCCGCATCCAACGGATAGGCCCGGGCCTCGATCATCCGCCCGTCGATCCGCAGGCGAATCCGCAACCGGTCGTCCTCCGGCTCCACGTGAATGTCGCTCGCCCGCCGATCCACGGCCTCATCCACGATGCTGTCCAGCACTTCCACCATGTTCAGTCCCGACGCCGTCGCCGTGGCCACGGACGTCGCCACCGGCGCTACGCTCGTCATGCGAGCGCCTTGGGCCCGAGCCGTTCCGTAAATCTCCTGGATCACTTCCAGAATCTGGTAGCGAGGGCTGATCACATACTGGATCGGTCTCTCGAAGCGCGACTGGATCGCCGTCTGCACCGAGGGATCGGTCGGATCCGCCACCACCGCCACCAGGTCCGAACCCACCTCCCCGAAAATCAGACAGTTCTTGCGACGGGCGATGTTTTCCGGAAGCGTGAGCACCCACGCCCGCGTCGGCGGGCGACGGGTGAGATCGAGGAACCGCAGACCGGTCATCTCCGCGTAGACTTGGGCGACGGCGGCCTCGCTGAACAGATCGTTCGATTGCAGCACTTCCACCAACGGCAGCCCGCTGATTTCTGACTCCCGGCGCAACGAAACAAGTCCGGCATGCGTCAGCGTCCCCTCCTGGAGGAGTTTGGATAGGATGCGGAACTCAGCGGCCTCACATGCGATCATGACCTTATCCTCGACCGACCAAGTCCCCCGATCAAGCGGCGACCGCGCTTCATCGTCGATCGACGACGATCCGGCCCTCTTTGACAACCACGATCGGAGCACGGAGGGAATCCCAGCTTTCCAACGGATTCCCGCGAACGACGATCAAATCTGCGACCGCCCCCGATGCGACCCGACCCAGGTCAGCCGACCGATCAAGTACCTTGGCGGCCGTCACCGTCGCGGCCCGCAGAACCTCCAGCCGTGGCATCCCATAGGCCGTCATCAGTTCCAACTCTCGCACGTTCTCACCGTGCGGAAAGACCCCCACGTCGCTCCCGCAGGCGATGGTTACTCCGACGCGAAGCGCCCTCGCGAACATCTCCTTGGTCTCCCGCACTTGAGGATCGTCGGGCATACCTGGTTTCCATCCCCGGTACCGCGCCATGGCATCGGCGGCAGCCAGCGTCGGACACAACACCACACCGCGATCCCGCATCAAAGCCAACACTTCCTCGGTGGCGTTGAACCCGTGTTCGATCGTGGAAACCCCGGCCAGCACCGCCCGCCGGATCGCCTCCTCCGTGAACGCGTGCGCCGCGACGGGAACCCGCGCGCTCCGCGCCTCCGCTACCAGGGCATCCAACTCTTCCTGCGAAAACGTCGCCGTCGCCGCGGCTTCGGGCCGGCGACGGTAATCGGCATAGACCTTGATCCAATCCGCGCCCGCGGCGATTTGTTCCCGCACCGCGCGACGCACCCCGTCCACGCCGTCGGCCACCTGCGCCCCTTTGGGAACATCCCAACGCGGATCGAACCCGCTCGGCCCATAGCACCCGCTGGCCACGATCGCCCGGGTGGTGGCGAAAATCCGTGGCCCTTCGATGATCCCCTGCGCAATCGCATCGCGCAGAGCCACGTCCGCGAACCCCGCCCCCTCCGTCCCCAGGTCCCGCAACGTCGTGAACCCGGCCGCCAGCGTCGTTTTCGCCGATACGACGGCGCGGATGGTCCGAAGTTCCAACGACTCACGCAGCACCTGATCGTCCCAGGCGGTCTCGTTGTAGGGGTGAAGCAACAGATGCGAGTGCAGATCGATCAACCCGGGCAGGACCGTCAGCCCCTTCAGATCGACGCGCTCCGCCTGGCCCGCTCCGCCCGGCGCGGGTGAAACGTCGGTGATACGCCCGCCCTCGATGAGAATCTGCAAGCCGTCGCGCGGTTCCCCGGCCGCCGGGTCCAGCACCCGCGCGCCGGTAAGCAGCAAAGCGGTGGGGCGGTCGGCAGCCCTCGTCGTCCCCACGATCCCCAACGCCGCGCAAGAAAGCGCCACGAACAGGTCTCTTCGCATTCGGTCAGATGTACTTGCGGCTAACATAACCTATCCTTACGCCGTGACCGCGCGGGATCGCGAAGCAACGCCTCCACGTCCGGAAGCAATTTCGCCAAGATCGAAAGCCAACGTCTCCAAACAAAGCTGCGTATTCGCGTTCAGGTCCAGTTGTCGCTCGGCCTCCACAAGTCGCCGAATCGCCCTCGACGCCCCTTCCACATCCGGCGTTGCCGTCACGCGCCCCTCTGCAACCGTCCACGACCCCACAGCGCTCCGCAGACCTTCCGCATACCCGTCCGCCGCCAGACGCAGAACCGACCTGATCCCCGACCGCAGCGCTTCCGTCTCCGTCATCTCCGGGTCCCGCTTTCGGTACCGCTCTCCCAATCCCGCCGCAAGCTCCGTCCATGCCTTTGCCGTCGCCAGGGCATCCAACTCACGGATACGCCCCAACGGTTCGATGACTTGCCGGTTGAGTTCGAACAACCCGTCATCGACATACACGACCGCTTGCCCCAGACTTCCACCCGACGTAGCGCTGCACCATGCGAGTTCGTCCGATGCCGCCGTCGGTCGAAGCTCCGCCAGCCGCCCGCGGATATAAGCCGCCGGAAGCGTCCCGAAAGGAACGACTTGGCATCGCGATCGCACCGTGGGAAGCAATCCGTCCAGCGTGCTCGTCAGCAGAATCAGAAACGCCGCGCCGGGCGGCTCCTCCAGCGTCTTGAGCAGTGCATTCTGGGCCTGCGGCGTCATATCTTCCGCACCGCGAATGATGAACACCTTGGCCCGTCCGCGATGCGGCGTCAAGGCGATTTTGTCCACCACGAAATAGCGCACCACGTCCACGGTTAGCTCGAAACCCCGCCGCTTCCGTACGTCCGGGTCGGGATGCGCGCGATACAACTGACGATAGATGAGGTGCAAATCGGGATGCGTATCCGCCGCGACGAGGCGACAGTCCTCGCACAACCCGCAACCGTGCTGCGGCGCTGCGAGGCTCGTCGTCGCCGAAGGCACGTCCCCTCGCGACCGGTCGCCTTGGTGTGCGCACAGAAGCCGCTGCGCCAACCCCCGCGCCAACGTTTCCTTCCCCACGCCCTCGGGCCCGTGAAAAATGTAGGCATGGGCCATCCGCGCCGCGCGGAAAGCACGATCCAGGCGCCTCTGCGCCTCCTCCTGATGTTGAACCTCAGCGCAGGGCACGCGTCAGCGCCTCGATGATGCGGGTGTATACGGTTTCCGCGTCGGCCGAAGCGTCGACGACCGCCGTCGGTGCGGGATAATAGGACGGCAACTCCTGGAAAAGATCGTGTACGCGACGGTAAAACTCGATCGACCGGGCCTCCATTGCGTCCGCCGGCGTGGCTCCGTCGAAAAGCACTTGACCCTCGACTTGCGCTCGCCGCCTGCGACCCGCGTGCGACGGCTTACGGCCGATTCGGGCGAAACCCTCCTCGACGGGAATGTTCAGAATCACGGTCAGGTCCGGCCAAAGCTCATCCAGCGCGTAGCGTGCCAACTCCACCACCCGCCGAGGATCATACCCCGCCGCACCCTGGTACGCACACGTCGAACTCACAAACCGATCGCACAGCACCGTTTTCTTCGCCGAAAGCGCGGGCCGGATCACCTCCGCCGCAAGCTGCGCACGCGAAGCCATGAACAGCATGGTCTCGCAATTGCGGTCCATCTCGCTCAAATCGTAGTCCAGAAGCACGGAGCGAATGCGGTCCCCGATCCCCGTCCCGCCCGGATCGCGGCACGAAACCACCGCCACCCCGCACGCCGAAAGCTCCGATTCCAGCCGCTTGTGCTGCGTGGATTTGCCCGAGCCGTCCAGTCCATCCAGCACGATGAACCGCCCGCGGAGCCTTTCCGCCAGTGAATCCAAAATCGCCACGGTTGCGTTCTACTAATCCTCGACCTCGTCCGCTCTGTATCGACGCCCGGCCCACGCTGTAGCGCCACCCCTTGTGGGTGGCGCGGTGGCGTACGGTCCGAACCCCAAGCGGCTCCCCCTTTACGCGAAGCGTCCAGGGCAAGCGCGGGGTCAAGACCGTGCAAGTGTAATGTCGCCCGTCGTCAATGAAAATCCCGCGACTGGGTCCGCAGCGGGGCTAGCCCCTCGACGGCGTTTTCCAGGTGTTGCACGAGCAGATGAACGACCCCGTCCTGGCGTTCGACGCGGCCGTGGGCGATCAGCGCCGCCGCTCCGCGCGCTGCGGGGCGATATTTCTCGTACACGTTGGGGCGGATGATCAGGTTGGCCGTCGCCGTCTCATCCTCCAACGTGCAGAATAGGATTCCGTTGGCCGTCGAGGGACGCTGCCGAACCAGCACGATCCCCGAGACTTTCATCTCCCGCCCTTGCCGCGCCGTTTGCAATTCCTGGTTACGACAAACTCCTAACCGATCCAACTCCTCGCGGATGAGTGACATGGGATGGGCATTCAGCGAAAGGCCCATCGTGTCGTAATCCGCTAGAACGACGTCCGGCAGCGTCTCCGCGGGAAGGGACGGCCGCGGCTCATCCGCTTCCACATTCGCCAGCAGCGGCGGCTCATCCTCGATCGCAAGCACTTCCCACACCGCCTGCCGACGATCCAGACCCAGAGAGCGGAACGCATCGGCGGCCGCCAACCGCGCCAACGTCGCCCGCAAAGCTCCACTCCGCCGCACCACGTCCGCTGCCGAACGAAACGGACCCGTCGCCTGCGCCCGTTCGATGCCCGCCACCTGTTCCCGCGAAATCCCCTTCACCAGCCTCATCCCCAATCGAACCGCGGGTCCGCTGACACCCCACAGAGCGATATCCTCGGCACTCGCCGGCGGATGGGTGCTGGAGGCGACAGGATCAGATGAACCCTGGGAAATAGGTAATTGGTAATTGGTCATTGGCAATTGGAAATTGGAAATCGGAAATCGGCAATCCTCAAGCCGGCAATCATACCCACTATAGTTCACATCCACCCCCTGCACCGCCACTCCGTGTTTAATCGCATCCCGCACCAACTGCGCCGGCTGATAGAACCCCATCGGTTGCGAATTCAGCAACGCGGCGCAAAACGCCGCGGGATGATATCGCTTCAGCCACGCAGACACATACACCAGCAGTGCGAATGACGCCGCGTGACTCTCCGGAAAACCATACTCGCCGAATCCGCAGATTTGCTCGAAGCACCGTTCCGCGAATTCCTGCGACAGTCCATTGCCCTTCATTCCCTCGATGAGTTTGGTCCGAAAGCCGCTGATCTCTCCGTCCCGCCGCCACGCGGCCATCGCCCGCCGCAACTGATCCGCCTCGCCCGGAGTAAAACCTGCCGCGACGATCGCCAGGCGCATGGCCTGTTCTTGAAAAAGCGGCACCCCCAGGGTTCGCTCGAGCACCGCACGAATGGCGTCATTGGGATAAGTGACCGCTTCCTTTCCACTGCGCCGCCGCAAATACGGATGCACCATCCCGCCCTGAATAGGCCCCGGACGCACAATCGCCACCTCAATGACCAGATCGTAATAATTCCGCGGCTTCAGTCGGGGCAACATACTCATCTGCGCCCGACTCTCGATCTGAAAAACCCCTACAGTGTCGGCTTTGCAGATCATATCGTAAACCGCCGGATCCTCTGCCGGAATGTCCCTGAGGGACAAAGGGACGAAGGGACGGAGGGACGAAGGGACGGAGAATTCGGAGGCGGAAGATGACGGATGGTCTAAGACTAATCTGAGGGTTTTGTCTTGCGCTGCAAGGCCCGAATGAGCCCCTGAAGAACGCGGTCCGTTTCTGCCAGGAGATCGCTCAGTTGCTTCGGGACGCTCAACAAATGAAGTTGTTTGGCGATCGTGAGCTGCGTCTCCAATTCCGCCAGAGACCCCCGGGCCACAAAAAGAAAGCGCAGGTACTCCTTGCGAGTCTGCCGAGCATTGCCCTCGGCAATGTTCGAGGGTACGGATACGGCCGACCGCCGCATCTGCATCGTCAGTCCGAAACGCTCGCTGTCCGGCATATCGCGCGAAGCCTGATACACCATCTTGGCGAGTTCCACGCTCTTCTGCCAAGCAATCAGATCGCGGAATGTCTTGGGCGATTCCATTCGGACCTCCAGAGATACCGAGCGCCGCATCCGCCGTCAAGGGTCGCCCCAATTCGGCGACGTGCGTATGCCGCCCATCGCCCTCGACATGCCCTCTCCTCTTCGTTTCCCGATCTCTCCATCCCTCCGTCCCTACGTCCCCATGCCCCTTCGTCCCTCCGTCCCTTCGTCCCTTCGTCCCTTCACCCCAAAGCTCAAGGCATTTGCGAATCGCGGTCAGCATTCCTAGTGCCAAACAATCAATCTTCAGAATTCCCAATGCATCAATGTCATCTTTATCCCATTCGATGAACGTCCGATCCGGCATGGCGCCGTTTCCGAGGGGAACCATCTCGCACAATGGCTTGCGGGTAATGACGAATCCGCCCACATGCTGCGACAAATGGCGTGGAAACCCCACGATTTGCCGGACCAGTCGAATGAGCATCTGCATCGTGCGATCGGCGGGGTCCAACCCCGCTTCGCGCAGGAATTCCTCCGGAAGTGCCTGCCGATCCCACCAGTCGTGCTTTTTGGCCAGAAGGTCCACGCGATCGCGCGACAGTCCCAACGCTTTCCCCACGTCGCGAATGGCCGATCGCGGGCGATAGGTAATCACCTCGGCCACGATGCCCGCATGCTCCCGGCCGTACTTCCCATAGATATATTGAAACACTTCCTCGCGCCGCTCGTGCTCGAAGTCCACGTCAATGTCCGGGGGCTCGTTGCGCTCGGCGCTGACGAAACGCTCGAACAGCATTTCTACGCGGTCCGGATCGACGCTGGTAATGCCCAGGCAGTAGCACACCGCCGAATTCGCCGCACTGCCGCGACCCTGACACAAGATGCCGCGCGATCGTGCAAACTGGACGATATTCCACACAGTAAGAAAATACGGTTCATATTCGAGCCGCCCGATTAAGGCCAGTTCATGTCCAACCAGCCGCCGCACCTTCTCCGGCACGCCCGCGGGGTAGTGGGCATCTGCCCCCGCCCACGTCAATTCCGCCAGATACTCCTCCGGCGAGCGATCGGGCGGACACAGCGCCTCGGGATATTCGTAACGCAACTCGTCCAGGGAGAATCGGCAACGCTCCGCAATCTCCGTCGTCCGCGCCAGCGCCTCGGGATAATCCGCGAACAACCGCTCCATTTCCTCCACGGACCGCAGATGCCGCTCCGCATTGGCGAACAATACCTTTCCCGCCGACTCCAGTGTGCATTTCCGCCGTATACAAGTCAGAACGTCCTGCAGAAAGCGCCGCCCGCATACATGGTAGTGAACATCATTCGTCGCCACCATCGGAATGCGCAGCGATCGCGCGATCCGATTCATCTTGAAAAGATGTTCCCGATCATCCGCCCCCCCATGAACACTGGCGGCAAGATAAAGGCGATCCGCAAAAACGGCGCGATAGTTACGAGCGCTATTCGGTAATTGGTAATTGGTAATTGGTAACTGCGGGCGGTAGAGACCAGGATGCGCCGAAGCCAGTGCGTTACCGACGAGAGCTCCGACAAGTCCCTCGGCATGTTGCGCAATGTCTTCCAAAGTGATGTGGCATTCGCCTTTGGCGGCCCGCAAGCGGCCTTGGGTAATGATCCGCGCCAGTCGCCCATACGACGCACGATCCGCCGCATAAAGAAGAATGGGCGGGGCATCCACGGGCGTGATCTCCGCTCCGATGATGAGTTTGAGGTTGGCCGACTTCGCCGCACAGTGCATCCGCACGGCGCCCGCCAGCGTGTTCTCATCGGTCAGTGCGATGGCCGCATATCCCAGCTTCGCCGCCTGCTCGACCAGTTCTTCGGGATGCGACGCTCCGCGCAGAAAGGAGAAATTGCTCTTGCACTGCAGCTCTGCATATCCCGTCGCTGCCCGCGATGTAGGGTAACCGACGGTGGTTAGACTATGCCGCAGTCCACCGGCCGGATGGGCGCGCTTGTGGTAATCGGGTTTGTCGGGCATGGAGGGGCGCCGTGCTCACGGGCTCAGTCAAACCATCCATGAAGAAACCATTGTCCCGTCTTCCGATCCCGAAATAGCCATGACTTTCGCCCGTCGTCGGTGGTGGTGCGGTAATAATCGCGGCGCACGTGCGGGCCTCGCCACCAACCGGTCTCGATGCGCTCCGGGCCCACGCTCTGTACCACGGTGTGTTGCACGCCGTGAAAGCGAAACGCGATCGGCGGACCGTCGGGCACCACCGACATCGCCACGATCGGAACCGGTTGCATCCGCAAGCGCACCGGCCGCGGACCCGTTGCCGAGTCGCCCTGAGAACCCGCCAATGTAGCGCCACCCCGACGACGCGACCGAGGAGGGAGCGTCGTCCCCAGAGCGTCGCCACGGGCGACGCGGCGGGCCGTGGGTGGCGCGCCTCTACGTCGTGCGCCGTTCTGGGCAGGCGACGTAGCGGCGTCGCTTCCTACAACAGACACATACCGAAACGCCCGTTCCGGTTGATAATCGCCGACCGACTCCGCACGCACCACGCCCGCCGCACCGAGCCGCAAAGCCAACCGATCCAGCAGATCGCCCAGCGCCCGCCCGTCCGTCGCCTCGGTATTGAAAAACTCCTGTTGCGGGTCATCCAACGGCTCGCAGCGCGAAGCCCAAACCGTCAGCGATTCCGCCGGAGCGGGCAGACGCAACTCCTCCAGGCGCACCCGCAGCAATTCGTGCAAACGCCGCGCGGAGCGCGTGGGCCGCGAAAGACATAGGTCCAAGGTGATCGCCCGAGTCCAAGTGCCGCCCTCCGGCACTTCCTGTGGACAGGCGAAAGTGACAAACACTTGCCGCACGCCCGCCACGCGCCGCCCGAGTTGGGCGCAGAAATCCTCCGTCGCCCGGCGAACGGCCTCGGCCAGGATTTGCCAGTCGCCGATCGGCGCTCCCCAATCCAAGGAACTGGTCAACGCCGCCTGCGGACGGTAGGGGGTGAGGACCTCGGGCAAATCGCCCAAAGCTTGGTCGATGCGGTCCAAGACCCCCTGCCCGAACCTCGATACCAGCGACGAACGCGGCAGGTGCAACAGCGACGCGATCGTCCGCACCCCCACCGACGCCAGAGCCGCCACCGCCGGCGGATCGATCCGCAGCGACCACGTCGGCAATGCCGCCAACTCCGCAAGCGATCGGCCGGGTTCCGCGATCACCGCCCCGTCCGGGTGGGCATGAGCAAGAGCCCAGGCCGCCCCCGGCGTGTCCGCGATCGCGCCACGCACCGTGAACCGCGAAGACTCGACCCCCTCCCACGCCTTCCGCAAAAGGTTTTTCTCTCCGTCGAAGAGCCGCTCACAACCGCCGACATCGACCAGCAGCGTGTCCTCCCCTTCGATGTGTACGACGGGGGATAGACACTGCGCCCAGACGGCCAGCGCCTCCAACCGCTGCCGGTCGCCGAGCGGATCGTCGTCGAAACAGACCAGCTCCGGCGCCGTCGCCCTGGCCTCGGCCAAGGTCTGCCCCGCGCGAATGCCCACATTTCTCGCCGCAAGATCAACATGCACCACCCGCAGAGTTTGTCCCTGCGGTGCCACGGTAACGACGGGGATTCGCCCCCCAGATTGCCGATTGCCAATTGTCGATTGCCAATTGGGGGTGAGGGGACAAATCGGCAATTGGCAATTGGCAATTGGCAATTCCCCGTCTTCATCCCGTTCTCGCCGCCGGTCGGTCGACAGGTACGGCAGATAGAGAGCCAGCGTCCGTTTCATCGTCGAGATCCACCAGAAACGGCTCCACGGGACTCCCTTCCCGGACCGTGAGCAACGTGAGGCGACACCTGCGAATGAGGCAATCCTCCGCGGACAGCGGCGGCACGCTTTCCACGCGCATCTGAACGGCCGCGAAGCGGTGCGTGGGTTGTCGCACAGGCCGCAGGATCACCGCGAAGCCTCCCGTGCTCTCCGCGGCAAGCTGCAAGCGCCGGGCCAGACGATCGTTCAGCGTCCCCAGCGACGCGAACACCATCCCCGCCGCGGGACAACGCAGCGATTGATCCACCGCCCAGAAGGCGTCCTTTTCGTTCCGCGGACGAATCACCACCACGCGATCCAACCCGATCCCATACGACGCCAGCGCCGGAGGATAAAAATCGCCCACCGAGTCGACCAAGATCATCACCCGTCCATCCTTGGCGGTTGTGCCGTCGTCGGTCTCACTCTCGCCATCGCAGGCGTGCGAGCCCTTCCCAACCGCAAACCCCTCTGCCCCTCCGGCGGTCTCAACCCCCTCTCCCCCTCTGGGGGAGAGGGCAGGGTGAGGGGGTGGAAGAGCGCGCTCAAAGAGACACCGCCCCGCGATCCGCATGGCCAGCGACGTCGCCCCCGCTCCGGGCGAATCGCAAAAAAGCTCCGTCACCGCGCCGCAAGGCAATCCGCCGTGAGGCAAAGCGGCATCCAGCGGGGCCAAGCCCGTGGCAATAGAACGCCGTCGCCACCCGCTCCGCAGAGCTCGATCACCCTGATACCGCTCCAACTGCTCCCGCAGCCGGCGAATGGTCTCATCCCCATCCGCCCGCGACGCTCCGCGCCCCTCCACCCCTCTTTGAGCGTAGCCCGTCACGCCGCTCTTATCCTCCTATACCAAACATACACCAAACAAAAGGAAAAGCAAGTCCCCCCAAAGAAAATTTTGGTTCCTTCGAGAATTTTGGGATGCCCGCGGAGTTGTTTCAGCCTGAAGGGCTGATCGATTCGAGCGTCCGTTGTTTTCATGTAGCGTCGCGGTTTATCCGCGGCGCTCGCCGGCTGGACGGGAGTCGCCCGTTCCCTATCGTTCTTCGAGCAACGCCATCACCGCCTGGGCCATCGAAGATCCATTCACCTGGCAGCGAATCACACCCGATCGGTCCACAAGGAAAATCGTCGAAGAAGAATGGAGGGACATTTTCGAAGCCCATTCCGGACTGCGGAGCTGATGACCGCCCAGCCGATTGTGCCGAACAAAGTCCCGCCACAAATCCTGGTCCTCATCCACGCTCACGCCGACCCACACCAAGCCCCGATCCTTGGCCTTCTCCCAGAGGAGTTGTTGCAGAGGAAGCTCCCCCAAAGACCCTTTGTTCCAAGTAGCCCAGAAGTTCAGCAGCACCAGCTTGCCCTTGAGGTCCTGCAAGCGCACCTCGCGCCCCTCGATGTCCAGCCCCTGCAAGTCGGGAACTTGTTTGTCTACCCACTTTTGTTTGAGGTCCACGGCATCATGATAGTCTGCCAGCCTCAGTCGTTTCCGAACTGCGGCACCCTCATGCTGATACTCAATCTCCACTTCCGTCCCCGGAGTCCGACCCTCAAGGGCGCATCGCAGGTCGCGCAGGTCGTCAATCTCCATTCCGTCGAAGGAAATGAACGTATCGCCCCCTTTGATCCCCGCGGCCTCCGCCGGCGAATACGCTGTCACCGTCACCACGTCCCGGCCCCTCAGCGCCACGCCCACAAACGGCCGCCCCTTGTTCATCACCCACGACGGGGCCGACTCGGGTGCCCCCGCCGCATACCAGGGCGCCTCGATCTTCGTCGGGATGGACCAAGGATCACCGTTTTCGGTCAGGTGCAAAGGGATCGCCTGGGGCTCGTCCTTTTTGGTCAGGGGTGTTACCCAACTCTTCGTGCATCCGCTCACCGCGAGGCCCCAGCCATAAACGTACGTGCCCGCTTCCCGGCCCCAGATTCCGGTCTCCTCGGGGACAATCTCGAACGCCGTCAGCTCGCCCGCGGCATCCGCACCGCGCGACGTGCAAAGCGCAACGTATTGGAAATACTTGTGTGATTCGGCGTACGGTTTCCCCTCACCTTCGATCCATTTCGTCAATTCCGCGCCGGACACTTCCGTCACCTTCGTGCCCCGCTCGCGATACGCCTGAACCGTCAACCGCTCGAAAGGCGCCAGCGTCGCCTGGTCTGTCGCCGTCGGGTCAGACAACAAAAAGAGTAGGTGCGGCGCGGACACCGCGGTTTCCACGTGGGCGCCATCCCCTCGCGCCGACCACAGGCCGCACGCCAACAACGAGGCCGCCCCAAGCGTCCACGACACTGTGAGCCGATGCAACCGATTTGTTCCCATGGGTCGTTTCCTGTCCAGATGGCGTTGCTCCTTGGACCAGCCCAGCTGAGGCATTGACCGCATACCATTCTCAACGCCTCGCCATCACGAGGCAACCCCGACGGACGGTTCAAAAAAATATGCAATGGAGTGTGGCACCGGTTTCCAACCGGTGAAAGTACGGGTTCAGAACCCGTGCCGCATGTTCTTCAGCGGGCTGCTAAAGGGCTGATCGACCGTCGCCGTGGGCAACGCCCACGGTCGTCGGCCGGGCCCCGCCCGTTCCCTATCGTTCTTCGAGCAACGCCATCACCGCCTGGGCCATCGACGCCCCATGCACCCGGCAGCGAATCACGCCCGATCGGTCCACAAGGAAAACCGTCGGGTAGGAGTTGACGAACATTTTCGAAGCCCATTCCGGACTGCGGACCTGATGACCGCCCAGGCGATTGTTCCGAACAAAGTCCCGCCATGCATCCTGATCCTCGTCCACGCTCACCCCGATCCACACCAGCCCCTTGTCCTTGGCCTTCTCCCAGAGGAGTTGTTGTAGGGGAAGCTCCTGCAAGCACGGTCCGCACCAAGTTGCCCAGAAATCCAGCAGCACGACCTTGCCCTTGAGGTCCTGCAAGCGCACCTCGCGCCCCTCGATGTCCAGCCCCTGCAAGTCGGGAAGCGGCTTAGCTTCCCACACTTGCTTGAGGTCCACGGCCTCATGGTAGTCCGCAAGCCTCAGCCGCTTCTGCACCTTCGTGCCCTCGTGCTGATACTCAATCTCCACGTCCGTCCCCGGAGTCATTCCCGTCAACGCCTCGCGAAGCTCGCCCAGATCGTGAATCTCCTTGCCGTTGAAGGAAACGAACGTATCGCCCGCCTTGATCCCGGCCACTTCCGCCGGCGAATCGCCCGTCACCTGCACCACGTCCCGACCGTTGAGCGCCACGCCCACAAACGGCCGCCCCTTGTTCATCGCCCACGTCGGGTCCGATTCGGGCGCCCCAGCCGAGCACCCCCGCGCCTCGACCTTCGTCGGGACCGACCAGGGATCCCCGCTCTCCGTCAGTTTCAGAGAAACGGCCCGCGCCTCGTCCTTTTTCACCAGGTCCAGCATGAAGTTGTTGGCGCATCCGCTTACCGCGATGCCCCAACTGTGGACGTACGTGCCCGCGTCCTTGCCCCAGTCCCCCGCATCCTCGGGGGCAATTTCCCACGTCGACAGCCCGCCGACGGCGTCCGCTCCTCGCCCCTTGGCCAGAGCAAGATATTGGAAATACTTATGCGAATCGGCGTACGTTTTCCCCTCACCTTCGATCCATTTCGTCAATTCCGCGCCGGACACTTCCGTCACCTTCGTGCCCCGCTCGCGATACGCCTGTACCGTCATCCGCTCGAAAGGCGCCAGCGTCTCCTTCTCCGTCGCTGCCGAATCCGAGAGCAAGAAAAGCAGATGCGCGCCGGACGCCGCAGTCTCCGCGCGTACACCATTCCCTCGCGCCGACCACAAGCAACAAACCACCAGCGAAGCCACGCCAAGTGTCCACGACGCAGAGAGCCGATTCAACCGATTTTTTGCCATTGGTCTTTCCTTGTTCAGATGGCGTCGCCCAGTGCGACAAGCTCCAGCCCAGGGTTTGTCGCGCGTACCATTCTCATCGCTTCGCGATCGCGAGGCAAGCGCAGACCCCATCGCGTCTGCGGAGCCGGCTTCTTCCCGTCACGTTCCCGCGCTAGCCGAGCTCCGATCACGGCCCCGTGAATTGCGACATGAGCTCCGCGAAGTCCAGCAGATCGACCACGCCGTCCCCATTGATGTCCGCCTCGCCGGGCGGGGCCGCCTGGAACTCGAAGGCCCCCATATCCACCACCAGTCCGTCCACCGCCACACCCGTATCCGCGGTCCTCACATCGTCCACCGCCCGCGGATGACCCTCGGCGTCGCGGAAACCCACACCCGGCGCCAACCCGTTCCCCGCGTCGATGCACGGCGAGCCGGCGGCAAGCCGTAGGTCATCGTCCAGCGTGCCCACGATGTTGTCCGCTCCGTTGGCGTCCACGAAGTTCGGATCGGCTTTGATGTTCCCCGCTCCGTCCGGCAATCCCGTGTAACCCTGGATGTCGCAGTAATCTACGCGCGGCTCGGCGTTGCCGAAGACCACCTGATCCGCCTGCGTCGTCCCCCCGTTGTCGAAGAGAATGCAGTTCGTCAGGACCGGAGCGCCCGCGCCGGACACGTGAATCCCGCCCCCGCTCTGGGCCGAGTTTTGCGTGAACGTGCAGTTGAGGATCGTCGGACTGTTCCCCTCGATGTCGATGGCCCCCCCAAAGCTCCCCGCCTTGTTTCCGTCAAACGTGCAGTTGGAAATCGTGAGCGTCTTGGGCGCGGTGCTGATGGTGGCGATCGCCGCCCCGCCCTGGCTGGCGCGGTTCCCCAGGAACGCGCAGTTGCGGATCGCGGCCTCCCCCGTCGAGTTGAGCAAGCCCGCCCCGAGGTTGTCGGGAAACAGAGCCCCGTTGGCGTTTCCTCCGGTGACCGTGAATCCGTCCAATACCGTCCCCGCGTCGCCTACGTGGGTCGTCACCACGTGGAAGCTGTTATCCGATGAGCTGCCCGGCGTGCCGATGTCGCCGCTCAAGATCGTGCGGTTCGTCCGAGGCCGGCGCTGCGATAGGGACGTTTCGCCGCCCGAGAAACCCCCGTACACCGCCACGACGGGAAGCAGCGCGAAGGAGTCCGTGCGAAGAGCGCCGGGTTTGTAGACGCCGTCCGCGACCCAGATTTCGGACACGCCTGCGCCCAAAGCCAGCGCCGACTGCAACGACGTAAACGCATTCGCCCAATCCACGCCGTCGTTCGCCCCCCTCGCACTGGCGTCCACGTACGCCCGCACCACAACCACCTGAATCACGGCATCTGCGATCGGCGTATCCGCCCCAAACTGATTCCCCGGCGGCGCCGAGCCCTCGTCGCCCCAACCCATCAGGACCGGCTGCGCCGCTTGGCCCTGCTGCACGATCCCCGAGTTCCCCACCGCGAACCGCGCCTCGATCGCCCCCGTTTGGTTCCCTTGAACGTCGATGTATCCGATCAAGGTGCAGTCGATCCGCGTCACGCCGTCCAGGGCGAACCGCCGATGTTGTTGGTCTTGGGCATTCGCCAGATCCCGGTTGTTCACCCCCGACCCGGTGGTGACCGCAGCCCCGTTCATCTGAACGTCCGTGGGAAGACCGCTCACGTCCGTGCTAATCGCCTGCCAGCGGACGTAATCGGGGTTCGGCGCCGTGTTGAGATAGTTCCACCACCCGACGTCGGTGATCTCCGCGCCGGGACCGTTCACTTTCGCCCGAAGAGAAACCCCGTTGTACGTCGCCGTGTTCGGCGCGCCCGGAGGCGAAAGCTGTGCCCAGATGTACAGCCGCACCGCGTGACCTACCAGCACGGTCAGCTCCGGATTCACCCCCAAATCCGCATCCGGCGCTTGGGCCGCGCTGTTGAGGTCCTCCGCGTTGGAAAGTCCCCGCGTCGAAAAGAACAACCGCAGCGGGCGCGCCTGTGCATGCACAACGGACGGTGCGATCAAAAACGCCGATAGGGCTGGAACAAGCCCGCTTCTCAGTCGCATGGACCCCTCCCCAAAACGCCGCGCCTTGCGCCCCCAACGCGACCCGCCCATTCTACCCCATCGGGAGCAGGAACAAAACCCGCCTGCCGAACACCCGATAACAGAACGCGCGATCGCTCCCCACGCCCCCCTCCACCGATCACCTCGCAAGCTATTCTCTACGGCTCTCCGCCGACCGCCGACAGCGGACGGCGGAGAGCGGAAAGGGGAGATCGGATTCCAGGTCCCTCGTCACTGGTAACTGGTCATTGGTCATTCGTAATTGGTAATTGGAAACTCGCATCCCCGCTTCCCTGCGTGCCGACCCGTGGCACTCTCGCATTCGGCGCGCAAACGCGAAAAAACCCAATTTTGCAAAACAAAGCCACTTGACGGTCGTGCTGTACACAGGCAATCCTCGCTTTATGTCCTTCAACTGACAATTGACTTGCTACCGCGCGCCGGCTTCAAGGTCTGGGCTTGGCTCTTCGAACTTCGAACTTTGAACTTCGCGGTTTACGTGAGCGCTCGCCCGCGCATGTCCGCCGGGGGGCGCATTCCCAATTGAGTGAGGATCGTCGGAGTGACGTCATAGAGCGTCGGACCGTTCACCCGCCCGCGAGCGGGCAGGGAGGGATGGGTGACAATGTACATTCCCTGTTGCGCATGATTCGCGTCGTCCGGCCCGGTGTCGTTTTCGAACGTGTAGATGGTCTCCGATCCGACCAACCCCACCGAGCGCCAGCGAAGATCGCCGAAGATCACGACAAGATCCGGCGCCACGCCGTTGACCCGCGCGTAGATGTCCTCGGGCCTGTAGCAGCGATTACCCATCACCTTGCCCTTGTCATCCTTGATGTCTTCGATCTTGCGGGCCAGTTCGCTGCGGAACTTCTCGTACGACGCCTCGTCTACCTGTCCGTTCGGCTCGCGCCCCTTCCTATTGATGAACAGGCGGCCGTAGTACCCTCCGTCGCCCCACGCCGTCGTCTTCGACCAGTCCACGTCCTTGTAATCAAACCTCTGTTTCGGTTTCGGCGGGGCATGGAAGTGGAGGTACCCTTCGTTGACCAGCCACTGGTTAAACATGCACCCGCCGACCATGGTCTTGCATCCGTGATCGCTGACGACCCAGACGGCGGTCCGCTCCAAATCCATGCACGCCAACGTCTCGCCGATCTCTCGATCAAGGTACTTGTAGTATTCGAAGATGGCATGCTCAAATGGATTGCCGGGAATGTGCGCATGATGGGTCGGGTCCATACAACTCCAGAACCCGTGGTGAATGCGGTCCACCCCCATCTCCACGCTCCAGTACAAATCCCACGGCCTGCTCTTGAGCAGGTGACGGATGACCCTAAAGCGCTTCTCGGTCATCTCATGGATTTGTTCCAAAAGCCATTGCTTGTTGTCCGTACGGAATCCTTTGACGTCCACCAGATACTCGCCGACCAAATCATTGACTTCCTTCCGCAATGTAATGGGATGGGTCCACTGAATCTTGGGATCGGTGGTGTCCGGCGTGAGGAAGCTGGTAATCATACAGCCGTTGATGGGTTTCGTGATGGGGTACGTTCCCGGCACGCCCACGACAATGCACTGTTTTCCCGCCGTAGTGAGAATGTCCCAGATGCGCGGCTCCTTGACCGCCAGCGACGTCGCAATGCTGAGTTTATCATAGGAGTGATCGGCCCGGTTGCGAAATCCATAGATGCCCAGTGTTCCCGGATCCTTGCTCGACGCCATACAGCTCCAGGCGGGAACGGTGATCGGGGGCATACAGCTCGTCAATTCGCCGTAGGTTCCACTCTGCATCAGCCGCCGCAGGTTGGGCAAATGGTCGATCCACTTGTCGAAAACCAGGGTAGGTTCGGCGCAGTCCAGTCCGATGACGGCGACCTTCTCGATGGTTTTCATGTGTTGTTTCTCAAATGTACAAGGCACCGCGCGCCGGGCGGCTCAAGGACGGTCCGATGCCAGGGCGACCTCGAGGGACGAGGCCCGCTTGACTTTGTGGACGCTGCGGAAGTTGTCACGGTTGAGGGCCAATTGCAAGAACCCATTGTAGGATGCCACCAGCGGTTTACCCGGCTCGACGTCTCCATATCGCTCCACATACGGACAGGTCAGTTCTTGTTCCCCGACTTTGATGCGCAGTTCATCCTTGAAGCGCAGTCCGCTCTGCCGAACAAGTTCCGCGGGGATGTTGCTCAATGCATTCCCGAAACGGTCGAACTGGGTCACCTCTCCTTTGAGCACGCCGCCGACCAACGTCGCCTGGCGCGGCTCGGGCAGTCGGAACTCATATTTGGACTTCGCCGTGCCGACTTCCTCGAAGGCCTTGGTTTGATCCGCGGCCCGTGCCAGCCACGCCGCCGTCGGCGCCAGCCAGGTGAATGCAAACCCCGCGGCCTCGGCCCGCGTGCAAGTCTTGTGCGCATTCGTGATCACGCGAAGTGTGTCGGCGCCGAATTTTCGCGCCACCACATCCAGACACCCATTGTCATATCCCACGAAGTACAGATCGTTGCTCGTGTGCAGGACCACCGGCTCGGCGGGCGTCGCGCCGGGGTTGACCAGAATGAGGAATACCGTCCCCGCGGGATAGTGTTGCGAGGCCTCATAGAGCACCGTCGCCGCCGTCGGCAGATCATAGTCCGGGTTGTCACTGGTGATCGTCTCCATGCGCAGCGCCGAATCTTCGCAGAGAATCGACCCCTTCAGCGCCCCCATGTAATGATCCTGGTCGCCATAGTCCGTCTGCAGGACGATCCACGCTCCGCCGCGGGCTTGATCCCGAAGGGCGCGGGCCTCCGCGGTGTGCTTCTTCACTTCCTCCAGCAGCGCCGTCGCCGAGGTCTTGGCTTCGTGCAGGATCGCCCCGGTGTCGTCGCGCACGTCCTCGTTGAGTTTCGTGGTCTGGCTGCGAACGTCCTCGATCACCTGATCGGCGCGCTCCCTGACCGACGAGACCATGGTGGTGGTGAGATCCAGAACGCTGGTCTTGACCCGCGCTTCGACGGTGTCGGGAATGGTCTTGGTCAACAGGCCGAGGACCCCCAGTCCGCCGAGCAGTCCCACCACCAAGGCCGAGGTCTTGAGCAAGCTGCCAAGTCGCGTGCGGACTTCCTCGCCCACTTGCTGGCGGACGCCTTTTTCCAGCTCCGCGCGGACCTCGTCTACCCGCCGCGCATGCTGCTCGCTTTGGGCAGCCAACTGTTGCCGCAGCTCCTCACCCGTGATGCTCATGTTCCTTCCTCGTACACCGCGCTACCCACGAATACGACCAAGGGCGGATTATGCGCCCCGGCAGTGAAACTGTCCAGCGCCGCCGGTATTTCGATCGGTATCTTCCGTGGATGGCTTGCGATGGCCCGCGAGGGTGACGACGATGTCGCCATGAGGGATACGCCGAGCCGCGGACAGACAAACACGGGCACGAGTTCCGTCTCGGCGCCGCCGGACGCGGTTTCACCTTGGGTGCAACTCCGCTCGGCCAGTTCCCACCCCTTCATCTTCGCCCGCATGATTCGCAGCGCCGACCCGGCAGCCCGTCCCGGCGACGTAGTCCACGTCCACGACAAGACCGGCGCGCTGTTTGGTCGCGGGCTGTACAACCCTCATTCCACGATCGTCCTGCGGATGCTGACGCACGGCGATCTTGTGGTGGATGACACGTTCTGGCGGAGGAGGTTAGCGGACGCCGTCGAACTTCGCCGCCGACTGCGGCTTGACGAAACCACCGACGCCTATCGACTGGTCCATGCCGAGGGCGACGGTCTTAGCGGGCTGATCGTCGAACGCTACGCCGATTGCCTGGTCCTCGAGGTTTTCTCGCTGGGGATGTTCCAACGGGCGGCGATGATCGTGGATGTCCTCACCGAACTGCTTGGACCGGCGACGAGTTTGGAGCGCCCCGCGGCCACGGGCGGCGCGTGGCGCAGCGTTGTTCGCGCCGATCCCTCGATCGAAAGAATTGAACGGTTTCACGTCGATCCAGACCCCGCGCCTGGGACCGCGGTCGTGACCATTCGTGAGCACGGCGTGCGATATCGCGTGGATGTTCGGGGCGGACACAAGACGGGGTTCTTTTGCGATCAGCGCGACAATCGAAGGCGTTTCGCCGTTCTTGGTCGCGACGCCGACGTTCTCGATCTATGCTGTTACACCGGCGGTTTTTCCTTGTGCGCTAAGCTGCTCGGCCAAGCCCGCGAAGTTACGGCCGTGGACCTCGATGAATCCGCCATCGCCATCGCCAAGGAGAACGCCAACCTCAACCAAACGCGGATCAACTTCGTCCACGCGGACGCCTTCCCCTATCTGCGTCAGTTGATCGCCAACGGACGGCGGTTCGACGCCGTGGTTCTGGACCCGTCCAAACTGGCGTTGTCCCGAGATGAGGTCGATGACGCCCTCCGCAAATACTACGACTTGAACCTGCTGGCCATGCAGGTGGTGCGACCCAGCGGCGTTCTCTTGACGTGCAGTTGCAGCGGTCTCGTCGCGCCGCATGTTTTCCTGGACACGGTCCATCGTGCCGCAAAGCGCGCCAACCGATCGTTGCAGCTCTTCGAGCAGACCGGGGCCGGTCCCGATCATCCGGTCATGCTCAACTGCCCGGAATCCGCGTACCTCAAGGCCTTGTGGTTGCGTGTCGTGTAGTTTCCGCGGGCCGGCCCTTGACGCTTCGCGTAAAGGGGAGCCGCCCGCCGCTCGGATGGCGTCACATCCATTTGCGCGTCCGAAAGAGGAGGATCGCGCTGGCGGCGGTGGCGAGGAGGGTGATGCAGAAGACCCAGAAGCCGAGGGGATGTTGGCTGCCCGGCAGGAAAGCGAAGTTGGTCCCGTACAGGCCGGTAAGTACGTTCAGAGGCAGGATGACAGCGCCGATGACACTGACCAATTTCATTACCTGGTTCGTGCGACTCGTCGCCAACGTCAGGTACACGTCGAGCGCCCCTTGCAGCAGGTCGTGGAACGTGTCGAGGTTGTCGGCCACCCGCTGCACGTGGTCGTGTACGTCGCGAAGGTACAACTCGGTCTCCTCGCCGATCAACTCGTGCTTGCGAGTGGTCAGCGTATTGAGGACGACGCGCTGGGGAGCGATTCGCCTTCGCAACCAGGCCGCCTGATGTTTCAGCTTGAAGATCGACGACGACACGGCGTGATCGAGGCGCCCGAAGATGCGATCCTCGACCGCATCGAGTTGGTCATTGATGTGGTCCGTGGCGTTGAGATACTCGTCCACCACGCCGTCCAGCAAGGTGTAGAATACGAAGTCGGCTCCGCGAAGCAGGGGGGCTTCGGGGTTCTTCATCTCGCGCTTGAGATCCGCAATCACCGTCAGCGGCGCCCGCTGGGCGCTGATGAGATAGTTACGGCCCAGGAAGATGTTGAGGTTGATGACGTCCAGGGCGTCGGCGCCGGGGTTGTGGTTGAGCCCGGGCATCACGCAAAAGAGGTGACCGGGATAGGCCTCGATCTTCGCCCGGCTCTGCTTGCTAAACACGTCCTCCACGGCGAGTTCGTGGAACCCGAGCTTGGTGACCGCTTGGTCGAGGCGCTCCTGATCGGGAGCTAGGAAATTGATCCACACCATTTGTGCGGGATCCTCCAGAGCGCTGAGGGCTTCGGGGAAGGTGCAAGCACGGATGGCATTCCCTTTTGGCGAGGCGACGTAACAGAGGATTTCGCGGCGCGGGTCGGTGTTCGCGGCGACGGTTCCTTTCTTGCGACCCATCGGCCCGATTGTACGGCACGAGGATGGATGTGTCAGCAGGTTCCGGTGCGAAAACGACGGAACAAAGCGTGGCCTCGAAACGACCGATAAGACAGGCGCTTTCCGCGGACCGGCAAAAACTGCCCGGTTGCGCGAGCGATGCATGATGATGACAACGAACACGGTAGGAGCCGAGCTGACCCGCATGGTGGAACTGCTGACGGCCTTGACCTGGCGCGACCTGCGCGTGCGCTATCGGCAGTCGGCGCTGGGGATCGCCTGGGCGGTCGTTCTCCCGCTGACCATGATGCTCCTGTTCACCTTCGTCTTCACCCGCGCGATTCACGCTCCCGCACTCGACAACCTGCCCATGCCCTACGCGTTGTACGCCTTCGCGGGCCTGGTTCCCTGGACGTTCTTCGCCAACAGCCTGACGGGGGCGCTCAATTCCCTGGTGGCCAATCGGAACCTGGTGACGAAAGTGTACTTTCCGCGCGAGGTCTTTCCGTTGTCGTCGATTCTGAGCGCTCTGGTCGATTACGTGGTGGCCATGCACGTGCTGGTGGTGTTGATGATCTACTTTCACGTTCGCGGCCAGTGGGTTTTCCAAGCGAGTTGGGCGCTGCTGCTTCTGCCTGGAATCGTGATGATCCAGATTGTGCTGACCGCGGGTCTGGGGCTGCTGCTGGCCATGTCCAATCTTTTTTACCGCGACGTCCGGCTGTTGTTCACGGCGCTCTTGCAACTTTGGATGTTCCTGTCCGCGGTCGTGGTTCCGCTGCCGACCGATGGGTCACTGACCGCGCGGTGCATCGCCCTCAACCCGATGCTGCCGATTATTCACGCCTATCGTGACACTCTTCTGCTCGGCCGAGTGCCCGAGATCGGTGGAATCCTGTACGCGGGGTTGAGCGCCGCGATTTTGCTGACCGGCGGGTGGATTTGGTTCCGGCGCGCGTCTTATCGCTTCGCGGAGTGCATCTGATGAGCGACCCCGCGATTCGATTTTCCCACGTTTCCAAGCAGTTTCGGCTCACGCAGACGAATGACTCGATCCGCGATCTGATCGCGGGCGGGTTGCGACGAATCCTGCGCGGACGCGGGTCTTCGCCGGAATCGACGTTTGACGCGCTGCGCGATGTGAGCTTCGACGTTCTTCCCGGGCAGACTTTGGGGATCATCGGACCCAACGGTGCGGGCAAGAGCACGGTCCTCAAACTCCTGGCGGGCATCCTGCGGCCGGATTCGGGACAGGTTCGTGTGAACGGCCGGCTGGCGGCGCTGATCGAAGTCGGCGCGGGCTTTCACGGCGACCTGAGCGGGCGGGAGAACATTTTCCTCAACGGCGCCATCCTGGGCATGAATCGTCTGGAAATCCGCCGCAAGCTCGACGCGATCGTGGCTTTCGCGGGGATCGAGCGGTTTCTGGACATGCCCGTGAAGCGTTACAGCTCGGGCATGTACGCGCGGCTGGGGTTTAGCATCGCGGCGCACGTCGAGCCGGAAGTGCTGCTGGTCGACGAGGTATTGTCGGTGGGGGACGCGATGTTTCGATTGCGGTGTCTGGAGCGAATGCAATCCCTCGTCCGCAGCGGCACGACCTTGGTCTTCGTCACCCACGACCTGGATCAGATGCAGTCGATCTGCACTCGGGCCATCGTGTTGGAGGAGGGTGGGGTGAACTTCGACGGTCGCGCGTGCGAGGCCGTGGGTCGCTACCTGGGGGCCATGTCGCGGGCCTTCGCCGATCGACCCGGCGATGTCGATGCGCGGGAACATCATCCCCCGCGTGTGGAGCTGTTGGGGTTGCGTTGGGTCGATTCCGAGGGCGGCGAGTTTGTACAGGTCAATCCGGGAGCGGTCCTCCGCGCCGAGATGACGCTCTGCGTCAAGCCGGAAGTGCGCTCCCTGATCGTCGAACTCAACATGCGAAACGCCACCCAGGAACCAATGGTGAGCATCAACTCGGGGCGCGACGAGGTGAGCATTCCGGCCCGCGCGGGCGAAATCCGGGTCGCCTTGAGCCTCCCGTCGTTGCCGATCTGCGGCGGGCAATACTTCTGGAACGTCCGTGTCTGGGACGCCGATCGCGGAACCGTGGAACTCGATACCCCATTTCGCTTCCCGATGGTGGTCAACGACGGCGGACGGGCGACTGGAACGCTGTGCCTCGAACACAGCTGGTCCTATGAGGCGCCAGACTCGCGGATCGACGTGGAGCCGGTCGCCGATGCAACGGTCGAGGAACTCGCGCCGGCCGGGAACGTCGCATGAAGATCTGCCTATTCGCCGACGCACAATCGGTACATATCCAGCAGTTAGCGCCTGGATTGGTGCGCGAGGGGCACGCGGTTCACGTACTCACGCACAAGCCGGCGTCGATTCCCGGCGTGAGGGTGGAGCACTTTCATGTTCCGCAGGCGAGTCCGTTGAACTTGCGCCGTTGGCCCGGGCGGATGACACACTACTTGCACGGTTTTTTTCGCAACTTCGACGTTGTCAACATTCATTTCTTGCAGGATTGGGGTCTGCGGTTTGACACCTTGCCGCCGGACGGAGCGGCTTTGGTGGCCACGGCGTGGGGGTCGGATATCGTCGATCCTCCCGGCGAGACGGCGGCTTCGGCGGAGCTTACTCGCGTTCGTCGGAGCTTGCTTCGCCGCGCGGATGCCGTAACGGCCTGCGGTCCGAAGTTCGCGGCCACGGTCGCCGAGTACGCCGATTTGAACGCGAACCGCGTGGAGGTGCTGCCTTTCGGAGTGGATCTGCACCGGTTTCATAAGCGCGGCGAGCAGGCGGTCCGATCTCGACCGCCGTACCGCGTCGGGTTTTTCAAGGGATTTCGCCCGGTCTATGGGCCGACCTGCCTGGTTCGGGCCATCCCGCGGGTGTTGCAAAGGATGCCCGAGGTCACCTTCGAGCTCGCCGGTGACGGAGCGCAGCTTGACGAGTGCCGTGTATTGGCATCGGAACTCGGCATCCAGGCGAATATTCAATGGACGCCGCGTCTGCCGCACGACGACATTCCCAAGTTTCTGGCGCGATGCGATCTGACCGCTATCCCATCGGTTCACGAGGCGTTTGGTGTGGCGGCGTTGGAGTCGTCGGCGATGGGTGTGGCGGTTGTGGCGAGCGATGTAGGTGGGCTGAAAGACACCGTTCGGCACGGCGAGACGGGTCTGTTGGTTCGGCCGAACGATCCTCAGGCGCTTGCCGATGGGATCGTCGCCTTGCTCTTGGATGCCGACCTTCGTCGCAAGATGGCCGACGCGGGTCGAGAGGTGGTGGAAAGCGAATTCGACTGGAGCCGCTTGCATCGTCGTTGGAGCGAGTTTTACGAGCGTGTCCGCGAGAGCGCGTGCGTGATGGCCTGAACATGACCCAGCTCGTTACGCACCGGAGCACTACTGTCGCGTTGGATGACGGCGAATCGCGCGCCGCGCCTTCAAGCCCGCGCGCGGGTTCGAGCGCATGTGCGCTCGGCTCGCGTCGTCGCCGCGTTCTGATGGGCGTGGCCCTCTCGTTGGCCCTGCTGGTGGTTTTCGACCTTGCGATCGGGTGGTTCTTCTGCCGCGACGGTCAATTTCGGCAGTGGCGGTTGCCGCCATATTCGCTGCTTTTTACGGAAAACCAGCGTACGTGGCTGCACCAGGACGACTGGCCGTATTACCGCTTCGATGCGACTCTGGGCTGGACGCTCAAACCTGACGCTACGTTCGCCAATGGCCTGTATCGCACGAACTCCGAGGGGATTCGGGCCGACCGTGAGTATGCCCTCGAACCGCCGCGGGGCGTGATTCGCGTCGCCACGTTCGGCGATTCCTTCACACACGGCGACGATGTGGACAACACGCAAACGGCGGCGGCGCTGCTGGAGGCTTCCGGCGGACGTTTCGAAGCGCTCAACTTCGGAGTGCCTGGATATGGCACGGACCAGGCGTATCTTCGATACATCCAGGAGGCGGCGCGGTTTCGTCCGCACGTCGTGGTCGTGGGCCTGATGTTCGAGAACCTTCAGCGCAACGTATCCGTCTTTCGTCCGGCGTACTTCCACGACACGGGGCTGCCGCTGGTCAAACCACGATTTCGCCTGGAGTGGGACGGATCGCCGGCGTTACTTCCGCCGCCTGCGAAATCGCTCGCGGAGTTGCGTCGAACGATCGAGACGGGCGAGTTGCTTGCCGCCTTGCGCGACACGGACTTCTGGGTCGGCCGCGCACCGTGGGTCTACGATGATTCGCCTCTGTTCAAATCATCGCTGATTCGCATACTGTCCGCCGCGCGGGAGAACGGCGGTCGGGCCTATCGGGACTACTATCTTGATCCAGCTTCGGAGCCGTTCAGGGTGACAGCGGGGATTCTGAGCGAGTTCCAACGCCGCACGATCGCGGACGGCGTCGGTCGCTTCATGGTCCTCATGCTTCCCGACAAGAGCAGCCTCCGCGAGCAACTCGCTCGACCCGAAAGGCCCTTTTTCTGGCAGGGAATGGTGGACACGTTGCAGGCCGGGGGGATCGAGTGCGTCGATCTTGCGCCTCCCTTTTTGGAATCGGCGGCGCGACGCGGCGTGGACGGCTTTTTCGTGGGAAGCCACTACAGCGTTCACGGCCACGCCGTTGTGGCGGAGGCCATTCAACGCCGGATAGATCGCTGAGATCGGGTGGCATCAAGCGCCGGTCGCAACGGACCGATATGCATACAGCGTTGCGCGCTCGAGGACTGCGCAATGCGCCACCCACAAGGGGTGGCGCTACACCGTTGAGGAGTTCCATGGCATGGACCCACACCGTCGCGTGTTGATGATCGCTTACGCCTTCCCTCCCACGGGCGGACCGGGCGTGCAGCGATCGGCGAAGTTCGCCAAGTATCTTCCGCAATTCGGGTGGCTTCCCACGGTGTGGACGGTGGACGACGCGGTCGGATTGCCGCGCGATGAGAGTCTATGCGAGGACATCCCCGCGGAGGTCGCCGTTTGTGGGCGCAGTCCGGGCAGCGGCATCCTGGCCATGAGGCGGACGCTGCGCGGATTCGTCAACCCGCGTGCCGGGGAAGGGTTGACCACCGCGGCGTCGCGCTTCGTGAAGGCCATCGACTGGCGTCTGGAAAGTTGGGTCGCGGCGACGGCTTTTCCCGATGATTGCATCGCCTGGGCCAAACGCAGCGTCCGACCCTTGCTCCACCGACTGGGCAATGAGCCGATCGAAGCGATCTACTCGACGTACAGTCCGGCGTCCAACCACTGGCTGGGGCTGGAACTCAAGCGCCGCACGAACCTTCCTTGGGCAGCCGACTTCCGCGATTTGTGGACCGACGACTGCCGCTACCGCGAGCCGTCGGCCCAACGCCGCGCGGCCCACCGGCGGCTGGAACAACAGATTCTGGAAACGGCCGACGTGGTCATCGGCGTGACACCGCGGCAGACGGCGATCCTCGCCGAGCGCGTCACCACGCAACGCAAGAAGTTCATCACCATCACCAACGGATTCGATCCCGCCGACTTCGACGGGCTGCCGCAAGAGGCACCTACGCGACGAGGGGAGTTCGTGTTGTCGTACGTGGGACGTTTCGATCTGTCGCAGACCAGCGAGGCATGGTTCGCGGCCCTGCGGCGGTTCGTGGCCGAACTCGGCGAACAAGCGAGTCAGTTCCTGTTCCGCATCGTGGGATCGGTCAACCGCACTGCGCAAGCGAGGCTCGTCGCCACCGGGGCTCGCTGCGAGTTCGCGGGATATGTTCCGCACCGCGAGGCGATCACGGCCATGTGCGACGCCGACGCACTGCTGCTCAACGCTCCGACCGGTCCCAACGGGGATTCCGTGATCCGCGCCAAAGTCTTCGAATACCTGGCGTCGCGGCGTCCGATCCTGTGTGTGGGTCCGCGCGGCGGGGAGTGCGAACGGATCGTGCGTTCTTGCGCCGCGGGGGTCACCGCTGGGTTCGAGGAGGACGCCATTCTCCGTGGTCTGCACCGTCTGTTCGACGCCTGGCGGGCCGATTCGCCGCTCTCGGGCGCTGCTCCCGAGCGCATTGCCGAATACAGCCGCATCGAGCTGAGCCGTCGACTCGCGGGAGTGCTCGACGGACTGCCGATGCGCGACACACGGGTCGACGAAAGCCGCGAGGCGGCCCTCGAATCCTGCGCCCGATGAACAACCCGCTCGTCTCCGTCGTTCTCCCCACATACAACCGCGCCTCCCTCTTGCCTCGGGCCATCGAATCCGTCGTACGACAGTCGTTTTGCGATTGGGAGATCGTGGTCGTCGACGACGGTTCGACGGACGACACGCAGGAACTACTCTCCGACTACGGCCGACGACTGGGCGAGCGATGGGTATCCATTCGCCAAGAGAACCGGGGGAGCAGCGCGGCGCGGAACCGGGGAATCGACGCCTGTCGAGGACGGTACGTCGCGTTCCTGGACTCGGATGACGAGTTCGCTCCGACGAAGCTGCAACGCCAACTTGAGGTGTTCGAACTCCGCCCCGAAATCGGGTTCGTGTATAGCGATTACTCGATCCTTGATCGGGGCGGCGCTAACCATGCCAGTGTCTTTGACGCCAAGTTTCCGCTCGCCCGCACCGTTCCGTGCGAGTCGATCGGGGCGGGGCTCTACCGATGCAAGGGATCGCTGTTTGATACGCTGCTTCGCGGCTACTTCATCGCCACGATCGTGGGAATGGTGCGACGCGAGGTGCTGGGCGACTGGTTGCGTTTCGACGAGCAGCGACGCTACGCGGAGGAGTGGCTGTTCTTTTTGGAAGTCGCTCGATCGACCCCCGCGGGATTCGTCGATGAGCCGCTATCCATTCACCACTACACGGAGGGCAGCTTGGCGCGTTCCAACGTGTACCGCAACTTACTCGAATCGCGCGAGCTGCTTCATTCGATCTTGCGGCGTTTTGCGGATCTTGATCGGGGACAACGGTCGATCGTTCGCCGTCAGCTCGCGCAGGCATGCCGGCGACTGGGGTTTGCCGCGCGGCGGCGTGGTCGCGCCCGGGACGCCCTGGCGTTCTTTGCCGAAGCCGCCCGCCGCCGCCCGTCGCTTGGGGCGTTGAGCGAGTTCCTCCGATGCTTCGCGTCGAGCCCGTTGCGCTCCATGTTTCAGCCCGCTCCGTCCGCCGACCTTGTTCAACCGGCGACACCGGCCGTCCGATAAACTTCCTGCGATGTGGGCGAAACCGCGGCAGGCGGTGGGGTGATCTCATGGAGACCGAAACACTAGCGCCTCCGGCGAATGCGCAGACATCCACTTCCCAGGTCGTCGCGGTTTGGGACCGACTGTGGGAAGCCCCGACCTCGCCGCAGAAGGACGATCGCCTCGTCGAACGCGAGCGCCGCAGCCCTCGATGGAAGGCAATCCTGGCGAGACTGCAATCCACGTTCGGAAGGCTCGAGGGTCTCAGAACAGTCGAATTGGGTTGCGGGCGCGGCGACTGGTCGTTGCTTCTTGGGGAACTCGGCGCCCGCGTGACGCTTCTGGACGCCAGTGGGCGAGGACTTGCACAGGCCCGGCGACGGTTCGAACGGTTCGGACTTTCCGCCGAGTACGTTCAATCGGACCTGTTCGACCTGCCCGGACCAATGATCGGTGGATTTGACGTAGCCTTGTCGTCCGGAGTAATCGAACATTTTCGCGGTGAGGATCGAAGCCGCGCACTTGCCGCACACGTCTCCGTGTTGCGCGACGGCGGGGTCGTGGTCGTAAGCGTTCCGAATGCGGCGTGCCTGCCGTACCGCATATGGAAACTGTATCTGGAAATGCGCGGCTGCTGGCCCTACGGTCCGGAGATTCCGTATTCGCGCCGTGAGCTTCGCCGCCGATCCGCGGACGTGGCATTGAACGATCCGACAGTGCGGGGGTTCGGTTGGCGGCAGTCCTTGGGGGACCATGTGGGGCGGACCTTTTTCGGGTTGAACGTGGATTGGAGCGACCGCCCGTCGCGGCTTGACCGATGGATGGGACTTTCGCTGGTTCTTTTCGCCCGCAAGGGTAGCGCGAGATCGGCATCGGATCATGCAAGCGATCGCTGCTGACACCCTGACGTCCGAGACCATCGTTCGGCACTTTCTGCGCCGCGGTCATGGCGTCGAGTTCGACATGGAGGTCGATTGGGTTCGTGCGCAGTTGCCGGGCTCGGCCCGCCGGGTGCTGGACCTCGGTTGCGGGGGGGGGACGCTTCTTTCCGCGATCGGGATCGGGCGTGCGATGGGGGTCGACGCATCGCCCGCGGGTCTTTCGCACACCCGGCGGCGGTTTCCGAGCCTGCCCTTGGTTTGTGCGTCGGCGGAGCGCCTTCCTTTCACCGATGACTCGATGGACGCTCTCACGTTGCAACACGTCGCGGAGCATCTGCCCGACCTTCAGCGTGCCCTTGCGGAATGGTTTCGAGTGCTACGCCCCGGAGGGGTGGTTTTGATCCTTACGCCCAATGCGCGGTTCGTCGATCCCAAGGTTTTCGAGGATCCGACGCATGTACGCATTGTTGATGAGGGCGAGCTGAACAACGCGCTGGCCGGTGCGGGCTTCGAGGTGATTGACCGTCGCAGCCTGGGATTGCCGTGGTTCCGACGATGGCGGGGAGGTTGGCGGCTTCGCCGGGCTGTGACCCGCCACGCGGTCACGCTGTCCTGGGTCCCGATGTGGCGATGGAAGGGACAAACCCTTTGCTGCGCCGCGAGGAGGCCCGCTCGGTGATGGTCGAACCAATCCGCGTCATGCTCGATGCCAGGATGCTGCTGGGGCGCTTCTCCGGCGTGGCGCGCATGGTCACGCGCCTGGCCGAAGAACTCGCCAAGCGGGACGACGTTCGAGTCGTCGCACTGTGCGGCAACGAGGACTACGAGCCGTGGCGCGGGCGACGCGACATCACGGTGGTCGCCTCGGACTTCACGCGGCGAGACCGAACCCCTATGCGGCGGAGGATCTGGGAGGAACGACGGCTTCGCCGCCTGATTTGTGAGGCGGGCGTCGATCTGTTTCATGCGACCTGGAACAGCGGCATCCCCTGGCGGTGCCCGGTGCCGGGGGTTCTTACCATCCATGACCTGATTCCCTGGAACGAACCGGTCTGTGGTTTGGGTCAGCGCGTGGAACGCGGGTGCTATCGCTCCGCCGTCCGTATCGCAGCGAGGAGGGCGGTTCGGATCACGACGGTCAGTGACTACGTCCGCAGGGATGTGATCCGCAGGCTTCGAGTCGACCCGCGGCGAATCGAGGTGATTGGCAACGGCGTCGATCCTGCGTTGCACATACCCGAGCGCCGGGGACAAGCCCCGACGCTACAACCGGAGTTACAAGCGCCGTATGTTTTGTATGTGGGGGGTCACGAGCGGCGGAAGAACGTCGCCGGAGTCCTCGCGGCTATGCAGACGTACTGGGCACGCTCTGGGTTTGGGCTTGAGCTGCACCTTACCGGGTCGCTGGAGCAATTGTGTCCGGAGGCGGCTGCGGTGCTCAATCGCACGGACCCCGAAGCGCCGGTCCGATTCCTGGGCGACCCCGACGATGGGCAACTCTCACGGCTGTACGGCGGAGCGACGGCGTTGCTGTTGCTGTCCTACGAGGAGGGGTTCGGTCTTCCGGCCCTGGAAGCGATGGTCCACGGTTGTCCCGTGATCGCCTCAAACCGGATGTCTCTGCCCGAGGTGGTCGGCGACGCGGGATTGCTCGTGGCCCCCGATGACCAGGAAGCCGCCGCAAGGGCCATCCGCGACCTCGTTGAATCTCCCCAAGTACGCGCCGGCCTTCTCGAACGGGGCCGGGCGCGGGCCGCGTCAGCCCTCTGGCGCGACGTAGCCGAAAGAATGGTCTGCCTCTACCGAGGCGTGCTAAACCCACGTCCGAAGGCGGAATCCGCGTTTTCCGAATCGTCGCCTCGACAGCCGCTCCCCGCGCTGTCATACTAACGGGCCCGGCGGGTCAGGCCCCGCCGATGGGACCTAGACGGCAAGGCGATGCGAACGGACTCTTTGGTTCAGCTTGTAGGGAGCGGCAACACCGCGATGGTGGAGGCGGAATGGATGCGCATTCTCGAATCCGCGGATACGACCGTGGAGGGGATGCGTGCCCATGAACCGGTCCTCTCGGAGCTGTGTCGCGTGGGGAAGACGTCCGTCGCCGAGGAGTGGGCGTGGGCGGCCATCGAAGCTCTGTCGGCGCGCTTCTCGCCGTCCGATGTCGTCGCCGTCGCGGGGCGATTCCTTCTGGCCATCGGGGACAGCAAAGACCTCCGCAAACAGGTCGCGGAGCTGTACCGGACGGCGTTCGCGGGTCGGGAAGGGCTGGATGCGCTGGTAGCGGAGGCGGGTTTGGCTGCCGGTCGCCCGGTGCGTCGGGCCCTGCGGACGTTGGAGGTGTGCCTGCCTCTCGAACCGGGAAGCTATCTCGCGGCACGAGACCACGAGGGGGCGGCGCGGGTGGAGGCCGTCGACTCGGTGACTTGGATGTTCACGTTCGACGACGGCACGGGTTCGCAAGCACTGGGCGCGGTGGAACTGGCCGACCGGTTTCGACCCGCGTCGGCCAACGAGTTTCGCGTGATGCGGCATTTCACTCCCGATCATCTCGTCGATCGTCTCGAAAAGGACCCAGCGGCAATCGTGCTGGACCTGTGTCGGGATCATGAGGGCACGTTCACCAGCGACCATTTGCAGGCCCTCCTCGTTCCCACCCTTCTGGCCGAGGAGGACTTCAAGAAATGGTGGACGCGAGCGCGGACGGCGCTCAAGAAATGTCCTAATGTCCAGGTGGAGGGGCGATCGCCCTATACCATTTCGTATGTCGAGACGCCCGTCGGTTATGACCAAACCCTGTGGGGAGCGTTCGAGAGTGCCCGCGGTCCGCTCGAACAACTGCAGCTCGTTGAGCGTTACGTTCGAGACTGCAAGACTCGCAAGGAGCCGCCCGCCGCGGCGGCGCTGGGGCGATGCCATGAGGCCGCCCGGGCCCACGCGGCGGAGCTGATTGCCCACCGATCCATCCGCGCGGGGCTGGCCTGGGCGGCGGCGGAACGGATCGGGGAGCTTGCGGGCATCGACAGCGAGTCGGGCGAGTTGATGGAGTGCTTGAAGCGTGCGGCCGACGTACGCCCGGTGCTTTTGCAGATCACGGAGCCCGCTTTGTTCGGCCGAGCCTGCACAGCTTTGTGGCAAGCCAAACCCGGCGAGGCCGTCGAGAAGTTGTCCGCAATGTTTGGAGTGCTCCCCGCCGAACTTTGCGATCCTGCGATCGACGCCCTGGTCAAGGGCGGTTGGGGGGCCGCAGAACTGGAAGCATTGGTGCAACGAATCTTGTCGGCGCCTCTGGATCATTTCGGGGCTTTGCTTTGGCTGTGGGACGGTCCCGCGAATGAAACCCTCGCCGCGAGCGTTAACCGCCTGACCGTGCTCACGCGGTTTCTGCGAACGCTGGACGACTGCCGTCGCGGCGAGTCGATCGATCGAGAGCGGGCGAAGAGTTTTTCCTTGCGGGCGCGGGCGGTTTTTTCGGCACGGCGCTACGAGCGTTTCATCCGCTGCCTGCAAGGGATCGACCCGGGCATGGCCTCGCCGCTGCGGAGCCAGATCGCGCCTTTGGACAACCTGGGCCGCGCGGTGCGTGAGGACTTGCTCGATCTCCTCCGCCGACAGTTTCCGTCGCGCGAAGTCGCCCCGCCCATCGACCCGTGGAAGCGCGAGGACGTGCTGTTCGTCACTCAGGCGGCGATGGTTCGCAAACGCGAGGAAATCGAGCACCACGTGAACGTCACGATGAGAGACAACGCCCGCGCCATCGGCGCCGCGGCGGAACACGGCGACCTCAGCGAGAATTCGGAATACAAGTTTGCCTTGGAGGAGCGCGACCTACTGCGTGCCCGTCTGGCGCAGATGAACTCCGAACTCGCCATCGCCCAGGTGCTTTCCCCGGGCGACGTAGCCACCGACTTCATCGGGATCGGGACGCGGACCGTCTTCCAACGCACCGACAACGGGGCTCGATACGAGATGACCTTCCTGGGTCCCTGGGATGCCGATCACGGCAAGGGGGCGTTCAACTACCAGGCCCCGTTCGCTCAATCCATCCTCGGCAAGCGTATCGGCGACACCGTCCGTCTGCCGCACACGGGGACGGAAAGCGAATATCAGGTGGTGGAATTATCCAACGGCCTTGTGTCCGCGGCCCAGGTTCCGTCCCACGCCGCCGCCTCTTGAACTCGTCTGTCAAGACGAACTTTCGTGACCGATCGCTCATGCCCGTCCCGCCGCCTTTGACGCCGACGCGATTTCCCGTTGGAATGCGGGGATGCGAGTGGCGATGGTGGGACTTCCCCAATCGGGGAAATCAACGGTGTTTTCCGCGGTGACCGGCCAGGCCGTGGACCCCCATGCGCCCCCGCAAGCGTATCAGAGCGTCGTGAAAGTTCCTGACCCGCGGCTCGTGTATTTGACGGAATTGTGCCGCCCTAAGAAAGTCATCGAAGCCGCCATCGAGTTCGTCGACCTCCCCGGCCATTCGCTGCACGACAGCAAGTCCCGCGAGGAATGGCGACGCCAACTCCCCACCATCCGCCAGGCCGAGACGTTGGTCGCCGTGGTGCGCGACTTCGAGAACCCGTCCGTGCCCGCCTACCGCGATCGCATCCACGCCGCTGAGGATTTCGAGACGGTCTGGGGCGAGCTGATTTTCGCCGACCTGGACGCCGTGACCTCGCGGATCGACCGGCTGGAGAAATCGCTCAAGAAACCCACGCCCACACACGAGGCCGAGAAGCACGAGCTTGGCGTCTTGGAGCGTTGCCGCGAGGCGCTGGAGGGCGATCGACCGCTGTCCACGGTCTTGACCACGGACGGTGACCGGCGGCAGGTGGCCAGTTTCGCATTTCTCACGGAAAAACCGCTCATCTGCGTGCGAAACGTATCCGACGACAAGGTCGCGTCGACCCCGCCGGTGGATGCGAAACACGCCGCGGCGAGCTTGGTGCTCAGCGCTTCGATCGAGGCCGAGATCGCCCGACTGGAGCCCGCGGACCGTGCCGCTTTTCTGGCCGACTTGGGACTGGGCGCCTCGGCCCGCGATCGTCTGGTGCAAAATTGCTATCGCGCTCTGGGGCTGATTTCGTTTCTAACCATGGGTCCCGACGAAGTGCGGGCGTGGACCGTCCGCAAGGGCAGCACGGCCGTCGAAGCCGCGGGAAAGATTCACTCCGACCTCGCCCGAGGGTTCGTCCGCGCCGAGACCGTCGCCTACGATGACATCGTCGCCCACAAGGACATGAAGGGCGCCAAGGCCGCCGGAAAGGTCCGCAAGGAGGGCAAGACCTACATCGTTCAGGACGGCGACATCCTCAACATCCTGGCCACGACGTAGTTCGGTTCTACGGCGCGGATCACGGGTATCGATCGATCCGCGCCCCGAGCGGCTCCCCTTTACGCGAAGCGTCAAGGACAAGCGAGTGGGTCCATGCCGCGAACGTCGCCGACCGCGCACAGGCGCGGACCCCGCGTTCGCCCGCCTCGCGCCACCCACGAGGGGTGGCGCTACGCCCGTTACGGCGAGCACCTGCCGCAACGATCACGGCAGGACCCGGCACCACAGACGCCATTGGGCACGGGGGGCGCCAAGCTGCCCAGACAATGGTTGTTGTTGATGCAGGGGAGCGTATCGTTCGTCCCACCAGCGCAGGTCTTCACGCACGTCCCGTTGCCGCAGGGGGTGGGGTTGGCGCAGGGCGTCACATTGCAGGTCACCGTCGACGGGCAAACGCAAGGCCCGCTGTAGGCATAGGGGTAGCCCTTAAAGGAGTCCACGACGCTGCTGATGTCGAAGGCGTCGATGTCCGAGTTCAACCCGGGAAGGTTGGGCTGAACCTGCACGTCGGCCTTCTTGGGCGCTCCGGGCAGGCTCTTGAACTTGGCCACGATTTGGCTGACGTCGTTGGCGTCCGGCTGCTGCGTCGGCGAGGGCGGGTTGTACGGCGAGGCCACGTCGCCCGACCGATGGGTGGACATAGTGACAGATTGTGACACTGACCCGCAGCCCGGCTCGTTGCCTTTGCAGCCCGAGCCATACACCTGTCCCGAGTAGCTGGAGCTCGGCGCGATCTCCGCGCCGGTGACGTGGATCAGGTTCTCGCTCGCCCAGTCGTGGTAGTAGGGCGTGCATTGCAGCCGCGCCCCGCGGAAATCGCCGACGCCCGGACTGTCCTGGGATTCCAAGGCCGTAATCGGCGGTCCGACCCACCGGGCGCAGCCGTTCATTTCGCCGATAGCCGCACAGTTGCCGGCCTCGTACGTCGAGAAATCCGGCGGCGGAAACTGCGGAGCGTTGGGCGGAATCGGGTTCTGCAACTCGAGCATGGTGATCTGCAAAGCCACGAAACCGGCCGACCCCGTCGCTACAACCGGCGGCGGAACGCTGAACGAAACATACCGCGTTCTGCTGCCCGCCGGATCGGGAACGATCGGCGAGGGGACAGCCGCGACCGTGGGCGACCAGAATCCGCCGGTGAGTAAGTAACCTCCGCCGGACAGCGGTCCGGCGTCGTGTTGGCCGACCGTGCCGCCCAGTTTGTACGTACCGCCGCTTAGGTTGGAATGTCCGCCGCTGTCGATGGTGCTTTTCTTGATGTTGTAGCCGCCGCCGCTTTGTGCAAAAGCAGAAGCCGCGCAGAATGCAATCAGTACCGCGACAGTCATGGAGCGGTTGATCAGAGCCGCGAGCGGAAGCGTGCGGACAGGTCGTGTCGCTACCACTCCACGCTCTGATCGGTCCCGCCCACAAGGTCCGCTCGTTGTCACTCGCGGTTCCGATCCCTTCGTCGCTTCGTGGCTACGTGGCTTCGTGGCTGGTACTTCCTGTCTTTCGGACCTTGCCAGTTGCGGCGGGGTCGTGCTATAATCCAAGTATGACCAAAACCGTTGGAGACAGCCCATGATTCGTAATGAGATTGAAGAGCTACTGCTGCAGCACCCGTTTGAGCCTTTCCTCATCCGCGTAACCAGCGGAGAACGATACGAGGTCCGCAACAGCGCCCTGGCCGCTCTGCTCAAAAGCGCGATCTTTATCGCGTTTCCCAATTCGGACCGTCGCGTCATCGTTCCGTTTCTGCACGTGGCCGCGGTCGAGATTCGCAACGGGCGGGAGCGTCCGGCCTCCGGCAAATCAAAGCGCTGACCTGCCCCCAACAGACTCGTCACTCCCTTGGGATTCCGCCCGTCTGTTTCGGCGTTTCTGCGTTTCTGCGTTTCGGCGTTTAACGCCGGCCCGCTCGTTGTCACTCGCGGTTCTGATCGTCCCCGCCCGCACGTTTCGGCGTTTCTACGTTTTTGTGTTTCTGCGTTTCCTCTCATCGCCCTACTCCTTCCTCTCGGCGCTGCGAGTCGCGTGTCGCTTGCTCTTTCATCGAGGTCGCCTTCCCCGACCGCGGATTTGGTCCGATACCCATTTCCCGGGTATGCCCAAAGAGCTCGGGCTGGAGATACTTGCCACGATCCTCCGGCTTTTTGTTCTCCTCGACCACCATGGGATGGGCCTTCATATACGCGTCTTGGCGGACGCCCGTCACCGTCCAGGAGACTTTCATCCCCGGCTTGCCCCCGGCGATCCGGAAGGAGTTGTTGATCACCTCTTCCGCAATGTACAGATTCGGGCCTGGCGCTCCGATGGGCGTCAGTTGATAGCGGAAGTCACGATTGAGGGCCTCGAAATAGTCCGGCAACTCGACCGCCGCCTTTCCCTCGGCATCAAGGACGGTGATCCCGTTATAGAGGTTCATCACGTCCGGGCTTTCCACGAAGGAGTGATAGAGATACTTGTTCTCCGGGTCCAGGGGATGGTCGATCTTGAAAGTACCGAACGATTTACTCAACGTTCCGGCCACGTGCACGTCGCCGTCGAAGTAACCGGCCCAGTTGATCCCGGCACCCGTGGCGGTGCCATAAACTCCGACATTCGCGCTGGTTGCACTTGCGCCGGAGGCGCTACCGTAAACTCCGTAGTAGGTGACGGCGGGGGTGGTGCCGTCTGAAACGGCTTGCCCCTCGACGCCGATATACCGTGACACTCCTTTGACGCCGATTCCGTAGTGATCTGTGACCTGGTGGCTACCGTAGACGCCCGCGACGTCGCTTGTAGCGGCCGTCTGCTCTCCGAAGATTGGGGACTCAAAGACACCGTCTGCGACACTGTGTAGTTGCGCTAGTGGCGCGTTGGTTCCCACGCCCACGCCGCCCGAGGCGAGAATGAGGAACTGATTGGGGCCGGAGGCGGCGAATCCCGTGCTCGTCGAATCCGCCCAGACAAAGGCGCCATCGTACTCGGCAAACGCCCCATAACCTGCTGCAAATGAGTAGTCTCCAGTAACATAATTCCCATTTCCGCCAGGGATGGTCGAATAGTCTCCTCTGACCCAGTTGCCATATCCTCCGCCGACGGTGGAGTAGGCGGCGAAGGCTTTGCAGGACCACCCGCCGCCAACCGTGGCCGACTCGGCCGTGCTCGGGTCACCGTCATCGCCGCCGGCCTGGTTAAAGGTTCCACCTCCGATCGTGCCACGCGCATCGTAGATATTGTTGGAATCGCCGCCGCCGATGGCGGAAGCGAAACCATCGGCGATGTTGACCCGCCCTCCGGCGATCGTAGAAGCGATGCCCTTGGCCTCGTTCTCACGACCGCCACCGATGGTCGTTCCAATTTCAAAGGCCTTGTTGAAAATGCCACCGGCGATGGTGGACCCGTCGCCCACGCCTGCGTTGCCCAAACCGCCACCTATGCTTGCCCACTGCTGATTGGTTTGATCGCCGTCACCATTGCCGACTTGGTTGTCCTGTCCGCCGCTGATCGTGTTGAAGTTGTCGTAGGTCGTGTTCTGGTTGCCGCCGCCGATGGTGGCGTGCGCCGCGAAGGCGTGGTTGGTCTGCCCGCCCGACACGGTGGCGTAGGCTTGGTTGTCTATGTTTGCGTCATCAATTCCCGCCAGGTTGGACTGGCCGCCGCCGATGGTACCGTCACGGTCATACACTTTGTTGACCTCGCCGCCGCCGACGGTGGTCCCCCAAGCACCAGCAACGTTGCCAGCTCCTCCGGAAACCGTAGCGAAGAGCCCGTTAAGATCCCCTATAGCATTACCGGCCTGGTTGCCGCGCCCGCCACCGACCGTATCGAACATACTCGTAGTTTTGTTCTCGTCCCCCGCTTCACCGCCGCCACTTATGGTGTTACCCCAGAAGTTTCCCGAGAAGTTCCCTGCAAAGCCTCCGATGAGGTTGGGCGGATTGCCGAAGGGTTGCTGCTCCGTGCGGAGTCCCGGCAGGGCCAGGGCGTGCGGGGCGGGGTTCAGCTTGACACGGGGCGACAAGAGGGTTGGTGCGCACGCGCTTGGGCAACAGACTTTGATTTCCAACCAACGGGCGGTGCCGTCGATGCCCGACGCTCCGAAATCCAGGTCGTTGACGGTGAAGACGCCTGCGTCAACGGCGACGCCGGGCTTGGCTTGCGGGTTTGTCCCCTTCAGGTTGCCTCCCGCGGCCGCGTCGTAGAGTTGGAACTGGAAGTCGCAGGTGTCGGTCACCGGCCCCGACCCGTTCTCCAGACTGCCCTGATACGTAAAGGCCGTGCCGATGTCGGCGGCGCGGCCCGGCGGCGACTGAGAAACAAACCCAACAAACAGCGCGAGGGTGGTGAAGTGAACTTTTCTGGGCGAAAACATACGATCTCTCCTCCAAAAGTAGAACGGACCCGAACCGACAAACTGGCATAATCCCGATAACCAGGCATTCTAAGCGAATGCCCATCGACAACACAAGCCAAAAAGTGCCGCTTTGCGCGGGATTGAAGAGCTCTGACCGGATTGATCGGCCCCACCCCGCCCCGCCGCCGATCACCCCGCAAGTTCTTTAAGGTGACGACGGCGCGAGGCCGCGAGAGTGCGACTGACCACGGCGCGGGAGCTGGAAACGAAAAATGAATTCAACAAAACGAAGCCAAGAACTCCGCTGGCGGGGTCAAGAACGCGGTTTCTCGCTGGCAGAATGGCTTCGTTCGTGTGCAATTTGGCCGCTTTCGCCGGAATCGAACCCATCGCGCGGCCGGCTAGGGCTTGCCGAGCAACTGGCGGACCCGGGCGGCGATGTCAGGCGCTTTCAGGAGGGACTCTCCGACGAGAATAGCGCATGCCCCGGCCGCTTGTACGCGGAGGACGTCCTCGCGGGTTGCGATGCCGCTTTCGGAGACGAAGGGCGGCGAGGAGGCGTTCAAGAAAAGGCGCGACAACGTGGAGGCCAAGCGCTCGGTGGTCGCAAGGTCGGTCCGCTGGGCGTGAAGATCGCGGTTGTTGATCCCCAGAATGAGTCGGCGATTCGAGTCGTGGAAGTGCGCGCAGGCGGAATGAAGTTCGCCCTCGGTATGTACCTCGAAGAGTACCGACATTCCGAGTTCATGCGCCGTGTCACAAAGACGCCGTTGGAGCGCGACATCAGGAACAGCCGCGGCGATGACGAGGATGGCATCGGCGCCGGCGGCCCGGCTCTCGTACACTTGATACTCCTCGATGATGAAGTCCTTGCGGAGGACCGGCAGGTCCACAACTTGCTTGACCGTCTCGATGTATGACAGACGTCCCTGAAAGTAGGTCTCGTCGGTTAGCACGCTGAGCGCCGCGGCCCCGCTTGCGGCGTAGATTCGGGCGATGCGCAGCGGATCGAAGTCCTCGACAATCAAGCCCGCGGACGGCGATGCCCTCTTGATCTCCGCGATCAAGCGAATGCCGCCCGGCGACTTCGCGGTCACGGCTCCGAAAAAATCGCGCGGCGGCGGTATGGCGTGGATCCGCGAGCGAAGCTCGGAAAGGGGTCGTTGCGTCTTGGCTGCGGCGACTTCGTCGCGTTTGGTCCCCAGGATGCGTTCTAATATAGTCATGACCCGTGACCGGACCTGTCGTGCCCTTACTCGCTTCGATGACCGCTCAGGCGGCGCCGCAAGCACTCGATCCGTCGTCGCTTGGGACTCTTGACGCGATCATAATCGTTCTCGGTTTGCTTGTCGCGGTCGGAGTCCTGTTCGGATGGTTGGTCCGTCGGCGGGGCGATCCGCTGGCCGGCGCACCCCCTAGACCGAATCAGTTCCGCGAAGATTCGATCCTCATTGCCGTCTGCGCCTATTTGGTGGGAGCAGCCGTGTTCGGCGGGGCGCTCCAACTCGCGGTCGGGGACGCGGAGGACATCCGCGTGCGAATGGCCGGGGGGAACGGGGCGCAAGTTCTGGGCATCGTCGCCTGCCTGATCCTCGCCCGGAAGCGCCTCGCGGGCGGGGTTCGAGTTTTCCTGTTCGGATCCGCGAAGGTGCGTCCTACTTCCCTCGCCGCCACGGTGGTCCTCGTGGCACTGGTGGGACTGGCCGTGTGTCCCATCGTCGCCGAGGGGACGGTGCGACTGATCCAGTGGATCGCCCCGACGCAAACGCTTCCCGTTCACCCGACCATCGCGGCCCTGCGCGGCGACACGCTTCCCGCGTGGGTTGGCGCGGGTTTATGGTTGGGGGCGGCGCTGATTGCGCCGGTCGCGGAGGAGATGTTCTTTCGCGGCTTGGTGCAAACCTTCTTGCTAGAGACCCTCGGCAGTCGGTGGGCGGCGATCGCCTTGGCCTCGGTCCTTTTCGGCGCGGTCCATGTGTCGCAGCTCCACACCATCGTGGCCTTGGCCCTTCTGGGCGGAATCCTGGGATACGTGTATGAGAAATCGGGCGCGCTGCTACCCTGCATCCTCATCCACGCGGTCTTCAACCTCAAGACTCTGCTTTGGGAAGCATGAGCCTGATCCCTTGGTTTCTGCCGGAGCGGCTTGCGGCCTCCTCTTCCATGCAGCAACGCCTCGTGGGCGACGTGGTTTGCGCGTGTGCCCGTCCGAGGCCGCGAGCTGTCTTGTGCGCGGGTGACGGTTTCGGACGAAACGAGCCGTTTGGTCAGAGCCCCGACCGGCCATGGAGGGGCCAATTGCGGAGGCGCCGACGCTTGGCCCGTCGCTTCCGCTCCGGGTCCTGATTCGTCCGAGCCGCCTACGCGGGACGGCCCGCGTGGACTGTCCGGACCCCGAAGATCATCCTCACCTCCTCACGCCCTTGACGATCTACGCCTGCATGGGCTATCGTTACCTGTGTAGTCCACGGGACCGGCGATGCCGCCGCGGCGCTGGCTTGGGACCACCCGGCAATGCCAGCCACGGTTTGACCTGCCCAACGTCGATCGGCGACGGAGTTCTTCGATGGTTCATGCGGAACGAAACGCAAGCGGGCGGCGGCGAATTGTGCTGACTGCCGGAGTGCTCCTGTGCGTCACCGGATGTACGGTGCCCAAGGATGAGCCCGCCAAGCTCGGCCTCGGCGTTTCGCCGACGGGCAGCGCGCTTACCCAGTCCGCGTCCTTTCGGGACACCATCGGATCGTTCGCCTATTACGACGGCATGGGCCCCATGCGCGTCCGCGGATACGGACTCGTCGTCGGGCTGGGGAAGAACGGCTCCTCGGACTGTCCGCGCAACATCTACGACCGCCTCGTGCAAAATCTTTACAAGCAGCATCGCTTCGCCAGCACTGTGGTCGGCGAGAAGGGCGTGACGCCCGAACAACTCATCGCCGATCCCGACACCGCGGTGGTCATCGTCTATGGGGAGATTCCTCCGGCGGCAGTGGAAGGCACGCGCTTCGACGTCTTCGTCAGCGCCGTGCCCGGCACGCAAACGAAATCACTCCTCGGCGGACGGTTGTTCACCACGGACCTCGAGGTTTTTCGAGACGTGGGTCCCAACGTGGCCATCACCGGGCAGATCCTCGCCCACGCCGCAGGTCCCGTTTTCATCAATCCTTTTTCCGATGGGGCGAGTGCGACGAAGTCAAGTTTGTTGGAGGGGACGGTGATCGGCGGCGGTGTGGCCTCGAAGGAACGACGCCTGCGCCTGGTCCTGACCGAACCCTCGTACCCTCGGGCGCGGCAGATTCAGGATCGGATCAACGCCCACTTCGGCGGACCGATGAAGGTCGCCGACGCGAACTCGCCGTCGTTCGTTCAGCTTCGCGTTCCGCCGGAGTACCACAAAGACACGGGCCATTTCCTGGCCCTGGTGCGGAGCCTCTATCTTACCCGCGATCCGCTCTTCGAAGGCGATCGCGCCCGCCTATTGGGCGAGGAGCTTGTTCATCCGGCCGCCCCGCACGCACAAATCGCTTGGGCGTTCGAGGGTCTGGGGCGCAGCGCACTCCCGGTGCTGGGTGAGTTGTACGGTCATGCCAAGGAACATGTCAGCTTTCACGCCGCGGTGGCGGGGATGCGGCTCGGCGATCACGTGGCCTGCGACTGCATGACGCTGCACGCTATGAAAAAGGACGACCCCCAGCGTTTCCCGGCGATCCGGGCCCTCGGCGATGCGCGGGCTATGGGCAGTGCCGCCGTCGCCTTGCGGAAGTTGCTTCACGACGAGGACCCGCGGGTGCGGATCGAGGCTTATGAAACCCTGCTCAAACGCGGCGACGCAACCGTCGGGTCCAAATCCGTGGGCGGCGATAGCTTCGTTCTAGACCGCATCGAGACCAGCGAACCGAACCTGATCTACGTGAAACGTAGCGGCGCTCGTCGGATCGCACTGTTCGGCGAAGACCTGCACTGCGTCCCTCCGTTGCTCTATCGCGCCCCGGACGGAAGCGTCATGATCAACGCGGAAAACGGGGATTCGACCTTGACCCTTTTGCGGACCGTGGTGGCCAGCGGAACGGTGTCGCCGTCCATCCACGCGTCGCTCGCTCTACCCGAGCTGGTCCGGCTGTTGGGCGGCAATGCCGACATCGACGCCGACGGCCATGCGTCGGGACTGGGTCTCGACTACGGCGCGGTGGTCCGCGCTCTGCACAACCTCTGTGAGGCCCGCGCCGTCAACGCCGCCTTCGTCCTCGAGCAGCCCAACGCCGCGGAAATGTTTCCTCCGACTCGCGCCGCGGGACGCCCCGAGTCCGAATTCTAAACAACGCAGCGTTCGAGATTCCCAAGGTTATCGCCCAATCTGCCTCGAGGTCCCATCCCGCTTATCAATACTGATGCATTCGCCGATCATCGCCCTCGCGTCCGATATTCCCAAAAGCGTTCGTGCGCCCGATAACGCGAGGGCGGGGGCTTGGATCGGCGCGGGCGTGGGCGTACAATGGCGACCGTCGCGGCGCGCGCCGGGCGGACAGCGACGTTCACGTGGGGCGCGCCTCGGAAAGTGTCACTATATGACACCCGTGGAATCGGCGTCGCCGCCGGAGAGCCGCATGAGCTTGTTGACTGCCCAACCGATCGAATCTCGTCCCGGCGGAACGCGCCCCGCCCCGCTGGTCAAACGCTTCCTCGATTATCTATTCCTGGAGTGCGGGTTGGCGGGGGCGACGGTGACGGCCTACCAGCGCGACTTGACCGAGTTCTGGAACCAACTGGTCGAGCGCGACGTGGACCCCGCCGATCTCTCCATGGAGGACGTTCAACTTCACCTGATCGCCCTGCAACGCCGGGGTCTGGGGGTTTCCTCGATCGCCCGGCACTTGGCCGCGATCAAGGTCTTTCTGCGGCATCTGTACGCCGAGCACGTCCTGCGGCGGGACCTTGCGTCGCTGTTGGAAAGCTCCAAACGCTGGCGGACGATTCCCGACACCGTGCATTACCACCAAGTCGAGGCCCTCCTCAAGGCCCCGGACCCCCAGGACGAGTTCTACCTGCGCGACCGGGCGCTCTTGGAGTTGCTGTACGCCACCGGTATGCGCGTCAGCGAGGTCGTCGATCTGGGCGTGGACCAGATCAATCTCAAACTCGGCTACGTTCGCTGCATCGGCAAAGGGCGGAAGGAGCGGATCGTTCCCGTGGGGCGCTTCGCCATCGACGCGGTCGAGGAATACCTGGAGTATCTTCGCCCGCGCCTGACCGATGTGGCCCCCGGCCCGGGAGCGCCGTTGTTTCTCTCCCGCACCGGGCGAAGGTTGGATCGCACGAACATTTGGCGGTTGGTTCGCAAGTACGCCAAGGCCGCGGCGATTGAGAAGCCGCTGTCGCCGCACACCTTGCGTCATTGCTTTGCCACGCACCTGCTGGCCGGAGGGGCCGACCTGCGGATCGTGCAAGAGCTTTTGGGCCATGCCGATGTCACCACGACACAGGTCTATACGCACGTCGACGAGGCCCAGCTTCGGCGCGTCCATCGTCAGTTTCATCCGCGGCCGTAGCCGCGCCGCAACCGAATCCGCGGAGAGGAACTCTCGTGTCGGTTATTGATTTCGCCAACGCCACCCAGTGGTCGAGCGACAAGCTGTTGGGCCTGTGCTGCGACGGCCTGACCGGCTGGTCGGTCGGACAAATCACGCTTCGCATCCGCTACAGCCGCGGAGCCGATTTTTCCGGCACCTGCATCTACGTCGATCGGCGCATCTACGTGAACCTGGGTCGGCACCTTCGTTATCCTTACTTGATGAAAACGAACCTGGCCAAGGTGGAAACCCTGCGCCGCGGATGGCGGCGGGAAATCTACACGCTGGAAATGAGCAGCGCCTATGAACTGGCCGCCTTCATTTTCATGCACGAACTCTATCACCTCCTGGTCTACCAGGCGGGCCGCAACACGCGACAAAAAGAGTCCATGTGCGATCGCTTCGCGGCCCGGCACGTCGTGGACCGATTCGGATGTGTAGTCCGTAGCGAGGCCGGCGAGCGCGTGGACCGCGGACACTGGGATTTTCAGGACCTGGACCGTTTCGTCGCCGCCGTGCATTCTCGCCGCCTGCCGGGTTTCCTTCCCCTTCGCAAGGCGGTAAAATCCCCGCGTGTACGTGAATACGAGCAATAAATCGCGCCGCGGCGGGATGCCCAAGACATGACCATCGAGACCTTTCCCAATCCCCATCCCGATCGTGACTACGTGATTGAGCATCGCGTGCAAGAGTTCACGAGCCTTTGTCCCAAGACAGGCCAACCGGACTTCGCCCGCGTTCGCGTGCGCTACATTCCCGGCCCGAAGTGCGTCGAACTCAGGAGCCTCAAGCTCTATCTGCAATCGTTTCGCGACAAGGGCATCTTCTACGAGGACGTAACCAACGTCATTCTCAACGACCTCTCCGTCGCTTGCACCCCCCGATGGATGATGGTCCGCTCCCATTGGAGCACCCGAGGGGGAATCCGCAGTGTGATCGAAGTGGAGTACGGTCGGAACCCGCGTCGCCCCTCATGCTGAGCCGCGGCTGCGAGGCGGTCACCTCGCGCCGCGCTCAAACCTCCTTGGCGCCGTCGGAGTTGGTCTGGCGGGCAGTTCGTTCACGTTGAATCTCGAGCACCGCCGGAGCGGCGGCGAGTTCGAAGAGGATGGCCCGGTGGCTATGGTGAAAATGGCAATAGCGGACGTCCATCACTTCGGTGGCGCCTTCGGTTGACACTTGCCAATTGTCGTCGGGAATGCGGAATTCGTCGAGGATGCGCAGGATGCGGACCCGGGTCTTGCCGTTGTCGATGTCGTAGACCAACCTACAGTGGACGAATTGGCATCGTCCCAGCAGGGATTTTTCGACCCATTGCACGAACGTCAGCATCCCCACGACCAGGGCCGTCAGGACGATCCCGGCCGCGGCGTACCCCCCGCCTACCAGAACGCCGATGGCGGCGACCGTCCAGATCGTCGCGCCGGTAGTCAAACCGACTATCGTCCCGCGATTGCGGATGATGGCCCCAGCGCCGAGGAACCCCACGCCGGTCACCACCTGGGCGGCGATGCGCGTGCGGTCGGCGGATTCTCCGGCGATCAAGATGGACGCCAGGGTGAACAGGGTGCTGCCCACACAGATCAAGGTAAGCGTCCGGGCGCCCGCGGGTTTCTGCTTGAATTGCCTCTCGGCCCCGACCATCATTCCGCACGCCACCGAGCTGAGCACCAGGACAATGCCTGCCCAGTGCGGCGGAAGCACCAAGTGAAGATCGCCGAAGTATCGCCACGTACCGTTCATGGGATGTGTAACGCGGTGATGATGACCCACGCCTGCTGCGAAAAAATAGCCGCCGTCCGTTAGGAGCGAGCCAATGAGAGCGGGATCGTGCGCTCCGTCGCCGATTCCGCCGGCGTCTCCGGCGACGGGCCGTACTCAACGGACCAGGGTTCGCCCTCGACGCTCCAATGGTTATCGTCACGCAGGACGCGGCGATACAGCGAATCGCGCTCCACGGGGATACAGCCCGCCTCGCGGGTCAGACGCCGCAGACGGTCCACGGTCAACTCCTGGTGAGTTCCGCCGTCGCCTTCACGCTTGGTGATGTCGTAGTACACCACCGTGCCGTCGACGTCGTCCACGCCCCAGTTCAGCGAGACTTGGGCGAGCTTGGGCGTCTGCATGATCCAAAACGCCTTGACGTGCGGGATGTTGGGGCACATGAGGCGGGCCAGCGCCAGCGTGCGAAGGTCATCCAATCCGCTGGGACCGGGGAGATTCGCCAGGGCGCTCCCCTCGGGCACGAACGACAAGGGGATCACGCAATTGAAATGCGCCTGGCGATGGGCGAGGCTTTCGCGTTGGTGTTCGCGTAGCTTGATGAGGTGCGTGATCCGTTCCGCGGGGGTCTCGACATGACCATAGAGCATGGTCGCGTTGGTAAAGATGCCCAGTTCGTGGGCCGTGCGATGCACCTCGAACCACTCCGCTTCGCCGACCTTGTTTTTGAAGGCCTCGTCGTGGACGCGATCGTCGAAGATCTCCGCGCCTCCGCCGGGCATGCTGTTGAGCCCGGCTGCGCGAAGTTGGATCAGCACGTCGGCGATCGTCAAACGCGGTTTGGCGATGCGCGTGAAGTGAATGATCTCGATCGCCGTGAAGGCTTTGATGTGGATCCGCGGGCAGGACTCGCGGATCGCCCCGCACATGTCGGTGTAATAGGAAAACGGCAGTTTGGGGTGCAGCCCGCCGACGATGTGGACCTCGGTCGCGCCGTGCGCGTACGCCGTCCGAGCGCGATGGACGATTTCGTCGATCGACAGTTCGTACCCGCCGTCGATCCCCGTGTCGGCGCTTTTCGGAAACGGTCGGTAAAACGAACAGAACTTGCAGCGTAGGACGCAGTAATTGGAGTAGTTGATGTGCAGGTTCACGTTGTAATAGGCCCGCCGGCCGTGCAACCGCTCGCGGACGCCGTTGGCCAGCTCGCCCAGCGTAAACAGGTCCGGCGATTCGTAGAGACGCAAGCCGTCGGCGGCGCTGAGCGGCTCACCCCCGCGCACACGGTCCGCTATGGCTTCGAGCGATTCCGGCAACGAGGCGGTCAAAACAAGTTTCTCCAGTCCATCCAGCGATTATAGGCTTCCACGCCCGGCGTCCAACCGCGCGACATTTCAAAAACCAGGCGCGGTCCACCGCCGAATCCCTGTCCCGTTGACATTCTCCATCGCTCGCAGGTACCGTGAAGCGAAATCAGTGGCTTGGGGGCATAGAACGGAGCGGTACGATGAGACCGTGGCGTGGCTTTGTTCGACTATCTGGGAGGGGCTTGCTGACTGCTGCGTGCCTGGCGGGTACGACGGGGTGCGGCCTGACGGGCTCGTGGCGGACGGTCGAGGTTCGACCCCAAGGGGCGCCTTTCCCGATCAACGAAGTCACCTTCGACACCCAAGGAAAGTACACGGCGACCGGGATGTTCGACGCCCGTGGGGCCTACCAGCAGGATCCGCACACCACCACGGGGACGTATTCTCAGGCTTGGCGGACCTTGACCTTTTCGCCCGTCGGGGGGCCGGCGCTGGCTTACAAAGCGCAACGTCGCTGGGACGGGAAGTTGGTGATGAGGCTGCAACTGCCCGGGCAAGATCGAGAGGTCTCCGCCGTCCTCGCACCAGCTCCACCCTAATCGCCGAGGCGCAGGAGACCCCGTGGACGGGATCATCAACTTTCACAAACCGCCCGGAATCACTTCGGCGAAAGCCCTCTACCGAGTCCGGGCGATCACCAAAGAACGCAAGAGCGGACACACCGGAACGCTGGATCCCGCGGCGGTCGGAGTTCTGGTCCTTTGTCTCGGCAAGGCCACGAAGCTCGTCGAGTCCGTGATCGACCTGCCCAAGGTCTATCGCACCACCGCGCGGCTGGACGTTACCAGCGAGAGCTTCGACAGTGATCGCACGCTCACGCCGGTGCCCGTCGCCGACATTCCGTCGTTGGAATCCGTTCTCGCGGCATGCACCGGCTTGGAGGGCGTGATCGAGCAGGTTCCTCCGGCAATCAGCGCCATCAAGATCGATGGTCAACCGTCCTACAAACGCCGCGCGGACCAGCAATCCTTCGAGCTCGCCCCGCGTCCGGTGACGGTCCATTGGATTCACGTCCATTCGTATGCCTGGCCGACGATCGACTTCGAGGTTTGCTGTGGGCGTGGAACCTATGTCCGGGCGTTGATCCGCGACATGGGAGTGCGACTCGGCGCCGGCGGTTGCCTTGCGTCACTGACGCGGACGCGCGTCGGCCCCTTCTCGGTGGAGGACGCATGGACGCTCGATGCGCTGGCATCCGCGAAGGGAGTCGCTGAATACCTGATCGAGTTGGACCGTGGGCGTGCGATCATTGAGGCCTCGAAAGGCATCGTCCCGCTGCGGCCGAGTTCGCCGAGTCTCCTTCAAGAGCCGCGATGCACGACGAACGCCTGCGAATCGGTATCGTAACCCCTGCGCCGCCGCGGTCCCGCAAGGGCAATCGCGTGACGGCCCTACGCTGGGCGCGCCTCCTTCGTTCGCTTGGCTACCGCGTGGTTGTGGCCGAAAAATACAGGGCCCAGCGGTTCGATATTCTATTCGCCCTGCACGCCCGGCGCAGCGCCGATTCCGTGCAATGCTTTCATCGACGACATCCTGATCGCCCGATCATCCTTGCGCTCACGGGAACGGACTTGTACGGGGACATTCGCACCAGTGCCCCGGCCAAGCGATCCCTGGAACTGGCGTGGGCCCTGATCGTCCTGCAACCAGACGGACTCCGCGAGCTTCCTCGTCGCTTCCGCCGCAAGACGCACGTGATTTACCAATCCGTGGAACCACGTAAGCGCCGTCCGCGACCGATCAAGGGTATCTTCGAGGTGTGCGTGCTGGGTCACCTGCGCCCGGTGAAGGATCCGTTCCGCGCGGCGCTCGCCGTGAGACGCTTGCCGCTCTGGTCGCGCATCCGCATCCATCACTACGGCGCGGCCCTCGATACCCGATCCGCCGATCGCGCCGGCCGCGAGATGAAGCAGAACCCGCGCTACCGGTGGTTCGGAGAAGTGCCACGCCATGTCGCTCTACGCCGCCTCGCCCGAAGCCGGCTGCTGGTGCTCACCTCGAAGATGGAAGGGGGGGCGAACGTCGTCAGCGAAGCTCTTGCCCTCGGGGTCCCCGTGATCTCCTCGCGGATCGGCGGGTCGATCGGGCTTCTGGGTCCCCATTACGCCGGCTACTTCCCCGTCGGCGATACCGCCGCCCTGCGATGCCTCCTCGGCCGCTGCGAGTCCGATCCTCGATTCCAATCGCGCCTTCGACAGGCCTGCCGCAGTAAGGCGCGACTGGTCGTCCCGGCCCGTGAGCGACGCTCACTCTTGCGGCTCGTGGGCCGGGTGAAAGCAACGTCGAAACCGCGTCGCCGCGCCAAGGCGGCGTCGCGGGACCGATAATCCGCAGCTTGGAGGCAGCGCCCTGACGCTCCCTCCCCTTGCGCTGCGGGAAGGGCTTGAAGCGTAAGTTGAGAACGGCTTCGTTTGGTATCTTTTTTGTTTGCGCGGGGTCGGGAGAGGGCCATTCGGCGACGCAGAGGGGTGGGGAATTGCCAATTTCCAATTTCCGATTGCCAACTACGCACGACCAAGGACCAAGTACGAATCACCAATGACCAATTACCAATTACCAGTGACGAGTTACGAGTGACCAGTTACGAACCAGGTTCCGTTCCCCGTCTGCCGGCCGTGATGCCCATTCGCTCTTCGCGACTCATCCCTCTAGCGACACCGCCCCTTTACCCTTGACGCCTCGCGTAAAGGGCAGGCAGTGGCGGTTCTGAACTCCGCCATCCGCCGTCCGCGATGGGCGGCGAGCCGGGAATGGAGACCTCATTGGAATAACTTGGGGGGTGATCGGTGGGTGGCGCGTGATCGGGCGATCACGCGGAATGCGGAATTGCGAATGCGGAATGTCGAAAGCAGACGGGAAAGGGATTCTCGATTGGGAAGAGGCCGAGACGTTGGGGGGGTGACTCGGGTCCGGGACCGTGTCGGCGGCGTAGGGTTTCCACCCGAACAGGGCGAGGGAAACACGGAACCGAGACGCTCCTCCGCCCCTTCGGGGCGGTGGCACCGTTTGACATCGTCTACCACGGGTTCCGCTTCGTCCGCCAACCGGCGGACCGCGCTCCACCCGCGGCTACATCCCGCGACCCCTCGCGGGGTCTGGCCGCAAGGCACCGGGAACGTTACGGACCCGGGCGCATCGCGCGCGGCCGGCAAATCCGAGGTTCGCGCCAAGAAGTAGAAGCTCCCCCGCCCTGCCTAAAAGAACCTGGGCGGTTGTCAAGCAAGAACTGCTCACGCGTCACGGCCTGGCACCCGATGGACCGCGTATCTCGTTGTTGCGAAGTAGGTTGTTCCCCTTGAAAAAAAAGAAGATCGGGGCTAGAATTTGCGTTATGAGATCCGTCCGGTGGGCATGCGTGGGGTGGCTCGTTGCGACCATTACCTTGGCAGACGAGCCTCTGCACCGGTACGAGGGCGACGTCCCGCCGTATGCTCCCGGGGCAGGATGGGTCATCAATCGGGCTTGCGAAGAAGGCTGCAACGAGTCGATCGAGGGCGGACACCTCGTCGTGACCTACGTCGACCAGAACATCGCCGGTGCCTTCCTTTACAACTACCACCATCGGATCGCGAGAATCGATGAGCCGCAGCCTGCCACGCTTTGGGTGGAGTGGGGATTTCGTTCGGAACAACCGCTGCCATTATTTGAGTACACCTGTGATGGTCGGATCGCCGTGCAGTATCGGCAGTTCAACGGTTCCGCGTATGTCTTCGGCGACACGGTTGTTTCTCGAAGCGGCGACGAGGTCCTCTCGGGCCTGGACATGCAGGAGTTTCACACCTACCGGCTCGAGAGCCTGGACGGGATGCATTACAGCATGTCCGCGGACGGGGGCGTGTTTTTCGCGACCTATGATGACCAAGTGATTAGCTCGGCGCACATCCAGTTCGGCGGCGACGGAGGGTGCGGACCCGAGTACTTTCCTACGGTCAACGAGTGGGATTTCGTCCGTTACGGGACGATCGCGTACGGCGAGGAGATCGTTTCCTCAGACCCGGCGGTGGGATTCGTGGACGCCCGGTCGCACCCGGCCTTGGACCGCTTCACCGTCACCTACGATCAGCCCAACTACGTGTACGTCGACGAGATTACCGTTGAAGTTACAGCTACGAAACCACGGAGTCACGAAGCCACGAAGGGTGGGTTTTTTGAACTTCGAACTTCGAACTTTGAACTTCCGCCGCCTCCGGCGATTGTCGCTACACGCCGGTTGGACAACGGCCCGCCGGAGACGGTGGAGATCGTCCTTGACCGACCGATCCCCTACAACGCCACGACGCGCTTCACCTTCAACGACGGCGCGATCGAACAGTCGATCGAATTCACCTACGCCCCCGGCGACACCGACGGCGACGGCGACGCGGATTTGTACGACTTCTCGCTTTGGGTTGATTGTATGACGGGTCCGCACAGCGGACCCTACGAATTGCCGCCCATGTGCCAAGCGCTCGACACCGACGCGAACGGCTCGATCGACCTCACCGACTTGGCCGCGTTTCATTCCTGGTTCTCGATTTCGTAGTGCTCATTTGCGGAGCGGGCAGCGTCGCGATCTAGAATGCGTCCCGAAACCCCCTCTCACCCTGCCGTCTCCCGCTGGGAGGTGGGGAGGGTGTGGGGGGTCGTGGCGTGGAAGGCCATGGCTACCGCCTTTTTTGGGTTCATCCGGGAATTCCGGGAAACCCGCAGGGAAGCCCGTTGAAACGGGCTGAAACGAAACAGTTGGTTGGCGGTTGAAACCCGACCTGAAGGTCGGGCCTGAAAGCCCCTTCGGCGGCGAAAGGCCGCTCAAGCGGCCTGCGGAGAACCGACTGGCGAGCGATTCGAGATCGGAAAGACTCGTTTGTTCACCCCGGAAATCCCGGATGAACCTTTTTTGTCCCTCGTTGGGAACGGACGGTGGGGGTGTGGGATGGCAATGCCCCACTGGCGGCCGGTTGTTTGCGGCGGCGCGAGGCTCCTCCGCCCCTTCGGGGCGGTGCCACTGTTTGACATCATCTACCACGGGTTCCGCTTCGTCCGCCTTTCGGCAGACGGCGCTCCACCCGCGGCTACAACCCTTCGCCCCGATGGGGCGAAACGACGTTCGCGTCGTCGTGACGCCATATCGGAGAAGGCACGCCGCGCGCTTTTCGACGGGCGGCGAGAACGGACGCGCGGTTAGGGCGTACATCGTCCGCAGCGGTCGCGGCAGTAGGCGTTGGAGCAGAAACCGCTGGGGCAGTGGGCGTTGGATCGACAGGGCTGGGCGACGTTGGGACCGGCGGTGCAGGTCTTCACGCAGAGGCCGTCGCCGCAGTCGGCATCGCTGCCGCAGGCGGTCGAATCGCAGGTCACCAGAGACGGGCAGACGCACGGACCCTGGAAGGGATACGCCCGGCCGTTGAAGGCGTCCACGCACGCCGAAACATCGAGCGCTCCCATGTCGGCAAGCAGATCGGGAAGGTCGGGTTGGAGCTGTGTCGCGGTCTTGGAGGCAGCGCCGGGCACGTTCTTGAACTTATCGACCATCGCGGCCACGTCGATCCCATCGGGCTGGGTTGCGGCGCTGGGCGGATTGTAGGGTTCGATCACGTCACCGAACCTCGCCGTGCGGAGCGGCAACGGCGCGGACACCAAGGTGCAGGTGTCCAGATTGCCGGTGCAAAGCGAGGACACGCTCTGCACTTCGTAGAGCGAACTGGGCGCGACCTCCGCGCCGACCACGTGAATCACGCCCTGCGCCGTCCAGTCGATGTAGTACGGAGTACACTGCAACCGTGCGGCGCGGAAACTGCCCTTCGTGGGATCGTCCTGCGATTCCAGAAAATCACCGGGCGGACCGACCCAACGGACGCAGCTTGAAGGATCGGCGCATGTGGGACCATACTGGAAGGCGGTGTAATCCGGGGGGGGGAAGGACGGTGCATTGGGCGGATCGGGTTGTTGAAGCTCGATCATCCGCAGGCGGAGGGCCGCGGGCATGGTCATCCCGGCTGTAGCGGGCGGCGGGACGCGCAGGGCGAGGGCACGATTCTTGTCCGCGGCGGAGGCGTCGGCGACGGGGCCCTCGGGAAGGACCTCGGACATGGCCAGTGCCAGCGCTTGGCGGGCGTTGATGCGTCCGTGGCCGAAGTGGTCATCCCAACCGGGAGCACCGAGGTCCTTGCTGCTGAGTTCCAGGATCATGCGAATCTGCTCGTTGGTCAGAGCCGGGCGGAACGACCTCAACAGCGCCGCGAGGCCGCTGACGTGCGGGGCGGCCATGGAGGTGCCGACGAGCTGCGTGAAGCTGTTGGAGGTCCAAGTCGAATAGATGTCGTCGCCCGGGGCGGAGACGTCGATCTGCGGTCCGTAGTTGCTTCGCCAAGTCGGACTGGCCGTGGTGGTGATGTCCGCGAATTCGTCTTTTGCGGTCGTGCCGCTGACTCCCATGCAGTTGGGCAGTCGAGCGGGGTAGGCCACCACACCCGCGCCGCCGGAGTTGTTGTTGCCCGCGGCGGCGATGAGAATCATTCCCTGGTCGTGGGCGTAGTCGATCGCGCTTTGCAACAGGATGAGTTCGGCGGAGGTGAGGCTGTAATATTGCAGACTCATGTTGGCGACGTCGGCGCCGTGATCGGCGGCCCACACGATGCCGTCGGCGAGAGCGGAGACATATCCATTGCAGGGCTGGTCGGTGAGGAGCACGCGCACGGGCATGATGTATGCGCCCCAGTTGACCCCCACGACGCCGAATCCGTTGTTTCCCGCGGCTGCGGCGATGCCGGCCACGTGCGTGCCGTGCGGACAGTTGTCGTTGGTGTAGGTGGGAAGCGAAAGGTCGCCCGTGTTGCGGCCCTCGACGATCCGCCCGTTGGGGTAGGGGGGTGCGTTGCTGCCGTATTCGCTGTGCGAGCGTACGCCGCTGTCGATGATGGCGATGGTGACTGTGCCCAGGTCGCCGGTGTGCAGTTCCCATGCGCCCGGGGCGTCGATGTCCGCGCCCACCGTGCCGCCGGTTTGGCCGGTGTTGTGCATGGCCCATTGCAATGGGAAGTTCGGGTCGCTGGGGATCAGGTCGGCGATTCCGCCGATGGTGTCCACTGTGGCAAGCTCGACGTCGTCGCGGAGTTGGGCGAAGTCCGCGGCCAGCTTGAGGGTGTCGGTGCCGGCGGGGACTTCGATGATGAAAGTGCGATCGAGTCCGTAGCGTGCGGCCAGCGCCGGATCACGGAAAGGCGAGGAAATAGCCCGCCGGGTTCGCGACACTTTCCAGCGATCGGAAAGCGCTCGAACGTTGGCACTCAGCGCCGCTCGAACGTCTGCGTCCCACGGTATGGCGGCGACGGCGTTTCGCTCGGGGAGTGCTGCGGCCCGAAATCGGACCACGATCTGAGTCGACGTGTACCCTCCGAAGACGTCGGGGCGTCGTGCGACGGCGGGTCCGTCGTCGTCCGACGCACGCACGTCCCCGGCGCGCAGGAACAGGAGGCCGACGGCGATGATCGCCACGCACAACGCTCTTGCAGTTGTCCGAACGTCGCTCATCCCCCCATCCGTCCCACTACCCACACGTGGATCAGGGCTTACATCGACCACAACGGTCGCGGCAGAATCCCGTTCCGCAACTGCCGCCCGGGCAGTGCGTGTTGTTGTTGCATGGCTGCCCCGCGTCGAAACCTCCGGTGCAGGTCTTGACGCACATGCCTCCGCTGCAAGTCGCCGGGCTTGCGCAGGCATCGGCGTCGCAGGTCACCGTCGACGGACAAACGCAAGGTCCGCTGTAAGCATAGGCGGCACCCTTGAAGGCGTCCACGCAGGCCACGATGTCCAGCGCCCCTACGTCCGCATTGAGGTCCGGGACGTTGGGCTGCAACTGCATGATGCCCTTGGTGGCCGCGCCGGGCAGGCTCTTGAACTTGTTGACCAAGGCGCTCACGTCCAATCCGTCCGGCTGGGTGGTCGGCGAGGGCGGGTTGAACGGCGACGAGACGTCGCCGGATCGTGAGGTGGTCATGATCAAAGGCGTAGAGACGATAACACACGAACCCTCGATTCCGGCGCAAGAGATGGAGACGTTTTCCATCTCGTAGGAGGAGCTGGCCAGGATTTCGGCCCCGTTGATGTGTACCAACGGCTCGGAACTCCACACGTAATAATGCGGCGTGCATTGCAGTCGGGCGGCGCGGAAGCCCCCACGCAGCGGATTGTCCTGTGATTCCAGCGAATTGACCGGCGGGCCGACCCAGCGAACGCAGTCGGCGGGGTCCGTGCAGGTGGGACCGGCCTCGAAGGCGGAGAAGTCCGGCGGCGGGATCTGCGGGGCGTTGGGCGGAACGGGGTTCTGCAGTTCAATCATCCGCACCCGTAAGGCCGTCTGGGGCCCCGGCCCGGCGGTCGGCGGCGGCGGGACCGAAAGCGATAAGGTCCGGTTCTTGTTCATGCCGCCGGGTTCAGCGCTTGGCGCCGTGGGAAGGCATTCGCCGGGGACATTGATCTCCCATTGGCGAGTGGCCGTCATCCAAGTCGCCCTCGCATTGGAATTGCGCACCCGCGCGGTGTTGTCAATCACGACGACCGTCAGGTCATGGAGACAGGGCGCCAAAGCGACGTCCGAAGGAGTGAATGTGGTGGAGGAAGCGCCCGGCACCTCCGCGCCGTCGATGGACCAATGAATCTCCAAGCTGTGGTCCACCGGCTGCAGCGGAGTTACGAAGAACGTCGTAGTGTGCGGCAACGGCGTGGGGGACGGGGGCGTCGCGTCATCGATCGGTGTGACCATCTCGTAGAGGGAAATCACGAACTGCTCGACGTTGACCTGCTCATACGGTCGATTGAGGGAGCGCATCTTGGAGTTGGAAGTCGGTCGATAGATTCCGAACTGGTAATACCTGCCGCCGACGAAGGAATCGACGTTGGGCAGGTCCATCCAGCGATACCACTTGCGTGACTGGGCGATCTGGGCGGCCGCATTGTAGATGCTCACGTTGGGCTCGATCAGTTCGGGCCCGGAATACGTGGTCCCATCGGCGTAGTCATATTCATCCGCAAGGTCGGCGAAGGAATGGCCGAACTCGTGCAACCCGATCTCGACCGCCGCGGAATTGTCGGCCGCGAAGGTGCCCAGATTGTCGGCCGGATACCCCGCGCCGCCATAGCGCGTGGAGTTGGCCAGGGCGAGGATTTGGTCTACCGCCGGGGCCGGGGCGGCGGCATCTTGGGCCTTGCCGATATTGATGCAAAGAAGCCGATCGATCCCGAAACACCCAAACTCCATATCCAACGCCGTATCCCTGAAAACTCCGAGATCGATCTCATCCACCCCGGATTCGTTCGATACCACATCGACGCGATGCACGTTGAAATAGGTCTTGTACGCGGCGAACGGTTCTTCGGAGAAGAAGCTTGCCAGGGTCGCCTCGACATGCCCCGCATAGGCCGTCAACTCGCCCGCTGTGTAACCGTCTCCGAGCATGACGATATCGATGCGGTTCGTCGTCGGACCGTTGTTCAGAACCGTCGTCACCGGCCATACCCCTTGGACCTGGGCGACCCGATCCAACCCGAAGATGCGGCGGTGATCGGGATTCCCCCGATCGAGGGTGATTCGACCGCCCCTCAAGACGCCATTCTCCAGGTAGTCGTAGTACACGGGCACTTCCTGTGCCTCCGTAACGCCGACCATCGCCCACAAGAGCACGGGAACCCATCGAGACATGCTGCCGCCTCCTTTGCTCAAAACCGGGTTTCGAACCGTGCCCTGGGGAGGCAATTCGCGTGAGCACAGCCGGAACGCGCGCAGCCCCCCGACACCTGATGCGCCCAGTCTACCAGGCGCGGACATTGCGTTCAACGGAAAACTGTCGCGCGATGACGGGGATACCGGCCCCCTACACGAGGCGGCTCGTGCTTAGGGCTTACACCGTCCACAACGGTCCCGGCAGAAGCCCGATCCGCAACTTCCGCCCGGGCAGTGGGTGTTGTTGATGCACGGTTGCCCCGCGTCGAACCCTCCGATGCAGGCATTGACGCACATCCCTCCGCTGCAAGTCGCCGGACTGGAGCAGGGATCGGCGTTGCAGGTCACCGTCGACGGACACACGCAAGGCCCGCTGTAAGCGTAGGCCGCCCCCTTGAAGGCGTCCACGCCGGCCAGGACATCGAGTGCTCCTACGTCGGCATTCAGGTCCGGGACGTTGGGCTGCAACTGGGTGACGGCCTTGGATGCCGCCCCGGGCAGGCCCTTGAACTTATCGACCAACGCCGTCACGTCAAAACCGTCCGGCTGGGTGGTGGGCGAGGGCGGATTGAAACTGGGGGCGATGTCACCCGCGCGGCGCGTGGCTATCGCCGCCGCGCTGGATATGGCCAGGCAACTGGCTTCGCTGCCCTTGCAGCTTGCCGCGAAGACGTGTACTGCGTAACTCGAACTCGGCACAAGCTCCGCGCCGACGACTTGGATTAACCCTTCACCATCCCAGTCGTGATAGTATGGATCGCATTGCAGCCTGGCGCCCACGTACGCGCCCAGCGGCGGATTGTCTTGTTTCTCCAGAACCGTGATCGGCGGCCCGACCCAGCGCGCGCAACCGTTGGCTTCGCCGGCGGCCGTGCAAGTCCCCCCCTCGAACGTGCTGAAGTCCGGCGGCGGGCAGCACGGGGCATTGGGCGGGTTCGGATTCTGCAGGTCGACGGGCGTCACGCGAATGGCAGTCTGGCCGAGCGTGCCCGTGGCCGCCGCCGCCCCAGGAACGGCAAAGGAAAGCGACCGAGTTTTCAACCCCACCGCATCGGGAATGATCGCCGAGGGTCGCACGGACACCACGAACCCCGTTTCGGAGAACGTCGGGATGTCGTTGGGCGGCGCGCCCGTGTCGGCCAGGAACGTCTGGTCGACGTCCAGCGGAACCGTATAGCGCCCGGTCGCGCCTGCGGGAACGTCGAGCACCAGCGTCCCGCCGTAGTAGGTGAGCCCCTGGTCGGGACGGGCCGCCGCGAAGGCGTAGATGCCAAAGAATTGATACAATGGGGGGAACATATCCACGTCGGCAACGAAGCACGGACCGCTGCCCGTGTCCCGGCACCAAGAATCCGGACGGCCGGTCCCCGCACGGTCGACATACCCGGCCTTGCAGGTCCCACTCCCTAGGTCACAGTTGGCCCACGACTCGCCGAATGCCGAGGCGCACGCAGCGTTATTCGCACACGGAACGATCGGCAGAGAGATGTCCACGTCCGGATCCGGCGGATCGGCGTTGACCCCGTGCATGCCGCTGTCGTTCATGGCCATCTGCCAGACATGCAGCGGCGGATTGCCGTCGCCGTCAGGGTCCCAGCTGCGAATTTGAAGCTCGCACCAGATTCGTACGCCGCCGTGGCCGGGCGGGAGAGTGATTTCCTGCCCGCTGATCGTGGTGCCCGGCGGATAGGACCCGACTTTCGCGGCCACCGGCGTCACAAGCATTTGCGGTCCCGGTGCGCAGCCCCCGCACGTGGCGCCCTTTCTCCATGCATCGTTCGGTCCTTGACAGTCGGCGAACAGCACGTTCTCCGTGCATGAGAACGACGTCAAGTTGCAGCACGATCCCCGCGCCTCTTCGCAAAGGATGTTGGCACAAGCCGCCCCCTGGCTCCACGTCTGTTGCAATCCCGTACACTGGGCCTGGAGAACTCCGTCCGAGCAGAGTCCCCCGGCGCCGGGACTCCGGTCACAACAGGCACCCACGACTTCAAGACAAGTGATCTGCGAGCAGGCGGTGTTCGCGGTCCAGACCTTGTTGGCACCGGTGCAATTGGCCTCGAACTGGTTGTTCGTGCATGCCCCGCCCGCGCCCGGACTCGAGTCGCAACAGGCACCCGTGACCAAGCAGGGGTCGGGCAGATTCACGCAGAGCGTGCCGGCGGTCCACTCCAACGGCAGCAAGCAGTCCGCCTCGATCACGTTGTCCGTGCAGGAGGAGATGCTATGGTTACAGCAAGCACCGGTCGGTGCGGAACATTGGGCGGTCATACAGTCGGTGCCCGCGCCTTGCGGAGTATGGCCCGCGTTCGCGCAGTCCGCCGAGTCGAGATCCGTGCAACCCCCGGCGCTCAGGCAGCAGGCCTGGACGGTCGGCGCTAAGACGTCCACCACGAATCCGGTCTCCGAGAACGTCGGGATGTCGTTGGGCGGCGCGCCCGTGTCGGCCAGGAACGTTTGGTCGGCGACCAGGTTCACCGTGTACTTGCCCTGCGCCGTCGGGGGGATGTCGAGCACGAGCGTAGCTCCGTAGTACTCGATGCCCGCATCAGGCCGCGGAACCCCGGACGCGTAAATGCCGAAGCAACGGGGGGCCATCGGGCTCGTCGAGTCGCAGTCGCTGAACGAGCACGACCCGGCGCCCGTGTCCGCGCACCACGAATCGGCGTGCCCGGTGCCCGCCCCGTCCGCGTAAGCCGTCCTGCAGAATCCAGCCCCAAGGTCGCACTTCGCCCCCACTTCGCCGAAGGCAGCCGCACAGACGGCATGGCTAGCGCAAGCAACCACCGCCGGCGCGAGATTAACGCCGGGATTCGACGGAGCGGCGTTCGCGCCGAGGTAGCCGGTTTTGTCGGCCGCGATCTGCCAGGTCTGCAACGGCGGAACGTCGTCGCCGTTGGGATCCCAATCACTCAACTTGAATTCGAACCACGCCCGGAACCCGCCGGTGAACGCAACGAGCTCGTTGCCCACGGTGGTCGTCCCGCCGGGATACGACCCGGCCTTCGCGGCCACCGGCACAATCTTCATAACCGCCGTCGGCGGCGTACCGGCCACGGCCGATTGCAGATGCTCCGGCGACCCGGTCACCAACCGGGCTGCCTCCGAGCGGACCGTTGTTTTTTCATCTCCGCCGGACCGCGCGCCGTCGGTCCCTGGCGGCGCAGCAGAAGCGCCATCACCCAGCGACAGCGCACCGCCCACGAATACAATGGGTGCCAAGAAAACAAAGAACGACCGCCCTGTTTGTGCCAGCTTCATGCTCTCTCTCCTTCTCGCGAAAAGCGGACGACGTGTACGATGGGACGAAACGGCCCCGCAGAAAACCCCGCGTTCACCGACCATGCCCGACGATGGTATCGAGGCGGCTTGTCGAACATTGCGTAGTTCACATGCGTAGGACTCTCAGGTTCGACAGTTGCCCGTTCATGCCGATTATCCTACCGGATACCGTGCGCCGACGAAAGAGAAAACCGCCTGGAACGAGATTTCCGTCGTTCGGAGTCCGACGCGAGCAACCCCGTCCGATAACACGGCGCCGATACACATGACGGCTCGGTTCACGGCGTACACCGTCCGCAGCCGTCGCGGCAGTAGCCGGTTCCGCACGAGCCGCCGATGCAGTTCGCATTGCCCATGCAAGGATCGCCGCCGTTGGATCCGCCGTAGCAGGTTTTCACACACGTGCCGCCGCTACATTGTGCGGCGCTGGTACACGCGGCCGCGTCGCACGTCACCGTCGAAGGGCAAGGGCACGGGCCGTGGAAGGGGTAGGCGAAGCCCTTGAAGGCATCGAGCACCGAGGTGATGTCCAGGGCGCTCAGGTCCGTGTTCAGCTCCGGCTGGTTGGGTTGAACCTGCATCTGCGCTCTGGTCGAGGTTCCACACATGCACTTGTACTTGTCGATCATGGCGGCCACGTCCAACCCGTCCGGTTGAGCCGAAGTCGAAGGCGGATTGAACGGGGCGGTCACATCCCCGTGTCGCGCGGTGCTCCGCACGATCGGGCCGGAGACGTCCGTACACACCGGCTCTTGCCCCATGCAGGTTTCCGAGAAGATATCCACGTGGTAGGTGGAACCGGACATCACCTCCGCCCCGACGACGTGGAAGAGTCCATACGAAGCCCAGTTGTCATAGTAGGCAGTGCATTGCAAACGCGCGTAGCGCAACGTCCCGCCGATCCCGGGATTGCACTCCCAGAAGGCCTGCGGCTGGCCCACCCAGCGGGCGCAACCGCCGGGGTCCAAGCACGTGGGTCCCGATTCGTACTCCGAAAAATCCGCCGCCGGATACTGCGGCGCATTGGGCGGAACGGGATTCTGAAGTTCGACCATCGTCACCCGCAGGGCGGTCAGAGGCGCAGGCTCGGGAACCGGAGCAAACGACAAAGAAATGGCGCGGTTTTTCGGGATGCCGGTGGAATCTGGTACGCAGCCGGGATCAGGGTCTCCGCCGTCGGTTGGGATCACGACGTGGGCGGGGATTTCCGCGAGCATCGGGATATCGATTGGCGGCGCCGAGCTGTCCGCGATGAACGTTTCGTCCACGTTGAAGGGCACGGTGTAGGTACCGCGAGATTCGACCGGAATGTCCATCACTTGGGATGCGAAGTATTTCTCCGATCCATCGTCGGGGAAGAAGCCCAGTCCGCCGGTACTTTCCCAGCGGGCCAGCGCGTAGCATCGCATCGCTGCAACGCTCGTGTCGCAAGCGGCCACTTCGCACCGTCCGCCGGCGCAAAGCCAGTCGTTTCTCTCATAGTTCTGATAGGTTCCGGCACAGTAGTAAGTAGGGCCATAGGATTGACACGTACCGGGTTCGCCGAACTCGTGGATGCAGTCCGCACCCGTTACGCACGGCCCACCGGAGGGGACCATAAGGTTCACCCCGGGGTTGGGAGGATCCGCGTTCTCGCCCTGCCAACTGTAGTAGTCGGTCTTCACGTGCGCCATCATCATCGTTGGGTCGTCATCCTGGTTCGGATCCCAGTTTCGGATGTAGACCTCGAACCAGGCGCGGAAACCGCCGTAGGGCGCGCGAAGCTCCGTTCCGACGATGCTCGTTCCCGGCGGGTACGACCCGATCTTCGGCGGCGCGGGCCTGATCTCGAACACGGCGGTCGGCGGAGACCCGGCGACGACGGCAGGGGTGTGCGGTCGAGGGCCTGCGACCAGGCGCCACGCTTCCGAACGAACGGCGCCGCTCGCCGCGCCCGGCGGGGTGTCATCCGCCAATGCCGTCGGCGGCGCGAATCCTGCGAAGATCGAGCCAACCGTTAAGACCAAACCGAACGTGAACTTCCGCGCAATTTTGGGCATCATGAGAGGATACCTCCAAACACGCACCCCTGGCGGGGGAACGTTAGACACCCGCCTTTCAGGGATCGCCGCAGTATACCTCCGCGCGGGGGGATCGGCAAGCGGCCAAATCGACCCGAAAAGAGGGCATTCGCGGCCCGCCGCGTGCCCCTTGACGCTTCGCGTAAAGGGCAGTCCGCGACGGGTCGGGTTTAGGGTGTACAGCGTCCGCAGGCGTCGCGGCAGAAGCCCGAACCGCAAGCGCCGTTGGGACAATGATTGTTGTTGTTGCACTCCCGGCCGTCGTTGTCGCCGTCGATGCACACTTTGACGCAGGTTCCGCCGGAGCACTGGGCGGCACTGCTGCACGGCAGGGAGTTGCAGACCTCCAGTGACGGACACGGGCACGGGCCGCTGAAGGCGTAGGCCATCCCCTTGAAGGCGTCCACGCAGGCCACAATATCCAAGGCTCCCACGTCGGCGTTCAGATCCGGCAGGTTCGGCTGCAACTGCGCGATGGATTTGTTCGGCGCACCGGGCAGCCCCTTGAATTTCGTCACCAAAGCGGACACGTCAAGCCCGTCCGGTTGCGTCGAAGCCGCCGGGGGATTGAAGGGCGCGACCACGTCGCCGGAGCGCGCGGTCATCACGGTCAGGGGCAGCGAAACCACGGTGCAGGTTTCTTCCATGCCGGCGCAGAGCGATGACACATTTTCGACCTGGTATTTCGAACTCGGGGCGACGTCGCCGCCGACGAGATCAAAGGCGCCCTGGGCGACCCAGTCGAGGTATTGCGGCGTACATTGGAGTCGGGCGGCGCGGAAGCTGCCTTGCCCCGGGTTGTCCTGAGATTCGAAGAAGTTTCCAGGAAGACCGACCCATCGAACGCATCCGTTGGGGTCGGTACACGAGCCTCCGGCTTCAAACGCGGAAAAATCCGGCGAGGGACAGCACGGGGCATTGGGCGGCTGAGGATTCTGAAGCGCGACCATGCGCACGCGCAACGCGGTCATTTCCGGCGGTCCGGCGGCCACGGTTGCGGGTACGGTCAGACGGAGGGAGCGGTTCTTTCGCAGGCCGCCCGGATCGGACTGGGGTTGCCTGGGCTTCGGGTCGCACAAGTCGATCGCCGAATCGGTGACGATCTGATGCCCACTGCCGGAGTTGCCGGTCCATACCGCGTGCATGGTCCCAGCGCTGAATGCCGTGCCGATGTACTCGCCAATCCGCAATGTCGGCGGCGGGCCGGGAAAACGAACCCCCGCGCCGAAGTCGGGATCGAAGGACACGTCGTTGAGCTTCACGTCCGGACCGAACGTCAGCCCCCGGTCGGTGCTGACCGTGTAGTAGACGTCAAGGAGATAGTTCCCACTTCCATTGACCATTCCTCCGCGATTGTCGTACCAGGTGACCACGATGCACCCGGTGTTGTCGTCGATGGCTGCGGCAGGCATGACCTGGAAGGTCGTTCCCGGACCGTCGTCCACCCGCGAGGGCGTACTCCAATTGAGGCCGTGGTCCAACGAGCGGACGATGAAGACGTCGGCGCTGTCACCGACGTCGTGGTCGTTGTCCGGATCGTCGTTGGAGACGACGTACACTTGCCCCGGCATATGCGGATCGGGCAGCACCCAAGCCTGAAGCGAACCCTGCAACCAGAACGCCGCCCCGGGAATCACTCCCTGGAAGCAATCCTGGATGTTGTAGGTGAGGTCGGCTTCGCCCGGTAGATACGCCAGGGTCTTTTGCGGATAGGTCATACCGCCGTCTGTGGAGCGAAGGACGTAGACGCCGCCGGAGGTGCCGTCCGGGTTGCAGATGAAACCGGGCTGCGAGTGGTAGCTGATGTACACGTCGCCGTTGGGAGCTAGGGCGATGTGCGGCGGCCAGGCGAAGCCCTCGACGGGCGAGGAAAGAACCTGCGGCGTAGACCAGGACACGCCGCTATCGGTCGAAAAGGCGGTCAGCACGCGCTCCGCGCCGGCGTTGGGAAACTCGGTCCAGACCAGGTACAGGCGATCGACGAAGGGACTGCCCGACCAGCGATCCGCGGCCAGCCAGGGCTTGTCATTGTATGCGCCGGTCACTCCGGACACGGAGACCTTGACCGGTCCGCTGATCAAGGTGCCGGTCAGAGGATCCATTTCGCTGACGAATTCATCCGCGCCGCTGCCGATGCGACCTTGGTAACCGTAGAACCATCGACCGGCGCCGTTGAAGGCCATCGTCGGATCACCGTCTCGGCCATATCCGCCGGGGACCACGTTGTTGAGCGGCAGCGTCCAGTTGACTCCGCCATCGATCGAGACCCGGGATTGAAACAGAGAGGACATGGCTACGTTCGATGAGTTCCGGGGGTTAATGACGACCACGGGCTCTCGCGTACCGCCCAGAGGCACATCCACCCCGGCCGCGGAAACGCCGCCCGTCGGTGGCGGTGGCGGTAACGGCGCGAAATCGCGCGAATTTCCCGATGGGCCGACGCGCGGTTCGGACCGCGCCCAAGAATCGGGCATAACCAACGTCATTACGACGCACAGCAAAACCGCCGACTTGACCGATTGCATGAATTCCTCCTCCGTTTGAGTGGATGACCGGAACATCTCCATAACTGGGCGGAGTCGGGATGCGCGACCTTCTCCCGACACCCCTTGGACACCGGTCGATTCGGAGGACAATCTAACCGATCTGGATAAACCTTGCAAGGAAAACTTCGCAAAAAAAAGTCCGCCGAGGGGCGTTACACACGCGAGGCGACGACAATGAGATCGTCGCTGCGCTGCGGGTTGAAGGGCTCGCGAGCGTAGCTGCCCCACGTCGAGTCGATTCTCATGCCCGCGGCGTCGATGAAACCCCGAAGTTCGTCGACAGACACAGGATAGAGTCGGCGGGCATGGGAATGAAACCGCCAGCCGCCTTGCTGCCAGAGGGTGATGTTGGTTACTTGCGTCGCATCTTCGATGAAGTGGAATTGCCGCACCGACACGTATTCGACGCCGTCCACGTTGGTGACCCGCGGGCCTTTGACGCACGGGTTCTCTTTCCGCATCCGATCGAAGTTGAGCACCTGCAGGAAGAGACGCCCGCCGGGACGAAGGCACTCGGCGAATTGGTGAAGGGCGGTTGACAGCGCATCGCGCGATCCCGCCGCGGCCAGGGAATTGGCCAGACAATAGACGCCGTCGAATCCGCCGCCCACGCGCGAATGAAACTCGGCGTAGGGCGCGCAGACGAACGTGGGCTTGGGCTCGTTCCGATCCGCGGTGCGACGCGCGACGGCCAGCATCTCCTCGCTGAGGTCGGCGCCGACCACTCGATAACCGCGTTGCGAAAGGGCACTCGCCTGGTGGCCGGTCCCGCACCCCGCGTCGAGCAACCCTCCGCCGCCGGGCGGGCCGAAGACCTCGACCAGCACGGGGATTTCACGACGCAGTCGCGCGTTCCAGTCGATGCTCAGGTCGTACCACTCGGCCTCGGTTAGTGTCGCTACGGGCGAGTCGGTTGGCGGTGGATTGCTGCTCATGTTCGGTACTTTGCGCCCGGATCGTCGCCCACGCAATGGGATCACGAGGAGTGGACACTTCCTCCCTTCCGACTTACGCTCCAGGTGGTTTTGACGCGACGTAAGCGGACCCCAAAAGGAGTAAGACAATGAAGCGAAGTTTGTACTGTGTGACGGCCTGGGTTTCGTGCGTGATCTTGGCGGCTTGCAGCGCATCGTGTACACCCGCCGGGACCGCGCCAGGGGATAATGCGAACGACAACGCAAATCAGAACGACAACGATGGCGGGAATCAGAACGCGAATGACAACCAGGATGGCGGCGACGCCTCGTCGGACAGCGGAGTGTTCGACGCAGCGACGGGTTTGACGTTGGCGGTCGAGAACTTCGGCCTCGATATCCCGCCCGAGGCGAATCCCTCGCAGACCGCGATCACCATGCGAATCCTCTCGGAAGAGGAACTGGACGAGCTGGGCCTGCCGCTGGGCAACGGGTTCGAGCGCGGGGTCTCGTTCGAACCCAGCGGAACGACCTTTGATTCTCCCGTCGATGTGACCGTGGTCCTGGCGAACCTGGCGGTTTTGGACACGCTGGCCGTGCTGCGCTATGACGAGCAGACCGGCACCTGGGGCGACAGCGGGATCACCGCTCTCGTGCAAAACAACGGCGCCACCGCAACCTTCCAACTCAGCAGCTTCTCCACCTACGATCCTTGGAACCCGCCGCTCCCGCCCGGCAACGTGCCCATCGAAGACGACGAGATCATCGCCGGGACCGGACTCTACAACGGTCAGCCGTTCAGCGTGTTTCCGAATTACATGGGTACGTCGGCGTCGCTCGCCTATAGCGCTTTCGGCGATGTCTTCGGCTTGTCACTGATTAACGTGGACCTGGAGAATCCCACGACCGGCGACAACATCACCCTCACCGCCGGTTTGCACGCCACCGAGGTTCGACGGTTGGAGGAGGGCGTGATTTTGGGCCTGGTCACACCGGCCGGGGGACTGAGCGGACCGAGCATCTACGCCGACGGCCTTCTTGCCGTACCCAAGCCCGTGGCCGGTGTGATGTTTCTTCGCAAAAGCTCGACCCAATGGATGGTCGATGTCTACTGTCACTACGAGGGCGGTCTGGTCTTTGGACAGGCGGTGGGCGACTTGCAGTAGGGGACATCGAATGGGCGGAATGCAGATGGCGGGAAATCGACAGGAGTGGGTGGCGCGGTCGATGTTCGGAGTCGTCGCTTTTTTCGGACTGGTCTTGGGACTTGCTTGCACCTCGACGACGCTCCCGCCCGCGGATGACGAGCCGGTCGTGGCCGACGTCGCCATCGAGGGATTCGCCTTCGCCCCCAAGGAAATCACGGTCAAACAGGGAACGGTCGTCCGCTGGACGAACCTCGAAACGGATTCCTCGCACACCGTCACCAGCGGCGACCCCGACACCGAGCTCGGATCGCTCTTCGACTCCGGCACGCTCAGTCCCGGCGACCCGCCCTTCGAACGCAGCTTCGACGACGTCGGGGAGTTTGAATACTGCTGCCGCTTCCACAACGACCGCGACGCCATGCGCCACGCTAAGGTCATCGTCGAAGCGCCGTAACCTCCTGGTTTGTCCCCGGCGCTGCCCTGGAAACCGCGCGAGGTGCGGACGAAGGGCCGCGGATAGACCGCGACGTTACGCGGTCAGCAATTCCAGGATTTGGATCGCGTTAAGCGCCGCGCCTTTGCGGAGCTGGTCGCCGCTGACGAACAGTTGAATGCCTCGGCCGTCGGGTTGGCTCACGTCCTGGCGGATTCGTCCGACCAGCACGTCGTCGCCGCCCGAGGCGTCGAGGGGCATGGGGAAGTAGTTGTTGGCCGCATCGTCCACGATGCGAACGCCGGGTGCCGATGACAAGATCGAACGGACTTCCTGCGGTGTGATCGCTCGTTGAAACGTCAGCGTGATCGACTCGCTGTGGGCACGAAGAACCGGGACGCGGATGCACGTCGGGGCGATGGGCAAGGACGGCTCGTGAAAAATTTTTCGCGTTTCCTCGATGATCTTCTGTTCTTCGGTGTTGTACCCGTCCGCACCGATCGGCGTGTTGTGGGAGAAGAGGTTGAACGCGATGGGGTGGGGGAAGACCTTCGGTGTGGCTGGTCGTCCGGCGAGCACGTCGGCGGTCTGCGTGCGTAGCTCTTCCATCGCCGCCGCACCGGCCCCGCTCGCCGATTGATACGTGCTCACCTCGATCCGTCGCACCGGGTTGACGCGGTGCAGAGGCCAGACGGCCATCATCAGGATGATCGCCGAGCAGTTGGGGTTGGCGATGATCCCGCGATGCCCGGCGAGGTCGCCCGGGTTTACTTCCGGCACCACCAACGGCACGTTGGGATCCATCCGAAACGCCGACGAATTGTCGATCACCACCGCCCCGGCCGAAACCGCGATCGGTGCAAACCGCCGACTTCGTTCCGCCCCGGCGCTGAAGATGGCGTAATCGACGCCTTCGAAGCTACGCTCCCCTAATTCGTGGACAGCCACGCTCCGCCCGCCGACGTCCACCCGCGTACCCGCACCGCGGGAGGATGCCCACAGGGAAACCGTCTTCAGCGCCAGGCCGCGGTCGGCGATCAGGGAACAAGCCTCCCTCCCGACGGCACCCGTGGCTCCGACGATGGCTAAGTGACCGATCATGGCAAGCCCGCTATCGACCTCATTCCGGTGGGTCCTACACCCCGTCCCGAGAGCGTACTTTATCCGGCTTGAATCCCTCGGGGGAGGTTGCTAGACTGCGGCCCCCTTCGGATTCGGCAGATGCCGCGGAGGGGTCGGGCGCTGCGGTTAGCGCCCAATTTTGTCGCCGACTTTGTGCCTTTGGGGTACAAAGTCTGGACGGGAAGCGCGTTCTCCCGATGGCGAATAGGAATCGGGACCGGCCCTCCTGGCTACGCTTTTCCGGGGTCGGGTTCGAATTCGTCGCTGCAGTCGTCGGTTTCGCCCTTGTGGGAATGTGGGTGGACCGCCACTGGGAAACCCGACCTTGGGGACTCGTGGCCGGGGCGGGGTTGGGTCTGCTTGGCGGAATGTATAACCTTATTCGGGAGTCGCTGGGGGCTTTCAAGGCGTCGGACCGGGAGCGGTCCAAGCCTCCTGACGAACCATGAGATCGGCTCTCCCGACCTTCGCCGGCTGTTTCGCGCTCTTCGCAGGAACCGCGCTCATTCCGGCGGTGGTCGTCGCGGGCGTGGGGATTGCGGCAGTCGACCGTTCTAGGGACACAGTCGGGGCGGTGCTCGCCGGGTGCGGGGCGAGCTGGCTGGCGAGTTGCGTCGGTGCTGTCCCCGTGGCGTTGGCGATGTCCAGCGCCCCGCAACGGGCGGTCAACGCCGTGCTGGCTTCGACCGCGATTCGGTTCATCGTGGTGCTGGCCTTGGCGGCGCCGCTGCTTTTTGGCGGGTGGTTCCCGCGAACACCCTTGGTGGTTTGCCTGGTCGCTAGCTACATCATGATCCTGCTGACCGACAGCCTGCTCGCCGTGCGAATGGTAGGCCGGTCCTCGGAGACTCCATCGTCATGAGTTGCGTTCTCCTCTCCGCCGCAGGACCGATGGACCATGTGTACCAATGGGTCTATCAGCGCCTCCACGTGACCGACGCGGACACCGTATTCACCCCTGGGGGAACCATCACCCTCGTTTCCAACCACGTGATCATGCAACTTCTGGCCGTGTTGCTACTCCTTCTGATCGTCCCGCGCTTTGCACGGCTGCGATCCACCGGGCAGGTGGTCAACGATCTGACTCCGCGCGGAATCGGGAATTTCTTCGAGGCGATTTGCGCCTATTTCCGCGACACCGTAGCCAGACCCATCCTCGGCGACCACACCGACCGATTCATCCCCTACATCTGGACCGCGTTCTTTTACATCCTTTTCATCAACCTGCTCGGACTCTTGCCTCTGGAGCCGCTGACCCGGGGGGTCGTGCGCGGCGTTTTTCCCGATGCTCATCACGGGGTCGGCGGATCGGCGACGGGCAACATCTGGGTGACCGGCTCCTTGGCCGCATGTACTCTCATGATGATCGTCTTCAACGGTCTACGCTACAACGGCGTGGCGTATGTCAAACACTTTTTCCAGGGACCCATGCTGATTGCTCCGTTGATCGCTTTCTTGGAGGTCATTGGCCTGGTGGCCAAATGCTTCGCACTCACGGTTCGTTTGTTCGCCAACATGGTTGCGGGGCACGTGTTGCTCGCGGTCCTGCTGAGCTTCATCGGTCTGAGTTACTCGGCGATGGGCGCCGGGGTCGCTACGGGAATCGGCATCGTTGTCGTCCTCACCAGCGTCGCGTTCAATCTTCTTGAAGTCTTCGTCGCCTTCTTACAGGCGTTTATCTTCACCTTTTTGACGACGCTCTTCATCGGACAGGCGGTGGTGATCCATCACGAACCTGGGCATGAGCATGAGGAGCACGGACACGGAACCACGGAACATGCGCATGCGGCTCATTGAGGAGAATGCACAATTATGAATTGCGAATGGCGAGTGACTTCCCCCGACTCATGATTCGCTATTCGCTATTCGCCATTCGACATTTTTTCGTCGCCATGCCCCCCGACGTGGGACCGCGGGGCCGTGAGGCGTGACTGCGATGGCGAAACACAAACGCCGCCCTTTCCCACCTGGCGGCAGAACCACGGAGTGATCACAGTGCAGCGAATGTCGGCGAAGTTGGGATTGATGTGTGTCGTTTTGGGTGTTGTGTTGATGCTGGGATCGGCGACGGCGACGGCTGCCGACCCGGCGCCAGTTGCGACCAATGGCAGTAGCTCGATCTTCCCGGGCAACACCGCGGCGAACCTCGGCGGTGCGATCGGCGCCGGGCTTTCAGTCATGGGTGGCGCCGCAGGGATCGGGCGGATCGGAGGCAGCGCGGTCGAGTCCATGGCCCGTCAGCCCGAAGCTTCGGGCAACATCAGCACGGCCATGATCATCACGGCGGCCATGATCGAAGGCGCCACCTTGTTTGCCGTCCTGGGATGTTTCCTCGCCGCATACAAGTAGACTGCGGGCCATAGTCGTACGACGCCCGCGCCCATGCGTGCGAGAGAGCCTTGGAGTCCGACGTTGGCGTGACCTTTCGCCAAACGGTCGGGGAGTCGAGCGGATCGATGAGGATTGGAAATACGAAAATGTGGTTTGCGCTGGCGGCACTCGCGACAACCGCCCCTGTTGCCGCGTCCGAGAGCGGCGGGGAGAGCGCCAACCTGTTTACCGGCGATCTGGGGAACGTCCTCTGGAGTCTGGTGACGTTCCTCGCGGTGCTGGCAGTGCTGGGCAAGTTCGCGTGGAAGCCGATTCTCACCGCCTTGCAAAAGCGCGAGGATTTCATCCGCCAATCGTTGGAGCAGGCCAAGCGCGATCGCGAGGAGGCGGAGAAGCGGCTCAAGGAGTATAGCGACAAGATCGTCGCCGCCCGGGCCGAGGCGACCGCCATTGTCGAGGAAGGGCGGCGCGATGCGGATGTTCTGCGGCGGAAGTTCGAGGAGGATGCCAAGGCCGAGGCCAAGGCCATCCTCGAACGGTCGCGGCGGGAAATCCAGATCGCCACGGACACCGCGGTGAAAGAGCTGTATTCCCTGAGCGCCAAGCTGGCCACCGACGTGGCCGGGCGAATCATCCGTAAGGAGCTTAACGCCCGCGAGCATGAGCGGTTGATCAGCGAGTCCATTGACGAACTCGCCGCCGTCGGAGCGAAGGACGGCGACGGCACTTTGCGGTTGTCCTAACCAGAATGTCAACGGGAAACGACAAAGAGTTCGCCCTGGCCAAGGTGTACGCGGCTGCCATGTTGAAGCTGGCGGACGCCTCGCGCCAGGAACAGGTCCTACACGACGAGCTGAAGGGCTTCGCCGCGTTTGTGGAGGGCGATGCGGACTTCCGCGCCTTCCTTGAAGCCCCGACCGTGGATACGGCCACGCGCCAGCGGACTCTGGAAAAACTGTTTCGTGGGAAGTACAGCGACCTCATGCTGAACTCACTGCAGGTTCTCAATCGCAATGATCGCTTGCGGCTGGTCGGCGCCGTCGCGGAGACCTACCACCAGCTCTACGAGGAGAAACTGGGGCGAGTCGAGGTCGACGTACGCACCGCCACCTCTTTGAGCGATCCCCTCCGCGTACGCCTGCGAGAAATCTTGACGCGAACCACCGGCAAAGAGGTTGACCTGCTCGAGAAGGTCGACGATTCGCTGATCGGCGGAATGGTCGTGCAGATCGGCGACGACAAGTACGACAACAGCGTCCGCACGAAGCTGCGGATTCTGGGGCATGCGTTGTTGGAGCGCGCCTCGCGGGAGATTCATAGCGGGCGGACCTACGCGGCGGGTTAGGCGACCGTGCGCCACCCACGAGGGGTGGCGCTACACCGGCGTTGAGGTGGAGCCGCCCGTGGTGGGCGGCGGGGATTCGATGAAACGGCGGACTTTGCTGATATGAAATTCCGAGTCGATGAAATCTCGTCGGTGATCGCGGAGGAGATTCGCCAATACCGCGGTCGAGTGGACGTAGCCGAGGTGGGCAAGGTGTTGGAAGTGGGCGACGGCATCGCTCGCGTCTACGGTCTGAGCAACGCCATGGCCGGCGAACGCCTGGACTTCGCCAACGGGGCCTCCGGTCAGGTATTCAACCTCGAGGAAAACTCCGTCGGCGTGGTCATTCTCGGAGATTATCTGGGAATCAAGGAGGGCGACGAAGTACGGCGCACGGGCGAGGTCCTTAGCGTCCCCTGCGGCGACGCCTTGATCGGACGGATCGTCGATCCGCTGGGGCGACCGCTGGACGGCAAGGGCGTGATCGAAACCCCGCATCGCCGACCACTGGAGTTCAAGGCCCCGGGAATCGCAGAACGCCAACCGGTCAACGAGCCTCTGCAAACCGGCATCAAGGCCATCGACAGCATGATCCCCATCGGCCGAGGGCAGCGAGAGCTCATCATCGGCGACCGCAAGACCGGCAAAACCGCCATCGCCCTGGATACCATCGTCAATCAAAAAGGCGGCGACGTCATTTGCGTCTACGTCGCCATCGGGCAGAAAGAGTCCACCGTCGTCGGCGTGGTCGAGAAGTTGCGGCAAGTAGGGGCCATGGATTACACCATCGTGGTCAGCGCCTCCGCGTCCGACCCCGCGCCGTTGCAATACATCGCTCCGTACGCCGGGGCCGCCATGGCCGAGTACTTCATGTATCAACTCGGGCGGGCGACCTTGTGCATCTATGACGATCTCACCAAACAGGCCCACGCCTATCGACAATTGTCGCTGTTGCTGCGCCGTCCGCCGGGTCGCGAGGCCTATCCCGGCGACGTGTTCTATTTGCACTCCCGGTTACTCGAACGCAGTTGCAAGCTCCGCGAGGAATACGCCGTGGTGCCCAAAGAAACCCCGAAAGACGGCCGCGACCGCGGGATGGTGAAGAAGCATCCGCAAGGTCTTACGGCCCCCGTGGAACATCGCCCGGACGACACGTTCGGGCTTTATCATCGACCGCACGGGCAAAAAAAAGCCGCGGCTTGGCTCAACACTCTGCCCGACAAGGAAAAATACCGAGTTCACAAGTTTCCCAACTCCGGCGGTTCCATGACGGCGCTGCCGGTCATCGAAACCTTGGAAGGCGAAGTGGCCGCATACATTCCGACCAACGTGATCTCCATCACCGACGGTCAGATTTACCTGGAGCCGGACTTGTTCTTCGCCGGCGTTCGACCCGCGGTGAACGTAGGGATCAGCGTGTCCCGCGTCGGCGGAAATGCGCAGCGTAAGGCCGTGAAGAAGATCGCCGGGTCGCTGCGTCTGGACCTTGCCGCGTTCCGCGAACTCGAAGCCTTTGCCCAGTTGGGAACCGAGCTGGACGCCGCCACGCAACGGCAGCTCGATCGCGGGGCGCGGATGGTGGAGCTGCTCAAGCAGGGGCAGTACAAGCCCTTCAAGCTCAGCGACCAGGTGGTGAGCATCTTCGCCGGCACCAAGGGATTCCTCGACAGCCTGCCCAACAACAAGGTGCGCACCTTTGAGGAAGCCCTTCTCAAACACGCGAACGACGAGTTCCCCGAAATCGCCAAGGAAATCACCGATACCGGCGATCTCTCCGACGACGTGCAGAAGCGCTTGAGCAAGGTCATTGAGGATTTTAAGGCGGCGTGGTTGAAGAAGAGTGCCGTTTGAGGATTGGCGGTTAACGAAGTTCGAAATTCAAAGTTCGAAGTTCGAAGAAAAGGGGCGAGAGAACGGAAAAGTGATCGTGTCGGAGAAAGCGGCGCCGCGTGATATTGGCGATCGGACCCATGCATTCGCGGTTCGGATCGTGCGACTGGTGAATGCACTCCCCAAGGGCGTAGCCGGCGCCGCGATCGCGCGGCAATTGATTCGCGCCGGAACCGGCGTCGGCGCGAACGTGCAGGAAGCACGAGGAGCCTCCACCAAGAAGGAATACAGCCGGCGAATAAAGATTGCCCGCTCGGAAGCGCATGAGACCTTGTATTGGTTGCGACTCGTCGGAGACGCTGAGTTGATGCCGAAACGACGGTTGGAATCGATTGCTCGGGAGGCCGACGAGATTGTAAGGATTCTCGCGGCGATTGGAAAAAAGACGGAACCGAGGTAGAAAGGCGTGCAGTTAGTTTTTTCGAACTTCGCACTTTGAACTTCGAACTTAAGCGCAGCACCCATGGCCAACGCACGAATCATCGTCAAGCGGCGGAAAACGGTCCGCAACATCCGCAAGATCACGCGGACCATGCAGCTCATCGCCACCGCCCGGTTCCAGGCCGCCTTCGCCCGCGCCACGGCGAGTAAGCCCTATACCGAGCGTCTGGCCGAACTGGTCACGGATTTGTCGGCGGCGGTGGGGGAGGAGCTGCGCCATCCGCTCATGCAGGCCCGTTCCGAGCCGAAGCGCTCGGCCTTGGTCATCCTCACCAGTGCTCGTGGATTGTGCGGCGGATTCAACACCTCGGTTCTCCGTGCCGCCTTGCAACACCTGGCCGCCGAGGAAACCAAGGGACTGCACACCGACGTCTACATGGTGGGGAAAAAGGGCATCAACTATTTCCGATTCCTGCGCCGCGAAACGATCGAGCGGATCACGCACATCGGCGATGCGCCGCGCTTCGAGCCTGTCGAGGCCGTGGCCAACGGACTCATGGACCGCTTCCTGCGCGGGGAGATTGACGCGGTCAACGTCGCCTACACGCGTTTCCTCTCCGTGGGCAGGCAGCGGCCGCAGGTGATGTCGCTTCTTCCGCTTTCGGCGCCCTCGGGGCAAGTCGAAAAGCCGGCATCGCGCGCGCCGCGGGCCCAGTACGAGTTCTCCCCGCCGCCCAAGGAGCTCCTCGCCGAACTCCTGCCCGCCACGGTGCGCGTTCGGCTGTTCCAGTGTTTCATGGACGCGACGGTGAGCGAACAAATCGCCCGCATGCTGGCCATGAAGGCCGCCACCGAAGCGGCGGGGGACATGATTACGGCCTTGACGCGCAAGTACAACCGCGCCAGGCAGACGCAGATTACGATGGAACTTCTCGATATCGTCGGCGGCGCAAACGCTTTAGCGTAACGAATGCGGAATGGTGAATGCGGAATGCGGAAACGACGGGAAGACGAGAGACATTGTCGAGCGCACGTTCCGTTTTTCCCTGCGCGTTGTGAAATTGGTCAATGCATTGCCGCGGACGATCGCTGGAGAGGTGATTGCGCGGCAGGTGATGCGGGCGGGGAGCGGTGTTGGGGCGAATGTTGAGGAGGCGCAGGCGGCGTCAAGCCCCAAGGAGTTCGCCCGCCGAATGGAGATTGCTCAGTCCGAGGCGCGAGAGGCGTTGTACTGGTTGAGATTGGTTGGAGAGTCCGAATTGGTCGCCGCTCGACGCATTACGGACTTGATCAAGGAAGCGGACGAGCTGGTGAGGATTTTGACGGTGATTGCAAGGCGCGCGAGAAAGCGATAAGGCACGGTTGCCCATTCGTCGTTTCCGCATTCCGCATTCACCATTCCGCATTTGGGACGGTGGACGAACATGGAAAGTAACTACGGCAAAATCACCCAGGTCATCGGCTCCACCCTCGACGCCCAGTTCGCCGAGGATCGGATGCCGCTCATTTACAGCGCCCTGGAGGTCGAGGTCGAGCGCACGGTGCTGGGGGAGACCACCAAGGAGACTTTGTGGTCGGAGGTGGCCCAGCATCTGGGCGGGGGGCGGCTTCGCGCCATCGCCCTGGGTTCGACCGACGGTCTGAAACGAGGACAGCGCATCCGCGACACCGGGCAACCCATCACCGTGCCCGTCGGCGAGCAAACGCTGGGCCGCGTGTTCAACCTGGTCGGCGAAACCATCGACGGCCGCGGCGACATCCAAGTCAAGGAGCGCCGTCCCATCCATCACGATCCACCCGAACTCGGCGACTTGACCTCCAAGACGGAGCTGTTCGAGACGGGCATCAAAGTCATCGACCTTCTCTGTCCCCTGGTCCGCGGCGGAAAGGCCGGATTGTTCGGCGGCGCGGGCGTGGGGAAAACCGTCATCATTCAGGAACTCATCGCTCGACTCGCTCGATTTCATAGCGGTTATTCGTGCTTCGCGGGCGTCGGGGAGCGGACCCGCGAGGGCAACGACCTGTGGCTGGAAATGCAGGAGGCCAAGATCGGCGACACGGGCAAGAGCGTCATCGACCAAACGGTGATGGTCTTCGGACAAATGAACGAACCGCCCGGCGCTCGGCTTCGCGTCGCCCTTTCGGCGCTGACCATGGCGGAGTACTTCCGCGATCAGACCGGGGCCGATACCCTGCTCTTCATCGACAACATCTTCCGTTTCTCCCAGGCCGGGTCGGAAGTGTCAGCGCTCCTCGGGCGTATGCCCTCCGCGGTCGGGTATCAACCGACTCTCGCCACCGAGATGGGGCAATTGCAGGAGCGGATTACGTCCACGACGCGCGGGGCCGTTACGAGCATCCAGGCCATCTACGTCCCCGCCGATGACTACACGGACCCCGCCCCGGCCACCGCCTTCGCCCACTTGGACAGCACGGTCAACCTCGAACGCGGCATCGCCGAGAAGGGCATCTATCCCGCCGTGGATCCCCTGGCCTCGAGCAGCCGCCTGATTGCCCCCGAGTACGTCGGCGAACGCCACTACGCCGTCGCCCGACGCGTCCAGCAGGTGTTGCAGCGCTACAAGGACTTGCAGGACATCATCGCCATTTTGGGCGTGGATGAATTGAGCGAAGAGGACAAGATCACCGTGGCTCGGGCGAGGAAAATCGAACGTTTCCTTTCGCAACCGTTTTTCGTCGCCGAGCAGTTTACGGGCTTCAAGGGCGTGTATACCTCGCGTGAGGAAACCATACGCTCCTTCGAGGAACTGTGCGACGGCAAATGGGACCACTTGTCCGAGGGCGCCTTCATGTACGTCGGCGCCATCGAGGAAGTCGCCGCGAAAGCGGAAAGATTGGCGAAGGGGTAGAGACGAATTACCAATTACAAATTACCAATTACCCGGTTTGGTCCTTAAATCGAGTGCGGGTTTTGGCGGTAATTGGTAATTCGTAATTGGTAACCTTGGATGCCGCCGACGTGCGGCAGTCGATGCTATGGCGAAATCGGACACATTCCATTGCAGCGTCATCACCCCGGAGCGCGCCGTCCTGGAGTGCGAGGCAAAGTTCGTCGCCTTCCCGGCCCACGACGGCGAGATGGGCGTCTTGCGTAACCGCGCCGCATTGGTGGCGAAGCTGGGCATCGGCGAACTGCGCGTCGAGACCGCCGACACCACCCATGTGCTGTTCATCGACGGAGGGTTCGTCCAAGTCCTCGACAACCAGTTGACCATCTTGACCGCGCAAGCGCGAAGGCCCGAGGAACTGGACGCAGCGTCGGCCGAGCGGGCCTTGCGGGAAGCCGCCGCCACGAAAGCCTCCGACGACGCAAGCATCACCGCCCGCGACAACGCCCTCCGCCGCGCCCGCGCCCAACTCAAGCTCGCCCGCCAATCCGCTGCGACGCGTTGATGGCCCATCCGGGCAGCCGGAAGCCGGCACAACCCCCTCGTCTGAAATCAACCGCCATCGGACAATTGCCGATAATCCGCGCATGTTGACCGCGATCACGCTTCCTGGCCTACGTTCTGAGGTCGACCATTTCGACGCCCTCGTCCGCCGCAACGGCGAGAGCTGGTGGGGCCACACCACCGCGGCCGGGGCGAGGCGACTGCAACGACGGGCCCGGTTAATACGGCGACTCTTGCCCGTTGGGCCGGACTACGCCCTACTCGAGGTGGCGGCCGGTGCCGGCGCGCTTACCGAGGCGTTGCTTCGGGAGCATCCTGCGACTCAAGTCGTCGCTACGGACATCTCGCCGGTCTCGGTCCATCGGTTGTCCCAGCGCCTTCAGGGCTACCCCAACGTCCGCGCCGAGGTTGCCGATGCGACACGTCTCCCCTACGAAGACGGCACGTTCGGCGCCGCGATTGCAAACTCCGCGCTTCACCACGTCGACGTGCGGCGGGCCCTTGCCGAGCTGTTCCGGGTCCTGCGCCCGGGCGGACGGATGGTGGTGTTCGAGCCGAATCTTCTCAACCCCCAGGTCGTCCTCGAAATGAACATCGTTCGCGGCTTCGCGCGGGCCCGGCTCGAATACTCCGAACGCGAGCAGACCTACACCCGATGGACGTATCAGAAACTCATGCGCGAGGTCGGCTTCAGAGAAGCCAAGGTCCGTCCATTCGATTTCCTGCATCCGCTTACGCCGCGACCATTCGTTGGCTTGGTCGAACTTGCCGGAACGCTCATCGAGCGGGTTCCCTTCTTGCGCGAGATCAGCGGCTCGCTGATATTGACTGGCGCTCGATAGGCGAGAGTGCGAGTCGGCGCGCCGCAGCAGCAATCTGAGCGCTGGATCTTGCGAGGGGCTTACGGCGCAAACTCGTCCGTCTTGCTGAACCCCTGGGGCACCACCAGCTTGAACGGGTCGCCCTCGATCTTGGGGTTGACGACCAAATCAGTGAGCGTCACCAGCCGTCCGCCCTTCCCGCCGTCTGGTCGCGGGAACGAGCGCTCGACGCGCCGGGGAAGAAAGTCCTTCTTGGAAATCGACCAAACGCCCTCGCCGTTGTCTTGGCCATAGCTGACAAAAACGTCGTAGCACTCCTCGTCGCCGACCTTCGTTGTGCCCTTCAACTCGACCTTCTCGGCCTTGAGCTCGTCTTTGAAGGCCTCGGGGTTGACGATCTTCCCCACGAGGATCGAGCGCAGGGGGCGGGCCGCCGAACCGAGAACCGCTGGGTCCATGTCCGCATACACCGTCTTTTTCTGGGGATCGATCAAATACACTAGGTTCCCGTCCGACCCGGCCGAGTACTCCTGCGTCTCGCTCGATCCCGGTTTCTGCACTTTGGCGTCGTAACGGAACCTCTCCGGGGCATTGTTGACCCACCCGCCGAAGACCGCCGTGCCTTCGACCTTGGGCATTCGCGCCTCGTCCGCCCCCAATCCTTGCGCGGACGCTTTGTACCGCACGATCTTCACCGTCTTGCAGGCCGCGTCCGCACGACGCAGAATCTCCATCGCGTCGCTCAACTCCGACCCCGTGCCCCCGGCGGTCTGCGAAACCACCGACGAAACCACCCATAGACTCACCACCGCCATCGCCTGCATCACGTTTCATCCTCCGCAGGGTCCACTACGCCCCGCACGCGCGGGTCCGTAGGACCGTCATCCCGATCCCGAAGGCCGAAGTGTAACGAAAGAGCTGCATTCCGCCTACAGGGTGAGGCCGGGGTGGGCCCATAGGGGTCCACGACACTTCCGACGGGGTTGCCCCGGGGGCTTGTCTGCTGAATCCGGTTTACTGCGCGCCGATCCGCGTCAGGCCGTACGGCGAATCCAGCCGCATTCGCTCATTGAGCGTTCCCGTCCAGTTCGTGGTTCCCCCCGACTTGAAGCGAATCTTGCTGCCCGCCGTGGTGCCGGACAGCGCCGACGCGAACGTCGGAAACGGCAGGCCGTCACTCCCCAGCGGGTTCGGCACGACGGCGCCAAGATGCACCCAGAAACCGTCGACGCAAAACGTAGGCCAGGTAAAGCCGCCCCCACTGATGAGGCTCGACACCTCGTCGGCGACCGTCGAGGCGTAATGCGGCTCGCCGCGCGCGGGAAAGAGGACGACGATGTTGATACCGTCCCCTCGCTGGAGCATGATCGTGTTCGTGCCCTGCAACGCGCCGTTGTGGTTTCCGTAGTCTCCATTGGTGCCGGCCAGCGGCGCTCCCGAGTCCCCGCCGACGGCCACTTGGTAGTGATCCATGTAGATCAGCAACGGCGCAGCACTCATGACGAGGTTTCCGTGACCGATGAAGAGCTGATGCTCCCAACTGCCGTACGGGCAATCGACGTCGGGACCGTCGGGGTCGAACACGTTGGTGCAGGTGTAGTTCGAATTGTCGTCGTAGTAGGGTTCGCGTGCGGTGACCGAGATGGAGGAGCCGGTAAATATCTCCGTGGACGGGACCCACAAGTTGGGCGTGAGGACGTTAAGACGGATGAAGCCGAGGTAGCTGTAGCCCGACAATTCCTCGATGACGCGCCCGAGGCACATGTAGCCGAAATTCGAGTAGCAAAAGCCGGGATAACCCTGGCAATTGATGACGCCGATGCCGCCGGGGTCGAACTCGAGGGGTTGTCCAAGCATGTAGCGGATGGTGTTGTTGCGCCCCGGCGGGGAGGCGACGCCCATGGCGTCGGCGATTTCGATGGCGGAAAACTGCGGGTCTCCCACCCGCGCGGTGTCGCGATCCCATCCGCCCTGATGGTTGAAGGCGTGCCTGATGGTGATGTCCTCGAGGCGGTCGTCGACCAGTTCGCCGAACGGCTCGTACTGGAGCCGGCCGCCCCCGGGCTGACCCAGGTCGAAGAGGAAATCATTCCAGCCCAGGCCGGCGAATTCGACGAGCATTTGGATGGCGGCCGCGGTGATGGGCTTTTCCACGCTGGCGATGCGCATCGGCGTATTTTCGGGGAGAGCATTTCCCGTCGGCACGTGGGTACCGAAGCCGCGTTGATAGACGATGCATCCGTTACGACTGACCGCGAGGACGCCGGCGTCGATGAAGCGGGTGGCCATGAAGTCCTGCATGATGTCGTCGAAGGCGCTGAGTGCGGGGACCGCGACGCCGGTCACAGGCAGTCCGCCGCGCACGATCGATATCGAACACGCGAGTATCGCGAGGGCCATGGCGATTATTCTGGGTTGGGGTCGGTTCATCGTGGTTTCTCCTTGTTTGCGCCGTCGCGAACTACTGCAAATTCACCAATACCAGAACCAATCCTTTTTCTCCCTGCGGCAACGCGGTCATGGCCTTGCCGATGATCGCACCGTGGGCGCGCTCCCGATCGGTGGATTTCATGGCGTGACCGGGTGTGTCGGAACTGACCAGAAGGTCACCCGGCTCAATCGATGCCTGGGTGGCGTCGACCATGGAGTAAACTCGCCCGGTAAGCGCCACCGGGTGCTTTCCATCAGCCGCGGAACCCTCCTGCTTCATAATCATTCCCGGCCTCACCCCGCCCGCGCCCGCGACAATCCCAGCGACTTTCGTATCATAGGCTTGCGCCGCGACTCGTAGCCGCCCAGGGTTTTTCGGGTCGATCGTCACCACCATGCCCGGCTCAATATGTTCGCCCGCCACGTCAAACCCTTCCGACAGGTCGCTGCCGCCGAGGATCTCCAACACGTTTACGCGAGCCGTGCCGTTGGCATGGAAGGCCAGGCCGGTGCCGTTAGAGGTGCAGTAGAGTGCGGTGTTGGTGCTGGCGCCGTTGCTGATCTGGAAGTAGCCCGCCCGCCCCGTACCGGTGTGAACAGCTTGCACCGCGTCGCCGGAGCCTCTGTGCCGCGCCTCGACAGCCTCGCCGCCGCTGGCGGCGTTGGTGATCTCGAAGTAGGCACCGTCGCCGGTGCCCGAGTGCGTCATGGAGATCGCCCGGCCTGACGAATTGCCGTTGCTGAGAACTTCCAAGGCTCGCGCCGGATTGGATGTATTGGACACCTGGAAGTAACCGGCGCGACCGGTTCCGGTGTTGATGCTTTGGACGGCGTTGCCGGTTCCGGCGTGGGTGGCTTCGAAGGCTTCGCCGGCACTGGCCGCGTTGGTGATGCTAACCGCCACGCCGTCACCCGTCCCGGTGTGGGTGGCGCTGAGGAGCTGACCATTCGATGCGCCGTTGCTGACGATCGACACCGCGCTTGCATTGCTGGCTGGGTTATTGACCTGGAACAATGCGGCGCGACCCGTGCCGGTGTTGATGCTTTGGACTGCGTTGCCGGTTCCGGCGTGGGTCGCTTCGAAGGCTTCGCCGGCGCTAGCGGGGTTGTTGATGGCGACGACCACCCCGTCGCCGGTCCCGGTGTGCGTGGCGCTGAGGAGCTGGCCGTTAGACGCGCTGTTGCTCGTGATCGACACCGCGTTCGCGTTGCTCGCCGCGTTGTTGACCTGGAAGTACGCGGCACGACCGGTTCCGGTGTTGATGCTTTGGACGGCGTTGCCCGTTCCGTTGTGGGTTGCTTCGAAGGCTTCGCCGGCACTGGCGGGGTTGGTGATGCTAACCACCACGCCGTCACCCGTCCCGGTGTGCGTGGCGCTGAGGAGCTGCCCGTTGGAGGCGCCGTTGCTGCTGATCGAAACCGCGTTCGCGTTGCTGGCTGGGTTATTGACCTGGAACAATGCGGCGCGACCCGTGCCGGTGTTGATGCTTTGGACGGCGTTGCCGGTACCGTTGTGGGTTGCTTCCAGGGTTTCCCCGCCGCTGGCGGCGTTGTTGATAGTAAAGGTAGCGCAGTCGCCGTTCCCGGAATGAGTCACGTTGAGCGCCCGGCTGTTGCTGTTTCCGTCGGTGGCGATGGAGACGGCATTGGCGGCATTCAAAGAGTTGATCACCTGGAACAGGCCCGCGCGACCCGTTCCGGTGTTTGTGCCCGCGACGGCCTGGCCCGATCCGTTGGTGCGGGCGTCCACCGCTTCACCGGCGCTGGCGGCGTTGTTGATCGAAAAAAAGCCGTTGTCGCCGGTTCCGGCATGGGTCACGCTGAACGCAGTTGCCGAGCCGGACGGAACCGTGCCCGCGTAAGGGATCGTGAATCCAGCGCCTCCCCCGGCGCCGCTAAGTGCGAAAATCGCGTAAGGTGCGACATTGAGGGGTTGGCGGGGAGTCAAGATTGTGTACAAGGGGGGGGGGAATACCCTTGGGCGGACGCCTACCTCCATCCAGCGGGCGCTTCCCGTGAACGCGCTGTTGCCGAAGTCAATCTCGACCGAGAACAGACCGTTTTCCACCGCGACATTGGGTTTCCCGATTTCATTCCCAGCAGGTGCTCCACCGGAAACGGCGTCCCACAGTCGAAAGGTGAAATCGTAGGAGCCGCTGGCGGGAATCCCGTTCGACTTAAATTGCCCCTGGTAAGTAAATGCCGTTCCGAGCGGTGCCGCGGCACATACGGCGACAGCGGCCCCCAACACGAACATCCACCCGATTGCCTGACCCGTTTTCTTCATGCGGATACAACTCCCCAGCGTTCCGTGCGCCTCGCCGAAAAGGCGATGCACAACATGGCCCTGATTTCAGAATGTCCTTCGAGTTTCGACCGCACCGTCCGCCCGAAACCGCGCGACGCGGGTATCACCCCGGACGCAGGCTACCATCCGGTACTGATTTCCACAACCGTAAAAACCAAGGGGAAGTCACAAGAACTGCGCGCATCGGCGCTCGTGCGGGGTTATCGGAACAAGTCCCGTGCGTCGGTGAAACGATGCAAGGAGCGCCGAAATCTTCCCGGCCGATTCCAACCCCGTTTAATCTGTCACGGATCCGGCTAGAAGCTATAGCGCAGGGCCGTCGTCCAGTTCCAACCGTTGTATTCGTCCGGGCGGTAGAAGTGAAACCGATAGTCGCCGCTGAGGTTCACCGACCAGTGCGTGCCGATGGGGAAGGACCACCCGACCCCCACGGGAACGCTCACCAACCAATCGCGGATCTTCTGTTCGTCGTGATAAACGAGCGTCCCACCGACCGTGTAATCGCCTTCCCCCTCGGCGCTGACGTAGCCGGTCTCGATCCCGCTCAGCAAGAAGGGCCGGCTCGCTTGCAGGCGCTCCACCCAGGTCGTCGAGCCGGCGATCAACGGAACCAACCACGGGTAGTATTCGGCCGTCAGACCCGTGTAATAGTACGCGTAACGAAAATCGACCTCGAGGGTACTCGTGAGGAAACGTTGATGATTGAGGTCTTGACCCACTCCGGCGCCGAGCTGCAAGGTCCAAAGCAGGCGCTCCGATTCCTGGCGACCCACACCCAAAGACCACGTGGTCAGACCAAGGTCGCTGCGACGGTCGAATGGCGTGTAGGGCTCGTCGAAAACTCCCAGGACATCCATTCTCATGGGCAGGTCGAGACGGCGATCGAGCTGTCGCTTGGTAGCCCCCAGTTTCGTGTAGCTGCCGCGGATGGATACATCGACGTGCCAGTGCTCTTCGCTCGCCCGGTCGTCCGAACCCTTCTTTTCCTTGGATTCGGCGGCTTCCTGCACTGCGTCCGGGGACATGGCCCACGACGCAGCCAGTCGCAGCGGCGGTCTCGCTTGACCCGCCGCCGCGCAGCCGGACATGAGGCACATGCCGGCGCTGAGCGCAATGCCCATCGACACGGCCGATGTACGTGAACTAAGACGGAAAGCAACCATGAAAAAAAACGGCGACGATCCCGCGCGGCGTCCGCGAATCATCCGACCCGGACGATATCGGGCTCGCACCGGAGTCATCCTAAGTATTGGATTCGACTCCCCGTCCTGTCAACCGTTGGTCGGCGGGGCGGACTCGAAATCGGACCTCCCGCGTGCATGGGCGTCGCGCCTTTGACCGATAAACTGTCGGGGTGCGGCGTGATGCGATTCGGCGTGTTCAATCATGGGTGGTGGAAGGCGGCCTGCGAGGCGGCCGGGCACGACGTTTCCACGCTGCCCGTAGCCCAACATCCCAGCGGCAACGCCTATTCCGCCGATCTGGCCTCGCGGATCGCCAACGGCGGCGCAATCGCCGGTTTCACCTCCGCTCATGAGACGGACCTTTGGCTTGACCACGGCGGTACGGGGCTTGCTTTCGCGCCCGACTCGGGCGCCGCCGCCGCCCTTCGCCCCCTGCACGAGGTGACCGGAGTCCCGCTTTGTTCTCATCTCATTGACCCGCTCTCTACGTCGCTGCAAGGTCTGGATTGGCGCATCCTATGGCAGAGCCTGCAAAGTCCGTCGTGGATCAAAGCCGTATGGGATCGCGCCCACGCCGCGGAGTTGGCACGCTTCGGACTTCCCAATGTTCTGCATCTGCCCATGGCCGCACCGGATCGAATCTATGACACGACGCCGCTTGACCCCTCTCGCGTTCGTCCCATCGTTTCCTTTGTCGGCGGACAGAACACCCATTACTTCTCCTCGGGCGCTGCTGTGCAGACCTCCAGTTTGTTCGCCGGTACACTCGCCCAATGCGCCCGAGCCGACGCCCCGTCCGCCACCTTCTACGATCTCTATCACGATTACTTCGGCTTGGGCGAAACCGTCTCACAAAACGACGACCTCGACACGGCCGTCCGCAAGGTGACCACCTATTACAATGCCAAACTTTTCTACCATGCCTCTCTGTGCCTGCAAAACCGCGACCGGTTCGTCATCTTCCTCAAACGCCGACTTGGCGAGCGGTTCCAACTGATCGGCCGCGGTTGGGACAGTGCCTACGGCCTGCCGTGCCAACCGGCCATCGGCGAAACGGACGACTATTACCGTCACTTTCGCGACACCGCCGTCAACATCAATCTCGTGAATGGCAACGCCGAGACCGGCCTCAACATGCGACACTTCGAGATCACTGCCGCCGGCGGATTCATGCTCTGTTATGAGCAACCGGAATTGGAGAGTTGCTTCCAGATCGGAAAGGAGTGCGCCGTTTTTCGAAGCGAGGCCGACCTTCTCGAGAAGATCGATTATTTCCTCCACCACCCCGAAGAAAGAAACGCCATTGCACTGGCCGGGCAACGCCGCACGCTGTCGCAACACCTGTATCGTCACCGCCTCGCCCGCATTCTTCAGGTTCTTGCCCCCTCCAGCGCGACCGTACAGTTCGCGGAGACGACTTGGTCGCAGGACTGTAAGAAGCTCTTGCCGGAAGCGGATGTCATACTTGACTGCGGCGCCAATGTCGGTCAGATGGCCGTCGCATTCCGTCAGTTGTATCCCCACGCGGAGATATACAGCTTTGAGCCGGTTGCGGCAGTGTTCGAGCAACTGCGCCGCCGATGTAATGAAATCGGCGTCCGCCCCGTGCAATGTGCGGTTGCGGATTGCGAGGGCAAGCGACACATATTCCTCACTACCAGTTCCGAGGCCAATTCGCTTCTCGAATACCAGGAGGGAAACCCATGCGCCCAATGGACTGGAGTGCTGGGGGAGGAGGAGGTCGAGGTCCGCACGCTCGACGGATGGTGCGCGGACAATGCCGTCGTAACACCGCGCGTGGACCTGATCAAACTAGACATACAGGGCGCTGAACTTCTCGCACTCTATGGGGCAAGGAAGTTATTGGAAACCGCACGTTTGATCTTGCTGGAAGTGTCCTTTGTTCCCATCTACAAGGATTGCCCGCTGTTTCCTGAGATCGATTCGTTCTTGACGGAGTGCGGCTACCGTCGACACGCACTCTATCCCTCGGACCAGCCGCAGAATTGGGGCGATGCATTGTATGTCAAAACTGTGTAAAGGAGCCGCCCGATGATCCGCCGCCCCATTCGCATCGCCACGACGCCGCAGCTCGAGCGCTCCGTTCGAGAAGCGGGGTTCGATGTATATCTTCTTCCTCCATTGCCCACCCTCGATTTCCATCGCTCGTTGGCCCAGCGCATTTCCGACGGCGGCGTGTATCGACCCTTTTTGGAAAAGCATGACATCGATCTGTTGCTGGATTTCAATACAGAGGCGTTGACGTTGGTTCGTTCCGGGACATCTCCCGAGCAGGTGTCGCTGACCACCGCGGAGCTTGGCATCCCCTATGTCGCCTGCTATTTGGACCCCATTACCTCGACGATGGGGCAGGTGCAGTGGTCTGATTACTGGAAACTCTTGGAGAGCCGCGGTTGGATTAAATGGGTCTGGGAGTCGGCACACGCCGAGGAGCTCGCGCGGCTGGGCATTCCCAATGTCATGACGATGCCCATGGCCGCGGCCAATGATGACTTCGACACCTCCCCGCTCCCCGAGCCCGATCCCGGACCGATCGTCGCCTTCATGGGCCATCCAGCCTCATCCTGGTTTCGGACCAACCAGGCGGTGGCCTCGAATCGCCTGTTCGTTCCATTTACCGCAGCCGCCGTGCGCGAGGGTATGCCCGAGCTTGCGTTTCACAAAATTTACTTCGACCTCTATCAGTTCGCTACGCCGCCGAGCGAGGCCGCCGACTTTGAAGAACGCTCGCAGTTTGCATTCTCATACTTTCAGGAGAAGTTCGCTTACAATGCATACCTTGCGGTGCGACAGCGGGATCGTTTTGCGCGCTTCTTGAAGATCAAACTGGGCGAACTGTTCGAACTAATCGGAGACAACTGGCAAACCGAATATGGACTTACCCATACCCCGCGCATCTGGGACCCCAAAGTCCTCCACGACCGAATGCGGCGCGTACCCATTTGTCTAAACTTAATGAAGGGTAATCTGGAGACGGGGCTGAACATCCGCCACTTCGAGACCACGGCGTACGGTGGGTTCATGCTGACCTATTGGACGCCCGAGCTCGAAAAATGTTTTGAAATCGGCAAGGAGTGCGACGTCTTCCGCGGTGAGGCCGATCTGCTGGAAAAGATCGCGTACTACGTCGAGCATGGGGACGAGCGTCGGGAGATCGCCGCCGCCGGACAAAGGCGCACGCACGCCGAGCATCTCTATAGCCACCGCATTTGCCGACTCGTCGATAAGTTGCGGGAGTCCGGCATCCTGCCCCGACCCGGCAGTCGCTCCATGTCGCCTGCGCCGAGCGAATCGGGTGGTAAGGAAATCAGCATCGCGGCCGGCGTCGTATAGCAGTGGGGCAGATTGTGATGCAGGTAGGTCATGGTTTGGAGAGCCGCCCAAAAACGCAAACCCTCGTCCGGATCGATCACCTGTTCCGCGCCCAGTTCGGTGAAGACCGCGTACTGTGGCGATTGTTCCGGCAGCGATGCACGGGGTATTTCATCGAGGTCGGCGCGTACGACGGCGTCACCCTGAGCAACACCTACCTGCTCGAACAAGTCGGATGGAACGGACTGCTCATCGAACCCATGCTGCCCATGTGTGAGCAAGCGGCGCGGGTTCGTTCCCGCAGTCGCGTCGTTCCCGGCGCATGCGGCAAGCGCGGAAGCAGTGGAACGGCCAAGTTCACCGTCGCCCAGAACATCCCGGTCCTCTCCTTTCTTCACGCCGACCAGGCCCACGTGGATCGATGCCGCCGCGAGGGCGCCACACTCCTCGAGATCGACGTGCCCGTGTTCACTCTGAACGACGTGCTGAAACACGAGCGCCAACACGCCCTCCCCGGTGGCGGACCCTGGTTGCCTAACGGCGGATGGCGCATCGACGTCGTGTCCATCGACACCGAAGGCTGCGAACTCGAAGTGCTCGACGGGTTCAGTCTGGAGCGCTTCAAGCCGCGCATTCTCGTGATGGAAAACGACCGACCCTCCGGCGAAGCCATCGAGCCGTATCTACGCCAGCGTGGATATCGCAAGTTCCATCGACAGACGATCAACGATTTTTACATTCGACGCGACGATCCGGCGGACGATCTGACGCTTGACGGCCTTGCATGACCGCCCTGTCGCGTCACCCCTTGTGGGTGACGCGGTTGTTGAACGCGCAGGAACAACCCGCGACGCCACACTTGCCTGTTCGACGCTCTACGTCGCCCAACAAAACCGCCGCGAGCGCGAAGCCAAGGCGGTGATCGCCAGGGCGAAGAGTCCGAAGTTCCCAAGGAGTTTGGTCCAAATGACCACCGGCCCGCCGCCGCACCCGCAATCGAACACGACATCGAAAAACGAAATACCGTTCTCGGCCTGAATCGCCAGAGCACGAATGAGTATCGCCGGCGTGAACACCGCCAGCATGATCGCCGCCGCCGCCGCCCCCCCGCGAAGGTATAACCCGACCAACAGCGCCGTCCCCACTACGATCTCCAACCACGGCACGATCATCGCCGACGCGTTCAGGAAAACGGGCGGGTTCTCCGGCAGCATCTGGTACAGGCGAAGTTGCTTGAGGAAGTCGAAGGGCTCTTGGATTTTCGCCGACCCCATGTAGATGAACATGCCCGCGAGGACCGCCCGCGCCGCCAGCAGTGGCACTCCGCTGTCATCCCAGCGACGCCAGAAAGACGGGGTTGCAATCATGGTTCCGCCTGCCCCTGCTCGACGGGCATCTCCTTGCCCGACCATTCCGTCCACCCGCCGGGATAGAGCAAGAGCAGATCCTCGGGTACCCCGGCGGCGACCAGTTCGCGACACAGGTAGATGCTGTCCTCGCAGTCCCCGCCGCCGCAATAGACAATGACTCGCTCCGCGCCGCTGGCCTGGTCCACCACCGCCTGCACACAAGGACCGCCTTCGTACGGATAACAATGCGTCGCGCCTGGGATGTGGCCCTCCGCGTAATCATCGTCCTTGCGGGCGTCCACCAACACGTTCAGCCCCTGCGCCGTCGCCGGATCGTTGAAAACTTTCACAAGCTCCGCGAAGTCGATCTCTTGGTACTCGTGCTCCAGTTTCTTGGGCTTTGGCGTAACGGCGGAGGTCGTCGGCGGCGAGGGGGCTTCGACGGCCTTCGGGAAGTAGTTCCTCGTGACCTTGATCGATCCGGTCTTCCGCACCGCGTTGGCCCCCAGAGCCAACACCACGCTCAGCGCTCCCAGAGCCAACAGTTCAACGGCGGTTTTTTTCAAGGCTTGCATCGTCGAACCCGCCTCCCAAACGGCGCTCCCCACGAACACCTACTTCGACGGACGTCCTGCTCGATCATCATAAGCGCCGGCGCAGCCGTCAATCACGTCGTCGCTCGTCGTTGCGCGCGAGTGACAGTCCGAAAAAGGAAGCTAGCGCGTCGGTTCCTGATCGTTGACGAAAACCACGAGGGCGGACATCGAATCGACCCAAAGTGTGAGCTTTCCCTCGGCGTTGACGTACTGGCGGCTGTCTTCCACGGGG
>CAZYEX010000005.1:0-8329 GCA_964646605.1 uncultured Phycisphaera sp. | reverse complement strand
TGGCGACCACTCATGCTTTAGCATCGGTTACGGGGGTCGACACGGGATTGCGCGGGTATGGCCAAGCGTAGGATTTCAGCCACGAATCGGAAGCGAACGGCAAAGGCGATCACCACCGCAAGCCCGGCCGAGAGCTACACTCACCCCACGGCCGAAGCCCTCCTCCGCCCCGACGTCGGCACCCAGGCCCAGTTCCGCAAGAAAAAGCCCCCCAAGACGTACCGCTACGATTCGTCGCTTTCGCCGGAGCTGAATTGGGACGGCCACCCAGCGCGGGAACTAGGCGAGTGGTTGCTGGCGATGATCGAAGAGGCCGCACAACTCGACCCACCGCATCGCTTTCCCACGCCCCGCGAGCTGAAAGGCAACGACGGTAAGACGCTGGCCACCGTCGCCGGCCTGTCCGACGCCGTGGACCAGCTCAAGCGCCTCGCCAAGCCCTTCCTCAACTGGGCGGGTAAGGCCGAGCGCCTCAGCTTCGACGTGCCCACGCTGCCTCTCTTCATCCACGAGCGCCTCTCCACCGCCGCCATCCTCGAAACCCTCAAGGGCCACAAACGCGACAAGCAGCTCTCCCTCTTCGACCTCTTCGGCGACCGCGAGCACCCCATCCACGATCAGGTTCTCCGCGCCTACGAGCACAAGAACGGCTGGGTCAATCGCATGATCCTCGGCGACTCCCTGGTGGTCATGAACTCCCTGCTGAACTACGAAGGCCTCGGCGGCCAGGTCCAGTGCATCTACATGGACCCGCCCTACGGCGTGAAATTCGGCAGCAACTTCCAGCCCTTCGTCCGCAAACGCGTTGTCGAACACAATGACGACGACGACATGACCCGCGAACCCGAAATGGTCAAGGCTTACCGCGACACGTGGGAGCTCGGACCGCACTCATACCTCACCTACATACGCGACCGCCTGCTGCTTGCACGCGAACTGCTGACGCCAACAGGCAGCATATTCGTCCAAATCAGCGATGAGAACTTGCACCACGTGCGGGAGCTTCTGGACGAAGTCTTCGGTGTCGAGAATCTAGTGAGCGTTATCCCGTTCCGTAAGAAAACGATGCCGCTGGGGACTGTATTCCTTGAGCAGATGTCCGATTTTCTTCTTTGGTATGCCAAGACGGCGTACGATCAATCCGGCAAACGGAACGCACTATACAATCGTCTCTATCTTGAGCGAACTGTTGAAGGCGAATTCCACCACTGCTGGTATGAATTGCCAGACGGCACCCGCCATCGGATGTCGCGACATCAACTGTATGACCACGCACTGTTGCCCCCCGGAGCGCGGGTGTACCGGTTGAAGTCCCTGGAGCCATCTGGGCCAATGGCTTCCGGCATGTACGATCGCGAGTTCGAAGGCGTCCTGTATAAGCATCCAAAGAACGGCTGGGGCACTCCTCCAGCAGGTATGGACCGCCTCGTCGAAGCGCGTCGAATCCAGCCAGAAGGAACCCGGCTCACCTTTATCATGTACGCGGACGAGGGAACTGCAACGCAACTCACTGCGCCGTGGACCGACACCATCGGAGCTGATGACAAATCTTACGCCGTGCAAACAAACCAGGAGGTCATTCGGCGATGCATTATGATGTGTACAAACCCCGGCGACCTGGTCCTCGACCCGACGTGCGGGAGCGGGACGACGGCGTACGTGGCCGAGAAGTGGGGCCGCCGCTGGATCACCATCGACACCAGCCGCGTGCCGCTGGCCTTGGCGCGGCAACGACTGCTGACCGCCACGTTCGATTACTACGAGCTGCAAGACGAACCCCGCGGCCCGGCCGGGGGTTTCATCTACAAGCGCAAGCAAAACAAGAAGGGCGAGGAAGTCGGCGGCATCGTCCCGCACGTGACCCTCGAATCCATCGCCAACAACGAGCCGCCCAAGGAGGAAGTCCTCGTCGACCGCCCCGAAAAGGACCCCAAGATCACCCGCGTCACCGGCCCCTTCTGCGTCGAGGCCACCATCCCCACCCCCGTGGACTGGGACGATGATCCGAGCCGCGACCGTGAGGGAGCGGATTCACCCTCTCCCCAACGCTCTCCAGAAGGAGACGGGCGCTACGTGGACCGAATGTTAGAGGTACTGCGCCGTAGTCCGGTCCTGCAACTCGGCGGCGGAAAGACCGTGACGCTCAAGAACGTCCGCCCCCCGGCCAAGACGCTTTCCCTGTCCGCCGAGGCGATGGTCGAAGGCGGCATCCCCGGAAAATCCATTGCACTCGATGAGGCAGTCCAACAATCACTCGAACGGGACGGCCACGCGCTGCCGCTTTCCGGAAAACCCATCGCGATCGTCTTCGGTCCCGAGAACGGCGCGGTCAGCGAACGGCTGGTCTTTGAGTCCGCGCGAGAGGCCCACGCGAAGCAGTACGCGCACCTGTTCGTCATCGGCTTTGGCATTCAGGCAAATGCCCTCAAACTTGTCAACGACTGCGAGCGAGCTGTCGGGATTGCGGCAAGCTATTCAAACGCGTCGATGGACCTGACAATGGGCGACCTGCTGAAGAACATGCGCAGCAGCCAGATCTTCAGCGTGTGCGGCTTGCCGGATATCGAACTACGCCGTGCCGAGGAGAAAGATGTTCAGGCCCTCGGCGGCGACGCCAAGATCGTCCGCTGGTATCAGGTCGAACTGAAAGGTCTCGACGTATGCGATCCGGTCACCATGCAGACCGATCATCGCACCGGCAACGACGTGCCCGCCTGGTTCCTCGACACCGATTACAACGGCCTTTGCTTCCACGTCTGCCAGGCGTTCTTCCCCCGCACCGCAGCCTGGGACGACCTCAAACGCTCACTTAAGGCGGAGTTTGATCCGTCGGTGTGGGAACACCTCGCCGGAACAATATGTGCCCCCTTTGAAGCCGGCAAACACGGCGAGATCGCCGTCAAGGTTATCGACGATCGCGGCAATGAATTGCTTGTGGTAAAATCGCTCCGGAAAGGTTAGGCACATGGCGCTGCGTCAAATCGAGTTGGATCGGGACCGGATCGCCGCGTTCTGCCGTCGCCACGGAATTGTCCGATTGTCGGTGTTCGGGTCCGCTTTGGGCGAGGACTTCGGGCCCACGAGTGACATCGACGTTTTGATAGAGTTTGCCCCAGGCGAGACACCGAGCTTGCTCGACTTGGGCGGGATGCAAGCGGAACTGAGCGCCATGTGCGCCCGCACCGTCGATCTCAAGACGCCCGGGTTCCTGTCGCCGCAAATCCTTTCACAAGTCCTGGCGAAAAGAGTAGTGCAATATGCCGCGTAAAGGCCGGCGCGACCTCACGGGGGACCGCGACCGCTTCGAGCACATGCTGGAGGCGAATAGGATGCGAAAGGAATAATAGCCCCGCAAGGGGCGTCACATGCTAGCCCACGGCGTGAGCCGTGGGAAACCGAACGAAAGGTGTCCAAGCCCCGTCAGGGGCGACACATTCGATTAAGTGACAGACCATGGCACATTCCTACGGCAAACTCCTCTACCACGTGATCTTCAGCACCAAAATGCGCCGACCCGTTATTGCGGAATCGTGGCGGAGGAATCTTCACGCGTACATGCACGGCATCGTCGAGAACCATGGCGGGCGTCTGCACCGCGCCGGCGGCCCGGCCGACCACGTCCACCTCGCTGTGGAGTTGAAAAACGATGTTGCCGTAGCCGAGGCCGTCCGCGTCATCAAGTCCAACTCCACCAACTGGGTTCACGAATCATTCGCCGATTCCCGCGATTTCGGCTGGCAAACGGGTTACGCCGCCTTCACGGTGAGCCTGTCGGCGCTGGAGGATCTGATCCGCTACATCGACAATCAGGAGGAACATCATCGAAAGGTGACCTTCGAGGAGGAACTCGCGGAGTTCCTCAAGCGCCACGGAATTCAATATGACGAACGGTACTGGTTGGGTTGAACATGTGTCGCCCCTAACGGGGCTACTCGTTACGTGCCGCATCGGTCCCACGGCTTCCGCCGTGGGCTGACCGTGTATCGCCCGCCCCGCGGGCTTTGGGGAATCGCCCATGTCCAACTTCGAGGTATCCGAGCCGATCCTCAATTCGCCCTACGCGGAACCTGCCGAACACTGGTACATTGAGGAAGGTGAAGAGCCGAAGCGGCTGCCGGGCCGGCGCGCCGCAGGGTATTTCTATCGTGACCCGCGAGAACAACTCACCGACCCGAACCACCCCGCACGTGGCACATGGGTCGAACTCCAATTGGTCAACCTCATCCGCCAACGCGTCAAAGATTGGCGCGGACAGCGCTGGCCGGGAGTTACCCGGACGACCCTCGAGTTACTCGAATACTGGCAACGCGACGGGCGTGATAAGCGCCTCTTCTTCGCCCAGCTCGAAGCCGCTGAAGCGATCATCTTTCTCATGGAAGCGCGAGGCGATTTCCTTCAAGGGGTCACCGTCCCCATGGACGAGCCCAGCGACGACCGCAAGGCCGACGGGTTTGCCGCGTTCCGTCGCTACGCCTGCAAAATGGCCACCGGCGCGGGCAAGACGACCGTTATGGGAATGCTCGCGGCCTGGTCCATTCTCAACAAGATCAATTCACGCGGCGACGCCCGCTTTTCCGACGTGGTGCTCATCGTCTGCCCCAACGTCACCATCCGCAGCCGCCTCGAAGAACTCAAGCCCCAGCACGGCGAGGCCAGCTTGTATCGCACCCGCGATCTCGTACCGTCCCACTTGATGTCCCAGCTAACGCACGGGCGTGTGCTCGTGACCAACTGGCACGTCTTCGAGCCGCAGACCCAACAAGTCGGCGGAGTTTCCGCTCGTGTCTCCAAGGCCGGGCGAGCCGTTCGCGTGCCGGAGACCATTCGTATCGGTGCGAAGACCACCACCGCCCGCGGCAGGCGCTATCTCACCCCCGAAGAATTCAATCGTCAGGTCGCCGCCAATTTGCTCGAGGTGCGCGAAGAAGAGCGAGACCGTGAAGGCAATCTTGTTAAGGTTAAGGTCGAGTCGCTCAAGTACGTGGAAAGCGATACCTCGCTGGTGAACAAGATTCTTGGCCGTGATGTCGGCTGCAAACAGAACATCCTTGTAATGAACGATGAGGCTCACCACGCCTATCGAATTCGCCGTGACGAACCGGACGAAGGTGAGGATGAAGTCATCGACGAGGAAGAAGCCGACGAATTCATCAAAGAGGCGACCGTCTGGGTAGAGGGCCTTGATCGTTTTCACAAACTACGCGGGATCAACTTCTGCATCGACCTGTCGGCAACTCCATATTATCTCGCCCGCGTCGGCCAGGACACCAATCGGACCTTTCCCTGGGTCGTCAGCGATTTTGGTTTGACGGACGCGATCGAATCCGGGCTTGTCAAAATCCCCCAACTCGCTTTGCGGGATACAAGCGGCGAAGAGCGATCCTGCTATTTCAACATCTGGCAGTGGCTCGTGAAGCAGCTTACTACCACGGAGCGCGGAGCAAAGAAGGCCGGTGTCAAGCCCGAGGCGGTGCTGAAATACGCCCATACCCCCATCGCATTGCTAGGCGGCGATTGGCGGGAAGACTTCGACGAGTGGCAACAGGACAAGGCCGATCCACGTCCGCCGGTTTTCATCATCGTCTGTAAGAACACACGCATTGCCAAGCTCGTTTACGAGTGGCTGGCCAATAACGAGCCGCCAAGCGGCGTGCCGCCGGCCGGAATCGAGCCATTTCTCAATCGCGACGGGCAGCAAGTCACAATTCGTGTCGACTCCAAGGTCGTCCATGAGACCGACAGCGGTGAGGCAAAATCCGCCGAGACGCGCTGGATGCGCTTGACCCTCGACACCGTGGGCAAAACCCAGTGGCCCAAGGACAAGCAGGGACGGGAGATCTACCCGCAGGACTTCGAAGAGCTCGCCAAGAAGCTGGAGCGTCCGTTGCACCCGCCCGGCCGCGATATCCGTTGCATCGTCAGCGTCGGAATGCTTACTGAAGGGTGGGACTGCAACACCGTCACCCACATCATCGGTCTACGACCGTTCATGTCGCAGTTGCTTTGCGAGCAGGTCGTCGGGCGCGGCCTTAGGCGAACCAATTACGAAGTCGACAAGAATGAAAGGCTCACCGAAGAGGTTGCCAAAGTTCTAGGCGTGCCCTTCGAGATCATTCCCTTCAAAGAGTCGAAGCATGATCCAAGTCCCCGACCCACCCGGAACCATGTACACGCAGTCCCCGAAAAGGCGCAGTACGAAATCCGATTCCCGCGTGTGGAGGGCTATCAGCAGGCGATTCGTAATCGCATCGAAGTGAACTGGTCCGCGGTGGCGCCCCTGTGCATCGATCCCGGCCAAATCCCGCCGGAAGCCGAACTGAAAGCCGCACTGCCCAACAACGAAGGAAGGCACTCGCTCGTCGGCCCCGGCAAGCTCGAACGAATTGACCTCAATCCCTATCGCACCGGCCGACGGATGCAGGAACTAGTCTTCGACATGGCCGCCGCGTTGACCCGCGACTATGCGAAGCAATCCACTTGCGAAGCCCCGGCGCATGTGCTGTTCCCGCAGATCGTCAACATTGTAGATCGCTTTGTGCGCGAGCGCGTCCGCCCTCTGCCTCCCGCCGAAGCCGTTGATGCGTTCCTGTCACCTTACTACGGCTGGATCATTGAGCGGCTAGTCTCGGCCATTCGACCGGATGCTTCGCAAGGGGAAGCGCCGGAACTTCCACGTTACGAGAGTAATCGCGAGCCTGGCTCAACGGCGGACGTGGACTTCCCCACTAGTCGCGATGTGCGATCAGTCGTGCATAGTCACGTCAACTACGTTGTCGCCGACACGGCTCGGTGGGAACAGTCCGCCGCGTACTACATCGACACTCACTCAAACACTGCTGCATTCGTCAAGAACGCAGGACTCAGCTTTGCCATTCCCTATCTGTTCAACGGCCAGCCGCACGATTATGTGCCCGATTTCATCATTCGTCTACAGGGCGATGCAGAGCGGTATCTGATTCTTGAGACCAAAGGCTACGATCCGCTCCGCGATGTAAAGACCCAGGCCGCCCAGCGCTGGGTCGACGCCGTCAACGCCGACGCCCGCTTCGGCCACTGGTTCTATCGAATCGTCGATCGGATAACCGACGTCCCCTCAGTCCTTTCGACGTTTTGATATCTCGGCGTTTCGGCATTTCGTAGGGTCCGCTGTGCGGACCATTTCCTTTTCATCGTGCCACATGATGTCACGTTCGATCGGCGACCATCAGGTCTGCGCCAAGTGGCTCAAGGACCGCAAGGGCCGCGTGCTCTCCGCCGACGACATCACCCACTACCACCGCATCGTCGTCGCCCTGCACGAGACCCTCCGCCTCATGGCCGAGATCGACAAAACCATCGACGCCCACGGCGGCCGGCCCGCGGCCTTCAACACCGAACCTCGAAGCGTAGCGCAGACCAGCCACCCGTTGGGCCGCCTTGGGCCGCTGGTCCCACGCTGCGGTGGAACGCGTCAGGGACGTGGCCGGGGCTGTCGACCCAGCGTGGGACGATGTATCGCCGTCATGCGTCCCGTGGTCGGTCCCCAATGAAAGAGCGCCGCACCCGCCAGAACAGTCGGCGGGTGCGGCGCTCGGATTCGACGCCGATGCGCCTATTCGACGAGGATCTCCACAACCACCGTCAACGAGAACTGCTGGCCGTCGTTGGCGTCTGTCAACCGCGCCACGTCCACCGAGAATCCGTCCTGTAAGGTCTCGTAGGAGAGCGACTTGGTGTAGATCACGTGATTGTCGGCGAAGGGCGCCTCGCATGTGATTCCTCCGCAGACAAACTCGCAAGCGCCGGCGGGCACCGCACATCCGATTCCCGTGCATTTGAACTCACACGTGTCTGGGGCGGTGCAGTCCGTCGGATCGGTGGGCGGCGCGGGATTGCCCTGGTGGGGTCCGAGGTTAAGAGCCCACCGGAGCGCAACGCATCCATCGAGGAGGAGTACGCCCGGATCGACGACGACGGCGTCTTGCTGGTTGGGGCCCACATCACCGCCTACCCCTTTGCGCGAACACGGAATCACGAGCCGAAACGATCGCGCAAGCTGCTGCTGCACAGCCGGGAGGTTCGGCGGTTGCGGCCGAGGGTCGAGCAACGGGGGCTGACGCTGGTTCCGCTGAGCGCCTACTTCAACGAACGCGGACTCGCCAAAGTGGCGCTGGCCCTCGTACGTGGAAAAACCATCGGCGACAAGCGCGGAGGATGTCCCATCCATAGTTGAAGGTCGGCGGCGGCTCGGGTCAGGTTATCCTACTTTTTTCTGACGGTCCATTGTTTCATCCGCCTGTGATTCGTTGAGACAGGCCTCGAGCATCCAGAGCTGTTGGCATCCCATCAA
>CAZYEX010000004.1:0-34984 GCA_964646605.1 uncultured Phycisphaera sp. | reverse complement strand
ATCGACTGCGATTCGTGGGGCGCGGAGGAGTACAGCCGCCTGGTGCGCGACGGAGGCGCGTCCACGACGGAGCTTGACGAGAGAATCCACGCGGTCCAGCCCGACGATCTGTGCGTGCTGATGTACACCTCGGGGACGACGGGAATGCCGAAAGGCGTCCGTCTGATGCACCGTAACCTTCTATCCCAGCAGAAGGCCATCGGCCTGCTATGGGACCTCAGCGAGAAAGACACGGTGATAGGCTACCTGCCGTGGCACCACAGCTTCGGCGGGCTGTTCGAGCGGTTCCTGACGCTCTATCACGGATGTGAATACTGCCTCGACGATTCGCGGGGCAAGGACTTGGACCGTCTGATCGAGAACTGGAGAGCGTACAACCCGTCGCTTTTCTTCAGTGTTCCGCGGGTACACGATCTTCTGCTGGCGCGCTGCCGCGAGAACCACGAGATCGATGCAACGGTGTTTGGCGGCCGACTGCGGTTTGTCTTCACCGCCGGCGCCCCGCTGCCGGCGCCGGTGGGCGCCGGGTACCGCCAGCGAAACATTCCCGTCATGGAAGGCTGGGGGCTGACGGAGACTTCTCCCTGTGTGACCCTTACCGCATTGGACAATAAATGGAAGAGCGGCCTAGTGGGCTTTCCCATTCCGGGCGTCAGTGTCCGTATCGATGCCGATCAGGAGATTCTGGTCAAGGGGCCAAACGTCATGGAAGGCTACCTGGACGATGAAGAAGCGACGGCGCATGTCATTGACGAAGACGGGTGGTTTCACAGCGGCGATCTCGGTGAGTTCACCAAAGAAGGGCTGCGGATTTACGGCCGAAAGGATGGGGCGTTCAAACTGACGACCGGCGAAAAGGTCCATCCCCAGCGCATTGAAAACGTTTTGATGAACGAGTCGCCTTACATCAGTCTCGCCCTGGTCGTGGGGAGCGGGCAGGACTATGTCGGCGCGGCAATCTTCCCGGCCATGAGCCTGTTGCGCGAGTGGGCGGATCGGAAAGGCGTTTCCGCGGAGAACCTGGTCGAATCAGCGACGGTGAAGGAGTTCTTCGCGGAGGAGCTTGCCCGGATCAACCCCAATATCGAAGTGAAATTCCAGAGGGTATGCCGGGCGGTGCTGATCGGAGAGGAACCGTCACTCGCTAACGGCGAGCTGACTCCCTCGGGCAAGGTCGTGCGCCGCGCGGTCATGGACCACCACGCGGCGAAGTTCGGCAAACTGTTCTTACCGGATGCCGAGGGTGAGGTCATCGTGGTCCACGAAGCGGAGCTCCAAGAGGCGTAATCAGGCATGAATCGCAATGGCTTCCCACAAGTCGTGATCGTTGGCGCGGCGCGGACTCCGATCGGGGTCAAGTGCGGCACGCTGAGCGAGTTTGCGCCGGAGGAACTGGCCGCTCTCGCTTGTGAGGAGGCGATTCGGCGGAGCGGAGTCGATCGAGAACGAATCGACACTGCCATTGGCGCGAACGTGTATCAGTACACCGCGCCCGGTGCGCAGGATATTTATTTCCCGCGGAACGTAGCGCTGCGATGCCGGCTGCGCGAAGAAACGCCGGGGTTGATGGTGCAGCGGATCTGCGGCTCGGGACTTCAGACGATCATCAACGGATTCCAGCAGATTGCGCTGCCTGCGGCCGTCGACGACGCCAAGATCGTGATCTGCTTCGGTGCGGAGTGCATGTCGCGCACGCCGCAAGTGATTCGATCCCACAGGCTGCGCAGCAATTTCTGGGAGTTCGCCGAGGGCGGCGCGTTGGAGGACACACTTCTGGCGGGACTGAACCACGACCTGGCGCATACGAGCATGATGCTGACCGCGGATGAGTACGGCTCGCGGATGGGCGTCATGCGGCGCGAATGCGACGAGTTTGCGGCCCAGTCCCACACGAGGGCTCGCGCCGCCTACCGGCAGTCGCACCTCAACGGCGGCGACGTTCTGCGGGGGATGTTCGCTTTGGATGCAACCGACCTGCGGGGGCGCGAAGTCCATCTGGCCCGTGACGAGTGCGTTCGCCAAACGGACATCGAAACCCTCGCAAAACTCCCTTCGCTCACGCCGCACGGTCTGGTCACCGCCGGCAATGCGAGCGAGATAAGCGATGCCGCCGCCGCGGTCATCCTTGCCGATCGCAGCGAAGCCGAGCGGGCCGGGTGTTCTTTCCGCTTTGCCATTGCCGGATATGGGGTTTGTGGCGTGGACCCGCTTGTGATGGGACGCGGACCCGTACCGTCCATTGAATTGGCATTGGGCAAGGCGCAGATCGCCCAAGAAGACGTCGGCCTGTGGGAGATCAACGAGGCCTTCGCGGCACAGTATCTGGGAGTGGAAAAAGAGCTGGGTCTTCATCGGGAGACCGCAAACGTCAACGGCGGAGCGGTGGCGATCGGCCACCCGCTGGCCGCCACCGGAGTGCGCATGACGGTCGATCTTATTTATGAGATGCAGCGTCGCGATGTGCGTTACGGCTGTGCTTCGGCCTGCATCGGCGGCGGTCAGGGTGTGGCCCTTGTGATCCGTGATCTGGAAAAAACTTGACGAAAAAGGCGGTGCAATTACACGATGAAACGGGCATTCGCCTTTGGTGACAAGTCGATCGAGTCGGCCGTACGGCGCGTAAACGAAGTTCGTTGCGTCGCGGTCATCGGCGCGGGGACGATGGGGCAGGGGATCGCAATCGACCTGCTGAAAAAGACCGATTACGAGCTGATTCTTCTCGACGTGCAGCCGGAGGCGCTGGCTCGGGCTAAGGTGCGGTTCGACGCGATGCGCGCCGCCGACGTGAAGGAATCTCGCCTTCGCGAGGAAGACGCCCGACGGGCTGGGGCGCGCGTGACATTCACGCAGTCGTACGACGATCTTGCCCGAGCCGATCTCGTCTGGGAAGTCGCGACCGAGCGTGGCGAGATCAAGGCCAAAATCTTCGAGGCGATCGAGAGGCACATTGATCGGGATCGCATCGCGGCGATCTTTTCCAACACCTCGGCACACACGACGGGCGAATTGGCCGTCCTGTTCAAGTCGGAGGCGCTCCGTGAGAAGTTTCTCACGGTTCACGGTTATTTTCCATTCGAGGCCAATCGACTCATCGACGTGATGAAGGGCAAATTCGCGTCGATCGAGACATTTGCGTTCGGCACGGTCTTTGCGGACCAGATCCTCGAGAAGACCGTCGTCGCCCTTCCCACGGACCATCACGGATACCTGACCGATCCGATCTTCCAGGCCATGGCCGCGGTGATTTCGTGGGATGTGCGAACGTCGCGCGACCTTGTCGAGCGCGGCGGGCTGTGGGATTTGTTCACCGCCAATCCCTTTCAGGTTCTGGATCAGACGGGGCACATGCCTTACACCGAGTCGTCGCGCCACTTCGGCCGGAGTCTGCCCCAGACCGACCGCCTGCGAAGCCTGTACGACAGAAACGGCGCGCCTTACCCCGATTGGATCGCCAGGCTGGAGCAAGACGGTTGCACCGGAGCCAACGCCCCTTCGCGGCGGGGATTCTTTGCGTGGAGTGACGGGGAACAACCAAGGGCACATAGGGTTCTCGATCCGGCGAGCGGCGAGTATCTGCCCGTCACGGAGATATCGCGCAAGGACTACTGGTCTTTTTATGAGGCCGCCGAGCAGGACCGTCGGTCCGGAAAAATCAAGAGCGCCGAGTCGCTCGTGCATGTCGCCTGCGCAAGCGACCTGGGAGGGCGGGCCTTTCGCCGGTACGCGTTGCCCATTTGTCTGTATGCGCTCGATCTCATTCAGGACGGGATCGCCACGCCGGGGCAGATCAACAACTCTACGCGTGCGGGCCTGCGGTTCAAGGTCGGCCTGATTGAGTTGATCGACGCCTTGATCGCGCATCTGACAATCGACGGCGTGATCGAGCTTGTCCGCCGCGCCCGCGATGAAAACAGCGATGATCTGTACATGGTTGAAATGCTCGACGTGGACGGCGAGTGCGGCCCGCGCAAGGGTCGCCCGTGCCTTCTGTTTGACATGAAGCGCCGCAATTTCAACGGTCTGCTGGGATACGGGATGCGGTACCAGACGCCGGTGGCGGAACTAGATTTCGAGACGGGTGAGTACAGAGGGAGTTACCTCGATCTCAAAGTCTACGGCCCCTCGTCCAAGGACCGTGTGGTCAGCATCGTTTTCGACAACCCGCTGCGCGGAAATGTCTTCAATCGCGCGGTGATCGATCAGCTCGCGCATGCGTTTGGCCTGGTGCTTCAGCTCCACCGCGAAGGACGGTGCGGCGCCGTTCTCTTTACCGCGGCCGGGACGGGGATGCGCATGCTTGGCGCCGACGCCCGCGAGTTCAACCGGGGCTGGTTTGAGAGCGAGCGGGGCTATGCGCCGTTGAGCGAAACGGAGGCGGCCGCCTCCAGCCGCAACGCCGTGACGCTGTTTCGGATGATCCAGCAGAGTCCGGTGGCGAGCATCGGCGTGTTCGGCGAAAAATGGGGCGGCGGCGCGGAGTTCACCTACTATCTCGATCTGCGCTACGACTTGCGGTCCTTCGGATTTGTCTTCGATACGCTCGAGCGGCGCTCGGCGTGGCACCAGAAGAATACGTACAATCAGCCCGAACTTGACTATGCAATTCTGCCCGGCTTCGGGGCGGCCGGCGAGCTTAAGCGATTGGGGATGGGCGATTCCGTCAGCTTCGAGATTTTCGATCAGGGCATTACCGCGGATCGGGCGTATCAGATTGGTTTGAGTCAAGGCGTCTTTGACGACGAGTTCGAAGCGCTGCGGCGCGGATACGAGCGTGCGCGCAATATGGCCAAGGACGCTCCCTATTCCAGAGCTTTGTTCAAGCGTGAGCTCGCCCGCGGCGCCGACGACGAAGCGCTGGCGAAGGAGACCGGCGAGACCTTCAATCCGAAGAAGAACCCGTTCATTCGGACGGGTCTTTTGACGCTGCTGGATCGCAAACACAAACCGCCGCCGATGAACTACGCCTGTGCAGGCATACAGCTTCCAGGATGGGCCTACCCGAATGAAAACGGTCCGGTCGACGCTGACCCAGTCGCCCCAAGCCCCGGCCAGGCCCCCAACGGGAAACCATCATGAGGACCAGACCGCCGGGCGCAGCCGTCAGCACCAACACCCGTGAGTGTTGGTGCGAACTCATAGACCGAACGCGGAGCCGATAGCCCATGCAAAAAATCCTTCAGGAATGCCGGGAGTTGCTGGAACTGTTACCAGGCGGTGCACTGGCCAAGGCGATCGAGAAGCATCCCGGCATCGGCGGGTTCGCCGTTTTTCCGATCTATGCCCCCGTAGAGGTGATTCATGCGGCTGGTCTCCTACCGGTGGGCTTGTTCGGCGCCGGAAACAAGATCGAACTGTCGTTTGCGGAGGTACGCTTTCAGTCGTTCATCTGCTCGATCGCCAAGAGTACACTCGAGCTGTTTCTTCGCGGGGAGATGAAGGGCTTTCAAGGCGCGGTGTTCAGCTCGATCTGCGACGTAGCCCGAAACCTCTCCAGCGTGGTCAAGCGGAACGCGCCCGACATGTACATTGAGTACCTTCACCTTCCGCAAAACATGTACAGCGCGCAGTCGGCGACCTATGCGCGGGCGGAATTCGAGCGCTTTCGCACCAACCTATCGAACCATCTGGGCAGGCCGATCACCGACGCGGCGATCAAGCGCAGTCTGCAACTTTACAACAAAGTGCGTGGATTGACCCGCGCCATCTACGCACGGCGGAAAGAGCAACCCAGCTTGCTTTCAGCCGCGGATTTGCACGCCCTGGTCTATGCCGGCACGCGTATGATGCCCGAAGACTTCCTCCCCATGCTGGAGACGGTCTGCGAGCAGGTCGAGGCGGCGGAAGTTCACCAGCGTGACGGCGTACGGGTCGTCATTGAAGGCGCATTTTGCGAACAGCCGCCGGTGGGCCTGCTCGAGGTGATCGAGGCCGGCGGATGCCTGGTGCAGGATGACGACACGATGATCGGGTGGCGGCTGTTCGCTGACGACATCAGCGCCGACGGAGACCCGCTCGCGGCGCTATCCAACGCTTATCTTCACGACAGCGCGTACACGTCCGTTCGACACGATCGCGACCGACCGCGGACGGAGGGGCTTCTGCAACGAATGAAGGAGGCGGGCGCGGAAGCCGTGCTGTTCGCATCGGCCAAATTCTGCGAGCCCGCGCTTCTCGACTATGTGCTCTTTCGGCGCAAGTTGGAGGAAGCCGGCGTGCCGCACCTGAAGATCGAGTTCGAGGAGAAGATGTGGACGTTCGAATCGGCGCGGACGGAGGTCGAAACCTTCGCGGAGTCCATGTTGTTCGAATAAGACGGGCGTGATGGACGGACCGGAGATCCAGCGCATCAACGCCGGCGGATGCGGGCGAAAAACGAGAGAGGATGACGATGACGACAACTCAAGCGCCAACCAGAGACTATCGCGGCCGGGTCCATACGCTTTCGCGCGACATCATGACCGACTGGATGGCGCAGCTTAAGGAGGCGACGCGGACGCCGACGCCGTCGGCCTATCTGATGATCAGCGGGAACTGCGTGGAAATCCTGCGTTGCTTCGACATCCTGCCCGTCTTTCCGGAAATCAACGCATTGCAGTTGGCGATCCGCAAGAATTCCCTGCCCTACATCCTCAAGAGCGAGGAAATCGGATACGCCTCGGACAACTGCGCGTATGTCAAGGCGGACATCGGGTTTACCCTTTGCGGCGGAGTAGGCGAGAACGGCACCATTCCCAAGCCCTCTTTGATCGTCTGCAACTTCGTGGGGTGCAATGTCTACATCAAGTGGTTCGAGCACTGTGCCAGTATGATGAATGTGCCGATGGTCATGCTCGACATTCCCTTCCTGCGCGAAAAGACGCCCTCCAAAGATGACATCAAGTATGTCCTGTGCCAGCTCCATGAACTGATTGGCACCTGTGAAAAACTGACGGGCAAGAAATTCGACATCGACCGGCTCCGCGAGATTCTCGGATACTCGGCCCGGGCCGAACGCGGCTGGGCGCGAGCGAAAGAGCTGTGCAAGAATCGACCGGCGCCGTTCGACGCCTATTTCGACAGCATCAACATGATGGGGCCCATCAACGCCCTTCGCGGCACGAAGGAGGCGGCCGATTTCTTTGACGCCGCCGCGGCGGAATACGAGCAAATGGTGGAAGAGGGCGTCGGCGTTCTGGATGAAGAGCGCTTTCGGACCGTGGTCGAGGGGCCGCCGCCCTATCCCTACTATCGAAACTTCCGAAACCTCTTCGAGCGCTGGGGAGCGGTGGCGGTGCAAAGCACTTACTCCACCGTCGGTGGGCTCTGGGAGTTCGGCTTCTTCCATGACCCCGAGCGTCCCCTGGAGAGCATTGCCGAGCAGATGCTTGTCCACAATTTGTGCAATCGGTCCATCGTGGATCGCTACAAGCAGATCCGCCGCTATGTCGAGGAGTGGGACGCGGATGCCTTAATCATCCACAGCATCAAGAGCTGTCGGCTGTTCTCCGCCGGGCAGGGAGATATGCGCGAATACTTCACCAAGGAACTCAATGTACCGACTCTCATGGTCGAGTCGGATCTCGAAGACCCGCGTTACTACGCCGAAGCCCAGATGAAGAATCGCATCGACGCCTTCTTTGAGTCGCTGCAGTACAAGCGTCTTCGGGCCGGGAATGAAACGGGAAAACAGGCGACGACCTGATCGGAAAGTGGTGGGCGCATGGAATACGCCGTGGGGATTGACGTCGGCAGCACCCAGACGAAGGCGGTGGCGCTGGACACGGCCCGGGCCATTGTCGCCCGCGTGCTGATCGACTCGGGCGCCAACGTCGTCCGCGCCGGGCAACGCGCGATGGATGAGATCCAAAAAGCCGGAATCCCCCGCGAAGACATTAAATTCGTGGTGGGTACCGGATACGGCCGCTACAAGATCGAAGCCGGGGATACGCAAGTCACGGAAATCTCCTGCCATGCGCGGGGCGCCCACATGCTCTATCCCGGTACGCGTACCGTCATCGACATGGGCGGGCAGGACACCAAGGCCATCAAAATCAGCGCCGAAGGAGACGTGATCGACTTTTGCATGAACGACAAGTGCGCCGCGGGCACCGGAAGGTTTCTCGCCGGCGCCGCCGACGTGCTGGGACTGACCCTCGACGAGATCGGCGAAATCTCTCTCCGCGGAACCAAACCGGTCCGCCTCACGAGTGTGTGCACGGTGTTCGTCGAGTCCGACATTCTCAGCCACTTGGCGCAAAACAAACATGTGGAAGACATTCTCGCCGGCGTGCATGAAGCCATTGCGACGCGAACCATCGGACTGGTCCGCCGCGTCGGAATGGACCCGGAAATCACGTTCACCGGCGGCGTGGCCCGGAACATCGGAATGGTGCGTGCGTTGGAGGCAAAGCTCCATGCGCCGTTGAACGCCAGTCCGGAGGCTCATTATTGCGGCGCGCTGGGGGCGGCCTTGTACGCCATGGACCACGTGATGGCGGAAAAGCGTCCCAGTGCCGAAGTCAGTGCCGAATTGCCCGTATGGGTGGATGAATGAGGAATCGCCGGACCTTGGGTCGCTGCATCACTGATGCGGCGTAAGGAGGAACATTCCGTGGCCTATGTTGCAGGGATCGATCTCGGGGCGGGCGCGACCAAGACCGTGATCATCGACAATGGCGGCGCCGTCCGTGGTCGCGGCATAGCGCGTACGCGGGCGGATTTTGAAGCCGTGGCCCGGCGTTCGCTCGATGCCGCTTGCGAAGAGGCCGCCATCCGGCGTGATGAAATCGATTATGTCGCTTCCACCGGCCTGGGCCGCTATAGCTTGAGTTCCCGGGACATTCAAATCACGGACCTCACCTGCGGCGCGCGTGGGGCGCATGCGCTCTTCCCCGAAGCGCAATTCGTCTTGGATATGGGAGCGCAGTGTACTCGCGCCATCGCCCTTCGCGATGGAGGCAAAGTCAAGACCTTTCGCACCAATGAAAAATGCGCCGCCGGAAGCGGCGGGTTTCTGGAGCGAATCTGTCGATACCTTGAGGTGCAATTGGATCAAATCGGGGACCTGTCCCTGGAGGCCAAGGATCCCCAACCCATCAGCAGTGTCTGTGCGGTCCTGGCCGAATCCGAGATCATCAATCATGTGTCCGAAGGCAAGACGGTCGCGGACATCATCTGCGGCGCACATGAATCCCTGGCCGCCCGCGCCCTGAGCCAGCTTCGAATGGTCGGCTTCACCGGAGCCGTGGTCTTTATTGGCGGCGTTGCGCTCCAGCAAGGGATGGTCGTCGCCTGCCGGAACCAGTTTGGGGGCGAGGTTCGGGTCCCGGAGAATCCGGCTCACGTCGTCGCTTATGGTGCGGCCATTCTTGGTTTACAGCGCTTCGAGAAGCGGGCCCTTGCCGGCGTCGCCCACCCCTGAGTCGCGGTGTGCGCGAGGCGATTCCCACAGGGCACGCGGGTGCGCGTGACGGGAGCGTTTCATGAAAACCATCATTGAACCGTTTCGAATCAAGTGCGTGGAACCCATCCGCATGTCCACGCGAGAATATCGGGAACGGGCGCTGCGCGAGGCGGGATTCAATGTGTTCCTGCTGCGGGCCGACGACGTCATCATTGATCTGCTCACCGACAGCGGCACCGGGGCCATGTCCTCCGAGCAGTGGGCGGGAATCATGCGCGGCGATGAATCCTACGCCGGGGCCAGCAGCTTTTATCGCTTCCAGTCGCGCATCCAGGAGTTGACCGGTTTTCGCCATGTTCTTCCCACGCATCAGGGCCGGGCGAGCGAACGCATCCTTTTTGAACTCGTTGGCGGAGCCGACAAAATCGTGCCCAACAACGCCCATTTCGACACCACCCGGGCCAACATCGAGCACTCCGGCGCCGAGGCCGTCGATCTCCCCATTCCAGAGGCGCGCGACCCGAAAAATCGGCACCCTTTCAAGGGCAACATGGATGTTTCCGCGCTGGAAGCACTGATCCGTGAGGCGGGCCGGGAGCGGATTCCGCTGGTCATGGTGACGGTGACCAACAACAGCGGCGGCGGGCAGCCGGTCAGCCTCGAAAACCTTCGAGCCGTACGCGCCGTGTGCGACCGCCATCGCCTGCCGCTTTTCCTCGACGCCTACCGCTTCGCGGAGAACGCCTACCTCATCAAGCGCCGCGAGACGGGAATGCAAGACCGCGATGTGCGCGACATTGTCCGTGAGATGTTCGACCTGGCCGACGGGGCGACGATCAGCGCCAAGAAGGACGGGCTGGCCAATATCGGCGGCTTGCTGCTGTTTCGTGACGAGGCGCTTTTTCAGCGCGCCGGGAATCTGCTCATCCTTACCGAGGGGTTTGTGACTTATGGCGGCCTGGCGGGCCGCGATCTGGAGGCGATGGCCCAGGGATTCGAAGAGGTCGTCCACGAGGACTATCTTGCGTACCGCATTCGCAGTGTGGAATACCTCGGTGAGAAGTTCCTGAGTGCGGGGATACCCATCGTGGAGCCGCCCGGCGGACACGCGATCTACATAGACGCCGCGGCTTTTTGTCCGCACGTCGCCGTGGAACACTTTCCGGGACAGGCGATCGTTTGTGGGCTTTACCGTACCGGAGGCATCCGGACGGTTGAGATCGGATCGGTTATGTTCGGCGCGGGCGATGCGCGACTTCCTCATTCCGCCCTGCCCGCATTCGCCAAACGGCTCGAACTCGTGCGCCTGGCCATTCCGCGCCGCGTCTACACGCAGAGCCATATCGACTACGTGGTCGAAGCGGCGATCGATCTGTACCAGCGTCGAGGCGAACTACGCGGACTGCGAATTGTCTTTGAACCGCCCGTCCTGAGGCACTTCACGGCCCGGTTCGAAGAACTCCCCTGATTCCCGAGTGATCCAGCGAGCCTTGGGCTCGGGGCTGTTCCTCCACGCAGGAGGGGTTCCATAGCCGGCGCGCTCATAACGTCGCTGCGGACAGGCTCACCGGGCGAAATATTGTGTCCTCGTTTGCGAATCGTCCTTGAGTGAGGATCGGTCGCGGGAGGCACCGCGCCGAACGATGGGCGGGTAGGCGAATGAGACACCGCAGAACGACTTTTCTCCTCGGGACGCTGCTGATTGGGGTCGTGGGTGTCGCGGGTCCGTCTACGGTCTCGTGGTTCCGCGGCCCGCGTCTCCCAGCCATCTTCACGAGTCACGGTCACTTCCTCACCCAAGCCGAAGTCGGCGGAATCCAAGGGTGGTATCTGGTCGACACCGCGAGCGCCCGCACCGTGGTTACCCCGCATGTCGCTTCCAGGCTCCAGGCGACGGGAGAAAGCGTCGGAGTAACGTCCGACCTGTCGGACAACGAACCCATTCAGGCCGTGAGGGTTCTTTCAGGCGCCGTTCGATTCGCCTCCTGGCGCCTGCGCTACCCCGAAGAAGTGATCGTCCTGGACCTTCAGCCGCTTACCACACAGCTCGAACGCGAACTGGGCGGGCTTCTCGGGTGGGATGTTCTGCGAGAGTTCGTCTTCGGGTTCGATGCACGCGAAAAACGGTTTTTCGGCGGAAAAACCGTACCGGTCACGGAACTCCTCGAGCGATTCGGCATTCAAGAAACGGCGACCGTCCTGCCGTTAGGGCTGCTCAACGACCTCCCTTGTATCACGGGTGAATCCGGAACCGAGGAGCTCAAACTAATCCTCGATACCGGCTCCAGACTCACCCTACTGACCGGCACGGCGTGGGGCCGCCTGCAAGGCGAATCGTTGGAAGGTGCTCCCGAAACCGTCGTCTGGACGGTCACCGGGGAAACCTCGGGGCGCGTCGCGAGACTGCCGGAACTTCGCCTGGGGACGATCCGCCTGACGGATATTCCCATCATGGTCAAGTCAGCGGGACCTGACCCGGAAGGGAGAGAAGCGCTGCTCGCCAAAGTCGATGGCATACTCGGCATCGACGTCCTCTCCAAGTACCTTGTGGTGATCGAAGGTCCGCGGAGAGTTCTGTATCTGGCCGAGCGGACTGGTGAATGAGACGGGTGTAAGAAGGGTGCCACTGGCTGCTTGCAGCCAGTGTTGATCGCGGCGGAGCCACGGGCCTGCGGAACGCCGTCATGACGAAGCACGGCGAACGCGAACAGAATCGGGTCCCCCCCCTACGCGGCGACAACGCCGCTCCCAGTTGAAGCTCCGAGCACCGACGTCGTTAGGGCGAAGGCCCCACGGGGTAGCGCGCCGCGTGTGTCCGTTGTAGCTCTTGGTCTGCAGGTACTGCGGTCAGCACCTCCTGTTCCCCGTCGGGCCAGAGGATGCGTACGGATTCCGCGGAGTTCTCCTTGCCCAGCCCGAAGTGCGGCGTCAGCTCGCTTTGGGACAGATACGACGAGCTGCTGCCGACCTCCTCCATTTGCGTCACTCCCCCGGATGTGACGTACACGCGGGCGCCGATAGCCATGGTATTCCCTCCGGACTGTCGCAACCGGACGCGCAGCCAATGGCCGGGCGAGGGCGACGTATTTCGCAGGATGACGGCCTCCTCGCTGTGGGCGAGAAGCGCCAGATCAACGCGCCCGTCGCGATCAAAATCGGCCTGCGCACCGCCCCGACCCACGAAGGGTCTCGCCAGGCGAGGGCAAGCGCGGGCCGCCACTTCGACGAATCCGTCCTTCCCGCGGTTCCAGAATAGAAAGGGAGGTTGCGGAATAAGGACGTTCGGTTGCCGTCCGTTCTCAAACGTGTGACCGTTGACCATCCACAAATCGCGCAGGCCGTCGTTGTCGAAGTCGCAGAAACCCGTCGCCCAGCCGACCATGTCGAGCGCGATTTGCCCCAGGCCGAACTCGTCGGCGGCGTCAAGGAACCAGAGTTCGCCGTTCGACTTCTGACCACCCGCGGCATCCAGCAGCATGTTTCGAAACAGGGCGTTCTCCTGGGCGATCCAGTGGGTGATGACGAGGTCCAGGTCGAGATCGTTATCGAAGTCGGCGACAGCCAGGCCCATGGCGCTTCGATAGTCAGCAGCCAGGGACGTCGCGCCGATATCCTCGAACGTACCGTCGCCTCGGTTACGAAACACGCCGTTGTAGGACACGTCGTTGGCCACGTAGAGGTCAGGCCAGCCGTCGTTGTCCATGTCGAACCAGGAGGCGGAGAGGCTTCGCCCCTTGGGGTCATCGACACGAGCGAGAACCGCTATATCGCTAAACGTCCCGTCGCCGTTGTTGCGGAAGAGGGAGTTCGCAACGGGCGCATACGCGTTGGGATTCAAGGTGTACGGCTGTTCAAGGTACTGGGGGTCGGCAAGGGCGCGGTCGCCCTCTCGGAAGACGAAATCGACATAGTTACAGACGTAGAGGTCCAGGTCCCCGTCACGATCGTAGTCCGCCCACGAGCAACCCGAGCTGAAGCGGGAATCCTGAACGCCGCGGAGCTGGGTGACATCGCGAAACGATCCGTCGCCAAGGTTTTCATAAAGAACGTTGTCGCCGAAGGCGGTAACGTACAGGTCGAGGTCGCCGTCGTTGTCGTGGTCGCCCCAACTGGCGCCCATACCGAAACCGGCGAAACGGATTCCGGCGGCATCGGTGACGTCCTCGAAGCGCTCCCCCTTCACGTTTCGATAGAGGCGCGAGCGACCCGCCTGCGGATCGTTCGCCGCGCTGGGAACGACCGACCCCACGAAGTTGACGAGGAACAGGTCGGGATACCCGTCGCCGTCATAATCCCCCCACGCCAATCCCGAACCCATGTCTTCGGCGATGTAGGAGGCCCGCATGGCCGGAAAATGCCGGAAGTTGACACCGACCCGGGCAGTAATCTCCTCGAACTGAATGGGAATGTCGCGGTCCTGGGCCGTTCGCTCGAGAATGCTGGTCACCCCCGCGGTACCAGTCCCTGCGGGGGCGATGATCAGACGTTCGCGGCGGCTGGCGAGGGATATAACGGCCGCCAGAACGGCCGTGCCCGCCACGCTCAATCCGCCCCAACGGACCAGGAGGTTACGGCGTCGATTGGGCCGAGGCTTGCTCTTCATGAATGACCGTGATGACGGCTTCCGCTTTCGCGACCTCCGTCACTTCGCTTTGTTGTAGGTGAAGATGATCCGACCATCAGCGTCGACATTCTGGAATCGTTTCCCCAGGTCGATTGAGGATCATGGTCCGGTGAGTCGCGCGCCCAACTCTTGAATCTCACGCCCACCAATCACGCCGTCACTCTCCCAATCCGCGCGCTCACACGCAGGCTCAAGTTCCACGCCGGACAAGCCAAAGCAGTTCTGGAAATCGCCCACGTCGCGCAGGTCCTTGTCGCCATCGTCGTCGAAGTCGGCGAAGAGATCGGGGAAGGCGTAGATGCGCTCGTCGTAATCGCCGGTAATCCCACCATCGGCCTCGACGAAGGATTGCGACTGAATGAACTCCGCCGGGGCGTCGGGAGAGAAGCCGCCGCGGAAGTGGACCTCGAGTCGCCCGCCGAGCGTGGTCTGTCCGGTCACGTGGAGGACATCGAACTCACCGGGATTGAGTCCCGCGTACCCGATCACCAGCACGCCGGTAGGAAGCTGCTCGTAATCGCCCTCGATGGTCAACGTTCGGGGCGACACCAGGGCCGCGATGTGCCCGTCGGCGGTCACCTTCGTCGCCGCGGCCCCATTCGGCGACGGAGCACCGCTCGGCGCGATCGAGATCAGCCCCCCGTTGCTGACAGGATTGGGGACGAACAGCGTCCCGGTTCCGATGAGGCTCCCATTCTTGTTGACGACGATGTTCCCGGTTCCGTCGATCGTCGCATCCACGAGGGCCACCGCTCCCCCGCCGGGACCGCCGCTAGCGTTTCCGATGGTCAGGGTCCCGTTGATGGTCAGCCTCCCACTCGCATCGGCCAGCAGAATTTCGCCGCGCCCGGAACTGACGCCCACCTGCGTGTTCCCATCAACCGTCAAATGCGAAAAGAGTGGTACAGGCGTCGATTGCGAAACGAAAGATGCCACGATGATCCCTGTTGCCGCAAGCGTATCGCCGCCCACCAGAAGCGTATCGCAACGAACACCCGACGGGGGCACGTTCGGTGAACCGAGAATGTTGAGCAAGCCGATCCCGGACGCGCCCACGGAGAGTGTCCCGTGCACCCGTATGAACGAGCCGGAGTTCACGTTCACCGATCCGCTGGGATTGCCGCTGCCCAGGCCGATCTTCATATCCCCGTTGTTTTCCATGAACGCCTCGGCGTCGAGTTGCACGATGCCCGGAGCGCTAATACCGACCTGCGTTTCCCCGGCCACCTTCAGCAACGAGGCCGGTCCCGGCGGAGCGTTCAGCCCGGAAACCATCACAATCCCCTGCCCCAAGCCCCCGACGTATAGTCCGTTGTTCAGTTCCGCGCTCGCCCCGGCTTGGATGTTGAGCTGTCCCGGAACAACGTCGTCTCCAACCCAAGTCCCCGCGCCCCCTCCGCCTACAATCCCTACGGTCAGGGTCGGAAAGCTCCCGCTCGCGCCACGGAGCGTGACATCCGCCGCCCCAGGCCGAAGCTGACGGTCCCCGATGACGAGCTCGTTGGTGCTGACCCGACCGCCATTCTGAACGACAATCTCTTGGAGCTCCGTGGCGCTTACGAAGGTCCCCCCAAGAACATCCAGGGTATTGACCCCGCCCTGGGCATCGACAATCACCTCGCCTGCGGGGTTCGCCCCGTACCCACCGACGATGAGGTCTCGGTCGATGCTGACGTGCCCGCCGCGCTGTACGTTTAATCGACCACTCGCCCCGTCCCCGACGATCAGCGTGCGGTTCGTCTGCAAGCGACCGTACGAACTGAGGCTCGAGTCATCGCCGCGGACGGTCACAGTACCCGGAGCGGACTTGCCGATCACCGGCACGGTGATGAGCGGTGTCACTTTGAACAAGCCCTTGTCGATCTCCAGCGTCCCGGCGGTCGTGTCCCCCACGACGAGCGCGCCGGTCACGTCGAAAGTGGAAGCGTCGCCGGTCACGTGCAGAGCGCCTGGACCGTTCCCCGCGCCGACCGAAAGCGCACTCGTGGAGGCCGTTCCGCCGTCCAGGACATCCACACTCCCCCGCCCGATTCTGGCGCTTGCCGAATTGGTCCAGCTCCCGCCTTTGACTTCCAGCATGGAGTTCGTAGCCCCGCTTGCGCCGACGCTTGCGTGAACCGAGTCCAAAACTGCCCAGCCCGCCAGGCGAAGCTGCCCGCCTTGAAGGATTCTTACCGACGGGTTGGTGTCAGAGGTCGAGAACACTTGCGCACCTCCGCTGTACTCGATCGGGCTGTTGATTACCACCCATTGACCGGCCGTGGCGCCCAAACCGCTTACGGGGATGAACGCCCCGCTCGCAAGGGCAAAATAGGCGGTGTCGCTGCGCTGCGGTGGATCATGCGCCGGTACACAGTCCGTCGTCCAGTTGCTCGCAACCTGATACGACCCGCCGTTGGGGTTGATCCAGTTACGGGGCGTGCTGGACACGGTGGGAGTACAGATAGCCGTTGCCTGGCACGTAACCGCACCAGGAACATAGTTACCCGAAGCGAGGCAACGAAGGGGCCACTCATCGGAACGCTTCATCTCCGTCACGACGCCTTCCACTACCCTCTTATCAACCCTTTGGAAGGTGCAGTCAACGAGGCCGCCGACCCGTTCAAAGCCAACCGAGACGATGACCTGTGCCTCATGGAGAAAGCCATGAGTGTATTGGCCTTCCCTGGGATCCACCTCGGCGGTCGCAGTAATCGTGTAACCGGTCGGTGAAGTACTCACGCTGTAAGTCACTTTCGGACCCGGGCAAATGGTCCACTCGTCATTCACCACACACCTGAAGGGACACGAGAGCTCACCGGAATTGCTCGTCATTTCCACGGGTGGGGGGCAAACCCCGTAAGAAGGCGTACCAAAGGTGAGGATGACATCTGCACTGATCGTGAAGTTCTCTAGGTGCCCGTCGAGGCAATCCGCCCGGACCTCGCCAGCTAACAACAGCACCGTTAGAATGACGACTGTTACGATACTTGTTCGCGTGCTCATGTTTGCTCCTCCGACACTCCCCGCCATTGTCTCCGATGTCTATCTTTGCACGCCGATTTCTCATCGCCGTGTTTTCACCGACCCATCGTCCCACGCGCGGCATTCATGGTCCCGTCAGTCGCGCGCTCAGCTCACGAACCTCAACGTCATTCAATATGCCGTTGTTTTCCCAATCCGCGCGAGCACAGGCGGGCTCCAACTCCGCCCCCGACAACCCGGCGCAATTCTGGAACGCGGCCACGTCGGAAAGGTCCTTGTCCCCGTCGTCGTCGAAGTCGGCGAAGAGGTCGGGGAAGGCGTAGATGCGCTGGTCGTAGTCGCCCGCGGCGCCTCCAGCGGCCTCGACGAAGTTCTGCGATCGGATGAATGCTTGCGGATCGGCGGGAGCGAATCCGTTGCGGAAGTGGACCTCTAGTCTACCGCCCAATGTCGCCGTTCCGGTCACGATCAAGCGATCGAACTCGCCGGGATTGGTGCCCTCGTACTCCATGACCAACACGCCGGTGGGGCGCAAGTCGAAATCGCCCTCGATGGTCAGTGTGCCCGGCGAAAATCCGGGCGAGATGACCCCGCCCGCAGCTATGTGGGGGACGGCCACGGTCCCCGTCCCGGTCAGGCTGCCGTTCTTGTTCACGACGATGTTGCCGGTCCCTTCGATTCTTGCATCCACCAGAGCGACGGCTCCTCCGCCCGGGCCGCCGTTGGGATTGCCGATGGTCATGGTTCCGTTGATGCGCAGGGTCGCGCTCGGATCGTCCAGCAGAATCGCGCCGTAACCGGAACTCATGCCCACCTGCGTGTTTCCATCAACCGTCAAAAACGACGCGAAACTCGCCCCGATGATTCCTGTTGCCGCAGGCGTATCCCCGCCGACCAGCAGCGTGCTGCACCGAACGGCCGAGCCGGAGAGAATGTTCAGCAAACCAATCCCGGACGCGCCCACGGAGAGCGTTCCGTTCACGCGGAGAAAACCGCCCTCGTTCAACTTAACCGATCCGCTGGGATTGCCGCCGCCCAGCCCGATCCACAAATCGCCGTTGTTTACCATGACCGCCCCGGCGTCGAGTTGCACGATGCCCGGAGCGTCAAGTCCGACCTGCGTTTCGCCGGTCACCGTCAGCGTCGAGGTCGGCTGGGGTGGGGCGGCCGGACCCGAGACGATCACGATCCCCTGCCCTCCCGCCCCGACGTACAGTCCATTGTTCAGTTCCGCACTCGCTCCGGCTTGGATGTTGAGTTGGCCCGGAACCTCGTCCCCGACAAAGGTCCCCTCGCCTCCTCCGCCTGGTGTTCCCACGGTCAGGGTGGGAAAGCTTCCGCTCGATCCACGGAGCGTGACATCCGCCGCCACAGGCCGAAGCAGACGGTTCCCGATGAAGAGTTCCTTGGTACTGAGCCGACCGCCATTTTGAACGACAATCTCTTGCAGCTCCGTGGCGTTTACAAAGGTTCCCCCAAGAACATTCATGGTACTGACCCCGCCTTGGGCATCGACGACCACTTCGCCGCCGGGGTTCGCCCCGTACCCGCCGACGACGAGGTCCGGGTCGATGCTGACAGACCCACCGCGCTGCACGTTCAGGCGACCGCTCGCCCCCTCCCCGACGATCAGGGAGTGGTCCACCTGGAAGCGTCCGTACGAACTGAAGCTCGAGTCATCGCCGCGGACCGTCACCGTGCCCGGGGCGGACTTGCCGATCTGCGGTGCGGTGGTGAGCGGTGTCACCGTGAACAAGCCCCTGTCGATCTCCAGCGTCCCGGCCGTCGTGTCTCCCACAACAAACGCCCCAGTCACATCGAAGCTGGAAGCGTCACCCGTCACGTGCACCGTAGCCGGACCGTTCCCCAAGCCGATCGAGAGTGCTCCCGCGGAGGCCGTGCCGCCGTCCAGGACATCCACGCTCCCCCGCCCGATCTTGGCGGCTGCGGAATTGGTCCAGCTCCCGCCCTTGACCTCTAGTTTGGAGTCCGTAGCGCCGCTTAGGCCGACGAAGGTGTGAACCGACTCCAGCGATGCGCCGCTCGCCAGGCGAAGCTGCCCGCCCTGAAGGATGTGAAGCGAGGGGGCTGTCGCAGACGTCGAGAACACCTGCGCACTTCCGCTGTACTCGATCGGGCTGTTGCTCACCAACCATTGACCGGCCGTAGCGCCCGCACCACTGACGGGGATGAACGACCCGCTTGAAAGGGCAAAACTGGCGATGTCGCTGCGCTGAGGCGGGTCGTGGGCCGGAACGCAGTCCGTTGACCAGTTGCTCGCGGTTTGATAGGAGCCGCCGCTTGGATTGATCCAGCTACGAGTGCCACCGGATACCGCCGGCGTGCATGAAACCGTGAGGGTGCACGTTACCTCGCTGCGCGTCGCTGCCCCGATGGCCCAGCACTGAGATTCCCACAATTCGTAGCCAAAATTGAGCAGCGTTCCTGGGGTTCCAGTGACCTCCCTGTGTATGGCCCAAGAAGTCTCTACTCCCTCAATGACACTCTTATTGACTCCATCGACGGTGCAGCGTACTAGACCATCAAGCACTGTGGCCTGGACGCTGGCACGGGCCGACGCACGAAGATCATCAGCAACATTCCATCCCGGTTGCGCTTTGGCATGGGTCGTGATGGTATAACCGTTCGCCGAAGTAGTGACGTCGAAATCTGCTTCGGATCCTAGGCATAGGGTACAAGGCTGACTCGAGCAGTCGCATCTAGTGTCACACTCGACGTGACCCGCCGCGCTGGTGAACCTTTCGTCTCTCACGCAATCGGGCCAAAGTCCCTGTGCGTAAAGTCTAGCGGAGATTTGGAAGTTCCCCAGGTACCCGTCGAGGCAATCCGCCCGGACCTCGCCAGCTAACAACAGCACCGTTAGAATGACGACTGTTACGATACTTGTTCGCGTGCTCATGTTTGCTCCTCCGACACTCCCCGCCATCGTCCCGATCTCCAGGTTAGCAGCCGATTCTCGATCCTCCGAGACGCCCTCTTCCGTCGTCCGCCAGAACGGCCGTGCCCGCCACGCTCAATCCGCCCCAACGAACCAGGAGGTTACGGCGTCGGTTGGGCCGAGGCTTGCTCTTCATGGATGACCTTGATGACGGCTTCCGCTCGCGCGACCTCCGTCACCTCGCTACGCTGTTTGGCCTCTTCACCGAAAAGACGGTCGAGAAACGGGGCGCTGAACTTGGTATACCAAACCACGGCGGCAACCTTCAGCTCGCGGGCCGGAGCACCGACCGGCCGGCTGGCCGGCGCGGGGAGCACGAACGTGTGGGTCTCCTTCGCTTCGACGGCAGCGCCGACCGTAGCCGGCGTCCCCATCCCCGGACAATGAAACGCAAACGTGGTCGTGTCCGTCAAACCCGGAAAAAGAACCCGCTTGAACTTCGCTCCCACAAGGTGCCACAACTCGTGCCGACCGATGAGTTCGCCGAGCCGGTCGATCAACTCGGCCTTGAAGACGATTTGCGGGTTGATGAGATACCCGCGATCGTCGGCGCGCGAGGACGTAAAGACAATCTGACCGTCCGCATCGGTGACCGTGACCTCGACCCAGCCCTCGATCATGTCCATCGGCCCGGTGGGGAAGTCGTGACCGGCCTTGTTGTTGGTGACGATCGTCTGAATGTTGACCGGTTCACCCGGACGAACGGTTTCGGGAGCGACGACCGCAAGCCGCACGACCGGACCGGTCGTCCAGCGGTCGGCGATCTCCGGAACCTGAATCTCACCGCGCAGCCATTGAACGGTCAGATCACAATGCTCCTCGGCGCCCGGAAGCTTGTGGAACCGCGGGACGAACTGGTTGGCCCCGAGGAACCGGTGGCTGCGGTGTTTCCCGTCGTTCGGACGGCGGTGGGGATCGTCGCGGTCGCCGGCCGCCGGATCGGTGCTGTCCACCAGAGGCATGTGGCACTCACGGCAACTGATGGAGTTCGCGGGATCGCCCTCCTTGTGCCAGCGGCTCTTTCGCCAACTATCGTATTGGTTCTGACCTTGCACCCAACCGAAATCGTTAAGCTCACTGTCGACGAATTGTTTATGGCAAGCACCGCAGGCTTCGGCGGTCTTGTAGAGCGGGCGCGAATAGGCGTCCACGTGCTGGCGCGGATAGGCCCGAATGAGGAAGTCGCTGACCCACTGCGCGACCGGCCCGTCATCGAACTCGTAGACGTACCGCTCGCCTGGATCCAGCGTAAAATCGCCGTTCCCGCGCACGTCGGTCTGAACGATGTTGTGACACGCCAGGCACGACACGCCCTCGTCGGCGCCTTCCACACTCAACGTCTCGTTCCCCACGTTCTTCGCGCCGCTGAACAGGGAGATGGGGTCGTGACAGCCGGCGCAATAGCGCGTGACCTCCGGAGCGAGTTCCGCCGCCATGTTCTCTTGCACCTTCTGGAAAACGAAGTCCATCGACGCGTAGCGATGAGCGCTGGGCAGCCACTCCTTGACGATCTGCTCGTGGCATCGCCCACAGCCTTCGGAGCCTGCCAGGCGCTTCGGGTCGATCGCCCCCGAGGCGGCGTAGGCCGCTCGGGCCTCCTCGAACGCAATGCGAAGTTCGGCGCGTTGCGGCTCGGACAAAGGAAGCTCCTCGCAAAGCTTCTCGGCCACGGTGACGAAGCCGACGTGCTTGGTGGGATCGGGCTTGAAGCTTGCGAGAAGGACCTCGGATTGTTCGCGACCGATGATCCGCTCGATCCGTGTTGTGACCTCTTTCTCAGCCGCGGTCATGTCCTTTCGCGCCAGGCTCGGGGCGTAGGGCCGGTCTTTACCGTACTTGAAGCTGTAATTCGGTGGGAACGAATCGTTGAGCGGAGGAGGTCGGTACGCCCCGGCGAGTACGACGCACACCAACGCCGGGACCGCACCCCAGACGGTGGACTGGAGGAGGCACGAAAATTGGGCCCAACGCAACGCGCGGCGCGGCGCGTCCTGGTTCACGCGGCGCAACACCAGCGTCACCAGATGCGCGGACATCGCCCCGATGAAAACGAATCCGGTAATGACGTGTACCAGGACCCACCCCGGGCTGGTGCGTTGCCCGAACGCGGCCTGTAACCCCAATACGAAACCGCTCACAAAGAGGGCGATCAGGGCGGCCAGCGAAACGTAGCCCAAAAGCTGATAGTGGCTGAAATTCCCTCGGAACCGCCGCCACCAATGTTGGGCGAGATACCAGCCGGTGGGGAAGAGCATCACGACTCCAAGGAGCGTGTGCATCAGCACGGAGAACTGGTTGAACCTGGAAAAGGGCAGGAAGTAGATCGTAAGACCCGTCACGGTCTCGAACAGCAGCAGGCCCAAAACAGCGCCGGTCAGGGGCCTTCGCCACTCCGCGGCGGTATGGACTCGCCCACGCGCCGCCTCAATTGCCCCGTGAACGCCGAAGCCGAAGCCTGCCTCATTCACACCGATCGACACGAGAGCGCCTCCGTTTTTCCACAGTCGCTCGGCCAACCGTTGGTCGTGTGGCGCCGCCACTTACGTTCGGCGTTCACGCTTCCGCATCCGTTGCCCAAGCCGACCCGGCGAGGATTCCACCAACCGCGATCCGCTCCCTCTCGCCTGTGCATCCCGCCCCGGCCTGCCGTAGGGGCGCTTGCAATAGCTATATTCCTATAGCGATATATTTAACACGCAGGGGCAAGAAACACAAGGCATTTCCCGATCCGCCTGCTGAACGACGATGGATGAGCATACGAACGGAAAGTCGCACTTTATAGGCGGTGCGTCACCCAATCGGACAGGAGATTATTCTTCAACGCCTCGCAGGGGGTATAAGAACATGCGATTCCGACCACTCGGCATGGGCGTTCCGTCTCGATGGCCGATCCGGATGGCCGCGTCAGACGGATGCGAATCCGTCCAGTCCCGACGATGGAGAGGGGCCTTCGCTGCCCGAGCCACGGTGTTCCTGGCATCATGGTCCGGCGACGGGCGGCACGGGAGACATCGCTCACGCGTCGAACAGGACGCTGCAGCACGTCAGACCGCCTTCCGCTTTCGCGAGCTCCGACATGTCGATGGTGCGACACCTGATGCCGTGGGCCTCCAGTCGGTTCCGCGTGCGGGAATGTGATTCAGCCGCGAGCGTTACGTCCCCGAGCCAGAGCACGTTGGCAGCAAGGGGCTCCCCTCTGTCAACCTCGATGATTCTCCAGCCTGAGAAGATCCCAGGCTCAATCCAGTTCGGATTCACGATCAGGCAGTCCGGCCCGGCACGGGTCACGGCGCTCTTCAGGTGCAGACAACCGTGCGGCCGCACGACCCGCACGGTAAAGCCGTAGGGCTGAAGCATCGCTCGTAATGCGTCGGTACCCTGCTCATTCGTTCTGGCCGTGGCGCCCACCCACACGTCCTGTCCCAGAACGAGCACATCCCCGCCGTCCAATGTCGCCGGAGGGCCCATGCGCATGAGCTTGCGAAACCGTCCCAGGAGTTCGGCGAGAGGCGCGATCTCCGGCCGACGAGAAACCGCCCCTGGGTTTGTGATGATTGCCGTGTCGCCGCTGACCACCGCGGCGTCCTCGACGAACACCGAATCCGGCAGGTCCGGCGATGCAGGAAGACGGATGATCGTCCAGCCAAGCTCGCTCAAGGTGTCACAGTACGCATCGTGTTGTCGACGGGCACGGCCGAAATCGATCGGCACGCGTTCAAGGTGCGTTAACTCACAGTGGCCGATCCGGGGGCTGATGTCTCGCGTGATAGCGAACCTCATACGACGAATATACGCGCCCCCGGGGCATTTTTCGAGCAGACTTGGTCAAGCCAACCCCTCAACTGGAATCTACGATGGGGAGTACGCAGCTCACTCCTCTGCTGCTCGAACGACTCGGGAAGCGAGTTCCCGCCGGCCACCCTGCGGCGTCCGTCGGGCGCAGTCACGCCGGGGAAGTCGCCGGTTGAGCCTACGGGCCGGTCAACGCACCCTCGAACGCTGCGTAATCCAACAGATCCACGTCCCCGTCATTGTCCACATCGAAGTCGAACGCGGCATCGTCGCACTGACCGACATCGAGCGAAGCGAAATACTCAGACTGATGCGGGTCGTCACAGTTGACGATGGATCGGTCGGTCACCAGCAACCGAATGGTGTAGCAGCAGGGGCGCAGCCCCCTCGTATCCCAGGTTCCCAGCAGCCCGTTGACGACCGGAGCGTTGCCCCGCGCATCGGGGATCGGAACCCAGCCGTGTGCGTCGCCGCCCGTATACCAGAGGGACCACTCGGCAAGGTGTGCGTCGGTTGCCGTTCCGACAATGTCAACCAGTCCGTTGACGCAGCCGCAGTTGGCAGGCGCCGTAATGACCGCTGTCGGCCAGGTGTTGTCAATCGTTACGTCGCGTGTCACTGTGGCCGAGTGGTTACAGAAGTCCGTACCCCGGATGCGAAGGCGGTAGTCGCCATCGGGCACGGCAGCAACTCCGACCGCCGTGTCCCACGATGCGAACGGGTCCAGGATCACCCACGGAGGGCTCACCGAGTTCACGGGCAGGAACGCTCCGCCGGCGAGCGGCTGGTAGTCCACTGTGAAACTGCCGGAGCAGTAATCCCAAACGGTGCCGTCAAGACAGACGGAGCCGCCGGCAATCAACCCGTTCGTTGGTTGCCGGACAACCAGGCTGTCGAACTGGGTGTCCACGAACACGCGGTTGCGGTCCTCCGCCGGTTCGCCGCAGCCGTTGTAACTGGTCAGCCGCAAAATGTAGTCGTCCTGGACATTCGGCGGGTTCCACGCCGCCAGCACATTGTTCACGACCGCGGTGTCGCTGAGAGCGAACAGATGGAAGGGATCACTCCCGTCGTCGCGCTGATAGTGCAGCGTGTAGCCGCCAAACTCGCCGTCCAAATCGCGGGCTGTCCCGATGACGTTCGCGCTTGTTTCGCAGATGCATGTTCTGTGGGCGGGTGTGGTAATCACGGCCTCGGGCGGCGTGGCGTCCGCCGTGAAGGCAAGGTCGTCGATCAACTCGAACCGCTCCGCGCATACCCCCCCGGCGCCGGCCTCGATCTCGATGCGGCGAAAACCCGCGGCACGTTCGACGCGAACGAAGACCAGCACGCGCTGGGTCAAGGTGCCGTTGACCGGCATATTCCGTGTTCCCCGAAGGACAGCGGTCGAGTCGTACCAGCGTACCTGCGCGGTATCGGCGGCGTTGCACCCGACGCGGACACCGAGGTTGAACGTCACCTCAGTCTGGTCGATGTCAAAGTCGAGCCGAAGAAATTCCGGGCTGGACTCGTCCAAGACGCCGCGGGCGCTCAAACATTGCGGCTCTGAGGTCGTTCCACCCGACGGGTTGTAGATGATCGGATTGACGCCGGACGTGCCGTCGGTATCGCGTCCGCTGAATCGGACGCCGGGATATTGGGTGGTGACGACCGTGCCCGCGGGCAGGTCGTCGAAATCGATGGTCGGACACTGCCCCGATGCGTCGGCACAGCCCCAAAGGACGGCCGAAACCACCAAGCTGACCCTGGATAGTACTTTCATCGTGTTCACCTCCCCGTACTGCGGACCCGGCCGGAGCCATGCTCCGCCGCGACGCCCAACCGAACCCAATATCGCTCCAACCCATGCGTTCATTTGCGTCCCGCGCTTGCATTGCATGTCTATCCCTCCAGCCGCCTCCAGGACCCCAACGCGTTCGCAGTTCGATGGGAAGTCTCTACGAGACTTAGGCGCTACGTTGCCGGTTTTGGACGGTGAGGGGCGTCGTCTGGGGGGCAGCCGCTCGGGTGGGGGCGCTGGTGGTCAGACACAATCGGGGGAGGTTGCGGCCCCTGGTATAATGGAACCCCGCGAGCCGTGGGTCCCGCAGCACCTCCCGCGGGCCCGGGGGGGCAGGGGAGCGACCACGCGACCGGAACGAAACTTGGACGCGGACGTAACCAGAATCTCGTTGCTTTCACGCGTCCGAAACGGCACGGATGGCGCGGCCTGGGCGGAGTTCGAGAACAGGTACCGCGACCTGGTGGTGCGCTACGCCCTCGCCCAAGGCGTGCAGCATGCCGATGCGGACGACATTTGTCAGGTCGTTATGATGAGCCTCGCCAAGGCCTTGCGCAACTTCCACTACTCATCGGAGCGCGGGCGTTTCCGAACGTACCTCGGTCGCGTCGTGCGGAACGCCGTGGCCCGGTTCCGGTCGCGTCCAAATTCGTTCGCCCTCAGCCTAGATAACAGTGTAGGCGCAGCGGACGACATCGCGGGGGGCGACCAGGCCGACGCCCTGTGGGAGCAGGAATGGATCGATCACCATTATCGCCTCGCCCTACGAACCGTTCGCGAGACGTTCGACCCCCAAAGCGTGAAGATCTTTGAACGGTTGGTGGACGGCAGGACCGTGGACGAGGTCGCCGCCACATACCACACGACCGAGCAAGCGGTCCACAAGATCAAGCAACGGATTCGCGCCAGGATGGCGGAGTTGATCGCGGCTCAAGTTCGAGAGGAAGACGAACCGGATGGACCCCGATAAGACCAAGCCAGGCTTGTCTTCGTCGTCGCCGGACCTCTCTCGATTTGGACTGGATGTTCCGGACGGGGAGTGGTTGGGGCGGATCCACCGCGCCACTCGTTCGCCGAGTTTGGGACGACTCGGCGAATACGAGCTTCTTGCGGAGATCAGCCGCGGCGCCCAAGGCGTGGTCTACCGGGCCCAGCGGACCGGCGAAGCGGGGCCCGTGGCCATCAAGCGTCTCTTGGCCGGTGCGTTCGCCACAGACGTAGCCCGCGCCCGTTTTGAGCGCGAGTTCGAAGCCGTGGCCGCCCTGAGCCACCCCAACATCGTTCGCCCCCTGGGGATCGGGTCGTCGGAGCGCCATCCGCTTCTGGTCATGGAGTGGATCGAGGGCGTTCCCATCGACCGTTGGGCCGACCAGTCGAGAAGTTCAGGTCGTGACCTCAACGCCATTCTCGGGGTGTTCCTCGAAGTCTGCGACGCGGTTCATCACGCCCATCAACGCGGCGTGATCCATCGCGACCTCAAGCCCTCCAATATCCTCGTCGACGCGACGGACCGTCCCCACCTTCTTGATTTCGGATTGGCGAAAATCGCGGGAGCGGATGCCGCCCAGGGGTCCACGGTTACGGGCACCCACGACTTCCTCGGAACGCCGGCCTACGCCGCTCCCGAACAGGTGCGCGGCGAACACGCCGCCGTCGACGTCCGGACCGATGTCTATGCCCTCGGTGTCATTCTCTTCCGCATACTGACCGGACGCCTTCCCTTTGACAGCGCTCGGGGACTTGCGGATCTGCTGGCTGACATCCAACGCACCGAAGCGCAAAGGCCCTCGCGCTTCAACCGAGCGCTCACGGACGAATTGGACGCGATCATCGGCAAGGCCATGGCCAAGGACGCCGATCGGCGCTATGCCTCGGTCGACGCCCTAGTCGCCGACGTACGCCGTTACCTCGCCGATGAGCCGATCGAGGCGCGGCGCGGGCGACGCTGGTACGAGTTGCGGAAGACGATCCAACGGCATCGCGCCGCCGTGGGAGTTCTGTTGACACTGTTGCTCGTCGTGTCGAGCGCCGCCCTGGCTCTGTGGAGGATGTACGTCCGACAGGGGCAGTTCCTCGCCCAGGCCACGAGCGCCCGGGACGCGGAGGCCCGCGCACGCCATTCCGCCCAGCAACAGCAGAAAGTTCTGGAAGAACTTCTATCCGCAGCGGCGGCCATCGGAAAGGGCGCCGATCTCGGGGTTCGCCGGGCGTGGCTCGATGAGGCGACGCGCCTCGTCGAGGCCGACCTCCTTGATGATCCGAGCGCCCAAGCCGCGGCCCACGACGCCATCGGGCGAACCTATCAGAGCCTCGCCCTGTATGGTGAGGCCGAGGATCACCTGCGCAAGGCGCTCGATCTGCGACGACTCGCCCACGCGGAGGACCACCCCGATCTCGCCGCCGGCCTGCATCATGTCGGGACGCTGCTTCAAGACCGCAACCGCTTTGCCGACGCCGAACCGTTTCTTCGGGAAGCGCTGGCCATCCGCCGGCGCCTGTACGCCGACAACCACCTACACCTGGCGGAAAGCCTGAACAGCGTCGGTCTCATTCTGCAGTACCGCAAGGAGTACGCACCCGCGTGGGAAATGCACCACCAAGCGCTGCAGATGTACCGGCGACTTTTCGGAGACAAACATGCCGACGTGGCCCGCACCCTCAACCTGATCGGCAACGCGCAACTAAACCAGTCCCAATTCGCCGCCGCCGAACTCCTGTTTCGACAAGCCCTCGACATCGATCGAGCGTTGTTCGGAGAGGATCACCGCGACGTCGCCGGTACGAAGGTCAATCTGGCCAAGTCGCTCTTCCAACTCGGCGAGTATTCTGCCGCCGAGCCGCTGTTTCGCGAGGCCGTCGCCAGTTATCGCCGCCTGCTCGGAGACAGCCATGATAACGTCGCCTGGGGGCTCCATCGCCTCGGCGTCCTGTTGCATGCCAGAGGCAAATTCGCCGACGCGGAATCGTCGCTCCGAGAGTCGCTGGCCATCTACCGCCGTTGTTTCGGAGACGAGGACCATTACGTAGCCCTGGTTCTCAACAGCCTCGGGACGCTGCTCATGGATCGTGACGATCTGCAATCGGCCGAGCCTCTCCTCGAGGAAGCCCTGGCCATTCAAGAACGGCTGCCCTCATCCAGCAATTCCGCGGTCATTGGGCGACAAAACCGGCGCGCGGAATGGCTGGAGCGCGTCGGAGACGAGGTCACCGCGGAACCGCTCCTCCGCCAGATCCTCGCGGTAGGGGATCAGGCCGTGGCTATGGAGTTCCATTACCTGGTGCGCTGCATGAATAGTCTGGCTCGGCTCCTTGCCGCCCGAGGCGACTACGCGGAGGCTGAAACGCTCCTCGTCCAGGCGCTGGAACTCCGCCGCGCCACACTCGGCGAGAGGCATCCGGACGTGGGGCAGAGCCTTGTCAATCTCGCGACGGCTCTCGGCGCCGAGGGACGGGTCGACGAAGCGAACGATCATGTGCAGCGAGGGATCGATCTGCAACGCCGGACGCTGGGGAATGATCATCCCGAATTGGCGCGAAGCCTGCTGGAGTTGGCCGACATTGCAGACGCGCGCGGTGATTCCGCGCGGGCTGACCAAGCCCGCCGCGAGGCCAACGACATTTGTGCGCAACGCGAGTGCCCCATCCCACTGGCGCGATTCTTCAGATAACGGCAGAATGCTGCCTGCATCCATGCCGTTCAGCCGCGCCGCTGAGAATCGCCGACATAGTGAAACGGCCGGTTTTTGGAGCGATTGCCACCAGCAACAGGTCGCCCAGGTTGCGTTGCGCCTGAAACGAGAGAACTTTCTTTCAGCCGTCACGCGAAGGATTGCGCTCAAGCGTCAGCGCCGGGGAGCCGCCCACGGCCAGGATCACGGTCAACCCCGTCCCGTCCAAGGTCCGCCCGCCCCCACACTCCCGGGCAGGACGCACGACCTCGGTGACACCGGCGTTTTCGATTTCTGAGCATGCAGATTACAGCCCCGCACGAGGGAACGTGGGACTCATGCCTCAAAAAGTACGCCCACAAGTTTCGGCCCAGAGCCGGTCTTCCCTTGACAAGGGATGCCGAGTCAGTTACTGGCGGTTCAGGTGTCCTAAGTGTTGCGGTAGCTGAACCGTCGCTCGCGTGTGGCGACGTACCGCGACGCCAATTCTTTCCTCGAGGGAGGGCCGAAATGCGAACCCGGCAAGTCGTTCTGCCTGGGCGTTCCAGTTATTCCGGCATAGTACGGCGCAAGGGCCACGGTGAACCATCTCTTCCCATGCTGTGCCTCGTGGTTGCAGCGCTGGCGCTGGCCGCCGGCGCTTCCGCGGCGCCGCGTCCGACGAGTGACGCGACCTCGCCTGGAAGAGAAACGGGAGCGGTCCGGTCGGAGGCGGGCCGGTTGGTGACCGGGTCGCCGGAGCATCTGCAATCGGTCGTGCCCGGCACGCCGGTTACCACGGCGGGCGGCAGTGGTGGGTCGATCGTGGCGTGGGGATACAACCTATTCGGTCAGACCAACGTCCCCGCACCGAACAGCGGTTTCGTGGGCCTTGCCGCGGGCGGGGGCCACAATCTGGGTCTCAAGACCGACGGCTCCATCGTGGCGTGGGGATTGAACGACTACGGTCAGACCAACGTTCCCGCGCCCAACACAGGGTTCGTCGCCGTCGCCGGGGGCGTATGGCACAGTCTGGGTCTCAAGTCCGACGGGTCCATCGTGGGGTGGGGAGACAACACGCGTGGTCAAATCGACGTTCCATCGCCGAACACGGGCTTCACGGCGGTCGCGTCGCAGCTTATACACAGTCTTGGCCTGAAGGCCGACGGGTCCATCGTGGCGTGGGGATACAATGGCGACGGTCAGACCAATGTTCCCTCGCCCAATATCAGTTTCGTCGCCATGGCCGCGGGCAACCGCCACAGTCTAGCCCTCAAGTCCGACGGGTCCATTGTGGCCTGGGGATGCGAGAATCCCTTCTACAACTACGGCCAATGCAACGTTCCTACCCCGAACGCCGATTTCGTCGCCGTCGCCGCAGGCGATTACCACAGTCTGGGGGTCAAGACCGACGGGTCCATCGTCCCGTGGGGAGACAACGGCTTTGGTCAAGCTAACGTGCCCGCGCCGAACAGCGGTTTCGTGGCCGTCGGCACGGGCGTGTACCACAGTTTCGGGCTGAAGGCCGACGGGTCCATCGTGGGGTGGGGAGACAACTTGTACGGTCAAACCACCGTTCCCGCGCCCAACACGGGTTTCGTAGCCGTTTTCGCGGGCCCACACCACAATGTGGGGCTGAAGGACAGCAACTTCCAGGCCTGTTGCTTCTCCCCAGGACATTGTTCGAATCTTGACCAGACGTATTGCGCCAATGTGGGCGGGACGCCGGGGGGGGCTGGGACGACCTGCCCGAATACGTGCCCCTGCACGGGACTAGCGGACTGCCCGGACGACGGTCTCTTCTGCAACGGGACCGGATTCTGCAACCTGACCTCCGGCCTCTGCGCGCAAAGTGGGAACCCCTGTACCCCCAACCAGGTTTGCGACGAAGAAATGGACGCATGCCTGGACTTCGGCGCGTGTTGTCTCGACATGGGAACCGTGTGCTTCGAGACGAACGAACCGGATTGCGTCGATCTGCCGCCCAACGGGGCGGGCGGCGTCTTCCTGGGCCACAAGAGCACCTGCCCCGAGCAAAACGCCCAGATCTTCCCGGAGGGCAACGGGACGGTCTTCGTCCACGTCATCGGCCCGCCGGTGGATTGCCCGCCGCACATGCTGGTCCGAGCCGCCGCGGGGTGCCCGCCGTCCGGGCCTTACACCGATCCGTGGGTTTCCAACCAAAGTGCCGCCATGTGTCACAACTTCGGTTCGCTGGACACGAATCCCATCCCCGCGGGTTTCTTTGATCCCGGCTCCGATCTCTTCACGTCGACCGTCTGCCTCCGCGGCGTACCGCTGGGACTTCCGCAGTACGGCGATGCCGACACGCTCATCTCGCGCAGTGCGGACCCCTTCGACCGATGCGATTTGCCGTCCGGAACACCGTCCACGGTGGACATCGAGATCGTGACCCTGAGCTTGGAGGGCACCGCGCCGATCACGGTGTCCTATACCGCCGGGCCGGATGAACAGTGGGACGTAAAAGTGGACCTCTCCCCCGGCGGTCTTCTACCCGGCACTCCCTCGAGTACGCTGACGGGCGTCAAAACGCATTGCAACAGCGGAACCTATACGTCGGTTCTCTATGTGCAACCAAGGTTCACGTTCACGAAGGTCGGTGATCCGTTGCAGGTTCGCGTGCTGGACACGTTGATGGCCGGTACGGCGCCCGTCGAACTGCGACAGGACGATCCCCATCCGTGGGTGAGCGACATGGATCCTTTCCTGGGCGCGATGGTGGATCTCTGCTCCGATTTCCACGCCAATATCTCCGACAACAATCCGTCGCTGGAGTGCGACTGCAACAACAACAGCCTGCTCGACGCGTGCGAGGGACTGGCCGACTGCCAACCCAACAGCGTTCCAGATCCATGCGACATTACGGCTGGAACGTCCGTCGACCTGAACAACAACACGCGGCCGGATGAATGCGATCCGCTGCGACCGGTCGGCTCCGGTTCGCCGGATAAGAACCGCTACGGCGGTCTCTCCGTCCCCGCTGCGGCCACGGCTGCGGCGGCCCCGACGGCGCTGCGCATCAAGCTCGTCGAACTCCAAAATCCCGTTCCACTCAACGCTCCGTGTTGCCCGGCGCAGGACTTTTCGGCCTATGAATACGGGCCGTCGTGTACCGATCCCGACGGATGCGTGCGGTGGGTCGGTCCGACGAGCACCTACCTGGAATCGCAGGACACCCCGGGCATCGGATCGTTCCGCGCCGCGCGATTGCAGTGTACGCCTCTCTACCGTGACTGGAGCAGTGAGGGCTTCTTCCACATCACCGCCGCGGAAATCGCACCCAGTTCCACGATCGACGTCGAAAACGTCGGCGCAAGCTGCATGACGATCGAGGACACGTGCCTGGATTATTCCCCGGCGCTGCGGATCGACAGCGCCCGTTGGGGCGACGTTGCGGACGCGTTCAATCCGCCGTCGCCGACCACGCAGCCCGACGGACTCGACGTGTCCGCGATGGTCAGCAAGTTCAAGAACCTCGTGGGCGCTCCCTCGAAAATCCAGACCCAGTTGCAACCCAACCTGGTGGAGCTCAATGCCGACCTGAGCGCCTTGGACATTTCGCTCTGCGTCGATGCGTTCAAGGGCATGGCCTACCCCTATCCGGGGCCGTGTCCGTGTCCTTCCACCGTCACGTGCAACAATACGCCCTGCGCCACCCCGGCTGCGTGCCCGGGCGGCTCCTGCGTGAAGACCTGCAACGGAGGTCTCAACGACACGTTGCCGTGCGTCAACAACACGCATTGCCCCGGCAGCATGTGCGGCGACGGTTTCTGCCGAGACGCCTGCGGACGATGTACGCCGTAATCCGAACCCCAAGCGCCAGCGCGGGGCCGGCAGGGATGAAGGGAAGAGCAGAAACGCTGAAATCAGAGCCGGAAGCGCGAGCGATCGGTCTTGGCCGAGCGCCGAAGAACCGATCAGAGCGTGGAGCGGAAGCGACACGACCGATTGTCGGTTCCGCCTTCGGCGGGTCTGCGCTGCGCTCCTTTGTCGATTTGCGATGGTAAACTGGAATTCAGAACCATGGCGCACGCTGCTCCCCATGGTGCACGGGACCGGGATCATGAAGCTGGTGCTCACCGTGCCGTAGCACGATCCACGCAGGGCGTGGTACCATGCGCCCCGGGCCGACGGAAGCGGGGTCCGCCCCGCTCGGGTTTCGGTTCACCGGGGATCGATGAACGACGCGAGCATACGTCCCAGCTTCGGCCAAGCCCTTCGCTTCTGGCTCAAGCTCGGGTTCATCAGCTTCGGCGGACCGACCGGACAGATCGCCGTCATGCACCAGGAGGTCGTCGATCGCAAAAAGTGGATCGACGAGCCGCGCTTTCTGCACGCCCTCAACTACTGCATGTTGCTGCCCGGACCGGAAGCGCAGCAGTTGGCGACGTACATCGGCTGGCTCCTTCACGGCACGCGCGGAGGGTTGGCGGCGGGGATTCTCTTCGTCTTGCCGTCGGCGATTCTGCTGTGGGGGCTGAGCGTGGTGTACGTGACTTGCGGGAACATGCCCGCCGTGGCGGCGGTTTTTTCCGGCCTCAAACCCGTGGTGACAGGCATTGTCGCTCACGCGGTATTGCGGATTGGACGGCGAGCGCTGCGAGCGCCCACGCAGTGGGTCATCGCGGCCGGGGCGTTCGTGGCGATTTTTCTATGTCACGTTCCGTTCCCGGTGATCATTTTTACGGCGGGCGGAATCGGACTGCTCGTTTCGCGGATTCGCCCGGGCCTGTTGGCGGTGGACTCCTCGCACTCCGCGAAGCCGCACTCGACCGATGCCGGACCGAGGCCGATCGACCCTGCAGCGACAGCCTCGGCGCCGTCTATGCGGCGATCGCTGAAAGTTCTGGTGGTGTCGCTGCTTCTTTGGTGGGGACCGATTCTGGCGTGTGCGGCCGCCTTGGGGCGGGATCACACCGTCGTTCGGGAAGGGTTGTTTTTCAGCAAGGCCGCGATGGTCACCTTCGGCGGGGCCTACGCCGTGCTTCCCTATGTCGCACAACAGGCGGTGGTGCGATACGAGTGGCTCTCCGCCGAGCAAATGCTCGACGGTTTGGGGCTGGCCGAGACCACACCTGGACCGCTCATCATGGTCGTGCAGTTTGTGGGGTTTTTGGGCGGGTGGAACCATCCGGGGAATGCATCGCCGTGGATCGTGGCGACGGCCGGCTCGTTGATGACCACCTGGGTGACGTTCGTACCCTGCTTTCTCTGGATTTTTCTGGGCGCTCCGTACGTGGAGATTCTTCGCAAACAGACCTGGCTGAACGCGGCCCTGTCCTGCATCACCGCGGCGGTCGTGGGCGTGGTGCTGAACCTCGCCGTTTGGTTCGCGGGGCACGTGCTTGTTACGAACGGCGGGACCGTGGATGCGTTCGCCTGCGTCCTCGCTGCCGCGGGCTTTGTCCTCTTGGCTGCGACACGATGCGGGATCGTTACGGTCGTCGTAGCCGGAGGAATCGTCGGCTTGCTTTGTTTCGCGGGGGGGTGGTGATCGCAGTGTCAGGGCCGGGAGGTTGCGAATCTGTTGACCACAGCGAGAACGGACGATATGCTGAGGTGGAGATGAAATGGCGTGTCATTCTTGAACCTGATCCGGACACGGGCGACTGGGCCGTCTGGTGCCCTGAGCTTCCCGGCTGCACCTCGGCCGGCGAAACGCCATTCGCCATTCGGGACAGTCACGAATGGCATGATCCTTCCGATGAACCAGCATTAACCTCTTTTCTGGGTGTCACTTAGAGTCACTTTAGGGAGAGGTGGCCTCCGATGAATACGTTGGATTTCAAGCAACGCGTTCACAAGGAGGCCACGG
>CAZYEX010000003.1:0-72919 GCA_964646605.1 uncultured Phycisphaera sp. | reverse complement strand
GACTCGCCATCCGTGGCCTCCTTGTGAACGCGTTGCTTGAAATCCAACGTATTCATCGGAGGCCACCTCTCCCTAAAGTGACTCTAAGTGACACCCAGAAAAGAGGTTAATGCTGGTTCATCGGAAGGATCATGCCATTCGGGTCAGTCACCCATTTTCTTCGCCTGAGCGCCCGATCCCGCGCAAAAAGAAGATAGCAAACGAAGCCACTCTCAACCTACGCTTCAAGCCCTTCCCGCAGCGCCAGGGGGGTCGCGCTGTGGACTTGGGCAACAGCGGCCGGTCAGGAAACGCCGAGACCCGCCAAGTTTCACCCCGATCGGCAATGGGAGAATGGCAATTGCGCCCGCCGCCTTAACCCTCGACACTCCCCGTCAAGGACCAGCGCGCCGGCTTGCCGATCACCCGGCCGCGACGGAGCGCAGGTGTGGGGCGTCGAGCATTTGGAATCGAGTTCGCAGGGCCGCGACGGGTTCGCCGCGTTGGGTGAGGTTGGATTCGTGGATAGGTCCAAGGCGGCCGGAGGCTTGGGTCAGATAGGGCACGCCGTGGGGATTGAGACCCATCAACCGCACGCAGGTGGCGTCGACGGCGGGCAGGTTACGGCCCATGACGATCGCTCCGACCTGTTTGGGCGTGCCCATGATGGGACCGTCGCCCTCCATGCCCACGACGGCGTCCACGATGGTGAGGGCCGGTCGAACCGTGGCGTTGATGTCCAGGATCGATTCGGGAATGCCTTGATAGTGCAGCACGTTCTTGGGCCAACCGTAAACCAGCCCGGGCATGACGCCGAAGAGGTTTTTCATCGCACAGGTGACCCCCGCCCAGTGATGCGTTTTCAGCTTCGGCATCGACACCACCCAATCGACGCCCAGCAGCGTTGCCGGCAGGTAAAGCGCCTTGAGTTTGGTCCAGGTTCCGAGGTTGGCGACGGCTTGGACGTCATCGTGGTTCAGATCGACGAAGGGGAGCTTGGCCTCGCGCAGGGCGTCGCCCATTCCGGATTCGTCGAGGACCAGCCAACTGTCACGCCGGTGACCCTGCCCCTCGGCCACGATGACCTCGGCGGCGTCGAGTCGGCGGAAAGCCTCCGCGGCCGCGGCGACCACGGCGGGGTTGGTGTTGATGTGCGATTGTCCGCGAGCGGTCTCGACGAGGTTGGGTTTGAGCAGAATGCGCTTGCCGCGGATTTCGTGTTGTGTGATGCCAATGGTTGTCAGTCCGCTGTGAATCACGCCCACCAGATCGGCCCGGTAATCGGAGGCCTTGCCGATGAAAACGTCGGCGTGTTGACCTCCCTCGCGCCCGCTCGCCCAGCGAAGGCCTGTGGCGATGCCTCCGCCCAAGAGGAGCGCCCCGCCGACGCCCAGCAGCTCGCGGCGCGAGAGGGAGCTTCCCGCCGTCGGGACAAGCGCAATGTGCGGCGTATCAGCCATGAGTCATCTCCGCAACGCGGTGGACCGACGTGAGCGGACATTCCTCGAGGTCGGCCAGGAGCAGCAAGGCGTCATACAGCGGATTCGGCGTTTCTCGAAGACAACGCTGCGCACATTCCCCCAGCCACGCGGAAGCCTCCGGCGGCCGATGCCCCCACGCGGTCAGCCCCATCACGCCCCAGGCCAGGGACATCGGGGCGCGGATGGTCGGAAGCTCGGAGGCGAGATAATCCAACCCCGCACGAATTCGCGGCTCGATCGGTTCCCCGGCGAGGGCGGCGAGTGCCACGCCCGTGGTTCCGGGAAAAGGCCGCAGTGTGTTCTGGAAGACTCGCGAGTTGCCGTAGTTCCACCCCCCGCCGGGGATGGCCCGATCGAGAAGCAACTGGATCGCCTCGCGGACGCGCGGATGGTCCGATTGCTCGAGGGCACGAAGGGCGAGGACCGCGTATCCCGTCGGTTCCACCCAGGAATGCGTGTCCCGCACCCACGACCACCCGATGAGGGACGGGTTGTGACCATAGACCGTCGGATTGTCGGGGATGGCCAAGCCTCGCGCGTGCAACAGCCAGTGACGGGCCTTGTCGAGTGCCGGGCGATAGCGTTCGACTTGTTCCGAGCCGGCGAGCGTCCAGGAAAGGATGGCCAGCGCCGTAGTCCAGCACGGGGCGTCGTCCGCGTCCATCACAGGGACGCAGCCGTCGGCCGGTTGCGCCCCGACCAATCGGTCCAGGGCTCGTCGAACGACCGCGGAATCCACATTTTGCTTGGCAAGGGCGATGGACGCGAGGCAGGTCGGTTCCGCGCAGAACGATCTGCCGGCCGCGTAACCCCACCCGCCTGCGTCGTGGGCGGTGGAAAGCAGACGATCGAGGAGTGCGCTGTGCCAACTGGTAGGCATCGCGCGATTATCGACCCTTGTCGACGCGCGGTTGAACTCGGAACCGCGCTCCGATAAGTGCCGCTGCCCCAAGAAATCCGTTTTCTCCTCAAGAATCCCTGATTCCCGCTTGCCTGAAAACGGAACGTATTCGACGCTAACCGTGGACGCAGATGCGACGGCGACGAAGTGCGCCGTCCTCGTTGGGTCCATCGGGGACCGGGAAGGAAGCGGGGCCATGAAGGGTCTTGGAAACATCATACGGCGGTTCCTGCGGTCGGAGGAAGGTCCGACGGTGACCGAATACGCCGTCCTCATCGCGGTCATATGCGTGGCGGTCATCGGGGCGCTGAGTAGCTTTGGCGTACACATGGACAACCTCTACGCCGACCTCAGCGGCACGTTGACGGTGTTTGGTCCATGAAGGTGTGCCCGACGATGGACGTGACAATGAGGACGATTTCGCGGACGACGTGTCGGCCAACCTGGCCGAGCGCCATTTCCGCTCACACGCGGACCGCGGATTTCGTTTGCCCCGCGGCGGGTTGTTTCGTACGTTGCAGTTGACGGCTCGGGGGCGGCTCGAGGGCGTCGCGGGTCGGGGGAGCGGGAAGAAGACGCATCATAGCTTTCCCTCTCCAACATCGATGATCGGGTGGTTTGCAGAAGAGTCGTCGCTTCCTGTAGGGCGACTCCCCGATCGAATGAGTGATTGAGACTCGCGCCCTTTGGAGGTGCGAGGGTTTCTGTGGAGGGGTCAGGCCCGGTTGCGGCGCCTGAGCAACCTTCGAATAACCTTGGGCTGCTTAGACGGCCCACAACCGGAGAGGAGTCTACGTATGACGACTTTTGTGAACCGAGTGAAGAACTTTTTGCGGTCTGAGGATGGCCCGACGGCGACCGAGTACGCCGTGATGCTCGCCCTGATTATCATCGTCGCCCTGGGCGCGATTACCGGGTTGGGCACCACGGTCGACGCCATTTTTACGAACGTGGACAGCAGCCTTCCGACGGGAACCTCTTCGTAGTTCTCGGTTCGCCTCTGCCGGCGATTCACCTCTGACGCCGGCGGGCTCGAACACACCGGATGGAAGACCGGTGGGCGCCGCATGGACTCGGCGCTCACCGGTCCCTTTTTTGAACTTCGAACTTTTGGCTTTCTTCTCGGACCGCTGGTCTTTCCGAGGCCGCATATCGTAGACTCGATGGGAGGGGTGAGGGCGACTGTGCGCGGTCCGCGCTGGACCATGCCGTTCTCCGTTGGAATGTAAGGAGCAGTCCCCATGGACGTTGGCTTTTGGCAGACGACGTGCGCCATCCTGATCCCCGGGGTCTTGTTGGCTTCGTGGATCGATTATTCGCAGCGCCGCGTACCGAACTGGTTGAACCTGGCCCTGATTCTGTTGGGTTTCGCGGTTCAAGGGTGGTGGTTCGGTGGGTCGGGTCTGGGCACGGGGTTGGGCGGAATGCTCACCGGGTTCGGTTTGCTGATCGTGCCTTGGATGATGAACGGGATGGGCGCCGGCGACGTGAAGCTGATGGCCGCGATCGGCGTGTGGCTGGGTCCGATGCTCACCCTCTACTCCTTCGCCCTGGGCGCCGTGATCGGCGGACTGGCGGCTGTGGTGATGATCGTATCCACCGGTCGCCTGCGCATGGCCTGTGCCAACTTTGGATTGATTCTGGCGAAATGTTCCAACCCGCAGACGGTGTTCAGTGAGGTTGGGTCGGCGAAGAGTTTCGGCGTGACGTCGCAGTTGCTGCCCTATGGCGTACCGTTGACCGCGGGGACCTTGGTGATTCTCGCGGCGAAAATGTTCGGCTGGTGGGGGCTGTAATCATGAAGCTGGGACAATGCATTCGTCGGATCGGGACCGCGCGTCGGGATACGCGAGCGCGCGGGGCGGCGGTGGTCGAGTTCGCGGTGGTGTTGCCGTTGCTGTTGACGATCCTGTTTGGAATCATCGAGTACGGGTGGGTGTTCATGGTCCGCCAGACGTTGCAGACGGCGGCCCGCGAGGGTTGTCGCACGGCGATTCTGCAAACGTCGACGGAACCGTATGCCTCGGTGCTGGCCCGCGTGGCCGAAGTCATGGCGCCCACGGGACTCACCTCGTACGAGGTGAGTATGACCCATGCGACGGTGGCCGACCCTGTGGAGCTCGTCACCGTGACCGTCCCCTACGACGACGTGTCGCTGATGGGCGGGTTCTTCGGGACCCATGCCTACGATCTGGGCGGCAATTGCAGCATGCGTAAAGAGGGGATGTAAGCTGCATCCCCTTGGAGAAAGTCATCTCTCCCGCGGGATGGTGGGGATCGTTTCCCTGCCGACCGCGGGTGTCTTCCTGCGCAAGAACCGCGCATCGCGCGAACGGACGCGAGGAAACCGAGAGCCATGCACTCCCAGTGCTGGAGGGCGCTCGTGGGGACAAAAAAAACATCCCCCTTGCGCCGGGCCAAATAATTTTCCTGCACAAGGTCGAACGAGACGAAAAACCATCCGATAAACGAGCGTGATCGGGAATACGGGGCGCGGCGGCGGGTACTTTCGGACCCGGGACCGATGCGAGGTTCGGGTTCTCCCGCGACGGCGACGCCTTCCGACGCAGTAGCCACAGAGGACGAAACATGAAACGCAAAGCGATCATTCCATTGGTGCTCGGGTTGGGCATCGGACTTCTGGCCGTCAAGTTCGTGGTGCAGTCGATCCAGAAGGCCCAAGCCTCCAGCCAGGCCCGACAGGTCGTCACCGTCGTTCGGGCCAAGCAGGACATCGCCGCCCACGAGGAGATCACCAAAGACCTCGTGGAAACCCTGGAGACGGCGGACAACCTGTTTGCGCCGGCCAACGACCGCATCGAGAGGTTGGAAATGGCCGTCGGTCGAGTCGTGGCCAAGGCCATCCCGCGAAACATGCCCGTCCTTCTGTCCATGCTTTCCCCGGAAGGGACCAAGCCGGGCATGGTGGGTCGGATTCCTCCGGGTTTCCGGGCCGTGTCGGTGAAGATCGACGAGGTGTCGGGCGTGGCCTATCAGATGCAGCCTGGCGATTGGGTCGACGTCATCGTGGTGATGGACATTGATACCGGAACCAAGGGCAAAAAGGAAACGATCGCCGAGGTGATCCTGCAACACGTGCAGGTTGCGGCGATCGGACATGGAACCAATCCGGAGCCGGAAGGTGCCGCCACGAAGGTCAAACCTGCGAAGTCCGCCACGCTGCTTGTGCCCGAGCCGGATGTTCCCAAGCTGCACCTCGCCGGAACGCGGGGCAAGATCACCCTGGCCATGCGCGGCGAGGATGACAAGGGAATGGAAACGCCGTCGGTCGCCTACGGCAGCGAAATCCTTCGCAGCCTACAGAGCCCGGAGCCCGCTCCCGCGCCGCCGACCGCTGCGCCGGCCCCGACGCCTCCGCCCGCCCAGGTTCGTCGACCGCGCGTGGAGCCCGAAGTGGAACCGCACTCCGTGCTGGTGTTCCACCACTCGACGGTCGGGACTCAGCCGGACACCATCGACCAGTACACCTTCGCCACTCCCGATTCGGCGAAGATCGTAGCCATGACCAAAGGCGCCCCCACGCGGGCCTCCGCCACCATGAGTGGCGCCAAGCAGTCGAACCGTCCGCTGCCCGCGCGTCCCGCGACGAGCGGCGCCAAGGAAACCCACGGGTCCACCGAATCCACGCCTGCCAGCGAGGATCCGTCCGACGAGGATGATGAATAGTTCCTAAGGAGCTTGCCGCTTATGTATAGGAAAGTCATGGAAGACGGCCTGTCGATGGCCACCCCCAAGGTCGATTGCGGTGGCGCGGGCCGGACCCTGCGAACGGTCATTGTCTGGGTTGCCTCTCTTTTCGTCGCGGCGTCGGCCGGCGCTCAGACTGCGCCCGCCAAGCCCGGCGGCAAGGAGTTCCGCGCCCAGGTGCTGGACTTGGCTTCGAGTTCGCAGCGCATCACCGTCCCTCTGCACCGGGGCGTCACGGTGGAGACGACGGTCGAGGCGACTCGCGCGGACGTCATCGCCAAGCACATCGCCGACGTGCAGGTCATCAGCCCCACGCGCATGCTCATTACCGGAGAGAACTTCGGAAACACGAGCGTGGTGCTGATCGGGGCGGACGCCAAGCAATACGTCTTCGAGGTCAGCGTGGAGCTGGACCTGGAGAAGTTCAACGAGGCCCTGAAGGGCATCGACCCGCAGTCAACCGCCAAGGCCACCTCGGTCATGGGAAATATCGTCCTGGTGGGTTCGGCCAGCAACGCCGAACGCGCTCGACGCATGGCGGAACTGGCGGTCCTCTTTCTGCCCCCGGGTCCCGAAGGACGACCGACGACGACCGTGCAGAACCATGTCGAGGTCGCCGGAGAGCAGCAGGTTCACTTGAAGTGCGTGGTGGCCGAGGTCAGCCGTTCGGCCAGCCGCGAACTGGGCGTCAACGGCTTTTTGGCGGGTGAGAACTTCCGCGACATGTTCCTCGTCAACCAGCTCGGCGGAATCAACCCGATCGACATCGGCGCCGGCGCCGGGGCGGTGACCCAGAACCTCCCCTTTGGCACACCCGGGATTCCGCTTTTGAACAAATCGACGCTGTCGTTGGGTTTCCCGCGCGCCCAGATGCAGTTGTTCATCAAGGCGATGGCGGACAATGCGCTGCTGAGCGTTCTCGCTGAGCCCAATTTGGTGGCCATCAGCGGGGAGACCGCGACGTTCCTGGCCGGTGGTGAATTTCCAATCCTCGTTCCGCAAGGCGACTTGCGCGTGACGGTAGAGTTCAAAGAGTTCGGCGTGCGCCTGAACTTCACGCCGGTTGTCCAGGGGCATCAACGGATTCGGCTGCGGGTGGCGCCGGAAGTATCCGAATTGGACTCCGTCAACGGCGTGACGCTGCTGGGATTCGAGGTTCCGGCGCTTGCGGTGCGGTCGATGGAGACGACCGTGGAGCTGGGCAACGGGCAGACGATCGCCATCGCCGGGTTGCTCAACGAACAGGTGCGCGGGGTGGCCAGCCGTATCCCGGGAATCGGCGACGTTCCGGTTCTTGGCGCCCTTTTCCGCTCGGTCAGCTTTCAACGCTCACTCTCCGAATTGGTCATCTTCGTGACCCCGGAAATCGTGGCCCCGTTGGACGAGCATCAAACGGTTCGACTGCCGCAGGACGGCCGCGTCGATCCGAACGATTTTGAGTTGTATGCGCTGGGCCTCATCGAAGGCGAGTGCAAGGGCCCCTGCCCCGATCCGTCGGGGTGCAAGGGTTGCAAGCACGGCGGACCGCAGGTCGAGTCCGAACCCGAGGAACTCTCCGTGCATGGTCCCTGGGGCCATGAAAGCGGCGGAGGTACGCGGTAGGCCGCGGCTCAGCGCAAGCGTCGACCGCCGCATCGAGGCGGGCGTGACGCCTTCACGCAGTAAGGCGACCCGAGTTGATCGGGTCGCCGCATTTGGGGGGAGGGAAGAATGTCAACTCTACACCGCAGTTTGCGCATTTGGGATCGGCGCCGCGCCGTGGTCGCAGTGCAAGTCGGCGTCACCCTGGTGGTTCTGCTGGGGATGGCGGCGCTCACCGTCGACGTGGGACAACTTTACGCGGCACGAACCGAATTGCAGCGGGCCGCGGATGCCGCGGCGCTCGCCGGCGCTTCGGCCTACACCACCGACGAGATGATGCGCGTCCGCATGGGCACCGGCGGGGGAACCGCGCTCACCAACGTCAAGTCCTGGGCTGCCCAGCGCGCCGAGGAGTTTTCCGTCTCCAATCACACCCTGGGTGCGCCCACGAACGTCCAGGCCGACGACATTGCCACGGGGTGGATCAACGTCAACTCCGCGACCGATCCCCTGAACCCCGGTCCGGCGGGCAAGGATTACAACGCCGTCCACGTGATGGTGCGGCGGAGCGACGGCGAGGGGGCCGTGAACGGGCCCGTCCCGTTGTTTTTCTCCGGCATCTTCGGCATGTTGGATACGGACTCGTCCGCTTCCGCGGTCGCTGTCTTCGACGATCGCTTCAGCGGATTCGTGACCACGGTCCCGGGCGCCAAGATCCTGCCGTTCACCATTCACGAGGATGCCTTTGCCTCGGAGTTGGCGGCCGGCGGCGACACCTACCGGTGGAACCCCGGATCGTCCACCATCTCCAGCGGTTCGGACGGGATCCGTGAAGTTCGGCTCTACCCTTATCCGCTTTCCGGCGGCCCGTACGAAGAAGGCGACGGAAACTTCGGCGTGCTCAACATCGGCACCGGCAATCAAGGGATCGACGCCGAGCGGGTACAGATCGAGAACGGCGTGGCGCCTTCGGACTTTGAGATGGAGATCGGAACCTCGGATCTGACTTTCAAAGACGATGACGGCGACCCTGTCACCTACGACATGACCGGAAGTCCAGGTCTGGAGGCCACGCTCAAGGAAGCCATCGAGAGCATCGAAGGCGAGGTCATCGGATTCTTCCTGCACGACAACGTCATCCTCTCGGGATCCAACGCGATCTATACCATCACCGAGCTTCGCTTCGGTCGTGTCATGGACATCAAGCTAACGGGTCCGCCCGCGGGGAAAGGCTTCTACATTCAGCCCGTTTCCTATTCCGGAGGCGGGATCCGCATCGACACCGACGCCCCGCCCACCGGGGGTCTGGTCGGTCTGGTCGTGCTGGCCCGGTGACTTTGCGGTCCCCGGGTCTCGCGCCGGCCTTATGGGACGGCGGCGCCGATTTCATGAACGCTGCACGCCTGCATTTCGTGCATTGTTCGCGGACCTTCGCCGAGCGGGCGTGAAACCGCACACTCCCCAATCGGATGGACGATAGAGAAGCGTGTTCGTACGGGCCCGTGGCGGCGTCGCGCCTATGCGTGGCCACACGCGCCTTGGTTGAGTTTGGGTCTATAGGGAGAGGGACCGCGCAGGCTGATGAGTCAGGACCTGAAATTCATCATCCTCAACGGCGACGAGCAATTGGCGCTCGAGCTGCGCGCCATGTTGCTGCATTTCGAGGGGGTCAAGATCGTCGCGGAGGTCGATGAGCCCGCCCTGCTTGCCCAAGCCGTCTCCCAGTTCCCGGTCGATGTGCTGCTGGTCAATCTCGACCCCCATCCCGAAACATTGCTGCCCATTGTCGGGGAAGTCATCGCCGCCCATCGCGAGCTTGCCGTCTTCGCCGTCTCGTCGGCCACGGACGGTCCCCTCATCCTCAAGGTGATGCGGATGGGCGTCAAAGAATTCCTGCCCAGGCCCGTTGACCAGGAGGCGGTCGGCGAGGCCATCCACCGCATCACCAGTCGTCGGGTGGAGTCGGTTTCGCAAGGGAAGCTCATCACCGTAGTGGGGACCTCGGGGGGAGTGGGCTCGACGGTGATCGCCACGAATCTCGCCGTGGAACTGGCCGCGATCGCGGGAGGTCATGTCACCGTTGTGGACCTCGACTACCGATTCGGTCAGGTGGCTACGTTGCTGGACGTAGAACCGACCTACACGCTGGCGGATCTCTGCGGATCGCCGGAGCACCTCGAACAGGCGGTGGTGACCCGAGCGCTCGCCAAACACATCTCGGGGGTTCAAGTGCTCAGCCGGCCCGCGAACTTCGCGGAGTCCGACAACATCACCGCCGCCGCGTGCATGGGGGTTTTCTCCACCATGCTGAACATGAACGCCTACATCGTGGCCGACGGACCGACGCGCTTCGATTCCGGCGCCAAGTCCATTCTGGCGCTATCGGACGTGAACTTGCTGATCGTCCAATTGCTCGTGCCCTGCATCCGCAACGCGATGCGGATTATCGAGAACATGCGGGCCAACGGCTATAACCTGGACCGCACCAAGCTCATCTGCAATCGCGTGGGACGCGACGCCGGACACCTGTCGAGCTCGCACGTCAGCGAGACTCTCGGACTCGAGGTCTTTGCGTCCATCCCCGACGACTGGCAAACGGTGAGCGGAGCGATCAATCTCGGGGAGCCGCTGCTCTCCCACGGTCCGAAAACGAAGGTCCGATGCGCCCTACAGGAAATCGCCGAGCGCCTGCATCATGGGGATGGTCAAACCGATGATAAGGATAAGGGAAAGAAGGGTCTGATCGGTCGGATTTTCGCGGCGAGCTAGCCGCTGACGGCGGGCGTGCTCTTCTGCATGCCATGGAGACAAGGAACTCGGTGGGGCCGCGCGGCTACGACGCCGCGACAAGGGCAAGCAGAGTCGACTACCACAGGGAGTCTCGGGATGTTTGGGAAGAGGTCCAGCACCAACGTGGCCACGCCGCCGCCCCCCGCGCCGGCGCCGCCGCCCGCCAACAAGCCCGCCATCGTCGCATCCAAAACGGCCAACCCCCAGGGAAAGGCCAAGGTCTCCAAGGAGAAGGTCGAGCAGTTCAATACGCTCAAGATGCGCCTGCACCGCAAGCTCATCGATCAACTTGACCTCACGCGGATGGTGGGCGACGACGAAACCCTTCGCGAGCAGGTGAAGGAACTGGTCTCCCAGCTCGCGGACCAGGAAAACACGCTCCTCAATTACAACGAACGGCAACGGCTCATCAGCGAAGTCCTCGATGAGACCTTCGGTCTGGGTCCGCTCGAAGTCCTGCTGGCCGATCCCACCATCAGCGACATTCTGGTCAACGGTCCCAAGCAAGTCTACGTCGAACGGCGCGGAAAGTTGGAAGTCACCGAGATCGAGTTCCGCGACAACGCCCACCTCATGCACATCATCGACAAGATCGTCAGCGCCGTGGGTCGACGCTGCGACGAGACGTGTCCGCTGGTGGACGCCCGCTTGGCCGACGGAAGCCGCGTGAACGCCGTGATCCCCCCGCTTGCCATCGACGGGGCCAGCATGTCGATTCGTCGATTCGGCGCCGACCCCCTGACCTGGGATGACTACATCAATTACAAGTCCGTCACACCGGAGATGCGGGACTTTCTGGGCGCGTGCGTAAAGGCCCATTTGAACATCTTGGTGGTCGGCGGAACAGGTTCGGGAAAGACCACGCTGCTCAACAACCTCTCCACGTTCATCCCCGATACGGATCGGATTGTCACCATCGAGGACGCCGCCGAGCTCCAGTTGCGTCAACCGCACGTGGTTCGTTTGGAGACCCGTCCGGCGAACATCGAAGGCAAGGGGCGGATCAGCATCCGCGACCTGCTCATCAACAGCTTGCGTATGCGTCCCGATCGGATCGTGGTGGGCGAGTGCCGCGGGCCCGAAACGCTGGACATGCTCCAGGCTATGAACACGGGTCACGACGGCTCCCTGACCACCATCCACGCTAACAGCACGCGTGACGCCGTGGCCCGCGTGGAAACCATGGTGATGATGGCGGGGTTCGAGCTGCCCGTGCGGGCCATCCGCCAACAGTTCGCCTCCGCGATCCATGTGATCGTGCAGGCCCAGCGACTCACCGGAGGACCGCGAAAACTGGTCAGCGTGACCGAAGTCACCGGGATGGAAGGCGACATCATCACCATGCAGGACATTTTCTCTTTCGAACAAACGGGGATCGCGCCGAACGGTCGGGCCCAGGGTCAGTTTGTCTCCACCGGCATCCGACCTGCGTTCCTGGAACGTCTGAGAACGTCGGGCTGCGACGTGGACCCCTCGTTGTTCACGCGTCGGGTCTTATTGGTGGACGATTCGGAGTAAGGTCGCCATCGCGGAGGATCAACACCTATGGATCAATGGACCCAAACGCTGACCCTGGCTGCCTCCGACGTCTGGGCCTACATCTTGCCGATGGTCGGGTCGTTGTTGCTCGCCTATGGCATCTTCCAAGTGCTCGCGGAGAGCAAGACGTCCCAGGCGAAACGGATGCAAGAACGTCTGCGCGGAGAGACCGCCAAGCGCGATAAGGCCACCGCGACCATTGTGCGACGGGGAGGGCTGGGGCAGGCCGGAACCTTTGCCGACAGCCTCGTTGGAAAATTCAAGTTCATTCCCAAGTTGCAGACTCTCTTGGATCAGGCGGACTTGGATTGGTCCGCGCCGCAGATGTTGTTGAACATGAGCGGTGCGGCGATCCTGACCATGCTGGTCCTTTGGGCGTTGCAGGTGAGTGTGTTTGCGGCCGTAGGCTGCGGCGGGGCCATCCTCATTCTTCCGCTGCTGTGGCTGAGTATGCGGCGGAAGAGACGCATGACCAAACTTTCCCAACAGTTGCCGGACGTGTTCGAGATGATGGGTCAAGCGCTGCGGGCCGGACATTCCCTGGCCGGAGCGGTGCAGACGATCTACGAACAGATGCCTGCTCCCATCGCCACGGAATTCGCCCAGGTCTACCACGAACAGAACCTCGGCGTGAAGATCGAAGATGCCTTGCAGTCCATGGCCGAGCGCGTCGATTCGCTCGACGTTCGATTCTTCGTGACCGCGGTGATGATCCAACGGCAGACCGGCGGGGACCTCGCCGAAGTGCTGGACAACATTAGCGGCGTCATCCGCGAACGGATCGAGCTCGCCGGTCTGGTGCGCGGGCTGACCGCCGAAGGACGCTTGTCGGGCTGGGTGCTGTTCTCCCTTCCGACGGTGGTCTTCGTGGCTTCGATGTACCTGAATCCCAACTATGCCCGCGTGTTGCTCGAGGAACCTCGCGGACAGATTATGCTCATGGTGGCCTTCGGCATGCAGCTCATGGGCATCGCCATGATCCGCTGGATCGTGAACATCAAGGTGTGATGGAGGCGCTCGACGATGAATACCACGGCGATGTACATACTCGGCGGGATGGTGGTGGTCAGCATCGTGCTGATCGTCTATGCCTTCTGGCCCAAGCCCAGCGACGAAGGCGAGGCCATCCAACGCCGCATGACCGGCCGGCGCGGTCAAGCCAACCTCCGCGAGCTGCGCCAACAGGCCAAGGAGTCGGTCGCCAAGAGGGTGTTCGACACCGTCGCCCCCATGGCCATCCGCCCCTCGATGAAGGGCGACGTGGCCCAAATGTCCAAGCTCCGCATCAAACTCGCCACGGCCGGTCTGCGAGGCGAGAACGCCCCCACGACCTTCCTGGCGAGCAAGACGGTCATGGCCGTGTTGATCGGGATTTGCGCCGCCGGATACGTCTGGGCCAAGGGAACCTCCATCGAAAACGGGATCGGCATCATCATGTGCGGCGTAGGATTCGGTTTCCTCGCCCCCAACATCTGGCTTGGTTCCGCCGTCGCCAAACGCAAGGAAAAAATCCGCAACGGCCTGCCCGATACCTTGGACATGATGGTCATCTCCGTCGAGTCAGGGCTCGGTCTGGACGCCGCTTTTCAACGAGTCGGCGACGAGATGACCAAGGTCCATCCCGCTCTCTCCGAGGAACTCCAAATGGTCACCATGGAAAGCCAGATGGGCATTCCCCGCAACGAGGCGCTGGCAAACCTCGGCACTCGAACAGGTCTGGACGAAGTTCGCTCCCTCGTGGCCATCATCAATCAGGCCGAACGGTTTGGCACCAGCATCGCCAAGGCTTTGCGAAACCAGTCCGACGCCCTCCGCGTCAAGCGCCGTCAGGCGGCCGAGGAACGTGCCCAGAAGACCACGGTGAAGCTCATGGCCCCGCTCATCCTGTTCATCTTCCCCGCCATTCTCGTGGTCCTCGCTGGACCCGCGGCGCTCAAGATGATCGAGGCTCTGGGGAATACGCCGGGTTTGCTGTAATCACGCGGTGATCGCCGCAAAAACTGCCCGGAGCACAGCACCGGGCGGGTTGCCGTTCTATCGGGAAAAGGCCGCAGGTCCTGCTCCACCCGCGGTCCCAACAGCCTCGTTAATACTCGTCGTAGGCGCGGGTGCCGTCGCGGTTGGCGTCGTCGCAGTTGGCGATGATTTCGCCGCTGGCGGGGTTGTACACCCATCCGTCGCTGCCGGGGACGACCAGGGGAGGGGAGTTGGCCGCATCGACCGCGACCGTCGTGCTGCCGCGGTGATCGCACACTGGCAACGGGGGTACACGGCGGAGGTAGGGACCGTAAGGATGGGCTGTGTCGCGGGATGCGGAGACCTGTCCATCGTAGCTGGAGTATTGAGTCATTTGGCTGACGAACGACGCGGCGGAGTTCGGTCCGCCGCCGCTCCCGTCCGCCAAGACGCCGGGGAAGACCCCGCCGTGCTCGGCGGCGTAGACGTCGATGGCCTGGCGCATGGCCGACAAGCTCCCCACCAACGACGACTCGTCGGCGCCTCGGGCCGCGGCGGCAGAACGCGAAACTGCGATGCCTGCGATCACGCCAATGATGACCACGACGATGACCAGTTCGACAAGACTGAAACCGACGCGCCGGGGTGGGCGCGTGGGACCTCCCGGGGCGCAGGAACCGCCCCTTGGGATGGATGTTTCACGGCCCCGGTTCGTGTACACCGCGACCGACTCCCATAGCTTGCCGTGGCCTCCTGCCGTGGGGCTTTGCGCAGCCCTGCGTAGGTGTCGGAAACCGCGGGGCAAGTGTTCAGGGTTCCCCCCAACGGCCGATAAGGGGAACACTTAGAATCGGGAACCACGGCTACGGTCGGAGAAAGACCCATGCAACGAGTACGAAAATCCGACCAGTCTCGAGGCCCGCGCCGTTCGAGCGATGCGATGACGGACCGTCGGCGCATGTGCGTGGCGATCGCCGCGTTCGCACTTGGATGGCAACCTGCGTTTGGGTCGTTCCATTTCATGCAAATCGAGCAGGTGGTCGCTGGGGTCAATGGCGACCCAAAGGCCCAGGCCATTCAGCTTCGTATGCGCTCCAACAGCCAGAACTTTGTGAACGGGGCACGCCTGCTGGCCGCGGACGCCAACGGTGAAAACGCCGTGGTTCTGGCCGATTTCGACACCGACGTGACCAACGGCGTTCGCGGCATGCGGGTTCTTGCGGTCAGCGCGAAAATGACCGTCTACACGGCTCCTGCGGTCACGCCGGACTTCCTGCTGACGAACACGATCCCCGAGGCCTACCTGACGTCCGGAACGCTGCTCTTCGAGAACGATGACGGGACGCTCCTGGTGTGGCGTCTGAGTTGGGGCGGGGCGGCCTATCTCGGACCGGCGGGCGGGGCCCTGACCAACGACGACGACGGTGACTTTGGTCCGCCCTATCCGGGCCCCCTGCCCAGGACAAGCCTGCAAGCGCTTTTGTTTCGAGGGTCCGACGACGCCAAGAGCAGCAACAATGCCGCCGACTACGTGCTCACGGCAGGGGCCGCGATCCTCACCAACAACGCGGGCGAGACGTTCACCGTGACCGCATTGCAATGTCCCGACGACCCCGATTTCGACACCGACGCCGATGCGGTCTGTGGCGACGTGGACAATTGCCCGGTCCTGGCCAATCCCGATCAACTCGACGCGGACGGCGACGGCGTCGGCAATGCGTGCGACGGTTGTCCGAACGATCTCGCCAAGACGGAACCGGGGTTGTGCGGGTGCGGACTCGAGGACGCCGACGATGACGATTCCGACGGGGTGGTGGATTGCGTGGACGTCTGCCCCGGCCTCGCCGACCCCGATCAGTTGGATTCGGACCAGGACGGCGCGGGCGACGCCTGCGATGAATGCCCCGACAACCCGGAGATCGTCAACGCCGGTCTCGAGGGGTGCGAGCCGGGCGACAGCACGGGCGGCGATCCTCCCGACGACGAGCCAACCGACGGCACGGATCCGGACGGCGAACCAGCCGATCCGGACGGCCAACCCGCAAATGGAGATGGCGACGGTGAGGTCGGTGGCGGCCCGACCGCACCACAGCCTCGCGCCTGCGGCGTGGGATTCATCGTCCCGTTGATGGTCTGGGTGATCCTGGCCGGGCTATTCCGCTACGCAGGCCCGGGTCGCGTCCGTCCTGCCTAATTGTTCAGCGCCCCCTGATCGATCCAGTCGCGGATCAACCCGATCTGCGTGGCCGAAAGGACGGGTGAAAAACGCGGCATGCGCACGCCCACCGGCGGAGTGTCGGAGCTGACCTTCAGGTAGAGCAGGCTGCTTTCCGCATCGCCCGGGACCACGAGAGTCCAAGCGGGATCCTGCACGCTAGGTTGGGCCACGATGGCGTCATAGGCTTGGTCGGCGGTGAGGATCATGGGGATTCCGCTAATAGCGGCGGAACCGCCCGGGCTGTGGCAACCGGTGCATGCGGTTCGCAAGAGCGGGACGAGGTCTTGTTCGAAGGAGACGGTTCCGCCCCGTGGAGGCGGCGGTTCGCTGTCCTGCAGACTTTCTTGGCAGGCGAGGCCGCAGGCGAGCAGGCCGACCGTCACGGCCGATAGAACGAGAACTCCGGTCTGATTTCGTTGGCACAACAAGGACATCGTCATCATCCTCTCCATGAACGCCTCAGGGCGTTTCCGCGGGACTTTCGTCGTCCGCGTCGCCAGGGTTGTCTGTTGGCGTTCGAACCGCCACATGAGGAAGTTTCGCGTGATAGCCTCGTCGATCGTTGAGGTCGACGCCCATGTCGACCGGCGGAAGGAGGCTTCCGTCGGCGGACTTCGACATCATGCAGCGTGCGTGCTCGTTGTGGCACTGGGCACAAACGGCGGCGTCGACCACCCGTCGCCCGGCGTCGAACAATTCCTTGCGGTCGAAGGTTCGCCCGGTGCGATAGATTTCCTCCATGATGGGCACGAATCCGCTGCCCGGACCGTGGCATGCCTCGCACGCGGCTCCGGTTCGCGCCGACCCCGCCCGCAGCGCCTTTCCGTCGGAGGGCGGGGCGACGGCGTAGCCGCCCGGTTGACCGAATCCAGCGCTGTGGCAGGGCAGGCAGGAGGCGTCCTGCGTGTAGTCCTTGGCTGGATCCAACCCGGCGCCGATCTTCGCCGCCGCACCATGTCCCGGTTTGAGCGCCTCCCACGACTGCCCCTTGGGCGACTCTTTCCAAGATTCGTATTGGGCGGTATGGCACATCCGGCATTTCTTGGTGCCCACGTAGGTGAAGGGCATCGAGGCGCGGCGGACGCCCACCGACTTACCGGGTTGGGGTTGCGAAGTCGCCGGTCGATCGCCGGCGAACGTGCAGGCCAGACCCATGACCAACCCCGTGAGGATCGGAGTCCGAACGTAGCTCAACGCACCCTCACTCGCCGCGGGCAGATGAGTTTTCGGCCCACAACCACCATGACGGCGAATAGTGCGAGAGGGATGAGACCCAAGGCCCCGCAAACCGCGGGGCGAGGGGTCGGCCGCGGCGCGGGCGGTTCATCGTCCACGGGCAGGGCGTCGGTCTCGTCGTCGGGCGGGTCGTCCTGATCGCCGGGATTGGGCTGTCCGCAATCGGGGATCGGGGTATGGCGACATTCCTTCGAAGCACAGAAATCTTCCGTACACTCGTCGTGATCGTCGCATGGATCGGAAACAACGCAGCAGTTCTCGATCGGGTTTCCGACGCAGGCGCCCGCCGTGCAGCGGTCGTTTTCCGTGCAGGGATCGGCGTCGTCACAGTCCGCCGCGTTGGAGGACGATTGACACACGCCAGCCGTGCAGCGGTCGGCGGTACACACGTCGTCGTCGTCGCAATCCGCGGCCTCCGTGCAGGGTTCACAGTCGGGCAACGGAGTCACAACGCATTGATTCCGCACGCAACGGGCGGTGGTGCATGGAAGTGACGGACAATCGGCATTGGTGCGGCAACAGTCTTCGATCCGCTCACCCAGGCACACGCCTTCGACGCATGTGTCGTCCGCCGTGCATAGATCGTCGTCATCGCAGGCCGCGTCGTTGGCGGGGTTGACGCACGATCCCCCGATGCAACGATCGTCCGTACAGGCCAAGGCGTCGTCGCAATCGCGGTCGGATCGGCAGCAGGTCGTCAACGGCGTTCCGATACAAATCCCTTGCGCGCACGCGTCCGGACCCGTGCAGGAGTTTCCGTCGTCGCAGGGAACGTTGGGTCCCGGCGTGCTGCGACAGACGCTGCCCTCGCAAGCATCGTTCGTGCAAACGTTCCCATCGTTGCAGTCCGCATGCGCGCGGCAGCAGCCGGCCACCGGCGATCCGCCGCACACGCCGTTGTTGCAAATGTCCCCGCTGGTGCAGGGGTTGCCGTCGTCGCACGGCGACGTGTTGAAGACATGGCTGCAGACGCCGCTCTGGCAAAGATCGTCCGTGCAAGGGTTCGCGTCGGGGCAGTCCGAACCCGTCAGGCAATCGACGACGCCAATGGTCCCCACCATCCCGGCATCGGCGTGAGCGATGCAGTAATAGGGATAGCTTCGCCCCGGCGCCGGATGGTCGGCAAGAAAAGCCGCGTCGAAAGTCACATCGAAAGTCGCACCCGGCGTGGGCGTTGGATCCCCGGATCGGAACCGACCGTCGGGATGGGCGATGAGTCCGGCGTCCACCACGCCGCTTTCCACGTTATGGAAGCCCGTGACCCATACCCAATGCACGGTGTCCCCCAGGCGAATGGTCAGGTTGGCCGGTACGAACGTGCTGCTGCGAAGCTCGACCCGATGCGTGGTTGTCTGGGCGAACGTGGATTGTGTGATTACCGCACACGCTCCGAGGAACGCCGGCACGCCCCACATAGGCATCGCCCGGCGGCGACCGGGTGCGACGCGCATTTGGCTATCCACGGAAACGGTTTCGCACCTCGTCAAAAAAATCCCCCTGCTATGGCGGTGCGCTCCATCGGAGCCCGCCCTTTGATCATGTGGAATCGCTGGCGTTTCCTTGCACGCCGTCTATAACCTACGGGGCGAATTCGACTCGTGTGGCGATTAGGGGGCTCTTATGCACCGTGGGGGCATTGCCGTGGGCATGGTCGTGTTGGGTTCGATCTCGCTGACGCTTTTTCTCTGCGCCACGGCAACTGGGGAGGACGCGGGCGAATTCGTGAGGTTAATGAACCTGGGCAAGGCCTACTTGGAGAACCGCGAGTCCGCCAAGGCCATCGAGGCGCTCAGCCAAGCCGTTGAGCGCGATGACCAATCGCCCGTCGCCTGGCGGAACCTCGCCCGCGCACAACTCTTGGCGAATAATGCTCCGGCTGCCTTGGACGCTCTGGCCCGCGCGGCCGGCGTCGAACCTGAGTCATCGGCCACGAGTTATCTGACAGGACTCACAAATCTGCGTTTGAGCCGATTCGACGTCGCGGCGACGCCCTTCGAGACCGCGGCGCGGTTGGACCCGCACTCGGCCACGGTTCGATATCAACTGGCTCGGGCGTACCAAACCGCGGGTCGAACCGACAAGGCCGTCGAACAACTGAAGGAGACGCTCCGCCTCGACCCGCAGCACGGCAGCGCCCACTACAAACTCGCCAACTTCGCCCGCCAAGCGGGCGACCAAGCGGGTTTTCAGAAACACAACTTGGAGTTCCTCCGACTGCGCAAGCTCTTCGGCGACGAAACGCGCACCGCGGAAATGCTCGAACGCTGCGTCTACACCCAGCCGGAATCCGCGCCCCTGCCCGTCTCGCCGCAGGAGCCTGGCATCGAGGTCCGGTTCGTCGCCGCGGGAGAGGAAACGGGCGACGCTGTTGCTGTACTCGAAATGGATGACGAGGGGCGATACGAATTCGTTGTTGTGGAATCGGACCGCGTCGCTCTCATGAAATTCGCGCCGTCCGGGAAATTTGAGATCAAGCCCGTCGAGACTTCGCTTCCGGCCGGGGCCAAGTACACGTCCTGCATCGTCGGCGACTTCCACAACGATGTTCCCGCCGCAGAACGCTACGACGCGAAGGTCCATGCGAAAAACGACGTCCTGTTGCTCGGACCGGGCGGCGTCTGCTTGCTCAAACGGACCGGACCGCTTGTGTTCGCCAACGTCACCGAAGCGGCCGGCCTTTCGGGCATCCAGGCCCGGCACGCGCGATGGGTGGATTATGAGCACGACGGCGATTTGGATTTACTTCTGGGCGGTTCCGAGGGGATCGCCCTCTGGCAGAACAACGGCGATGCACGCTTCGAGAACGTGACCACGCGGGTGGGAATCACCCCCACCGGCGGCGTATCGGACGTAGCCGTCGTCGATTTGGATTCCAACATGGCCGTCGATCTTGTGGTGGCGCGAAGCGATCAGCCTGCTTGGGTATTCGAGAACCAGCGCGCCGGGCGATTCGCGCCGATGAAAGAGCCGCCCGGACCGTGGCCCGCGGCGCGACAGATTTTGACCAACGATCTCGACAACGACGGACAAGCGGACGTATTGCTCCTTTCGGGTTCGCAGTCGGTGGTCCTGTATGGAGGACGGGCAGACCGGCGGCGGATCGAGCTGCGCGACATCGAGCCGACCGCCGCGGCGTGGTTGGACTACGACAACGACGCCCGCCTGGACCTCGTCGTCGTCGGGCGCCTTGATCGAGCCCCGCCCGGCGGCGGCGTGCAAGTCTGGCGGAATCCCGGCGCAAAAGGAGATTGGACCAATGTGAGTGAGACGTTGGGATTGAGCGCGATGACCTTCGCCCCTATGCGCGAGGTGCTCGCCGCCGATGTGGATACCGACGGTGACAGCGATCTGCTGCTGGTCGCGGAGGGCGGCGGCTTGCGTTGGCTCCGCAACGACGGCGGGAACGCCAACCGCCAATTGAAGTTGAAGCTGGTTACCGTCAAAACCAACCCGACGGGACTCGGCACCCACGTCGAGCTTCGCCAAGGTCCGTTTTGGGTAACCCGCAGCGTGGATTCGTTGCCCGTCGAAATCGGCGTGGAGAAGCACTCGCGCCTCGACGCCTTGCAAACCCTCTGGACCAACGGGGTCGTGGACAATCAAATCGACGTGGTGCCGACCGCAAAACCGCTGACCGTTCTGGAGAAGAACGTCGCCACGGGCTCCTGTCCGTTCCTTTATGCATGGGATGGGGCGGGGTTTCGCTTCGTGACGGATATTCTGGGCAACTCACCGATCGGACTATCGCTTTCCCGTGACGTGCTGCTCCCCGCCGACCCGGACGAGATCGCGTGGATCGGCGACTCGGGGTCATTCTCTTCGCGGTCGGGAAGGTACACGCTACAGGTTACCGAAGAGTTCCGCGAAGTTCTGTACCTGGACGAGGCGAAGCTGCTCGCCGTCGATCATCCATCGGACGTGGAGGTCCATTCGACTGACAAGATCATGTCCCCGCCCTTTCCGCCGTCCGACGTGCGGGCCCTCGGCTCACGCCGATCTCTCACCAGCGCGATGGGCGACGACGGTCGGGATAGAACCGAGGCCCTCCGCGAAATCGACGGAGTTTTCGCCGAACCGGGAGCGCCGCTCCCACCACCCTATCGGGGCATGTGCCATCCAATGACGCTGACATTGGACTTCGCGGCGCTCGACGCGGGTAAGCCGTGGGTGCTGGCGCTCACGGGTTGGTTGCAATACGGCGATGCCAGCACCAACATCGCCATGTCGCAGAACCGCGCTCTGACCATCCTTCCGCCGACGCTGTCCGTCGAGACCAGTGCCGACCAGTGGACGCCCCTGGACGTCGTCGTGGGTATGCCCGCCGGGAAAACCAAGACCATTCTCTGCGACCTCGCCGGCAAACTCCCTTCGAACGCACGCCGCCTGCGACTCACCACCTCGTTCGAAATCCGATGGGATCGAATCGCCCTCTTCGAAAGGCGGCCGGCGAACGATCGGCGGATCCATTCACTTTCGCCGGCAAGTGCGCAACTGATTTGGCGAGGGTTCTCCGAAATCCGATCTCGCGCTCCCGGTCATCCGACCACCCCGGACCATGCCCGCGTGTCGGATTCGCCCCCCTGGCGAACCACGCTGCAGGGTTGGTGTACTCGATACGGGGACGTGCTTCCTCTGTTGACCTCGCGCGACGACGCCCTGGCGATTCTCAACGCCGGCGACGCGCTGACTTTGGAGTTCGACGCCGCCTCGCTCCCGCCGATTCCCGACGGGATGCGACGCAGCCTCTTCTTCTACTCTGTCGGCTGGGACAAGGATTCCGACCACAACGTCGTGGACGGGGATCTTGTGGCCCCGCTGCCGTCCGGTAACCCGTCCTCAAGGACGTCGGACGACGCGTGGCAAGTCGAGTACAACACGCGATTCGTTCCCGCGGGCCGGTTTACGCCGGCCCGCTAGGCCGGCCGCTTCGTTTCTCAACCCGACTTGACCGCGCCGGCCTCTTCGGTTGCAATGCTCCGTTTCCGAGCACCGCTAGCTCAGTTGGTAGAGCAGCTGACTCTTAATCAGCGGGTCGAAGGTTCGAGTCCTTCGCGGTGCAGTCTGAATCGCTCCACTTTCCGTTCGTACGTGCTTGTCTTTACGGCGGTCAAGCGAGTCACCCGACGGAGTCCCCAGCTACGTCCCGCCGTCACGCTCCCGAACCCAACCGCCGGTTACATCGGTTTTACACTGTGGTCGGGAGGCGTTTCCGGGATCCGAGTCTCGAAGGTTCGGCGACGTTCCGGGTACGGGTACGTCCGCGAGTGACTGGAGGTAGTATTGGGCGCGGACGCATCGACCCTGCCGCTGGACGGCTTTGAGTCGAGCGTAGAGCATGGGGGAGGTCATGACTGCGACGACGATGCGCCTGGTGTTGGCTGAGCCGTTTGAAGCCGGGGCAGTTGGGAAACTGCGGGCGATCGGCGAGGTGGTGATCCTCGAGTCTTGGGACGAGACCCGTCTGTGCGAAGCCGTCGCGGAGTGCGAGGCGCTGCTGGTCCGCACGCGGGCCGTGGTGACGCGGAAGGTGATCGAATCCGCGCGGCGACTTCGCGTCATCGGGCGGGGAGGGGTGGGGTTGGACAACATCGACCTCGCGGCGGCCCAAGAACGCGGGGTGGTGGTGGTGTACACGCCCGGGGCGGCGACGGACGCGGCGGCAGACCTCACCGTTGGTTTGCTCATCGCATTGGTGCGCGGGCTGCGCGCGGGCGATGCGGGGGTGCGCGAGGGTCGATTCTACGAGGCTCGGGAACGGGCGGTGGCCGGGGAGCTTGGCGAACTCACTCTGGGGATCATCGGCATGGGGCGGATCGGCCAGGCTGTGGCGCGGCGCTGTCGCCACGGCTTTCACATGAAGGTGGTCTACAACGATGTCGTGTCGCCCGGTTGGCTCGACGTGGCGGCGATGCCGCTGAGCAAGGACGAAGTCTACCGAGCGGCGGACGTGGTCAGCCTCCACGTGCCCCTGGATGAGACGACGCGGGAGATGGTCGATGGGGCGGCGCTGGCCAAGTTCAGGCCCGGGGCCTTTCTCATCAACACGGCCCGCGGAGGAGTGGTCGATCAGGTCGCGTTGGCGAAGGCTCTGGTCGAGGGTCGCCTGGGTGGGGCGGCGTTGGACGTGTTCGACCCCGAGCCTCCCCCTGTGGACCATCCGCTGCTATCGGCCCCCAACACGCTTTTTACGCCGCACATTGCCGCCCGGAGCACTGGCGGACTTGCGCGGATGAACGACGTGGTGGACGACGTAATCCGCGTCCTGCAAGGTAAAAAACCGCTCTATCCTGCCTGGACCCCGTGAACTCACAGGGCGATCCGCACGTCGTGTCGAAAAAAAACCGAAACCGAATGTAACCTTACCCGGCTTGATGGTGTCAGAACTCGTGGCGGGCGGTGCTAAAGACTTGAACCGCCGGCGGACGATCGGTAAACAACGCTCTGCGGGGGAGGCGCGGGACCGGCATGCGGGAGGGCTTGCCCGTCAGGATCGCGGGACCGTTCCCGCGGATGCTTGGGCGATGAGGCCCGGTCTTGCTACGACGGTGGGATCTTCGTTGTCGAGTCAGGTCATGGGTATTTCGCTGCCGTCGCCGGCGTTGACCAGCGGATGGGTCCTCTTGGCCGTTGTGCTGGTTGGGTTGTTGCTGATCTACCCGGCGTTGATCCTCCGCAAGTACATCCGCATCATGATGAACATTCTGGATGATCTGGCCCCGAACCATGAGAACGGGAGCGACGCCTCGCGCCCGGCGGGGGAGGAGGTGACGTTCCGGGCCGCGGACGGGCACCGCCTTGAAGGCGTGATCCTCTCGGGTGACCAAGCCCGCGAGCGGCCGGCGGGGATGATTGTCTTCGCCCATGAGTTCGGCAGCGATCGGAGTAGTTGTGCTCGGTATTGCCGTGGTTTGCTCGAGGCCGGTTACGACGTGTTTGCGTTTGATTTTCGCAACCACGGCGGGTCGCAGCCGGAGGAGGGCTATCGTCCGCGGCAATGGCCGAGCGATCGCGAGCGCGCCGATATGCTCGGGGCGATGGCGTCCATTGGTTCGTATCTGGAGCTGCACGACCGTCCACGGGAGATCGGCGTGTTCGGCGTGTCGCGAGGCGGGGGGGCGGCGATCCTGGCCGCGGCGGGCATCGAGGATGTTCGGGCGATTGTCACCGACGGTGCGTTCAGCGAAACGACGCTGGAGTACTTCATGCGTCGGTTCGCCAATGCGTTCGCGCGCATCCGCGTGGTGGCCGAGAATCACCCGCCGATGGTCTGGCGTTTCCTGCGTTGGATGTTGTTTCGGGAGTGCGCCCGGCGTTCGGGTTGCCGGTTCCCTTCGGTACGCAAGGCCATGGTGCGTGTGGGTCGGACGCCGATCTTCCTGATTCATGGTGAAAAAGACAGCTACATCCCCGTGGCTCAATCGCAGGACTTGTTCGATCTGGCTCGGGGGCCCAAGTCGTTGTGGATCGTCCCCGGGGCTACCCACAACCAAAGCGTCATGATGCTACCCGTGTTGTACGGACGGCGTCTGGCGGCGTTCTTCGACGAACACCTTGCGGCGGCCCCGCGCCCGGCACGCTCCGCCGTTGCCCAGGCCCATCGGGACGAAGTTCTCGCGACCGTCACTACCTCGTCGTTCATTCCTGATCTGACCGCGGCGCGGCGCGAAGCCAGCAGAAGTTCGGCATGAAGGCCGCCCCGGGCGAAGCACGGAGTGCGGTTGAGCGCCGCGCACAAGCGGCGGCGCTACGGGGTTGCGGTTCGCTTAGGGGGTTTGGCGCGGAGCTGCTCGACGAGGCGATCGAGGATTTCCGTGGGTTCGGCCATTCGGCCTGGACCTACGCTGCGGCAGGCCAGCCAGCCCTCGGCGGGTCCGACGAAAGCGTAACCGAGGCGAGTGAGCTTGGCGACGTTTTCCTGCACGATTGCGTTGGCCCACATGCGGTCGTTCATGGCCGGGGCGAGGATGACGGGAGAGGCGGCGCTGATGACAAGCGTTGTCACCAGTTCGTCGGCGATGCCCGAGGCGATCTTGCCGATGATGTTGGCCGTAGCCGGGGCGATCAGCACGCCGTCCGCGGCGCCGGTCAAGGCGATGTGCTGCACGTCGCCGGACTTTTCCGAATCCCAGAGGTCCACCAGGACGTCGCGTCCGGAGAGGGCCTGAAAGGTGAGGGGTTGGACGAATCGCCGGGCCGCTGCGGTCATCGCCACGGTGACTCCGGCGCCGCGCTGCACCAGCTTGGAGACCACATCGGCGACCTTGTAGGCGGAGATGCCGCCGCAGACCCCGACGAGGACCTCGTATCCCGCTAGATCGGTTGCAGACACGTTATTGGGTTCCGTGACCGGACGGCGCGGCGAGCGCTACGTTGACGGCTCGTCGTTGGCGACCTCCGCGGGCATGTCGAAGTCGATCTTGCCTTCCAGGATCTCTCGGATCACGACCTCCATTTCGGTCAGACCCTTGGGTTCGACCATGGGACGCGCGCCCTGTAAAAGTTGCAGCCAGCGGCGTTGAATCAGCACGGTGAGCTTGAATCGTCCGCCCGCTTTTTCGATGAGATGGTCATGTCGCAAAGCTTCGATCATGGTCGTGCTCGCTCCTGTTCGATTATGCGTTTCACTTGTTCGACCGTGGCGTCGAGAACGTCGTTCACCACAAAATGGGGATAGCCTCCGCTGTCGCGGGCGGTGGCGATTTCGCCGTCGGCCTCGGCCAGGCGTTTGCTCAGTTGTTCGGCGGCCTCGGTTTTGCGTCCCTCCAAACGGGCACGGAGCGATTCCGTGTTGGGGGGAAGGACGAAAATGCGAACGGACTCGGGCATTTTGGCCGCGACCTGCATACCCCCTTGTACGTCGATTTCCATCACCATGTTCTTTCCCGCAGCCAGCGCCGCCTCGACGGGTTGGCGTGGAGTGCCGTAGCGATGCCCGACGTATTCGGCGCTCTCCAACAGCTCCCCGGCGGTCCGCATGCGTTCAAACTCCACCGCCGTCACGAAGCGGTAGCTCTGCCCGTCCACTTCACCCGACCGCGGCGGGCGAGTGGTTACCGACACGCTCCACACGGCGCCCGGCAACTGCTCCATCAGGGCCTTGCAGATCGAGGTCTTCCCCGCCCCCGAAGGCCCGCTGATCACGATCAAGCACCCTCGTGAAGCCGAGGAAGGTGTTTCATTCCGCATTCCGCATTCCTCATTCGGCATTCACTCCACGTTCTGCACCTGTTCTTTTAGTCGATCAATCAGCCCCTTGAGCTCGACGACGTTGCGGGCGATGGTGGCGTCGTTGCTCTTGGAACCGATGGTGTTGGCCTCGCGGAGCATCTCCTGGGCCAAAAAGTCCATGGTTCGCCCCACCTGCTCGCCGCGTTCGCACAGCTCGGCAAACTGATCCAGGTGCGAGGTGAGGCGGTTGATCTCCTCGCTGATATCGCAGCGCTCGGCGAAGAGTGCGACCTCGCGGGCCAAGGCGTCGTGTTCCAGCTCGAATCCGCCGGACTGCATGAGCGTTCGCACCCGGGTTTGCAGGCGATCGCGGTATTCATCGAGCACCTTGGGAGCGCGTTCGGCGATGGAGGCCAGCCGCACACGCATGGCCGCGCAACCGTTGTTCAGGTCCGTGCCGAGGGTTTTCCCCTCCTCGCGGCGCATGGCGACCAAGGCATCCAAACCTCGCTGCGTGAGGCCGGCTATCACCGTCAACTGCTTTCGCCGCGCTTCCTCGTCCAGGTTCAGAGGTTCAGTCACCCCCGGGAGGGCGGCGATGGCCGCTAGGTCGATCACCGCGGATACACCCGAGGGAAGTCGGACCGTGGAAAGAACGTTTACGTACTGTTGCAACATGGCCATGTCCACCGGCGGAGCAGCCGTCGCGTCACCCCGAACTCGCAGGGTGTAGGTCACGCTGCCGCGGGCGAGTCGTTGCCGTAGGAGTTTATCAACCTCGCTCTCCGCAAACTGCAAGGGGTCGGGGAGCTTGATGGAGAGCTTCAAATACCGGTTGTTGACGCTACGGACTTCCAGGTCGTGGCACACGCCGTTTTCGGCGTGCCGGGCCGACCCGTATCCGGTCATCGAGAGAATCATGGATTCGGGCGATCTTCCTTCTTGGGTTCCGCAGCCGGGGGCGGCTCCGCGGCAGGCGGGCTCGCGGGTTTATCCGCAGGCGGCGGCGCCGTTGTCGTCGTGGCGCCCGACGGCGGCGGCGACGGAATGATCGTGATCCCTTGCTCGCCAGTCACAGGATCGATTCCCACCCTGAAGGGGACCGGTCGACCGGGCGGCGTCGTGGAGGGGATCAGTTCGAACGGCACGTCAGGGGAGGCCGGTTCCGCGACGGCTTCGACTTTGGGCTTGGCGCTTTCGTCGAAGGCGAAGTTGGCTACGACCGTCAGCAGCACAAACACCGAAGCGACGATCACGGTGATCCAGGTGAAGACGTCGCCGGTCTTGGCTCCGAAGGCGCTGGTGCCTCCCGCGCCTCCGAACGCCCCCGCCAGCCCGCCACCACGTCCTTTTTGGAGAAGGATCACGACGACCAACAGGAAACAAACGAACGCAATAAGCCAGGCCAGCGACCACTGGCCCCAGGTTAGGTCTGCCAACATGTTCACATCCCTAGCGGTTCAGGAGGTCCGTAAACCCCAACGTAGACCAACTCACAAGGGCCATGATAGCCGATCGGTCTTCGGCTGCCAAACCCCCGCCGCGGGGCCGGTGGGCTAGCGAATTGCGGCTTGGATAATGGCCAGAAAGTCCGCCACGGCGAGGCAGGCGCCGCCGACCAGGGCGCCGTCGAGGTCCGATTGGGCGAGGAGTTCGGCGGCGTTGCCCGGTTTTACGCTTCCGCCGTAGAGGATGCGGATTGGGTCGGCGGTGGGGGGTCCGTACACCGCGGCCAGGCGCGTGCGGATGAAGGCGTGGGCGTCCTGGGCCTGTTGGGGAGTCGCGGTCTTGCCGGTCCCGATGGCCCAGACCGGTTCGTAGGCGATCACCAGCCGGTCGGGGGGTACGTCGGGGCCGAGGACCTCGGCGATCTGGCGCTGAAGAACGGCGTTGGTTTGACTTCGATCGCGCTCTTCGAGGGTCTCGCCGATGCAATAGATCACGGTAAGCCCGGCGTGGACGACGGCTCGGACTTTCTTGGCCAAGAGCGGGTTGTCCTCGTGGAAAAGATGTCGTCTTTCGCTGTGTCCGATGATGACGTGCGTGCAGCCGGTCTCCTTGAGCATGGGTACGGAGACTTCACCGGTGAAGGCCCCGTGCGATTCGTAATGGGCGTTCTGCGCTCCGAGCCTGATCGGCGAGCCGGCCAGGGCCTTGGCCATGGGGAACAGAAGCTGGACGGGGGGACACATCAGCACTTCGACGCCCTCCGCGCCGGGCATCGCCTCCAACGCCGCGCGGACCGCGGCCGTCAACTCCCGGGCCTCGGCGAGCGTTTTGTGCATCTTCCAGTTGCCGGCGATCAATTTGGTTCGCATAGTCGAATCCCGTACGACGCGTAACCGTGCGTCGACGTCGGCGAGATTACGGTCCGGGCCGGGATTCCGCAACCGGCGTCGCCGCTAGCGGCTCGTCGTCGCACTTAGAAACGGACCCGCAGGATCGGGGCCAGGATCAGCGCGGTGAGCATCGACACCACGAAGAAGGTCACGATCCAGTAGTCGGCGCCTTCATACCACGACGTGCTCGAAGGGTATTCGATCTCCATCCGTTGAATCACGCCCGACCCGGCCAAGGGGCGCTCCACGGGATGAAAAAGTTGATCGGTCCAATGCGCCGTGGGGCGGACGGCACTGACTCGGCCCGGGCGGTCGCCGACCACCAATTCTTTTTCGATGGTTTCTCCGACGACGCGGATGCGAACCGAGTACCGCCCGGGGGCGGCTCCACGAATCCGCCAGACGGCGGTGTTGCCGCCGGGAACGGGACCGGCTTCGATCATCAGGCCGGCGCAGGGTTCGAGCGTCATCGAGCCGAGCTCCACCGCGGGTCGCGCGGATGTCACGCGCATCAACGTCGGCTCGTTGGGCCGAAGAGGCCGCCATTGATAGCGAAGGCCCATCTGCGCTAACACCAGCAACATCGGCGGGGTCATCCACAGCACCGGAGTCAACACATAGCGCTGCAAACGAACGATCGCCCAGAGGACACGCACCTGGCACCGCATCATCACTCGCAGATCGTCTTTGAAGAGCCTCAGTGCGAGCAGATTGGCCTTGATGTCATCTTTCGCCCGACCGATGGCCTCTTGATTGGAAAAGCGGCGAAAGGCTAGAAGCATGACGACTCCCGCGACGACCGAGACGAGCGCCAAACCCAAACGAAACGGCAAGCGATCGAGCACGGCGAACGCGGCATCCCCGAGGAACGTACAAACCGGATTCACGTACGCCAGAGCGGGGGACAATATCGGATTGAGGATGGCGTCGATCCACGAAAACACTACGCCGAACAGCCATACGATCCCATCCCACAACCAAAGAAAGGTCTCGGCGCAGTAGATCAATAGCCAGTTGATCACCGACATGGTCGTACACTTGGACTCGGCGACATCTCATTTCCGCCGCGCCGTTTTTCCGCACGCGGGTCCACTATTCCAAATACCCCAGCCCGCGCAGGCGTTCGGTGACTTGGGCATCGGAGTCGGCGGATTCGAGGACGGCAAGTTCCTTCTCGATCAGATGAATCACGAACTCGTCGGCAGACGAATATCCGGCCTTCTCCGCGATTTTCCGCACGCGCTCAAACAATGCGGCATCGAGTTTGATTTTCGACATACCTCACTCCTTTGTGCGTGGGCCCGCGCCGGCCACGGACTGCGGCTGGAAAACGCTCCGTCCGGTCATCGTGGGCGGAACCACGACCTTGAACTGCTCCAGGATGGTCGGCGCGAGATCGGTGAGCGCCGGTCCGTCCGACGCCAGCGGTCGATTGGAAAACAAAATTCCGGGCACCTGGTCGGCGGCCATGCAGTGGTCGGCGCTCCACGCAGAGTCGTTATCACTGAGAAGCTCATTTTCCACGTCCCCTTGCGTGGCCGCCCACGAGACTCGATACCCACGATGATAACCAACGATGAGGTCCGGCCCCTTGTCTGCGAACGGGCCCGAGTAGACTTTGTCCGCCCGGTAGACCTCTGCAATGACGGGCCCGCCGGTGGCCGGATCGCGGACAGCGAGGAGTTTTTCCGATATCTCAGTTAGCAAGGCTGCGCGCTCGGCGGGCTCGACAATCCCATCGCGCTCCCGTCCCTTGAGATTCAGATACAGGCCATTGAGTCCAATGCCGAAAGCCCGCGTCCGCTTCCAGTCCACCATTCGGCCTTGCGCGGAATTCAGCAGACTCTTGCAGTCTTCGGGGCCTAGGTACCCTTCCTTGCGAAGCCATGTATTCAGATTGAACTGCCGACGGAAGTTGCAGAACCCGTGGTCGGACATCACTAGCGTCGTCGCGTCGGGTCCCACACTCTGGGCAACCTGAGCGACAATGCCATCCATTTCCACGTACAAATCCTCGATGACCTTCTGATATCGACGGGCGTCTTCGGGGGTGCGAAGCGGGTGCCGTTCCTCGCCGTCCCACCAGAACATATGGGATTGCAAATCGGTACTCGAAAAATAGAAAAACAGCAAGCCGTCACGGTAACGGTCCAGGGCATAATCCAGCAAGCGGCGGCGCTCCTCCAGCACATATCGCGCCTGTTGCAAATATTCCTCATCCTTGAACACGCGATTGGACAACGCCTTATGGTCCTCTTGAAACCCGGCGGTATAGAACAGTCCGATGCTTTCCGAAATCTCCTCGACGAACTGCGGCGGCTCACTGATCGCTTGATCGCCCGGCTGAGAGGGATCGAGGTTGATCGGTGTGACATAAAGACGAAACTGGGGATGCACGGACTGTAGATAGAACCGGCAGATTCCGCCGACGTGTGCATTGGGAAGAAACGGCGGCATATCCAGTGAGTAATCCAACTGCCGCCAGTCGCTCCACTCGCCCTCGCGGAGGACGATGGTCTGCCCTTGTACCTCGATCCTCGCCACAGGGTCTCGGGGATGGCGATATACGTAAAATGGGATGGTGGTGCGCATGGGTTTCTTGAGACTGGTATTATCAGGACCGACGAGACTCCCCTTGGCCGCATGGTCCGTAAAGGTCAACGGTTTTCGGATTCCGCCGGGCTCGTCCAGCGTGCGGTGCGTGTCCGACGAAAAGAACTGGTATGTTCCATAGGTTCCCAGTAAGTCGGGAACACCCATTCCACTCAGACAACACATATGCCCGTGGTGCGACTTACTGGGGGGATAGTTGGATGGAATGTCATACATTGCGACCGGCACGCCTGCCTCGTCGAGGTAGTCCCAAAACGGCGTGCCATGCCTTTGCAAGAGCGTCTGTGTGGGGTTGTGACTGAACGGCCAGAAGGTCAGGGGCAGTTGGTGTTTGCCGACCTCCCATCCGCCGTCACCGGGAATGGTTCGTGCGGCGGAGTAGTACAATTCGCACTGCTTGGCGGGATCGCGGTGGATGAAGTCAAAAATGCCGTGAACTCCCGCGTCGGCTCCGGTGATGAAGTTGGACCAGGCTACAGGGCTCTGCGGCGGAATGCTGGTCTGTAAACGGCGATATCCGCCCGCGGCGCGCATGGATGCAAGGTGCGGCATGCGCCCGGCGTCCATCAGACGTTCGCACAGTAGCGGGTCCATCCCGTCGAAACCCAACACAACCATTCGTGGAGGGGCGGCGCCGCGTCCGTCGCAGCCTTGAAGGGCAATGCCCGCCGTACACGCAGCCATCACCATCAGAAAGACAATGAAATGGGATCGCCGAGTCATTCCGTTGCCGCAACGACCTTTCCGTCGGCGCTCGAAAGCTCTTTGTGGATGCGGTGGGATTTCCGGGACGGCATGTTCACCTTCAGCGCCCGTCCGTCCATGATGGCCGGCGGCTCGACGCCGAACAGTTCCAGAACCGTCGGTGCGATGTCCACCAACCGCGGACTCTCCGACTCCACCTTTCGGTTGCAAAACATCACGCCGGGGATCAGCGCCGGATCGATGCAGTGATCTCCGCTCCAGGCCTTGGTGTTGTCGTGAAATAGTCGATCGGTGGGTTGTCCGACGGCCGCTTCCCAGGAAACGCGATACCCGCGATTGTACCCCATGATGATATCGGGGCCGTCCTTGGCGTAGGGGCCCACATAGATACGATGCGCATTCATGGCCCGCCTTACGGCCGTTTCGCCGCGCTCGTCGTCTTGCAGTCCGGTGAGCCGCTCACAGATCTCATCCCGCAGTGCCTCCGCCTCGTGCGCTTCGACAATCCCCTGCCCCTCACGCCCCTTGAGATTCAGCCAAATGCCGGCAAGACCGAGGCAAAAGGCCTTCGTCTTCGACCAGTCCACTCCCGCCAGATATTTTTTTCCGCGCCCGTCGGGTTTGAGCGACAAATACCCATTCTGCTCCAACCACACATTCAGATCGATCCCCCGCCGGAACGGATTGAACCCGTGATCGGAAATGACCATCAGCAACGTGTCCTTGTCGTCGCATTTCGCCATGGTCTCGCCGACCAACCTGTCCATCCGCGCATAGAGTTCATCTATGGCCTTGCGATGTCCATGGCCCGATTCTCCACGGTCGGCGGGGTGACCCGGATCGATGTATCGCCAGAACATATGTTGAATGCGGTCGGTCCCGTCGAACACGCAGACACACAGTCCATTGCGGACTTTCTCGAGCGCGTCGAAGAACATCTTTTCGCGCTCACTGTCGGTCTCCAGACATTGATGGAGGAAGCCGTCATCATCGAGAATATCTGCATTGAGCCCCCAGGTATCTTCCGCCAGCCCGAGCGTTGCATACAGTCCCTGGTTTTTGGCCAGATAGAGGGAATACACGGAAGGATGAGAAATCGCCATGGCCGGTTTGGCGGGGTGGATTTGGATGGGGGTCACATACAGCTCGAACTGGGGTTCGGTCCCCATGAGAAGGAACTGACAGATACCCCTCACCTTGATCCCCATCCCGGCTTTGAAGTCGACCTCCATCCAAGGAGTGTATTTCCCCTTTTCCAGTTGCCAGTCCCGACCGCAAATGGTCAACGTGGCTCGACCTGGGCCCGAAATGGCGACGTCGAACGGGCATTGCAAAACTCCGCCGTTCTCCTGGATGGTGTTGGGCGGCCCGACGAGGTGAGAATGGATTCGATTTCCCTCGCGCTTCACGCGAATCTGTTCGCCGCCGATGTACTCCTCCTCGACGGCCGCCCGCGTCGAGTAGTAGGTGAAGGTCCCTTGACTGCCGCGCAGGTCGGGGACGCACATAGCCGATAGAAGCACGCCGCGGAAGGGCTCGGGCGGAAAGGTGATAGGCACGCGAATGATGCTGCTGAAGATGCCGTGCTCGCCCAGCGTTGTCCAGAACGGTTTCCCACGGCGCAGCAGTCGAACGTCGGGTTTGCCCAGCGGAATGCGATAGCGCCCGACCTTCCACACCCGCGCCGGCGGTCGAATGTTCACCGATGACAACAGCGGCATGTACGTTCGTCGATCGCGGGTGAGGAAATCGAAAATGTTGTGCTTGCCCGGATTGCAACCGGTGAGGAACGTCGACCAGGCGACGGGCGACAGCGGCGGTGCCGTGGTGCCCAGGCGGGTGTAGGTTCCACTCTCCGCAAGGCGCCGGAGGTTGGGCATTTTCCCTTCGGCCATGAACTTGTCGGCGAGGGTCGGCTCCATGCCGTCCAACCCCAGGATGACGACGCGCTTGACCCGCGCCCGAGCCATCGCTCGACGACCGCGAACCAAGCGGATCATCCATCGAAACGGCCACCAGACGATGGCCACCAAACCGGAAAGGAACGCGGCAAAGAACGCGAAGAGGGTCGTTCCGACGGCGAACCCGGCGCCGGGACCGATGTACGCTTGGGCCGGCGCGGGGGTCAGAAGGAGCGCCGTCAGCACCATGCCAACGACCCCGATCGTCCGCGGAGTTGACGTTCTCCAGCGCCCGAGCGGAAGCCGTTGTGAAATTTGTCTCATACCCACCGACCGCATCCTAGACCGGCGGTCCCACCGCTTCAACACACGACACCAGCCAACCGCTTCCCGACAACGAAGAGCTGGACTCCGCGCCACGCCCGGGTACAATCACGGCGCGTTCGACGGGGTCGTTTTCCTCCATCGGCGGGATCGAAGTTACCGCAACGCAACACAGGCGAGGGTGCCATGATGCAAGCAAAGTACGTTGAATTTGCCGCGGTTCTGCTGGGGTTCTTGCCGTTATCGGCCTATCCCCAGTCCCCGCCATCAGGCGGTTCGGCCAAAACGGCTTCCATCGCCGAGCGCTACCGATCGGCCTCCGAGCGTATCCTCCAAGCCGCTCAGGCGGACCGCGACGGCTACCGCAAGCTCGAGGACCTTTGCCTCAACATCGGGCACCGCCTCAGCGGTTCGCCGCAGCTCGAAAAGGCCATCGATTGGGCCGTACAGGAGATGAAGCGCGACGGTCATGAGAACGTTCGGCGGGAAAAAGCCAACGTCCCTCACTGGGTTCGGGGCCGCGAGTCCGCCACGCTCCTCGAACCGCGCGTGGAACCGCTGGTGATGCTCGGGCTGGGAGGATCAGTCGCCACACCTCCCGAGGGCATCACCGCTCAGGTCGTCGTCGTCAGCGGCAAGGACGAACTCGAGACCCTCGGCGACGCCATCCGCGGAAAGATCGTCCTCTTCAACAACCCCATGCCGCCCTACGATGCGGAAAAGGGCTCCGGGTATGGGACGGCCGTGCAGTACCGAGGCCGAGGCGCCATCTTCGCGTCCGAGAAGGGAGCGGTGGCGTGTTTGGTCCGCTCGGTTACCGCGAAGAGCCTCCGCAGTCCGCACACCGGAGCGATGCGCTACGACGAAAAGGCCGCCAAGATTCCCGCCGCCGCGATCTCCATCGAAGACGCCGACACCATCGCCCGATGGCACGCCAAAGGTATGCCCGTGGTCGTCAACCTCAGGATGGAGGCTCAATCCTTCCCCGACGCGGAGTCGGCCAACGCCGTCGGAGAGCTTCGCGGCTCGACCCATCCCGACGAAGTCGTGGTCATCGGCGGACACATCGACTCCTGGGACGTGGGGCAAGGCGCTCACGACGACGGCGGCGGGTGCGTGATGGCCATGCAAGCCATCACCGTGTTACGGAAGCTGAATCTCATCCCCAAACGAACCATCCGCGTGGTGCTGTGGACCAACGAGGAGAACGGCTTGGCCGGGGCCAAGGCCTACGCCGCCGACCACGCCGCGGAGCTTTCCAAGCACATCGCCGCCATCGAGTCCGACAGCGGCGTCTTCCGCCCCACGGGATACTCCGTCGAGTGCAAGGACAAGGCACGCGAGGCTCTAGCCGTGGGGCAGTTGGAGGATCTGGTGTCCCTCTTATCCCCGCTGGGTCCGATGAAGGTCTCGAAAGGCCACTCCGGCGCCGACGTGGGCGCTCTCGAACCCGCCGGCGTCATGCTCATGGGCCATAACGTCGAGGGTTCGACCTACTTCGACTACCACCACACGCACGCCGACACCATCGACAAGATCGACCCGCAGACCCTTTCCCAGAACGTCGCCGCCCTAGCGACGGTCGCCTACATTCTCGCCGACATGCCCGAGCGCCTCGGCGGTCCGCCCGCGGGGCCCTGAACCCGATACCGTTTACGCAAGGTTCCGAGCGGCCTGTTTGCGCGATGTTGGCGGATGGGTCGATGCGCCACCCACCAGGGGTGGCGCTACATGGCTTGAGCGCTACATGGTTGGAGGCCGCAGAGGCGGGCGGCGACGAGGGAGGACAACAAGTTCTCGGGGAAGAGACGAGCATCTGTGGGCACGTCCGTGAGTCGATCCGGGGTTCCATGAATGTTGACGACGACATCGTTTCCGTCGAGCCACGCGCCGCGGTCCACGGCTTGGCGGACGGAGACGAAAAAAGTGCGGCCGTGGTGTTTACGGGCCAGGGAGCGCAGACGCTCGTCGTCGAAGGGGAGAATGAGGATGTCGTCGGGGCGGTGGTTCATGAAAATGCGGCTCTTGATGCGGACGTACTCGGCGATGGAGCGGTGGCGGTCGAGGTGGGCTTCGTCGATGTTGAGGATGACGGCGATGTGGGGGCGAAAGTGGATGACGGACTCCAGTTGGAAGCTGGAGACAGCGAGGGCCACGGGGTCGGAGAGGTCGTCGTCGAGAAGCAGCGACGAAAGCGGTCGTCCGCGGTTGCCGCCGATGCTCAGAGGCCGACCCGCGGATTGGAAGAGGCGACGCATGAGTTCGACCGTGGTTCGTTTTCCGATCGTACCGGTGACGGCGATGAGGCTGCGCGGGCACGACTGATAGGCGAGTTCGAGTTCGCTGATGACGGGGATGCCGCGGCGGTGGAGGGCGTCGCGGATGGGAACATCCTGGCGGACGCCGGGGCTGGCGACAACGAGTTGGCACTCGCGCAGGAACTCGATGGTGTGTCTTCCGGTTTCGACGCCGTCGACGACGAGTCCGGATTCGAGGGTGACGGCCTGGTGATCGGAGATGCGGATGCGGTGTCCGCGGCGGGTCATCAAATGGGCGACGGCCCGGCCCGCTTCGCCGTATCCGAGGACGCCGATGAGCAGCGGTCGCCCGCGCTCCAGGGGGGAGGGGATGGTCTGGCGGCGGATGCTTTCCAACATTCGGATGGTGACGGAAAGATCGAGGCCGTCGACGGTGGGTTCGCGGCGACCGGTGACGCCGTCGACGGCGGCGGCGTGTTCGACCATGCCGCGCAGCTCGTCGGTGCATTGTTGCACGGAGGGCAGCAAGTCGCGCCCGGCGAGCACCGAGAGAGCCCCGACCAGACCGTACGCGCCCCAATTGGCGACGCCCGCGACGATGCAGAAGTCGGTGGCGATGGTGCTGGCGATCTCGGGGCCATGGTCGATGGCGCGAAGGGCCTCAGCGAAGACCTTGCCCATGCCGATCTCGTTTCCGCCGTCACCCACGCCAACGGTGGTCAGTCCTTGCCGTGAAGCTTCGAGAAACAGTTCGTCCAGCGGGGCGGTCGTATCGGTGATGTCCCGCCCGCGCATGTTGCGATACCGACCGTCGCAGCCGCGGCCGGGGCGCTCGATGGCGACCAAGTGCGTGGGCTGGGCGCGAGCGATGTAGTTTTCGACATCCAGGAGCGGCTCCACGCCGAGAGCCTCGAACAGCGGAGCGTTCCAGCGATCGGTGATGTAATCGACGGCGATCCCCAAGGATTGCAAGGCATCGCCGAGCGCTTTCGCCCCAGGCGGTCCGTCGGTCTCACCCGCGTTTGCGTCCGCGATATAGAAACCGCTGACGATCCCGACGCGACGTGCGAGCCGAAGCGACTGGGCGGCGAGGCGCAATTGATCGGCAATGACCAGACCGAAGATGTTGCGACCGCCGGGGTCGGAGGCGATGAGGTTCTCGATCGACGTGATGCGGGGATTCATGGAACGAAGACTGAAGTTGGAAGACTGAAGTTAGAAGATCCCATATGTACAGAACGCAGTCGGACAGGTCTCGGTTTTTCTCTCTTCAGTCTTCTCACTTCTCGTTTCCCCATCCTCCTCCGCCCGGAGTTTCGAGGGTCAGTCGGTCGCCGGGGGCGGCGTGGAAGCTGACGATGGGCGGGAGTTCTAGGTCCGTGGGCGCGTCGGCGCGGCGGAGGAGGTTGCGGCCTGGTTTACCGGGACCTCCGCCCTGCAGGCCGTAGGGGGCGATGGTGCGGCGCTGGCTGAGAATGGATACGTCCAACGGTTCGAGGAATTCCAGTTCTCGGATGACGCCGCAGCCGCCGCGGCATCGTCCGCCGCCGCCCGATCCGTGACGGATTTCGAAGCGCACGACGCGGACGGGGTATCGCGATTCGAGGACTTCGGGATCGGTGAGCCGCGTGTTGGTCATGTGTGTGTGTACGGCGTCGGCGCCGTGGAAGGTCGGTCCGGCCCCCGCGCCCCCGCAGATGGTTTCGTAGTATCCGAAGCGTTCGTTGCCCATGAGCAGATTGTTCATGGTTCCCTGCCCGGCCGCAACCGTGCCCAAAGCGCCGAAGATGCAATCCACGATTCGCTGCGACGTTTCCACGTTTCCGCCCACGATGGCCGGGCAATGTCGCGGATCGGCGGACGACGGCGGATTCAACATGCAGGTCGGCAGGATGATGCGAATGGGCGATAGAACCCCCGAATTGAGGGGGATGTCCTCGTCGATCAGACAGCGGAAGCAGTAGAGGACGGCGCTGGTAACAATAGCGCGGTTGGCGTTGAGGTTGCCGGGGTGGACGGGGCCCGTGCCGGTGAAGTCGAGGACGGCTTGGTCGCCGGACACCGTGATGGCGAGTCGGATCGGTGAGCCGTCGTCGAGACGGTCCTCGAAGCGGTAGACACCGTCGGGGAGTCTGGAAATCGCGCTACGCATTTTCTGCTCGGCTGCGGTCTGGATGTGACGCATGTATCCGTGGACGACGTCCAGGCTGTGGGCGTCGATCATGCGGAGCAGTTCGGTCGCACCGGTGCGATTGGCGGCGACTTGGGCGGCGATGTCGGCGAGGTTGTCGTCGGGGGAGCGCGACGGATAGGGCGGAGCGGTCAAGAGCTTGCGCAGTTCCGGGACGCGTGCGTTTCCTCGATCAAGGTAGCGGAAAGCGCGGATGAGCACTCCCTCCTCGGCGAGGTTGGTGGAGTCGGGGGGCATGGAGCCGGGCCGTGTGCCGCCGATTTCGGCGTGATGGGCGCGGCTGGCTACGAAAAAGAGGATTCGCTCGCCCGTCGTGTCGTGGATGGGAGTGACGACGGTGATGTCGTTGAGGTGCGATCCGCCGCGGTAGGGGTCGTTGGTGATGTAGGCATCGCCGGGTTCGAAGCGCGATACGTCCTCCATGAGCGACTTCACGCAGTCGCTCATTCCGCCGAGGTGGACGGGGATGTGCGGGGCGTTGGCGACCAGGTCGCCGGTCGGCGTGAAGACGGCGCAGGAGAAGTCGAGGCGTTCCTTGACGTTGACGGAGAGGGCGGTGCGTCGCAGGGTGGCGCCCATCTGCTCGGCCACGGCGGCGAATTGGTTGTGGAACAGTTCGAGGCGGATGGGGTCGGCCTGGACGGAGAGCGGTTCGTGGGAAACGAGGGCGGCGCGAGTCAGGAGGATGTCACCTGTGGCGAGAACCGCAGCCTGCCAGCCGGGGTCGAGGACGAGGGTGCTGTTGTCGTCGGCGATGATCGCGGGGCCGGTGACGTCGGCGCCGGCGCGAAGGTCGCATGGGCGGTGAAGGGGGACGAGTTGTGGGTGAGCGCGGACGATGAGGTTGTGGGTCGGGGGAAAGGCGAACGTGTCCGCATGCTGGCGCCCGCGGCTCTGTCCGCCACCCACAAGGGGTGGCGCTACGTCGGGGGATGCAAGGGGTGGCGCCACATTGGGCGAGGAGGCGCGGAGTTCGATGCGGGCGGCGCGGAGTTCGACACGGGCGACGCGGAGCTCGAGGTCGCGGTCGGGGTGGGTGTATCCATAGAGTTGTCGATGGAGCTTTTCGAAGGAGCGGCGTATGCCGTCCGCGTCCGCCGTTGGGACGCTCAGGAGCGTTGCTTGTCCGACGTAGCACACGTCGAGCGTGCGTATCGGCGAGTCGATCGCGTTCGCGCCCACGCCGTCCGCAGCGAGCGAGCGACGTAATTCATCCTCGAGGGAGGCGAAGACGGGTTGCAGCGCCGTGTCAACCGATGAGGACAGCGGCTCTTGGATGCTTCGCTGACCCATGCGTTTGACTTCCGCGACGCTCAGACCGAGAGCGCTCAAAACTCCGGCGTAGGGATTACACAGGACTCGCCGGATTCCGAGGATTTCCGCGACGGCGCAGGCGTGTTGTCCGCCAGCGCCGCCGAACGTGGTGAGGACGTATTCGGCGGGGTCGTAGCCTTTGGCGATGGAGATGCGTTTGATGGCGGCGGCCATGTTGGCGTTGGCGATCTGGATGAACCCTTCGGCGAGTTCGACGGGGGTGAGGGTAGAACCGGTCGCGGCGTTGACTTGCTCGCAGAGGAGTTCCAAGCGCCGTTCGACGATGTCGGGGTCCAGTCGAAAAGGAAAATGGTCGGGGACGAGGCGGCCCAGGGCGAGGTTCATATCGGTGACGGTGAGCGGTCCGCCGCGGCCGTAGCAGGCGGGGCCGGGGTCGGCGCCGGCGCTGTGCGGACCGACGGTGAGCTTCTGCCCGTCGAAGGCACAGACGCTCCCGCCGCCCGCGGCGACGGTCTCGACGGCGATCATGGGGGCCATGATCCGCACCCCGGCTTTGACGGTTTCGTGCTGGTACTCGAAGGAGTCGGGGGGGGGCTCGATGCGGCAAACGTCGGTGCTCGTCCCGCCCATGTCGAAACCGATGGCGCGGTCGAATCCGGCGGCGTAGGTGACCCGGGCGCATCCGACGGCCCCGCCCGCGGGACCGCTGAGGACGGTGTCCTTTCCCGAGGCCAGGGAGGCGTCGATCAGCCCGCCGTTGCTGGTCATCAGGCGGATGCGGGCCTCGGGCATGGACCTGCGAAGCGACGCGGCGTAGGCCCGAATGACCCCGCTGAGGTAAGCGTCCACGACCGAGGTGTCACCGCGCGGCACGATGCGCTCCAGCCGCATCAGCCGTGAAGAAACGGAAACGTGCGCGAAGCCGACGTCTTCGGCGATGCGGGCGACGAGCTCTTCGTGGACGGGGTTGACGTGGGAGTGGAGGAAGCAAACGGCCAGGGCCTCGATGCCGGCGGCTTTGAGAGGCTCGAGCTGTGTTCGCACGACATGCTCGTCGGGAGTGCGAAGGACGTCCCCCGCGGCGCCGAGCCTCTCGTCGATTTCGACCACGGATTCGGCGAGCTCGTGGCGCTTGCGGATGTTCAGATCGAAAAGCTTGGGGCGATCCTGGTATCCGATCTTGAGGACGTCGCCGAAACCACGGGTGGTGACGAAAGCGACGCGCGACCCCTTGCGTTCCAGGAGAGCGTTGGTGGCGCGGGTCGTGCCGAGGCGTACGTCGACGGGTCCGATGGGCTGGTCGAGGCCCAACCCCATGAGCATACGAATGGCGACCACGGGGGCTTCTTCGTCGCTGCGCAGTTCGTAGGAAGTGAGAGGTGAGAAATGGGAAGTGAGAAGCGGCGGGTCTAGATGGAGTTGGCCGGTGGTGCCGTCGGATGCGGTGACCCGCGCGGCGGACAACACCGGTCCCTTGCGATCGCTGTTGTGGACGCCACCCACAAGGGGTGGCGCTACATCGTTCAAGAGAGAGAGACCATGCCCGACCCAAAGGTTGTCCGACTCGCCGATGCGGGAAGAATCGATGATGCAGTCGGCGGTCGAACCCTCGGCGCATTGTCCGCGGATCGCCCCGGAACTGAGGAGTTTGTAGGTCCGCAGCTCCCCTTGAGGATCACGGGCGACAACGTCCGTGAACGTGCCGCCCACGTCGATGGAGAATTGCCAGGAGCCAGACGACATACGCAGCCTGAGTTACGAGTTAGAAGTTGCGAATTACCAATGACCAATTACCAATGACCAGGTACCCATTACGAATTGCCCACGGAACTCTTGCAGGTTGAACGGGACGGGGTAACTCGTAACTGGTAATTCGTAATTGGTCATTGGTCATTCTTATCACGTCTTGCCGTGGCACTGTTTGTATTTTTTGCCGCTGCCGCAAGGGCAGGGGGCGTTTCGCCCGACTCTGGGTTGTTCGCGGCGGATGGTTTCGACCTTGCCCTCGGTACCCTGGGCGCGCATGGCGGCGGCTTGGTCGGCGGCGCCGCCGGAGAATCCCGCGCCGGTGGCGTCGGCGTGGCGAAAGGTCATGCCCGCTGCGGCGCGAGGCGCCCGGGCCGCGCCGTCTCCATCCCCGCCGCTCACGTCCTTGATCTTGAAGACGATGTCGGTGACGCGGTTGGCGATGCGCGACCACATCTGGCTGAACAGATCGCGGCCCTCGATGGCGTACTGACTTTGGGGGTGGGTCTGGTCGCCGCCCAGGTGGCGCTGCTGGATCGCGCTGCGGAGATGATCCATTTCCAGCAAGTGATCCTTCCAGGCCTGGTCGTAGATGCGCAGGAGAACGAACTGTTCGAGGCGCGTGAGTTCCCAGCGGAGCATTTCGCGGCCCTGGGCGAGCAAAGCGGCTTGGAGGTCGCCGTCGAAGCGTTCGAAGCGCTGCTCGTTCCAGGCTGCTCCGAAGCGATTTCGACCCCAATCGGCGGCGGCTTCGCGGGTCCGGCCGCTGATATTGTGTTGGACTTCGCGTTCCAGTCGCCCGTGGAAGGCCTCGCGGTTGAGGGTCACGAGCGTGTCATGAAGTTCCTGACGCGACTTGCCCTGCACGTTCTGGAGCGTCCAACCGACGTTGAACTTGGCGTTGGCCCATTCGGCGATGGCGGCGGCGGAGGCGGCGTTGTTGGCCCCGTCCTCGGCGAGCAAGCGTTGCAGGCACCACTCGACGGGGTAGGAGATTTCGCGTTCCTGATACGCTTGGCGGACGCCCTGATCGAACAATTCGCGGATTTCGTCGCGGGACTTGTGGAGCAGTTCGTCGACGTTGCTCTCGATGTTGAACTTGGTCCTCGCCCAGTCGCCCAAGGCGCGATAGGGGTACTGGGGGTCCAGGTAGAGAGAGATACCGTCGAGTTCGACGGAGTCGTAATGGGCCTGGGCGGCTTCGACCAGGGCGTCTTCGATCTCCTGGGGTTGCATTCTGCGAAGTTGGTTCTGCGTCAGCGTGGAGACTTTGAAGGCCCGTCGGGCCCACTGCAAAAGACCGCCGACATCCCACTCGCTGGGCGGTTCCTCGGGGTCGATGTATTCGCCGAGCGAGGTGCGGATGATCTCCATGGCCTCGTCTTTGGCCTTTTGGCGAATGCTCTGTTTGGCGGATTCGAGATCGTCCAGTTCGATGCTGTCTTCGTCGATGGTCAGATCGAGTTGGCTGCGGCACCACTCGACGATGCAGGTGCGGTTGTAGTTGCCGCCGAGGAGCTGCCGGAGCGTCGAGTCGATGGCGTTGTCGATGGTGCCGAAAATGAGTTCGGGCAGGTCGCGCTCCTCGAGGATTCGCTGGCGGGCGGTGTAGAACTCCTTGCGCTGGAAGTCCATGGGCTCGTCCCACTCGAGGAGGTGCTTGCGGGTGGAGAAGTTGCGTTCCTCGACCTTGCGTTGGGCGCGCTCGATGCCCTTGTTGAGGCGCTTGTCCTCCAGCGAGGTGCCCTCGGTGAAACCGAGACGCTCCATCATCTTCAGCATCCAATCGGACATGAAGAGGCGGAGCAGCTCGTCCTGCAGGGAGAGTGAAAAACGCGACGATCCGGGGTCGCCTTGACGCCCGGATCGACCGCGAAGCTGGTTGTCGATCCGCCGGGCCTCGTGGCGTTCGGTGCCGATGATGTGCAGTCCGCAAGGAACGGTGATGGGGCAGACCGTTCGACCCAAGGCCGGGAAACGAGGGTCGAGCTTGGGCTTATAGCAGTGCGCACAGTTCGTCGCCGGGTCGTACTCGTCGCAGCGAATACAGCACTTGGTGACGCCGGTGGGGAACAGGGGGCTGGGGCGAGCGCCGTCGGGCAGTTTTTCGGGCACTTTGCACTTGGCATAGACGACGCCCGGTCCAAGTTTGATGTCCGTTCCGCGACCGGCCATGTTCGTGGCGATGGTCACGTGTCCGCGGAGCGTCTTGTCCCCGCCGAGCACGGGAAGCGACACGTACCCGGCTTTGGCCACGATCTCCGCTTCGCGGGCGTGATTCTTGGCGTTGAGCACTTCGTGCTCGATGCCGTAACGGTTGCTGAGCAGTCGAGAGAGCTTCTCGGAGTTTTCCACGCTCGTGGTTCCCACCAGGACGGGCCGTCCGTGGGCGAGGTCGCCCATCATTTCGTCGTAGGTCTCGACCAGGAAGGCGATGGTCTTGGCGTCGCCGACTTCGGCCTTCTGAAAGCGGTCGAGGGCCTCGTCGATTTTGTGCGTATCTCTCTTCTGGCGGTCCAGGATCGGTTTCAGCGCGGTCAACGCATCGGCCATCAGGAAGGGGTCGGCCGGTCGGCCGCGGCGGTGGACCTCGAAGATTTCCTCGACGATGGCGTCGTATTTCTGCTCCGTGTCGCGGTACATCTTGTCGTTATGGTCGGCGCGATCGACGGGGCGGTTGGTGGGGATTTCGACGACGTCGAGCTTGTAGATTTTGTCGAACTCGTTGGCCTCGGTCATGGCCGTCCCGGTCATGCCCGCCTTGATGCGATAGAGCTTGACGAAGTTCTGGATGGTGATCGTGGCGAGGGTTTGGGTTTCCTCCTTGACCTTCACGCCTTCCTTGGCTTCGACGGCCTGATGCAACCCGTCCGACCACTGCCGCCCGTGCATCAGTCGGCCCGTGAAGGGATCGACGATGATGACCTGCCCGTTCTGAACGACGTAGTCCTTGTCGCCGAGATAGACCTTGTGGGCGCGAAGGGCGTTCTCGATGAGGTGGGGCCACTCCATGTTCGATCCGCTGTACAGACTTCCCAGATCGAGGAGTTCCTGGGCGATGGTCACTCCTTCATGCGTAAGGCCGACCTGCTTGCGCTCGAGCTGCACGATGAAGTAGCGGCGGTATTGCTCCGCGGCGGGGAGTTCGAGGACGGACGATTCGTAGAATTGGACGGCTTCGACATGGTCGTCGGTGAGAAAGTCGGGGCCCAGGGTCGCCTGGCCGGCTTCGTCACCAGCGGCGCCCTCTGCGTCACCCACAAGGGGTGACGCTACATTGTCGAGCGCCCGCGGGGGCTGAATCCCGCGGCTCGCACGGGCCTTTTTTTCCTTGAAACCAAGGATGGCCATGGCGTCGACGAGTTTGGGGATGTTGTGATCCTCGCCGTCGAACTTGGCGACGGTTTGTAGAACCTTTCGGTCCCAGGTCGCTTGCCGGCGGACGAGTTCCGAGGCGACCTTGTCCGCCCGAGGGTAGCGGGTCACGTCGTCGTGGGTCGGACCGGAGATGATCAGCGGGGTGCGGGCTTCGTCGATGAGAATGGAGTCCACCTCGTCGACGATGACGTAGTCGAGCGCTCCTTGCACCTGCTCGTCGAGGTGGGTCTTCATGTTGTCGCGAAGGTAGTCGAAGCCGAACTCGCTGTTGGTGCCGTAGGTGATGTCGCAAGCGTAGGCGTGCTTGCGGATTCCCTCGCGTCCGCCGGGGTCCCATTGGGCCTGGATGTACCCGACGCTCATCCCCACCAGCTCGAAGATGGGAGCGGCGAATTCCGCGTCGCGCTTCACCAGGTAGTCGTTGACCGTGATGATGTGGATTTTTCGGCTCAGGAGGACGTTGAGGTACGCGGCCAGGTGGCAGACGATGGTTTTTCCCTCGCCGGTTTTCATTTCCGCGATCTTGCCCTCGAAAAGGACCCGCCCGCCGATGAGTTGGCAGTCGAAATGGCGGTGATTTTGGGCCCGGCGGGAGGCCTCACGGAGGATGGCGAAAGCCTCCGTCGAACTGCCGTCGCGATCCAGGGACTCGATCAGCTTGGTGTTGCGTTTGCGGTATTCGTCCTTGTAGTAGCTCTCCAAGCGCTGCGTGGGGGTGAGGGCTTGCCACCACTTTTCAAACGGTTCGTAGTGCTGAAGACACCGTTCACGGAGAGCGGCCGTGCGATCCCGCAGGTCGGTGCTCAGTTCGACCCGCAGGCGTTGGATCGTCGCGGCCCGTTCTTCCTCGGCGAGCTCGGTGACTCGCCATTCGTCGCAGCCTTGGGCCAAGCGGGTGTCGAAGTCGCCGCGAAGCGGGGGTTCCAGCGCCCCGATCGGTGGGACGCGGCGCTGGTAGACCTTGAGCAGGCGTTCGTTGCGCGAGCCGAGAATCTTGCGCGGCAGACGGGAGACGGAACGCAGGACGGCGGACGGCAGGTCGGTGATGCCCATCTTTCGGTTTCTCGATCTACGCGAGCCGTTCGGTCAGCGGCGCTGCGGGTTGATGTTGCAGGTCGTCATCGATCTCGCTCATGCGGGCGGATTATAGGCGGGCGGTGGTGAAAATCGAGTCCGCACGCCGCCGCCGGCGAGGATGCCGAGGATCACAGCCAGAAGGGGCTCGAGGGGAGCGCGAAAACGCACTTGCATGTGGGTGACGCAGTAAACCAGCGAAAACACGGCGATGACGGCGATCAACCAGGGTACATCGCGGCCCGTCCGCCGCCGATAGGCGAGCAGACCGAGGATGGCTACGACCTCGACGGAGAAAAAAACCATCACGGCTTGGCGGCCTCGGGACGGTGGAATCCCGCCGCCGCCGGGCGGAGCGTGGCTAAAGGCGCTGCCCAACCAGAAGTCCACCATTCGCGTTCCAATCAATCGCGCGAATCGCCAGGGGTCGGCGGCGATGGCGGCATAGGCCCGATCGCCGCATTCGCGGACGAAGGCGCGTTCGCCGATGGCGGCGATGCGGCTTTGAACTTCGTCGTTGTTGAGGGGGAACTGCTTCTTGTACACCTCCGCGCCCTGGGCGTCGGCTTCAGGGCAGACCCCCAGCCACAGCTCCAAGGGAAACCCGCCTCTGATATACGTGAACTCGCCGACGCTTCGATAGTTGCGGACCGTCCACGGGGCGATCGCCAGCGCCCAGCCGGCGAGAACCAGACCGACGTGGTGGAGGACGGATCGCGCCCTCGGCGTCCCCGGCCGTAGGATCGGCCAAAGGACCAGAAACGGATAGGTGACGGTCAACGCAGGATTGAGAAGGGCCACAAGTCCCAGCCAGAACCCAAAACCTACCCAGACCGACCCACGATGGGTCGCCCGGCCCAGACCCAGCGACATGCAGAGGGTGACCACCACGCACAACGTGAACAGACTCGTGTCCCAAATCCAATCCGTGAATCCGATCAGCGTGGGGTTGATGCAGGTCAACAATGCGGCGAATAATCCCGCGCGCCGCCCCGCCAACGACCGTCCTACGGCGAACGTGCCGACTACGGCCAACGAGGTCGCCACGGCATTGAGAAGTTGCAAGAACAAAGTCGCGGCGAACGAATCGACTCCGAAGATTCCATAGATTGCGGCCACGATGCCGACGTAGGCCGGCGGAAGGAGTGACGAAGGCGTGCGGTCCACGTCGTCACGGATCAGGGGGCTGACCAAGGCGCCGTGTTCCAGGAGCCTCTGGGCTGCGACCGCGTATTCTCGATACCCTCGGTCCGGTAGGTCCTGCCCGAGCCGGCCGCTGACGGCGACGAAGCCGATTCTCAGGGACAGCGCGGCGACGAAAAGAACGATCGGCACGGTCCATGTCGGCGGATTGTCCCTCACAGCGACGTGGGTCATGGGGGTCGGGTCCGAGACTGCGCCGTGCGGCCTGCCCGCTCAGCGACAAGGCCTCCGCGGAACGTAAGGATAGGGACGCCCGGACACGGCGTCGAGGAGGACGACGATATCGATCGAATCGACGATCTGATTTGGAACGGCGGGAGCAAGGTCCGCGCGATAGTGCGGCGGGGCGGAAATCGCTCCTCGAAAGGCATCGAGGACGGCGGCCAGATCGGCGGAGTCCGTGCTTCCGTCAAGAAGGTGCGGATTGTCGGCCCCCACCACATCACCCCAACGCGCAGACGTGGTCACGGTCGCGTTCGCCGAGAAATAGGCGTCGCCGGGGACTGCGGCCGGGACCACGAAGTCGCGGCGACGGAAGGGAAGACAGGCGAGGTCGAGGGCCGCGATCGTGTAGGTCCCACCCGGCTGGATCAAGTCGCCGAAGATGTGGACCGTCTCGAGGGAACTCCAATCGGTGAACACCGGTCCACAGGAGAGTGGCGCAAACCATGTCGGGGATTGACCGTTCGGGGAGGCGACCGAGAACGACTCGCCGACCCACGCGACGGCATTGAGGTTCTCAGGAGATGGTGGAGTGCGAGGAAGCCTTAGTTGTAACGCAACTCTTCGACCCGCGTTTCCCGGGGTTAGGGCGAGGTATCGGTTGGAGGCTGCGGCCTGAACGGGAACCAACGGCGACGCGGGCACCGCACAGTTCTCGCAATAATCGGGGATGTCATTGTCGTCGTCGTCGCCATCCACGGTTGTGTACTCGACAAAAAGACCTACGAAAGTGTTGCCGCCGCACAAGTCGGGGTTCATCTCCGGTGAAGCCGTGAACAGGAAAACCGCGTCGCCCTCGTGAACCAGGGCGTTGAATGTCTCCGCACTCAACACCAAGTCGGCGCGATCGGGAATGGCCGGACAGTCGACTGCCCCGGTCGCAAAGACCGTTCCCAACGACTCGCCGTTCAACGATACCTCGATCCATTCTTCCGCACGCGACAGATCAGCGGAGGCCGACAAGCGAATTCGCACATCGCTTATGGCTTGCGGCGGAGCGACCAGGCGGTACGTTGGGGCGGCGCCGACGCCGATGGGCGTCAACACACCGGACGAGGCGGTGAACAGTGTCTCCTGATGGTCGGGCAGGCCGTTGAGGTTGCAGTCCGGGCAGAAGAAGAGTTCCACGTCGTCGACGAACCAACCCCTGGTCCCCGTGCAACCGTCCTTGCCGAAATCGAAGCGGATTTGGATGGTTCCAAACCGCGGGGCTAGTCCGCCGAGATCAACGAGGGTCGTTCCCCAGCCGCCGCCCGCGCCGCTCCATGCCTCCCGGCTCTTCATGGGGTTGGAGTTGCCGTAGGCCTCGGAGCGCAACGCGCCGGTATAAGGGTTGAAGAGCATGGCGCTGCCGGGAATTAGACGCCAAGCGCCGTCATTCACGCGGATGCTCACGTTGCCGCCGTCCCAACTCGTCTCGGCCGCAAGATAGTGGGTGAACGAGAGGAGCAACCGCCCGTCGTCGCCGGCTAGGAAAATCGGCGGGCTGACGAGCGAGTGTACGGCGGACTCGTCCTGCTTGTCACAGTCGCCGAGGTCGGGATCGTCGCAGAACCAAGCCGCGCCCTCTCGGCCAAAGGGGAGGGTCGCGGTCGTACGCTCCCAATCGTAGGGAGTCGGCGGGTTGCTGTTGGATACCGTCCAACCATGGACCCCGTTTTCAAAATCATCCGCGAAGACAACCGTCTTGTGTGGGCACTGAGGAGGCGGGTTGGGGTCGAGCAAGCTCAGTGTCTGCCCGCATCGACCCGGCGTGTTCATCTCGACGGCGCGAAGCGCCATCTCGACTTGGGCGGCGTCGTCCGCGGTGAACACGTTCGTCGACGGGAGTCCCGTCCGCGGGTCGAGCGGAAAGGCGCCGATCAGGTCGGCGGCGGCCTGATTGATGGCGTGGAAGGCGTCCCCGAAATCGGATGCGACCGTCAAATAGGTGGCGAGCGCGCGATACCAAACGGCCCCGGCCTTGATGGGTCCGACGCCGCGAACCGTGTAGCCGTTGAAGGTTTTTCCGTCAGTAAGAATGGCGAAGGCATGGTTGGGGATTCCGCTGCCGCTGTGTACCCCGCCGTTGTCGATGCCGCTGCACGTTTGCAGCGGGCTGTTCGCCCGGTCCGGGTCGCCCCGGCAGATCGGGGCCCACATATCGCGGATCCACCCGCCGAAGGGCTGGGCTTCCTCGGCGATCAGCCAGCGCACTCCGTCGGGATGATCCGGACTGGGGCTGCACGAAGTTCGTCGTCGATTGGGCGCGTCCAGACCCGCGCCGGTGGGATGATCGGGCCAGAGCGGATCGGCGAGTGAATCGAGAAACGCCCCGTCGCCGTTGAACAGATCGACGAGTTCGCCGAAGACGTCTGAGAAAGACTCGTTGAGCTGACCGGCCTGGTTCTGATAGATGAGATCGGCGGTGAAATAGGTGACAGCGTGCGTCACTTCATGGGCGACGATGTCATCGGTGACGGTTTCCTCGCAGTAGACGGTTTGTCGGCGGCGGCTGCTCCAGAACGCATTGGGGCATCCGGGGGCGGTGGAGTTCACGCTCGCCAGAAGCGCCAAGCCCGCCCCGTCGGGGGCGTCGCGTCCGAAGGCGCGGCGGTAGTAGTCATAGACATCACCGAGATAGTCATAGGCTCGGTTGACGTCCTGGGGTCCGGTCACGGGTCCGTCGCCTTCGGTTCGGGCCAAAACGCCGGGCAGAGCCGATTCGCCCGCACCGTCGTAGATCACCCGCTGCCGAGCCGTGTGCCGCAGCGACCATTGGTCGAGCACCTTTCCGTTGTGAGCATCGACAAAGAAGGCCTCGAAGACGCCGCGCGATTCGTCGGATAGCTCGACGTGGTAGGCAAGGTGCTCACCGATCGGCGGATCGCCGTACCAACCGGGGTCCACGATCACCAGGTCGGCGCGGTCGAGGACGAAGTTCGCGGAGTCGAGGTGAGTCGCGGCTACGGCGGCCGCTTGTTCCGCGGAGAGAGTCGCCACGAGGCGTAACTTGGATCGGATGGGATAGAAATCTCCGTTCACGGCCACGACTTGGCCGAATTCGTTTTCATGCACGCGCAGCATTCCCGAAAAAACGGGCACGCCGCCATGCACCTGCCGAAACGACGTATGCAACCATCCGAGCCGGTCCTTTTGTGGGCGCTCCGCGACGAGTTGCCTGGTCGAGTCCGTAATCCCGAACAACCGCCCGTACTCGCGGAAGAACTGTTCGGGAGTTGCAACCGATTGCGTAGCGTTGGCAGCCGGGATCGGTCCGTGTTCGACCTGGGTAACGAAGTTTGCCAATCCTGCAGTGCGAGAGCGTTGGACCCGAAGGCCCGCCGGGTCGCCGGCGGCGTACACAACGGACGAAGGAACCACCAGCATGGCCGTAAGACCCGATATCCGCCCCACCCGCCCTATCGGAAACACGGCAGCGCTCTTTCTTGTCCGACCGGCGTCAAATACCCAGTATCCCCACTGCGGCGGGCTCGGAATACCTGCCCCAGGGACGGAAACCGCCCTATAAGCGTATCTGTTCCACCCGAAGCGAGTCAACGGAATTCGCCTTTGCGGGATCCTGGGAACGACATGGGCGCGGCGTAACGTTGGGGTCACACGCCCCCGGAGTGGTTCTCGGGCGTCGAGGATGTGGTACACTTTCTCATAGCCATGGGCAAGACGTGGGTTCTCATCGGGGCGACGATCGCTTGGCACTGGACGGTGTTGCCGACCGGGCCGGTTGCGGTCGAACACCGCTCCTCGGCCGGAGTGCAATGCCGCTGTGGTTGCGGGTCGAATTGCCGTTGCTGCTGCCAAAAGCAGCGTTCGACGCCGAGTCCGGACCCTGCCGGCGGGCGGGCGAAGCTCTGTCGCTGCGGCCATCCGACCGTGCCCGTCCTTCGCACCGCGCCTCTCGATCTGAACCCCTTCCGTCACGTCCACATCGCTCAACCGACCGACGTCGCCACGGTGCCGGTCGCCGATCCCTTCGAGGAATTCGTCTGGGCGACCTCGCACAGCCCGCCGTCCACGCTCGGGCGACTCTCCACCATCGTTCTGCAAGTTTAGCAGACATTCCTCTATCCTGTTCGCTTTGTAAGCCGGACGCCCGCTCGTGAGCGGCTCGGTCCGTCGTTGCATTCACCGCGGGCGGTGGCGCACGCACGCCATGGCCGAGCGGACGTGGAGAATCGAACCATGCAGACGATTCGCTCTCTATCTTTTTCGCTGGGATGCGCTGCCGTCGCGGGCTGCGCCACCCTGAATCCAACACCCCACGTTCGCCAGGCCGAGGCGCTGGTCGAGGAACGCATCGGGACGCGACCCGACTGGACCCAGCCATGCGACGAGGTCCCGCCCGCGTGGGATGGGGCGACGGTCCTGAGCATGGACGAGGCGGTCGCACAGGCGCTTCGCAACAACCGTGAACTGCGCGGCGAGATCGAGATGATCGGGCAGGCCAACGCCGACCTGGTGCAGGCAGGTTTGCTGCAAAACCCGGTCATCAACGTGATGGCCATGCTGCCCGAAGGGGGCGGGCGGGCCATGCTCCGCGGCAACGCCTTGCCCATGCAGCCGTTGCAGGACCTGTGGCTCATTCCCGCGCGAAAACAGGTCGCCGTCGCACAACTGCAGCAGACGATTCTGCGGGTCGCGGATCGTGCCCTGCAAACCGCCGCGGACGTCAGGACGGTGTTTGTCAACCTGCAATGGGCCACGCGCAGCGCGGAGTTGATCGAGGATAACGTCCGGATCGTGGACCAATCGACGCATTTGATCCAGATGCGGCAGGCGGCGGGGAAGGCGACGCAAGTGGAGGTCAATCTGTCGCGCCTTCGCCGTTTGCAGTTGCAGTCGGAGCTGTTGTCGATGCAGACCAAAGTTCGCAGTCTCAAACGGGAGCTACTGGCGCTCGTGGGCTGGGCGAGCGGCGGTGAAGAGTGGACGCTTCCACGTCTGAATGAACTGACCGATGCGCTGCCGCCGTTGCCGTCGGAAGGGGAGTTAATCGCGTCGGCGAGCGATCGGCGACCGGACCTATTGGCCGCGCAGTGGGCGGTGAAGGCCGCCGAGCACGAAATCGAGCTGATGCGCCGCGAGGGCTGGCCGGACTTTGCTCTCGGACTGACCTTTGAACGAGCGCCCGCGGCGCGATCACAGAATCAGACCTGGGCGGGGAAATTCGGAAACAGCGCCTTCCGCGCCGTCGTCAATGACATTCCGCCGTTCGAAGCGCCGTTGCCCTTTGCGCCGCGGGATAGAGACGTGAAATACACTACGGGGCCTATGTTGGAACTGGAAATCCCCCTCTTCGATCAGAATCAGGCGCAAGTCGCCAAGGCCACGCACGAATATCGGCAAAGTGTGGCCGAGTTCGAATCGCGGGTCCAGCAAGTCATCTCCAAGCTTCGTCAGTCGTACGTGGAGGGCGAAAGCGGCGCCAAGCAAGTTCAGTTCTTTCGAGACGAGATTCTGCCCGAGGTGGAACGAAACCTGCGCCTGGTCGAACAGTCCTATCGCTCGGGACAGGAAGAGTTCACCGTGTATTTGCAAGTCCGTGAGGATTTGATCGCCCATCGTATGAAGGTCCTCGAGTTTCTACGCGATGTGTGGTTAACCCACATTGGCATCGAACGGGAATCGGGCGGATCATGGATGCGCCCGCGGCCGCCCATGACTGCGGACATTCCGGCCGCACCGGAGGGTGGATCCAAATGACACGAGATACCACGATGAATTCGCGTCTTGTCATTTTGTTCGGCGGCGTTGCCGACCGAATTCGTGGACAACGCCGAGCCTCCGTCGCCCCTCGAGTGGTGCTGACCTTGGCTATTCTGATTGCTGGGTTTCTTCTCGGGGCCTTCGTCGGCGCGCGATGGACGTCGGGGGAGAGCAAACCTTCGGCGGCAATCCCCAATCCGGCATACTGGACTTGCTCTATGCACCCCGAAATTCGCCGCTCCGCACCTGGATCATGTCCAGTGTGCGGAATGGAATTGATTCCCGCGGAAACACCGTCCGCGCCGCCGAGCCCCAAGCCCGCCAAGTACGCCTGTGCCATGATGTGCATTCCGCCGGTGGACAAACCCGGAAAATGCCCCGTATGCGGAATGGACATGGTTCCCGTCGAGGAGTCGACCGGCAGCGCGGGGGACGACACAACCACGGTTTCCCTTTCGCCTCGGGCACAGAAGCTGGCGCAACTGACGCTGGCGCCCGTCGAACGCCGAGAAGTCGCCTTGGAGGTGCGCCTGTTCGGAAAAATCGCTTTCGATGAAACGCGGCAGCGGGCCATGACGGCGCGGGTTCCGGGTCGACTGGACCGACTTTTCGTCGACTACACCGGCGTTCGCGTCATGAAGGGCGATCATCTGCTTCGACTGTACAGCCCCGAGCTGTCGACGGCGCAGGACGAGTTGCTGCAAGCCGTCAAGGGCGTCAAGGAGTCGGACGCCATTGGGATCCCGGCACTGCGCGAAGCGGCGTTGCAGGCGGTGCAGACAACCCGTGCGAAGCTACTTCGATGGGGACTCACCCCCGAGCAACTCGAGGAGATTGAGCGCCTCACGGAGCCCTCCAGTCATGTGACCCTGTTCGCGCCGATCGGCGGCGTGGTGACGGAAAAACACGTGGTCGAGGGAATGTACGTGGAAATGGGAGAGCGTCTGTTCACCATTACGGATCTCTCCCAGGTCTGGGCGAAATTGCAGGTGTATGAGTCCGACTTGAACTGGCTTCGGTACGGCCAGGACGTTGACATTCACGTGGATGCCTATCCCGGCGAGATTTTCGGCGGAAAGGTGGCCTTCATTGACCCTGTGATCGATCCCCGCACGCGCACGGCCGGCATGCGCGTCAACATTCCCAACGTGGATGGAAGACTGAAGCCGGAAATGTTCGTCCATGCCACGGTCCGCTCGATCGTGACCGCCGATGGGAAAGTCGTGGCCCCGCAGCTTGCAGGGAAGTGGATCTGTCCGATGCACCCCGAGGTCGTGGAAGATCACGGCGGCGCATGCAGCCAGTGCGAAATGGCATTGCAGTCCGCGGAGGCGTTAGGCTATGCGAAAATCGACGTAGAGGCGACGCAGTTCCCCGTCGTGATTCCGGCGACCGCCCCCTTGCTCACCGGAAAACGCGCCATTGTATATGTCGCCATGTCCGACGCGCCGGGCACGTACGAGGGCCGAGAGGTCGAACTAGGTCCCCGCGCGGGCGAATTCTTTATTGTGCGTTCAGGCTTGTCCGAGGGTGACACCGTGGTCGCTCACGGCGCGCTGCGCGTGGACAGCGCGGCGCAAATCCTGGGCCGCAAGAGCATGATGAACCTCCCGCAGAGCGCGCACGATCCGTTGCCCGCCAAATCGGAGCCCACCGCCGCAGTGGGAATTGACTTTACGAATGAGCAAGCGCGCATTCATTTTCACAATGTCTTCCGTGAATATCATGCCATTCACGACGGCTTGGCGCGTGACCAGTTACACGACGCCGTTCAGAGTGCAAAGCGGCTTCTTGAAGTCGCAACAGTCCGTCCGAGGGCACACAGTCCCTCTCAGTCGGAAAACGCGTTGGACGCTCGATTCCAAGAATACAAAGCAGCGGCGGAACGAATCAGCACGGCGCAGACCATCGGCGCCGCGCGGGCGGCGTTTGAAACTCTCTCCAATGGCCTCATCGCCGTTGTCAAACAGTCCGGTGCGCCCGGGCCGGATCCACTGCGCCTCTACCATTGCCCCATGGCGTTCAACAATCGCGGGGCGGACTGGCTGCAATCCTCAGCCGACATGAGAAACCCATACTTCGGGGCCGAAATGCTCACGTGTGGTGTTCTGAAAGAAATGATTCAGCCGCGTGCGGCGGGCCCACAGCAGGGAGAATAGATCGATGACTTCCACGCATTCCGACCCCAACGCCGCAGCACCGCCCAGTTCGGCCACCGATCGGCTGATTCGGTTCTTCTTGGATAACCGATTGGTGGTCTTGCTCTTGCTGCTCTTGATTCTCGGTTGGGGATATCGCGTCATGCCGTTTGACGTCGAATCCCCGCACATCCCGCGGGATCCCATTCCCGTAGATGCAATCCCGGATATCGGCGAGAACCAGCAAGTGGTCTTCACCGAGTGGCCCGGGCGCTCTCCTCAGGATGTGGAAAACCAAATTACCTATCCCCTGACCACGGTGCTCCAGGGTACCGCCGGCTTCAAGACCATCCGCGCCTATTCCATGTTCGGATTCTCCCTTGTCTACGTAATTTTCGACGACGAGCACGATTTCTATTGGTGTCGTTCTCGCCTCTTGGAAAAAATGAACGTAGCGCAACAAATGCTTCCCGAAGGCGTAACTCCGTCCCTGGGACCGGACGCGACGGCGCTGGGCCAAGTCTTCTGGTACACGCTCGAAGGGTCCAATGGCGGTTTCGATCCCATGCGGCTGCGAAGCATTCAAGACTGGTATGTTCGCTGGGCTCTGCAGGGGATCGAAGGCGTGAGTGAAGTCGCCAGCGTCGGCGGTTTCGTCCGTGAGTATCAAGTGGACGTGGATCCGCAGGCACTGCTCGCTCACAATGTTCGTCTGCAGGACGTCTTCATGGCCTTGCAGAGCGGCAACATCGACGTCGGCGCCGAGACGGTCGAGTGGAACGGCGTGGAATATGTCGTTCGAGCCAAAGGATTTCTGCGCGGCGTCGAGGACATTGAGAACGCGGTCCTTCGCGCGGTCGACAATGTTCCCATTCTCGTAAAGAACGTCGCCCGGGTTGCCATAGGGCCGGCCCTGCGCAGGGGCGTGCTGGACAAGGCGGGAACCGAGGCGGTGGGCGGCGTCGTCCTCGTCCGCTACGGCGCCAATCCCATGGAGGTCATTGACCGGGTCAAAGCGCGAATCGAGGAACTTTCACCGGGTCTGCCCACAACGACACTGCCCGATGGGACGGCGTCGCAGGTGCGGATTGTCCCCTTTTACGACCGTACTCAACTCATTCACGAAACGTTGGATACGCTCAAAGACGCGCTTTTCGAGCAAATCCTGGTTACCACCTTCGTGGTCCTCCTGTTTCTCCGCCACGTCCGCAGTTGCATCGTCATTAGTCTCACCATGCCGCTTGCCGTGATGATATGTTTCACACTCATGAAGATCACTGGTGTGGATTCCAACCTGATGAGTCTGGGCGGCATCGCCATCGCCATTGGCACCATGGTAGATATGGGCATCATCCTCACCGAGAATATCGTCCGCCACTTGGAGAGAGAGGGACAGTCCAAGCCCCTGGCCGACGTTGTATATCAAGCATCGCGTGAAATCGGCTCAGCCGTCACGACGGCCATATTGATGACGGTGATTGCGTTCCTACCCGTCTTTGCCCTGGAAGGCCCGGAGGGCAAACTGTTCCGTCCCCTGGCCTTTACCAAGACATTCGCGCTACTGGGTTCGTTGCTTGTGGCCATGTTTGTCTTGCCGACGCTGGCCGTGTTGGTCTTCACCCCTTCGGGCCGCCGGTCGGGGCGACTGCGCGCCGCCATCCCCATCGGATGGATCGCCGGCGCCGTGGCCTTGGTCGCATGGGGGTGGAACTGGGCGGGCGTCGCCGCCGCTGTCTACGGCGGCATTGCCATTGTGGAGGGGTACCTTCCACCTTCAACCGGACGACGACTTGGCTCGGTAATGAGCTTCCTGGTCATGGCCGTGGTCGTTGTTCTCTTGACGCAACACTGGATGCCGCTAGGCCCAGGCCACGGGTTCCTTCGCAATCTTGTGATTGTGCTAGGAATCAACCTAGCCTGGGCGAGCGTGCGCGTGGTGTTCATTGATTTCTACCCACGACTACTGCGCCAGTTCCTTGCACACAAGTTTCTTTTTCTCAGTGTTCCCGGCGCTCTTGTGGTGTTAGGCATCGTGGTGTGGCTGGGGTTCGGTCGCGTCTTCAGTTGGCTTCCCCATCCCACAATATCAGGCCCGGGCGCGGCGGGGATCTACGAAAAACTTTGGGTCGGGGCGAGCCATGAATTCCCAGGGCTTGGCCGAGAGTTCATGCCTCCGCTCGACGAAGGCTCCTTTCTCTATATGCCCACATTGATGCCTCATGCCGGAATCAGTGCCGCGATGGAAGTTTTGTCCGAGCAGGACAAGGCGTTTCAAGCGATCCCCGAGGTCGAAAGTGTCGTCGGAAAAATCGGTCGGGCGGAGACGGCCATGGATCCGGCGCCTTTGTCTATGATCGAAACGCTGATTCTCTACAAGACGGAGTACAAGCTCGATCCCGTCACCCGCGAACCGATATTGGACGACCAGGGGCAACCCATCCGGCAGTGGCGGGAGCATATTCGCAGTTCCGACGACATTTGGCGGGAAATCCAAAAGGCGGCCGAATTCCCCGGAGTCACCGGCGCGCCGCGATTGCAACCGATCTCCGCGCGCTTGGTCATGCTGCAGTCCGGCATGAGGGCGCCCATGGGCGTCAAAGTGTTCGGCTCGGACCTGCAACAAATCGAAAGCGTCGGACTGCAGATCGCGGACATTCTCCGAACCGTCCCCGGAGTCGCCAAGGACGCGATCATTCCCGACCGCACCATCGGAAAACCCTATTGGGAAATCAACATTGATCGAGAGCGAATTGCACGCCATGGCATGAACATCCGTGATGTGCAGGACGTCATCGAAATGGCGCTGGGCGGCATTCGAGCCACCACCACCATCGAACGCCGCGAACGCTACCCCGTCCGGGTGCGTTACCCTCGCGAACTGCGCGACAGTGTCGAGGAAATGGAACGCATTCTGGTGCCGGGATCGGACGGACAACAAGTCCCGCTGCGCCAGTTGGTGCAGATCGAGTACGTCCGCGGACCGGAAGACATCAAGAGTGAAAACAACTTTCTGGTCGCCTATGTACTCTTCGACAAACTGCCGGAATTCGCGGAGGTGGACATTGTCGAACACGCGGACCGGGCGCTGAGGTCCAAAATTGCCGCTGGGGAGTTCGTTCTGCCTCCTGGGGTTCATTACAAGTTTGCCGGGAACTATGAGAACCAGGTCCGCTTTCAGGCACGTCTTTCCATCATCCTTCCCGTGAGCATGCTTCTGCTGTTCCTACTCCTCTACTTCGAATTTCGATCTGTCCCCGTCTCGTTGATTGTGTTTAGCGGGATTCCCGTTGCATGGGCGGGCGGGTTTATCGGATTGTGGCTGGTTGCCGAACCGTGGTTTTGCAACTTCGACGTGTTCGGAGTGAATGTGCGCGATCTCTTGCATTTTCATCCCTACCATCTCAGCGCCGCGGTCTGGGTGGGATTTATCGCCCTCTTTAGTGTCACCACCGATGACGGTGTCGTGTTGGCGACCTACTTAAACCAGGAGTGCGCGCGTCGGCCCATCCGCGGCATCGCGGACATTCGTGAGGCAGTAGTCACCGCCGGTGTGCAGCGCGTACGCCCCTGCCTGATGACCTCGGCGACGACGGTTCTTTCCCTGATGCCGGTCCTGACCAGCAACGGGCGCGGGGCCGATGTGATGATCCCCATCGCACTACCCGCCATCGGCGGACTGACCATTGAACTCCTGTCTCTGTTCGTGCTCCCCGTGTGTTACTGCATGATGAAAGAAATCACATGGCGCTGGAGCGGCAATAGGGAGCACCTTGCCGTGCCTGCCGTCGCCAACGTATGATCCGCTCTCGGTGTATGGCGAGGTCGTGGGTCGGCGTAGGAGGATGAGTTGCATGAAAAACACAGTTTTCTCAGCAGTCGCGCTCCTGTGGGTCTGTGGATCGCCAGCGGCGCTCGCACAGCAGGAGTTCGACGCCGTCCAGATCAAGTCCACGCATGTGGCCGGAACGGTCCACATGCTCGAAGGCCGCGGCGGAAACATCGGCGTCTGCGTCGGAACCGACGGCATTCTCATCGTCGACGACCAGTTCGCGCCGCTCGCCGAGAAAATCAAAGCCGCCCTCGGCAAACTTGGCCACGAAAAACCCAAGTTCATCCTCAACACCCATTGGCACGGCGACCACACCGGCGGCAATCCGCACTTCGGGCGCGACGGCACGATCATCGCCCACGAGAATGTGCGCAAGCGAGTCTCCTCCGAGCAGGAATTGTTCGGCCGCAAGGTCGAGCCCCTGCCCAAAGAGGGTCTACCCGTCGTCACCTTCGCGGATTCGCTCACCGTCCACTTCAACGGCGAGGACATCCGCGTGTTGCACTTGCCCGCCGGCCACACCGATGGCGACTGCGTGGTCTTCTTCACCCAATCCAATGTGATCCACGTGGGTGATCACATGTTCGCGGGCATGTTCCCCTTTGTGGATCTCGATCACGGCGGCAACGTCGAGGGAATGGCCAGGAATGTCGCCCGGATCATCGCTGACGCCCCGCCCGACGTGAAGATCATCCCCGGTCACGGACCGCTCTCAACCCTCGACGGTCTGAAGAAGTTCCACGCCATGCTCGTGGAAACAAGCCAGATTGTGAAAACGCGCATCGCCGCCGGTCAACCCCTCGAACAGATCAAAGCCGAAGGCTTGCCCGACGCCTGGAAACCCTGGGGGCAGGGTTTCATCAAGACCGATCAATGGGTGGACACGTTGTACAAGAGCCTCACCAAGGAATGATCGGAGCGTCGCCCGTTCGACGGACGACTGCGACCGCCCCGGTCCAAAGTGTCAGGCACGCAGCCCGGCGCTACTGTTTGATCTCTACGACGGAGTTCAGTTCCCCGTATTCGTTGGTTTCGATCGTGGGGTTGTACACGTCGTGCGACCATCGACCGTCCACCACCAGCCGGTAGCGATATCGCCCGCGCGGAAGTTTCAGTCGGGCCTCGAAGTCGCCGTCCGCCAGGCGACGCATCGGCGTGGTGTGCGGCATCCAGTCGTTGAAGTCGCCGGCGATCTGAATTTCGCTGGCCTCGGGGAAGCGGCTGCGGAAGATGGCCACGTCCCCGTCCTGGCGAACGCCGTAAATGGATTCGAGTTTGCGGCTGATGTCTTCGTGCAACTCGCTCTCGGATCGGGTGGACACGACCGCTTCGTCGATGGGTCGTGGGGCGACGGCTGCAGGTCGAACCGCCGGCGACACGGTCGGACTTCGCGTGGCGGGCACACGCACCGGCGTCGCGGGCTTGGCCGGCTGCGCGGGGGAGCGCGGAGCGATCCGCACCGGCGGTGAACTCTCGGGGGCCGGCGGAACAGACGCGAAATCCGCGGGCACGGCGGGCGCACCGACGGGCCGAACCGCAGGCCCACGCCGCGAATCCACCAACGTCGCCGTCGTCGCCAATAGGCGCTCCGCATCCTTCGCCAGCCGCTCCACGTGCTGCAACATCTCCGGCGTCGCCACGCGCGGCGCTTCCGAGACCACCAATTCCCGGGCCAACGCCTCAAAGTCCCGCGCCCCCATGCTGGCCGGCGCAAACTCCGTGATGGGTTGCCCGAAACTCGCCCCTTCCTTGAGCTTGGTGTTGAAGTTGATGATCGTCTCGAAGACCAACCCTTTGAAGCGATTGCGGAGCTCGGCCAGAATCTCGCGGGCCAGCTTGGTGCGAACGTCATACTGGTTGGGCAGAATCCGAACCACAGGCTTGAACCCTCTCCGCTCCGACAGTTCGTCGATCGTGGCCAGCTGGTGCGTCAACCCGTGCAAGGAGAAGAACCCCGTATCCACCGGGATCACCACCTCGTCGGCCGCACGAAGTCCATTCCGCATCAACAAACCCAGATGCGGCGGACAATCCACCACGCAATAGTCGAAGCGCTTTTCATTCTCACGCAAGAGATCAAAGAGCAGCGTGTCGGTGTCCGTCCGGTCGCCGAGTCGCGGTTCCAGCCCCGAGAGCGTCGCCCGCGACGGAGCCAGTTCTAGGTTCGGGGCGATCTGCCAGGTGATCTGCGACAGCTCCACCTTGGCACCGTCCAGCCGCCCGAACAGACAATCGCCGATCGAGAGGTCGATATGTTCCTCCGGGACGGCCATCCCCACCGCGCAGTGCGCCTGTGGGTCGAGATCGACCAGCAAAACCCGCCGGGCCTCGCGGGCCAAGGAAGCCGCTAGGTTAATGGCCACCGTCGTTTTTCCGCACCCGCCCTTTTGATTCGCAATCGTGATCGTTCTCACCGTTTGACCCTCGACCAGCGCCAACCAATAAATGGATAAAATGGGATGTACGGGAACAGTCGAAACGACCAATCCACTACACCATTATACCCAGTATTCGTTCTTTACCGTCTGCGGAGGCGTGCCATTCGACCATTCACCGGGCCGCCTCCTGCCGCCCAGCGAACGGATTCGGAACCGTCATCCTCTAGCTTGGGACTAACTCTCCGTCCGAGCAACGACCATCCATAGTCGTTGCGCAGACGAACGCCGAGTCAGCCCGAGGACGAGACTCCGCTTGGCATATCGGATTTCAATACTGAAAAACTTGAGGGTGACTCGACCGCGCATCGCGCGTCGCAACGCTGCAAAGCTCGCCCAAACTGCCGGATCAGCGTTGCGGCTGGGGAAGCGCTCGTAACATCTCTCGGATCGTGTCTTCGAGCAACGCCGCGCCCCCGAAGGTCATCCCCAAGGCGCGGAGCTTGCCGGTTTCGATCTGGTTCCTCGACCCCTTGTTGAGCAAGGCAATCGTGTTTTTCCTTGCGGTGAGGCGCTGAGCGACGAGAGCGACATCCTGGTCGGCGACGTAGCGATCGTAGCAATTGTAGACCTGTCCGGCCACGCCCGGTGCGGACAGCAGAATGCCGACGGACTTGGCGACGTCGGAGGCGTGGACTTCTTTCCCGCCGCGATCGCTGGAGATCGCCTCGCCGCGGGCGACGGCCTGGACCAGGTTGTACCACTTGCTCTTGTGGACCGGTCGTGCCACTCCATAAATGCCCGTCGGACGAAGCGCACAGATGTCGTAGCTCTCTCCCAGCCCGTAGCTGTGAATGAACTTCTCGATCGCCGCCTTGTGGGCGCCGTAATGCGACGTAGACCAGAGAGGATGAGACTCGTCCAGCTTCCGGTCGTCGAGAATCTTCTCGTGTACCGCGCACGTCGAAATGAAAATGAAACGGGCAACCCCCGCGCGGCGGGCATGTTCGATGAGTCGGATCGTCCCCAGGACGTTCCGCTCGACGAAGGTCGGCACATCGCCCTCCTGCCCGCGAAAGCCCGCGCCAGGGCGATAAAGTGCCGCATGAATGACAGCGGCGGCGTCCTTCACCAACGCGGCCATCGAACCCTCGTCGGATAAATCGCCGGCAACCCATTCGACGGGGGCGGGCAAGCCGTCAAAACCCCCGCGATCCGAGCCTGGTCGAACCCAGCATCGGCAGGTGTGTTGAAGCCCTACAAGATGCCGGACGATGTATCGCCCCAAGAAGCCCGTAGCCCCGGTGATCGCAATTTGCATCGGCCTCGCCCTGTTGCAACTCTCCCACGCATGATACCATCCCCGCAGGTCGATCTCGAACATCTGGAAACCGACGAGTCGGGCGCGGCTCTCTATCATTGGTTCCTGTAGGGCTGGGCGAGCGCCTCACTCGTCGCTATGCGGAGTCGCGTTTCCATGACGCGAGAATCGCGGGTCGTGATCTCAGCGCCCGTCCATACCCACACTGCCTCGCCGCAGTCGGTATATGTCGTCGAGCCACTTCCACATCTCAGCGTGCTCGACAGGAACGGGTCCGTCATCCTTCGGAATCGAGTGGCGGCTGCGTCGGCCGCCCGTCCATTCTCATTTTGAGGAGGAGTAAAGCCATGATGACCCACAAGAGAATCTGTTCACGCGAAGGGAAGCCTAGGCATTTCGCTAACTTGACCGTCTTGCTGCTGGGCGCGCTCCTGACCTGTCCCGGTTGGATGGAGCGGGCGTCGGCGGACATTCCCACACCGTACCCGCCTCGGGCGTATTGCTATGGATCGGGCACCTGTTGTTGGGCCTACTCGAACCGTCCGCCTTGCTGCCAGGACGTTCTCCCGCAAGTCTCCGCGCCGGGGGATGATCTGAAAGTGGCCGGAGTTGCGGCGGCGACGGCGGAAGGGGCGTTGTTGACCTGCGCCTTCCAGGGCTACGTCAAGTGCGCGGGAATACGCGCGTGCTGCTTTCCGGATGCCTCGTGCAGCGACGTCGACGCCCTATGCTGCAACGATCTGGGCGGCATCGCAGGCGAAGTGGGGTCGAATTGCACACCCAACACCTGCGGCGCCTGCTGCGCAGGACCGTCGTCGCCGTTTACCTGTACGGTCAAAACGCAAGGGTCCTGCGCCGGGACCGCCACCGCGTTCACCGCTACCGGCACCCTTTGTGGCGGCACAACCTGCACCGCCACCTATACGTGCTGTAACCCGGGCCCTACCCCGGACCATCCCATCCCCACCCCCAGTCGCTGCGATAACCACCCGGTCAGCGTGTGCGACGCCGAGGGCGGTACGCCGTACTTCAACTCCTCGTGCGAGGACTTTCCGTCGTCGGACGGCGACCCGGTCAGGGACAAGTGCGACAACTGCAATCCGGGAAACCCGGATCACCACTGTGAGAACCCCGGCGTTTGTAATAACCCTGACCAGGCGAACGCCGACGGCGACCCCTTCGGGAATACGTGCGACTATTGCCCGAGCACGGCGTCGAGCACGAACGTCGACGACGATGGGGACGGGGAGCAGGGTGTGGGGTTGGGTAATGGCTGCGACAACTGTCCGATGAACAACAACCCCGATCAGGAAAACTGTGACTCCTGGAGGGGCGACCCGGATGGTGACCTCTGCGACGACGACATCGACGGCGACGACGTCTACAACGACGACGACGTCTGCGACTTTTCGCCCCAGAACACGCCGATCATCGACCAGGCCGGTCATCCCCTCTGGGGCACTGTGGTCTACGACGTCGATGGCGACTGTGACGTCGATTACGACGACTACTTCGGAGTGATTTTCAACCAGACCCTGGAGGGCTGCGAAAGCGGCACTCCCCACATAACCTATCCGACCTGCCCCTGACGGACGATCGTCGGCAGAACGGTACGGCGGAACAAAGTGCGGTCGCCGGCCCGTGGTTCTCACGGGCCGGCCACGCGCGTCTTGTACGCGATTTACCCGATCGTCAGCTGCTTACACGGCACGCACCAGGGGCGAAGGTTCGTTCGAAGAACGCACCGTACATTCACTGCCAAGCTCGCGTTCCGCATTCTGGAAAGCGCCCCGAGACATTGGCTTTCAGGTCATATCCACAGACAACGCACTCGCCGCGCTCCCGTCGTTCCTTGATCGCCCGCGGTTCGTTGCGTTGTTTGTCGGTGAATCGCTGCGACCACCATGCGAGCAGGGCCAGGACGGCCCCGCCCAACCCGAGTACGCCGACCAGCAGGATTATGATGAAGGGGAGCAGGGTTACTTCGTAGTCCATCATACACGTTCCCCCGCCAACGGCGGCAATGTACAATAGGCTAGCCGAATGAACGGGTTGACGGAATCGTCCGCAATCGCCGAGGTCGCGTGGCCGGAGGGGGGCGGCGCTCGGCGATAGGGAACAAGGCGAGGGATCATGTCCGGGAACGTGTACGCTCCAACGTTGGACGCCGGGTTGGGTTGGTTGAACACCGATCGACCTCTGCGGTTCGGGCACGAACTGAACGGACAGATCGTGGTTTTGGACTTCTGGACTTACTGCTGCATCAACTGCATTCACATTCTGCCCGACCTTGCGTACCTGGAACACAAATACGCGAGCGATCCGGTGACCTTCATCGGCGTACACAGCGCCAAGTTCACCAACGAAGCCAATCGCGAGACGATCCGGGCGGCCATTCTGCGTTACGAAATCCGCCACCCTGTGGTCATCGACGACCAGATGAAAATCTGGCGGGCCTACGCCGTGCGGAGCTGGCCCACGGTCGTGGTCATCGACCCCAGCGGGCATATCGTCGGCGTCGCCGCGGGCGAGGGGAACCGAGAAGTTCTCGATGAGCTGATCGCACAAGCGCTCGCCCAAGGCCGGGCGCTCGGGACAGCGGCGAACGGACCGTTGGAGCTGCGCCGAGAGGGCAACGTCCGCGCTACGACGGGGCTGGCGTTTCCCGGCAAGGTCCTCGCCGACGTCCCCTCCGATCGCCTGTTCATCGCCGACTCGAACCACAATCGCATCGTGATCGCCAAACTGCCCGATGCCCACGGCCGAACGAAGGTCCTTCGCGTCGTCGGCAGCGGGGCGATCGGCGCCGACGACGGTCCGGCGGACCGGGCCACGTTCAACCATCCCCAAGGACTTGCCGCGGGACACGGCAACCTCTACGTCGCGGACACCGAAAACCACCTCATCCGCAAGATCGATCTCGACACGTTCGAGGTCTCCACCGTCGTCGGCACCGGACGCATGGAGAATGACCGCGCCGGGGGGGGGATGGGCGCGCAGCAAGGTCTGAACTCGCCATGGGATTTGTGCCTGGAAGGATCGACGCTCTACGTGGCCATGGCCGGGGTGCATCAGATCTGGCGGGTCGACCTACCCGTGGGCTTCGCTCGGGCTCTGGCCGGGACCGGCCGTGAGAACCTCGTCGACGGACCCACCGAGATCTCCGCCTTCGCGCAACCATCGGGCATCTGCGCCCTGGGCGGAAACCTCTACGTCGCGGACAGTGAGGTCAGCGCCATCCGCGGCATCGACATGGCCGACGAGCAAGTGTTCACCGTGCTCGGCGAAGGACTGTTCTCCTTCGGCGACGTGGACGGCGTTTTCCCGAAGGCGAAACTACAACATCCATTGGGCGTGTCGGCCTGGGGGCGGATGCTGCTCGTCGCCGATACCTACAACCACAAGATCAAGGTGGTCGATCCGGGCGCCCGCTCCGTGCGGACCTTGTTCGGCACGGGTCAACCTGGGGCCTCGACCGACGACGGTAAACCCGCCTTTTTCGAGCCCGGCGGGCTCTCCGTAGCCGGTGAGCATGTCTTCGTCGCCGACACCAACAACCATCGCGTCGCGCGAGTACACTTGGCGACGGGAGCATGGTGCGAGGTCGCGTTGGACGGCCTGTCGCTGCCGTCAACCGTCCAGTTGTGCGCGGACAAGAGCATCCGACTCGAACCCGTCGCGGTCGCGACCGGCGCGGACATCGACATTCGCCTGGACGGCCCGCTGCCCGAGGGAGGCAAACTCAGTTCCGAGGCCCCGTGGTCCATTCGCGTGACATCCAATGGCACGACTCTGGTTCAACAAACGGGGAAGTCAACCTCGCTACCGCTTTCGGTGCGCATTCCGACCGCCGCCGTCGCCGACGCAACCTGGGAAGTCTCCGCGGCCCTGGCCTACTGCACCGACGCAAACGGCGGCCTCTGCGTCCCCCTGAATCTGGGCTGGACGATCCCCATCCAGCGCGGCGGACGCGAAACACGCATCACCCTGCACTGCCCTTGAGCGAACCGCCCCCATGACCCGTGACCCATCCAAGGACCACACCGGCGGGATCGTGTTGATCTTCGTCACCTTGCTGGGCTGGTCCAGCGTCCCTCTGTTTCTGAAATACTTCACCACCTACATCGACGGATGGACGGCGAACGGATGGCGCTACGGAATCTCCGCCCTGTTCTGGTCGCCGCTGCTGATCCACGGCGCGGCGCGAGGCCGCTTGCCCAAGGGATTGTGGCGAGCGGCGCTGGTGCCAAGTTTGTTCAACTTCGCGGCGCAGATGTGTTTCGCCTGGGCCCCCTACTACATCAACCCCGGACTGATCACCTTCCTCCTCCGTTTGCAGATCGTTTTCGTGGCCCTGGGCGCTTATCTGCTTTTTCCCGGGGAACGCGCCCTCGTGCGCTCCGCCGGGTACGTATCGGGCGTCGTGTTGGTGATGTTCGGGCTCCTCGGCTTGTGTTTTCTGGGGAACGAGCCGCCGCGCGGCGCCACCGCCGTCGGCATCGCCCTGGGTATGGCCGCAGGTCTGCTCTACGGCGGGTACTCGCTCTCCGTGCGGTACTACATGAACGAAATCCGCTCCGCGACCGCCTTCGCGGCCATCAGCTCCTACACCGCCGCCGGGGTCATCCCCGTCATGCTGCTCTTCGCCCGCGGACACGGCGCGGAGGCCGCGCAGATGACCTGGGGACAACTGGCCATGCTCACGGCTTCCGCCTTCGCCGGCATCGCCATCACCCACGTCACCTACTACGCCGCGATCGCCCGACTGGGAGTGGCTCTCGCCGGCGGAGTCATTCTCTTGCAGCCCTTCCTGACCACGACAGCTTCCTCGTTCCTCTTCGACGAACGACTGACCTCGACACAATGGCTAGGCGGCGCGACCGCCGTCGCCGGGGCCGTGGTCATGCTCGACGCCCAGCGGCGGCGATCGCGCCGCGCTCATTCGCGTTCGATCGACCCCGCGCCCGCCCTAGCGGCGTCGGCGGACGGGTATCGCCCGTAACATCATCAGCAGACCGGTCAGCCCCGCGAGGTTGAGTAGATTGAACGCCCCGCAAATCCGTGGTCGTCCGCCGCCGTCGGCGTCGCAGACATCTCCGTGGCCGTCGTCGTCCTCATCGGCCTGGTCCGCATTGGCGTCATCGGGACAATTGTCGCACACGTCGCCCACGCCGTCCTCGTCGCCGTTCGCTTGATCCGCATTGGCATCCGCAGGACAGTTGTCCGCATCGTCGGCGACCCCGTCTTCGTCGGCGTCCGCGGCCTCGACGGCCGTCAGGAAGTTGGCGTAGACGTACTCCGCGAGATCACGCCCCGAGCGCAGTCCATCCTGATTCGCGTACTGCCAGTGAATACCGCCGTAGATGCGGCTCTGCCCACTCTCATCCGCCGCCGCGGAAAAGCTGTCGAAGGTGCGAAAGACCTCCGGGGTCGAGTCGCTGTTCACCGTGAACTCGATCTCGTCGGTTCCGAAAAACTGCTCGAGAATCTTGGACCCGGCGCCGCTGAAGGTGCTGTGCCCCGAGGTGTATTCTGGAAATGGCGGCGTCGGAATGAGCGGCAGCCAGTCGGCATCGGCCTCGGTCGCATCGTTCCCGTCGTTCGCCGCCGCGGGAATCGCCGTAACCGGACGCCAGTGGTCGTAAGCGTACTTGTTGTCCCACGAAGCAATGGCCGCATCCGCCAATGCGATGTTCAGTAGCGCAAACAACCGCGCATTCTTCGCCAGGTCGTTCGCCTGCCCTTCGGCGATGAGCTGTGCGATCGAGTTCCAGTGCCCCGGCGGAGTCGCCGTTGCCCCGCCATTAATCCAGAACTGCGCAATCTCCGTTTGCTCTTCGGTGCGGGTGGCGCTGTCGGCACGACCGATTTCCTTCGCTTCGTTGAACGCTACGGCGTACTCGTCGCTGGCCAGGTCCGGCGGGCCGCCGCCGCGGAATTGAAAACCGCTGGTCATGGCGAAGGGGGTCACCGAGGGCCAGTTCGGCAACAGCGCCGCCGCCAGCGCCGGAGGAGTCGGCGCCCAACGCCCGACTTCGCCGCTGGGCGCGTATTCGAGAACGTCGGCGGAGTGGTCATCGGCCCGCGCCGCAAGAACTTGTGCTGCCACCGACTGTCCGAAGGCGATCCCATCGTCCTTCGATTGGCCGTCGGAAATGTCCGCCAGGGACCCAGCGAGCGCAGCGTCGAACTCCGTCAACAGATCGGCGAACAAGGCCGCCAGCACGTCGTGCGCCGCCGTCGCCGCCGCCGCTTCCGCCGACGTGCCCGCGGGCGGCGAGGCCTCGACGAGGTAAGCCTCGTGCGTACCTTCGATCGCGTTGACCGCGTCGTACATGGCCGCATGGACCATGGCCAGCGCCCTTGATGCCTTCGGCGGATTGGTCGACGTGATCCGGATCGCATCCAAGGTGACCTCGTTCCAATCCGTAATTACATCGCCCACCACCGCGACGGGGGTGATGAGGAGAAAACCCAACCACATCGACGTGCCTATTCGGCTCATGCCCGGCTCCCTTCAATTGACGGAACTTGAAACGTGGACTGCCGCCCACGACGACCCGACCGCCCCGCCATGACGGCGTCGGGAAACGAGAGAGGCCATGCTAGGGTTCCCCCAGGGCGATGTCGAGCCGCTCACGGTGACGCCGCCGACCCGCCCACGCGGGTGGCCGTCGCTAGAAACCATGCTTCGCCACCCGCAACGATTAGGTCGAAGCGACCGGAAAGGCACCGACCATTCACGTCCAACGAGTACCCCGCGGCACCCTGCCGGATGAAGCGGAAACTCCCCTCGTCCACCCGCCGTACGGTCCCCCGGTTGCCCGAGAGCGGGCCTTCGTAGGTGAGGTAGGCCTTGCGGTGGTCGCCGATTCGCCGGGCCGGGATGGGGTAGTTGGCCGGATCCGTCGGGTCGCGCAGGAGTTGCCAGGTGAGCAGGACGTCCCCGCGTTCCAGCATTAGGTCCCAGTGTTCGCCCTGGTCCGACCGATGATGTAGAATGACGAACCGCTCAGGCATGGGAAGCCGTCCGTGGGGCCCGGTGCGCGACAGGCCCCGCGACGCAGGGAAGTACCTCGAACGCACGGAGGAACTCGAGATGACACATGCAGATGATTCGCACGAGACGGACTGGTCCAACATTCCCCTGGTGATCGTCGCCCTTTTCTGTTTGGCGATGCTCCTGGGCGGATGCGGGCCCAATTATCAGCAGCTTCGCCTCGAGGGTCAATACGCGATGCTCCGCGGCGAGTACGGCCCGGCGCGATACTTGCTGCTCAACGCCGAGAACAAGGCCCATCGCCGGGTGGAGACGCTTCACGACATGGGCGTGTGCAGCGTGATGGTCGCCAAGCAGAAGTTCGCGGAGCGCAACCACGCGGCCGCGTTCCGAGAGTTGGACAACGCCGTGGCCTACTATCGCCGGGCCATCGACGAATCCCCCGGTCACCAGGCGTCGCTCGAGGGGCTCAACATCACCCTGGAACTCAAGGGGCAGTTCGAGGAGGCGCTCGCGCACGCCCAATGGGCGGCGGACTTCGTGGGACCCTCGGCCAGGCAATACCTTTTCCTCGCCGATGAATATGAGCAGCGCGGTGATCTCGACGGAGCGCTATTGCGCTATCGCCAGGCGGTGGCCATGGAGCCCGACAGCGCCGCCGCGCATGTCGCCACGGCCAAGTTCCTCATCCGCCGAAATCATCCCGAGGCCGCGTATCATCATCTCGTCGAGGCCAAGCGCATCGATCCGCGGAACGCGTGGGTGGGCGAGCAACTCGCCGCCTCGAGTTCGCCGGCGCGCTCGCAACCTCGCGTAGCCGCGAAGAACGCCGGCGCGCCATAGCGTAGCGACACATCATTGATGAGGGACGGAGGGGCAAGGCGGAGTGCGCCCGCACAGCCGCGTGCGGTCCTCTCGATTGGTGGCGGCTGCGGCGAGGGATGCCGCTCGGCCATACTGCTCTTGTCAAGCGTAAGTTTAGCATGGCTTCGTTTCGTATATTTTTTTCTCCGGTTTGGCGCCCGGCGTGGTTGGCTGCCATGTGATGGCCCCTGGCGAGAGCGGATTGTCCATTGCCGAACAGGAACGACCCATTCCCCATGCCGGGGAAAGAGGGACGTGGGGTTCCCTTTCGAGATTCCCCGTCGGCCATGCGTGTTGTCCCTTCGCCATACGTAGTTCATCCTTGCGCCAACACCGCGCCATCACTGTCGCGGTACTGAACTCCGCCGTCCGTTGCCCGCTGACCGCGGTGAGCGGGGACCGAGGCATCATACAGAATAACTTGGAAGGTGATCGGTGGAGGGGAGCGCGCGGACCGATCAGCTCGGTCGGACGATGGCTCCTTTCGGGCGAGCGAGAGGGTGCGGGTTTAGGGTCAGCTTGTCGCCCCAACGCTCAAGGGCGTTGGTGCTGCTGCCGCCAACCCCGGCCGTCAAAGCGAATCGCGTGCTGTTTTGTGGTCAAAGGCGCTGAAGAAGGGGATGGAAGCGAAGTCGAAGGAGTTCGTAGAAAAGAATGCGGAGGTTTACGCGAAGGTGTGAAGTTGGTAGCCTAGGAAACAGCTATGGAGAACAGTCCATTACCTCGGCTCGACGAAGTGCCGCAGCTTCAAGCGGCTCTGCAAAGGTATTGCAGATTGCGTCAAGGCGAAGTGTGGGAAGATCCGATCGGCAAACACCGCGTTGGTTGTTTGGACGCATCTCGCTGGGAGGACGTGCAGAAATTGGTTGGGAGCGACGTAGCGCGACTCGCATTGCATGACCCGCCCTACAACTTGGTCGCTTTCGAGAGGCGGAGTATCAACGAGTTCATGGATTGGTGCAGACGCTGGGTTGCGAACACCGACTGCGTGCTGGGGAAGGACGCGTCTCTCTACGTTTGGATGGGGGCTGACCAAAATGAAGGCTTTCAACCGCTACCCGACTTCATGCTGATGATGAGAGAGACTGCCTTTCGTCCACGGTCGTTCATCACCATGCGTAACCAGCGAGGCTACGGAACGCAAAAAAACTGGATGGCACTACGACAAGAACTGCTCTACTACGTCAGAGGCTCGCCGGTTTTTAACATTGAGGCTGAGTACACGAACATCCCGAAGATTCTACGCGGTTACTACAAAGAGGTGAACGGTGTCGTGACCGAGAACCTCGAACGCAGCAAATCGGAAAACATCCGGGCGGGCAATGTTTGGGTCGATATCCAACAGGTGTTCTATCGCATGGAGGAGAACGTCAACGGCTGCTACGCGCAGAAGCCGCTCAAGAGCTGCGAGCGAATTATCCGCGCCAGTTCAGACCCCGGCGATTTGATTGTGGATTTCTTCGCTCATTCGGGATCGACGTTGCTCTCGGCAGAAATGCTCGGGCGAAATTGCCATACGATGGACATCAATCCTGTTTTCTGTGAAATCGCGATTCGCAGGCTGGAGAAATTCCGAACGATTGGAAAAACCGGATGGCAGAATAGCAACCCGTTTGCGGCAGAGATTGCTGTTGATAGAGAACTCCAGACACTCTTGCAACCGCCAGTCCACCAAGAGTCAAACCTCGCGACTTCTGATGCCTCGTCAATCAAGAGTCCCCAGCCGCTCCTCTTCACCTAGCCGTCGGCGGCGAGGAGCTGGTAAAGCTCGTCGTAGGTCAGGGTTTTGTGGAAGTATCTGTCCAGATGGGTTTGCAAGGTCTTGTCAGTAATGTGGAACTGGCCCTCCCCGACATTGCCCTTGTGCTGTTTGTCTGAGTAACCAATTTCACCGCCATCG
>CAZYEX010000002.1:0-58050 GCA_964646605.1 uncultured Phycisphaera sp. | reverse complement strand
ATACTTGGCTACCTTCCGTCGGGCGCGCGACTGGTTCCATGGCCAAAATAGCCTGGGCCAGCCACTCGTTGACGTCCGGTCGGGCGCCTGCTGTGACGGCTTGCAACGGTCCGGTGTGAATCGGAACCAGGGCGCGGAATCGACGCTCGCCTACTTGTGGTCGGAAGTGCATAACGCCGAGGTCCAGTTTACGTTGTCGGAGAAGCGTCAGGTTGTGGGGGTCGGTACGTAACACGTCGCCAATCCACGCACGAATCTCCGGAATGGTAAAGTTAGAGTGTGTTGGACGAAAAAGGAAGGAAAAGGAAGGACAATGAACAAGAATCGGATCGGTACCATCGGCGTGATTCTGGTGGTCATTCTCATCTTGTGGTTGATAGGCGGGACCAAGATAAGCTGCTACGAGAGCTTCTGGGACAAGGACAAACAAATCATAGAGATCAAGCGTGATTGACGGGCCCGCCGGCGTCGGCCGGGCTTTGCGATCATGTTCAGAGCCTTGAGGAGTTCATCGGACGGTCGGGTTGAAACTTTACCCAGTACCGGAATCTCGTACCCAAGGACATCGAGAATGCTTCGAGAATCGAAAACACCCAATCTTTACACCGAGCTGTTTCATCGCCATGTAGCAAACCCGAGCCGCTGTCCACCTTCAACTATGAGTGGGACATCCTCCGACGAAGATTCCAAAACCACTGCTCTGCCAACTGAGCTACGGTGGCGTTCGGCGTCGCATCAGCTCGCTAACTGCCGCAATTCCCGAGGGTTGCGCCGTTCGCAACGGGCCTTGCCTACCCCGTTTTTCATCGCAACGGCTCGCACCCGATCGCCGCGAGAAGCGCCCCGACGGCCGGGGTTCCTGCGGGGGGGCGATGGACGGCCTCAACCGTGTTCGGACGCTCATCCTACGTGCCCGCCGCGGGGAGTTCCAGCGCTTCGTTTTCATCCGATGAGCCGGGCAGCGCGGGCAGGTTGTCGAGGGCCCACGTGAGGTCGGGTAGGCGCGTGTGCGCGTAACGGGCGCGGCTCGGTTGCAAACCGTCCGACTGACGACGCGACCATCTTGATAGACCACACGAATGTTCAGCCGTCGGCTTTCACGGCCCAGCGGAAGACGGCCGATCGGCTTCGGGGATTGGCGGCGATCTCGCTGGAAGTGGGCCGGATCGGGGTTCCGACCATGTCCGCGTAGGTCCCGGCCTGGGAGTCGCTGTGAAACGCGGTCTCAACCTGTCGGTCCTCGCCGCTATGAAAGCTGATGATGCCGATCCTTCCACCTGGACGCAGGCAGTAGGGGGCGATGCGGAGAAGCTGCGTCAAGCCCGCCAGTTCGTCATTGACGAGCATGCGAAGTGCCTGAAAGGTCCGGGCGGCGGGGTGGAGGCGGCGCTGCTCGGCGGGTCGTTTGCGCCACTCGCGGCGAGAGATGCCCTTCGCTTCAAAAACCAGGTCGACGAGTTGGCGGGTTCGTGCCAGGGGTTTGAGAACTCGGGCGCGGACGATGCACTTGGCAATGCGCTCGGCATGGGGCTCATCCGCAAGCTCGACCAGCCACGCGGACAACTCGTCGGCGGGAAGCCGGGCGAGCAAATCCGCCGCGGTGTGGGGCAGGCGATCATCCATGCGCATGTCCAGCGGACCGTCGTATTTGTAGCTGAATCCACGACGGGGATCGTCGATCTGCATGCTGGACACGCCCAAGTCGGCAAAGATGATGTCGAAACCGTCCAGTCCTTCGAGGCCCATGACCTTTCCGAGGCCGGCGAAGTGGCTGCGATGCAGGATGAACGGGGCGTGAACGGCGGGAGTCGCGGCGGCGCTGGGGGTGTCTGGTGGTGGCACCGGCGCGGCGAGTCGGGCGGCGGTGCGTTCGAGTTGCACGGCGTCAACGTCGAGTCCGATCAATCGGCCGGTGGGACCGATTCGTTGGATGAACTCGAGCGCGTGCCCGCCGTGGCCGATCGTGCAATCCGCCACGAGGTCGCCGGGCTGGGGGCGGAGTGCGGCAAGGACTTCTTCGACCAGGACGGGCACGTGGGTCCCTGCGGGGGTGCGGCCTTGAGCACGAACGTGGTCCTGAATCTGGGGATAGGCGGCCTGGTCGAGTTCCTTGTAGCGATCCCCAAAACGCTTGGGGTGTGTGCCGGAGTATCTCGCCCGGCGTCGCGGCGGCGCGGGCAATCCAGACGACGGTTCCTCGGAATTGTCGGGCATCATGGCCCGTTGTTCGTACCCGATTCTCCAACACATGACCAGTGATTCGGCGGTCTGTCGGCGGCCCACCGGCGCGGTATACTCGTTCCTGTGAAGGGCGCGTCCAAAGGAACGGTGAGTCATGCCTGAACCCGAGCCGTCGTCATCGCCGGTTTCACCGACAGCAGAAGAGATGCGCAACGCATTGAAGGCGTTCAAGAAGCGGCTCAAGCTGTCCCGCCTGGACGACGAATCGAGCCTTGGGCGTGGGCCTTTGTCGAGCGGGAGAGCTTCGAGCATCGTGGCCATCACGCCGCCGCATCAGTACCCACGGGCCGTCTGGGACCAGTTGGTCGCGTTGGGCAGGCTCAAATACGCGGGCCAGGGGATGTATCAGCTTGCAGATTCATAACGTGAGTGGGCGGCGAGCTTCGATGTGTCGTCGGATGCTTTGATGATCAGCGAAGCGAGCTACGTCTGCGGCTCCTGCGGCGAGGACGTCGTGATCCCCATCGATTGCTCGGGCGGCGCGGCGCAGGAGTATGTCGAGGACTGTCCGGTCTGCTGTCGGGCCAACGTGATCCACGTCGAGATCGAAGCGAACGGCGAAAGCAAGGCATGGGCGGAACTGGAGTAGAGGGACCACAGGGCATGACGGCGCGGATGTCCCCACTTGATTCCACGGAGCAACGTCGCGTTTTCGCGGCCTACCTTGAACCGTTCACGGGATCAGCCGCGCTGCAGGAACGGGTGCTTTCCGTGCTGCGCGCGTTGCCGGATGCGGTGCGACGCGATTTGCTCGACGATCCGCAGTTTCGCATGGCCCTCGATGATTTCGTGCCGGGTGAAGGACGCACGGTGTGGATGGCCTGTCCTACGCCGGGGGGAAACGGGAGCCGCTGCGTGGTGTTGAAGCCTCGCCTGGCCGATTGTTCGGAGCCCTTCGCGCACTACGTGATCGCCCACGAACTCGCCCACGCCTATCTGCGAAACGGAGCCTGGGGGCCGATCACCGACCCAGAGGCCGCCGCCGACGCCTTGGCGGCCAGTTGGGGCTTCTCCAAACCGGCAGGGTGACAGGGCTTGCCGTGCCGCAGGTGTCGGAAAGCGTCGTCGAAAAGGCGGGCCATCTATCCGGGCATCGGGATCAGCGGCGAAATCCGCTACAGTCCTCTTGTGTCCGCGTCGGTCAGTTGGTAGAATAGCACTCGTCGTCAAGCGTGCCTCTCCATCCAGTAGGCAAGGTGAATCGGCGTATGGTCACGTACTTCAAAGCGATCGCCGTCGTCGGTTGTCTCTGCTGTCTGTGCTCGACCGCTTTTTCTTTTGAGGGCCCAATTTCCGCGTGGGGATTTAACTACTCTGGGCAAACCAACGTTCCTTCGCCCAACAGCGGTTTCACGGCTATCGCTGCGGGCCATAGCCACAGTCTGGGTCTCAAAGCCGACGGCTCGATCAGCGCATGGGGATACAACGATTACGGGCAAACCAACGTTCCGTCGCCCAACACGGGGTTCGTCGCCGTCGAGGCGGGCCAAAACCACAGTCTGGGTCTCAAGGCCGACGGGTCCATCGTCGCGTGGGGTTGTGGGTCGCCCTACAACTACGGTCAATGCAACGTCCCAGAGCCCAACAGCGACTTCATCGCGGTTGCTGCAGGCGGGGTCCACAGTCTGGGTCTCAAGGCCGACGGCTCGATCGCGGCGTGGGGATCTGATCAGTACGGGCAAAACAACGTTCCCACGCCGAACACGGGTTTTGTCGCCGTCGCCGCGGGCTACTGGCACAGTCTGGGTCTCAAGGGCGACGGGTCCATCGTCGCGTGGGGGTTGAACGACGACGGCGCAACCAGTATTCCATCGCCCAATGCCGATTTTGTCGCAGTGGCCGCGGGCGATCGTCACAGTCTCGGGCTCAAGGCCGACGGGTCCATCGTGGCGTGGGGATCCAACTTCTACTACGGTCAGACCAACGTCCCCGCGCCCAACAGCGACTTCATCGCCGTTGCCGCAGGCGGGGTCCACAGTCTGGGTCTCAAGGCCGACGGGTCGATCGTCGCGTGGGGACGGAACGACTACGGTCTGACCGTCGTCCCCGCACCCAACAGCGGTTTCACGGCTATCGCTGCGGGCGGGGCCCACAGTCTGGGTCTCAAGGCGACTGGCGCCTGCTGTTGGGGCAACGAAACCTGCGGGCAAGTCTTGCAACTCGAATGCAGTTACGAAGGCGATGTGTTTTATGGTCCGGGGTCGAGCTGTATACCGAACCGTGACGGCAACTCGATGAGGAACGGGTGTCCTGTGCCTCTTCTTGGCCCGTGTTGCTTCGGCGGCGGAATCTGCATCGACGCTACGGACAGCGAGGACTGCCAGGGTGTGAATGGGCGATACCTTGGCGATGGCCTTTCCTGCGGTGATGATGGCGACCTCGACGGCATCGTAGGCTGTAACGATCAGTGTCCACTGGACCGCAACAAAGGCGCGCCCGGGTACTGTGGTTGCGGTGTCCGTGAAGGCGATCGGGACAGCGATGGTGTTTGTGATGCCGTTGACCCCTGTCCATTGGACGATCCCGACGACTCGGATGGTGACGGCGTCTGCGACTCGGCGGACCCGTGTCCCTTCGACAAGCCGGACGATTCAGACGGCGACGGGGTTTGTGAGTCCGAGGACGGGTGTCCGAACGATCCGTACAAGAGCGATCCGGGAACCTGTGGGTGCGGGATCGCCGATGACGACTCAGACGGAGATGCCGTCGTAGATTGTACGGACTTGTGCTCCAACACGTCTCCGAATGTGCCCGTGAACGGGTGCGGATGTGTAGCGTTCGGCGCCTGCTGCTTCTCCGTCGGCGTGTGCTTCAACGGGTTGCAGCGCCATGTGTGCGCGGCGATCGAAGGAATCTATCAAGGCGACGGCTCCGCCTGCTCCGAAGGGTGCGGGTTTGGCGACTTCGACGGGGACGGCGCCGTTGATCTGCGCGACTTTGCGGCTTTCCAGCACTGTTTTGGTGCGGATGAAACTGATTTTACCGACGATTCGTGTGGGCGCGGGGACATTGACGGTTGCCAAGATATCGACCTGTGGGATTACGATGCTTTTCGTCGCGCCGTAATCGGCCCATAGGTCACCCCGGCCAATTCCCCCCTACGCCCGCCACGATCCTACCCGCCAAGAACGGAATCCCAATCAACGCACTCGGCGCGCTGGCCGATCGTCTCGACGTTGCCGAAGATTGCGCGGTAGTTCTTGATCTGCTCGCAGACCTTCGGATCGACGATCACGATCCGCCTGGTTCGAGTTTCTGGAAGATTGAGCACGGACGCAAAATGGAACCTGGCCATCGTGTCGTAGGGTGACGCGGACCACCCGATGACGTATATTTCGTCCGCCTCCCTGAGCGATGTCAGGGCGTTCACCCAAACGAGGCCGCTGCCGATCAGCCGGTGCAGCGGCTTATGCGCTCCAAGGCCGCCGAGTCCAGGCCAGGGTGGTGTTCCCGGAGACAGACCCGTGTGTTGCTTGTAATACCCCTTCGCCTTCTCAAGGCTGTCAACGCGGGTGAGGACGAAGCGATCCTTCCAGGGCATGCTCGTTGGATCTTCTAATGCGCGGCTCCAATTAGACGCCGAGTTCCCGATGTCAGCAAGAATCAACGTGCGCTCGGAAAGACGCTCTCTTGGTGCCAGCCACCAGTCGATCGATCCATGTAGCTTCAACACAGTCACGTCGCCTGACTTTTCGGTTTCGAATCCGTGCGACCACGTTCGTCCACATCCCGCGAGCGCGCACTCCAACAAGGTGTCGTAGTTAAATGTCATGACCGTGTCGCCATTGCGCAGCCGATCGGCAAGAGTTGGCAGCGAGCTTGAGTTGGCGTCTTCCTGTGCCTGTATGAGAATGCCCACAAGGAAGTACTCCATCATGTAAAGCCAGGAACCGATCGTGTTGGCATGTGCGAGCGGCGTAGCCGGCCCAAACGTCGTAGAGCATCCGTGCTGCCTCATCAGCCACAACTCGCGGTCGAAGGCCGCGTAATCAAAGAGCTGCTCCACGTTCACGGAAACTACACCGCTCGTCTCGGGTTCAGCATGAAGTGCCGAGATTCGCTTTCGTAGACTGGCGATCCACGCCTGGAGCCCTTCGTTATCGCGGATGAACTTTGCGTTGAGCAGCAAATCCGTCAATCCGCACGCATCGGGCATCCCCGCAGGCTTGGAGAAGCCCGCGCCGAGAATGAAGACTCGTTTTCGGTTGGGGGCTGGCATGCACGGAATAATACGACGATCGTCTTCGGAACGGAAACGCCCCGCACCCTTCCGGTCGCGGCTCGGGCCGCTGCGCCGTGGGAGTCCGAGTCATTTTTCAGGATGGAGCGGTTCGTGACCATCTACACGCCGTCTGCGTAGACCTCGGCCCAGCCTTCGGCGGCGGGGTGGCGGATGATGATGTGCGCGATATGACCTGGTTGGCCGGTTTCTTCGGTGTGGTAACGGACGAAGATTTCGGCGCCGGGGCGAAGGGCGGCTTCCACGCCGTCGGGATCGAGCAGGCAGCGCACCACCCCGCCGAATACGCGCCCGCCGTACACCAACGTCAGATTCTCGTCCGTCGAGCGGACGTCGTCGATCACAAACCGTTGGTACTCGTCAGGCGCTTGATCGGTCATGTTTGCATCCAGGAGAAGATTCCACCCCCTCACTCCCCAAACGATATGCGTTGGCGAGCGACCCGCAAAGGGCCTCGAACGGTGCATGAAAAGCGAGTACCATGCAAGGGATGGCAGGCTTGTTCACCGGAACACGGCTGGAACGCCCGGTTACGTGCGAGATTTGCGAAAAGTCGCTGGATGATTGCGCGTGCCCGCGGGCGGCTGACGGGACGGTTTTTCTGCCCAAGGATCAGCCGCTTCGCGTCAACCTCGAGAAGCGTCGAAAAGGCAAGACCGTGACCGTGGTCACCGGCCTGGACGCGGCGGCGTCGGACGTGGGCGGTATCCTGGGTCAGTTGAAGGCGGCGTGTGCAGCGGGCGGTACGGCCACGCCCGAAGGGATCGAGATCCAGGGCGACCACTGGGAGCGCGTGGCGGCCATCCTTCATGGACTTGGATACCCCGCGAAAGTTCACGGGCGAGGACCACCTCGCCCACAAGACAGGAGAAAAACATGAGAGCGACAGTTAACGGCCTCGCATTGGCGTACACCGATGAAGGGAAGGGTCTCCCGCTGGTCTTCGTTCATGGGTTTCCGCTCCATCGCGGTGCGTGGCAGAAGCAGATTGACGCGCTTCGATCATCGTATCGCGTCATTGCGCCCGATCTGTGCGGTCTCGGAGAAAGTGAGGCAGGCAGCGGCCCGGCCACCATGACTCAATTCGCCGAGGACATTCACGGACTGCTCCAACAAATCCATCCGGGGCCGGTCGTCCTGATCGGCCACTCGATGGGGGGATACGTGGCCCTCGCCTTCGCACGGCAATTCCCGAGCCAGCTTCGCGGCCTGGTGCTGGTGGGCACCAAGGCGGGCAATGACACGCCCGAGGGGGCCGCGGGTCGTCGTGCGACGGCCGAAAAGGTGAAGACCGAGGGGTCGAAGGTCGTCGTCGATGCGATGGCCCCCAAGATGCTCGCGGCGAGCAATCTCGATGGGAAAATGGCCGAGCAAGTCCGGGCCATCATGGCCCCCTCGAAACCGCAGGGAGTGATCGCCGCACTGCTGGGCATGGCGGAGCGGCCCGACTCGACGGCGATGCTGGCAGGCATCGCAACCCCGACCTTGGTCATCACCGGTGCGGACGACACCATCATTCCCCCAGCGGAATCGGAGAAGCTCGCCAAAGCGATTCGGGGCGCGCAGCTGACCATGATTCCCCACGCGGGCCATCTGGTCGCATTCGAACAAGCGGATGAATTCAATCGCGTACTGAAAAAGTGGCTCGACGGAATAACGCCTGCTTCCTGAAAACAGTCCCCGCAGACGGAAGCGTCCATCCGTGAAAACGTCCGCACCGGGCGTAGAATGGATCCGTGAGACAGTGGTGGATACGAGCGGTTTTGTGGCTGGGCAATTTGCACCGCCGCGTGCTCGCGGTCTTCTTTGCGGCCATCGGTCCACGACTCGCCTATCGCATCACCGGCTGCGGATCGCTGCTTTTGTACCGTCTTTTGGATCCGATTCGGATTCGAAGTGAAGCGCAATGCAGAGCGGCACTGCACGCCCGCGTACCACCCGAAGAGGTACCGCGAATCGCGGCGCAGGCGTTCGTGAATCGCGCTCGTAATCTCACGGACCTGATGTTGGCTTCGCGGCTCCTTCGTGCGGGGACGTGGGAGCGTTACGGCGGCCGCATCCCGGAGCCGTTTCTCGGCGACCTTCTTGAAGCGCAACGCCGCCGGCAGCCCACGATCCTGCTGACGGCGTACTACGGGTCATTCGATCTCCTTCCCATCTTTCTGGGGTACAACGGGATCCGCGCTACGGTGGTATACCTGCCGCACAGCAACCGAGGTTACGACGCATACCGCCGAAAAATCCGTGGGCAAAGCGGGTGCGAGATGGCGCCGGTGGCGAGTGCGGCCGCACGATTGGGGCAGGTGCTCGGCGAAGGAGGGATGGTGGCCCTGGTCGCCGATCACCATGTTCCGGATCGAGGAATGCCCGTCACGTTCCTGGGGCTGCCGACAAAGGCCTTGCGTTCGGTGGGTCTGTTGGCGTGGCGATATGAGGCCGACGTCGTGGTGGCGGCCATTCGACGATGGAACGACACGTTTCGATTCGGCATCATCGTTTCCGATGTGGTGAACCACGAGGAGGTCGCAGGGCACGACGACCCTGTCGCCTTCGTGACGCAGCGCTATCTGCACGCTTTCGAGCGATTGATCCTGGAAGACCCCACGCAGTATCTATGGGCCTACGCCCGATGGGGCGAGGAGCATGCGCGGCAGGCCAGCGCCGCGGGGCCGTGAGCGGATGAGCGGATTGTCGAATGTCGATCGTGGGTCGGCGAGTGGACGAGGATGAAAGAACCGAGCGGGACAAAATGCCACATCGTGGCAGCTATACGATGCACTGCCGCCCGCCCGCCGTTTTGGGATCGCCCCGTCAGAAGCCCGTTTTTTTGTGTGACAACGGCGGTCCCCAACCTTTGTCGCTTCGGCCCGAGTCGAGTAAACTCCATAGCGAAGGCGGGTTGACTGCTCTTGGGCGCGGCCCAAAGCCCGATTCGCAGCGCGAAGGTCAAGGGATCGAATCTTTGCGGCTCCTGTGGGGATCTACACGCGGTACGACTGCTGGGTGCAACGTTCTTTCTTGGAAGGAGTGCCTTGATGTTTCAAGGTCGATTTTCGACTCTTTATGCGGCATTGGCTCTCATCCTCGGGCTCTCGAGGTCTAACGCCGCAACACGGCCGTACGACTTCCAAAAGCAGGTCCTCGACAACGGCCTGACCGTGCTGTCACTCGAGGACCACTCCTGCCCCATCGTCGCAGTTCAGGTCTGGTACCATGTCGGATCGAAGGACGAGGACGCCCAAAGACAGGGCTTCGCCCACATGTTCGAGCACATGATGTTCCGCGGGACGGACGTGCTCGGTCCGGAGCAGCATTTCGAGGCCATCCGCAAGACCGGGGGCAACTGCAACGCGTATACGACCTTCGACAACACGACCTACGTCAACGAACTGCCCTCGAATCAACTCGAACTCGCCCTGTGGCTCGAGGCCGAGCGCATGGCCTTTCTCAAGATCGACGAGGAAAGCTTCCACAAGGAGCGGGCGGTCGTCGAGGAGGAGCGGCGCATGGGCTCGCTGAACACGCCGTACGGGACTGTGCCCGAAAAGCTCCTGCCGGTCCTCTTCAAGCAGCACCCCTATCAGTGGACGCCCATCGGGCAGATTCCGCACCTTCGCGCCGCGACGATCGACGAGCTGCAGCAGTTCTGGGAGAGATACTACGTTCCCACGAACGCGACGCTGGTGGTGGTCGGCGATGTCACGCACGCCGAGGTCATGGCGCTCGCCCAAAAGCACTTGGGTTGGCTGCCGAGGATGCCCTCGCCGCCGCGCGTGTCGATCAAGGAACCGCCGCAGTCGGAAGCACGCACCATCGTCATTCCCGAGAAGAAAGGGCCCGCGCCGATCCTCGGCCTGGTCTATCGCGGCGTTCCCCAGGGCCACGATGATGCGCTTCCCCTGGAGATGTTGATGAGCATCGTCGGCGGCGGCGAAAGCAGCCGGTTGCACAAGGACCTCGTCAAAGAGAAGCAAATCGCCCAATTCGTGTTGGCCGGGGCGTTCTCGATGGAAGACGACGGCATCGCCGGCGCCGGCGGCGTCATTATGCCTTGGGGAAACCGGCAGAAAGTTATGGATGCGCTCCGCGAGCACTTCGACAAAGTTCGCACGGAACCCGTCAGCCGGCGCGAGTTGGACAAGGTGAAGAACCAGCTACTCTCGCGGGAAGTGACCGACGCGCTGACCATCGAAAGCAAGGCGGAGTTGCTGGGCCGGTATGAAGTTCTGGAAGGCGGGGCGGACAAGGCCAACCATCGCCTGGCGAAGATCCGCGCCGTCACGACGGATGACCTGCTCCGCGTGGCGAAGACCTACCTCGTCCCCGAATGCGAAACGTCCGTGACCGTGCAGCCCGAGTTCGGCAGCATGATCAAGTCCCTTTTCGGCGGCAAGGGAAGCGAAGGGGACGAAGGTGCCTCGCCGATTCCAGCGCCGACGGAAAACCGGGTGGCCCAGCGCGGCGGGCTTCGCTCGGAACTCAAGAGGCCGAAAGGGGTTCCCAAGGAACCGCCGACCGCGAGTTTCCTCGAAGCGGTACCCAAGTTCGCCACCGACGAGTCCACCCTCGCGACCGGCCTGCGCGTCGTGGTGGTACCCAACCACGAGGTCCCGTTCGTCACGGCGACGCTGGGGATTCTGAGCGGCGGCTGGACCGAAGAAAAACCCGGTACCGCAAACCTCGCCTCGGAAATGATCACCAAGGGTTCGGCCCACCACACGGCGGCCGAACTCGCCGAAGAGCTGGAATTCAACGCCATCTCACTCAGCGGCTCGGCGTGGATCGACGTGAGCCGCGTGTCCGCCTCGTGCGTGACCGACAAGTTCGACACGGCCATGAAGCTGATGGCCGAAGTCGTGCGCACGCCGAGTTTCCCGGAAAAAGAGCTGGAGATTCTACGGCAGCAGGAGCTGCTCGGCTTGATGATCCAGGCCAAAACGCCCGAATACGCGGCCGATCGTGAGCTGCGGCAGAGGGTTTTCGGCTCGCACCCCTACTCACGCACGTCCGTCGGTGAACCCGCCGACGTCCAGACGCTGAAGGTCGACGATCTGAGGAAATGGTGGACCGCGTTCGTCCGTCCCGACACGGCCGTGTTGTACATTGCGGGTGACGTCGAGCCTGTTGACGCTTGGAAGACGGCCGAGCGCTACTTCGGCGATTGGAAGGCCGACGGCGAAAAACAAACGCCCAGGTTGGCGCCGATTCCGCAGCCCAGCAGCACGCAGATTTATCTTGTCGACCGCCCCGGCTCCGTGCAGAGCCAGATTCGGGTGGGCAGCGTGGGCATCACGCGGACCGATCCGGACTATTTCCCCACCGTGGTCCTTTCGCAAATCTTCGGCGGGAGCTTCAGCAGCCGTCTCAACAAGGCCATCCGCGTGGAGAAAGGCCTGACCTACGGCGCTCGTGGCGGATGGAGCGCCCAGCGTTTCGCCGGGGCGATGACGATCTCCACCTTCACCAAGAACCCCACCACAGCCGAAACGCTCAGCGTCATCCTGCACGAGGTCGATCGCATCAAGACCGCGCCGCCGGAAGAGGGGGAGGTCGAGATGGCCAAGTCGTACCTTGTGGGCAGTTTCGCGGGCAATCGCGAAACCCCCGGTCAGGTCGTGGGCGATCTGTGGCTCATTGAGTATGCCGGCCTGCCCAGGGACTACCTGTCCAGGTTTCTAGGCGGCGTGAAAAGCACGACTTCGGAAAGCGTACATCGCGTGGCTAAGAGACTGGTCGACCGCGACAAGCTGACCATCGTTGTGGTGGGCGAAGCCGACGCCGTCCGGACCGAACTCGAGAAGATTGCACCGGTGACGGTAATCAAGCCACAAACTGACGAAACCAAGGACCCTTCGACGATTCAGGCCAAGCCGCCGACGTGACCCGCGCAGGAATGCAACGCGCCACCTCGGCTAGGTCGCGTTGGTAGGCCGAAGATGTACCTCGACGGCTCCAACGATCGTTCGCCGTCGGCGTCCTCGAGGACATCATGCGCGACGCCGGACGATGCCTTGAACGGCGTGGCAGGCCACAGAGTTTCCGGTCAACTCCCTTCGGCGGAATCAGCAATGGCGAGTCCGAGGCCGAGGGATGAACCAAAGATGTCGGACCCCCCGGCCAAAACCTTCTCCGAAAGCGGAAACCCCATCAAGAACGCGACCAGACCCGCTATCCAAAGACGAATTCGACTGAAACGCATAGGCTGTCCTTTCCAGGTTCAATGGTTCGTGCGGACCGCGAAATCGCCTGAAAACCCTGAGATCGCGAAACCGGCGCCACACACGTACATTCTATGCCCCCACAAGGTGTCGTCGCAAGCCTGTCGAGCGTCCCGTGATCATCGAACCCGCGACGCTTTGTCCACTCCCCCTTGACTCCAAGCGGTTCGTTTTACATCTCGCCGATCCTAGGCGAAGCTGGTACCTCAGAAAGTCATGCAAACAACGAGGACGCCATGCCCACGCTTCTGACCTGCAACGCGATCTCGAAGCACTTCGGGAGGCGAGAGCTTTTCAACGGTTTGTCGATCAGTTTCGCGGATGACGAACACGTGGGGTTCGTGGGACCCAACGGGGCGGGCAAGACGACGTTTCTCAAAATCCTGGCGGGCTTGGTTCGAGCGGACAGCGGCGAAATCAGCAGACGGCGATCGGCGCGAATCGGGTTCCTGCCCCAGGAGGACCGGTTTGCCGACGGGGCCACGGTGGAGACGGCCCTGGCCGACGCAATAGCCGATCAACCGTTGGAGCCGCACGAGCGCGACACGCAAGTCAACATCATGCTCAGCAAGTTCGGGTTCGACGACCCCCGTCGCCCGGTGGAAGAATTATCCGGCGGTTGGCGGAAACGGTTGGCGCTGGCCCGCGAGGTCATCCAGCGCCCCGACCTGCTGCTCATGGACGAGCCGACGAATCATCTGGACCTTGCAGGCATTCAATGGCTCGAAGAAATGCTGCCGGACGTTCCGTTTACATTCCTGGCCGTCAGCCACGATCGGTATTTCCTGGAGCGCGTGACCAACCGCGTCGTGGAATTGAATCCGATCTACCCCGACGGATATTTCAGCGTAAGCGGCAATTACAGCATGTTTCTGGAGAAGCGGGCCGACTTCCTCGAGGCCCAGCAGGCCCAGCAGGTGACCTTGACCAACATCGTCCGTCGAGAGGCCGCCTTCCTGAAATCGAACTCCAAGGCTCAACGGACCAAGTCGAAATCGCGAATCGAGGAGGCCTATCGGCTTCACGACGAGCTTCGTGACCTAACCCATCGGAACGCTCAAACCACGGCGGCGGGCATCGACTTCAGCGGCACCGGCCGAAAGTCGAAGAAAATCTTGGAGGCCAAGGGGCTCGCCAAAACCCTCGGCAACAGGTTGTTGTTCAAGGATGTTTCGTTGCTGCTGTCGCCCGGTACGCGGCTGGGGCTGCTGGGCTCCAACGGCAGCGGCAAGACCACGTTGATCCGCGTGCTCACGGGCGAACTGCCGCCCGACGAAGGCAGCGTCGATTCGGCCGACAATCTGCGGGTCGTCGTGTTCGACCAGATGCGCAAGGAGCTTCCCCAGGATGTCCCGTTGCGGCGGGCCTTGGCGGGCCGGGACGATCACGTGGAATTTCGCGGGCAGAACGTCCACATCACCTCCTGGGCCAAGCGCTTTCTCTTCCGCGTGGACCAACTCGACATGCCTGTGGGCGAACTGTCGGGCGGCGAGCAGGCCCGGGTGCTGATTGCCCGGCTAATGCTCCGCCCGGCGGATCTGCTGATTCTGGACGAGCCCACGAACGATCTGGACATCGCCTCCCTGGACGTTCTCGAGGAGAGTCTCAGCGAATTCCCTGGTGCGATCGTTTTGGTGACGCACGATCGGTTCATGCTCGATCGCATTTGCACGGAAATGTTAGGCCTCTACGGGGACGGGCGAGTCGGGCGCTATGGTGATTGGGCCCAGTGGCAAGCCGCGCAGGCTCGCCGCACCCTGGGAAAAGATGCCACCGTTCAGAAACACAAGCCGAAAAAAGCAAAAACGCAGGCCGATGCGAACGTCCTGACCGCCGGCGAGCGAAAGGAACTCCACGAGATGGAGTCGGCGATCCACGAGGCGGATGAACGCGTGGAGCAATGCGGGCGGGCGATGGAAGCTCCGCAGGTCGCCGGGGACCACGTCGAAGCGCAAAAACGCTGGGAGGAACTAGCGGTGGCCAAGAATCACGTAGAAAAGCTCTATGCCCGCTGGGCGGTCTTGGAGGCCAAGGCGAAGTGAGCGTTCACGGCTCCCGAGGTTGAATGGGTCCTAGTGGTCCGACGCAGCCAAAATTGCGAGTTCACACGCGCGGGTACCGAGCTGCCGCTCTCAGGCGGCGCGTCTGGATCGCCGCGCGGCATGAATGTCGCGGGTCCGGCCAACCCGCCAGATTAGGTGCGTCGGTGCACTAGTACTACAACGCCAAGTTCAGGGCAAGCGCCCAGGCGAATGCAAGGATCGTCAAGGCAGCGAGTCCGAACAGGAATTGTGCTCGCGGCCTAGACACTGCGCCGACGCCCAGTTTTCCGCAGAGTGCGCCGAACGGGATGGCACAGAGAAAGCCAAACACATGGGCCGCTACATCCGTTCGCCCGCCGCCCGTACCAAGGAAGCTGAGCAGGAGGACGCCCCCGACGATCGGCGCCCACCGTTCCAGCCTGGAAGTTCGCAGCGTCCTCCCTTGCCTCCACGCATTCGCGGCCAGGAGACCCAGTGCCGCGAAGACGGCGGTGGAAGCGCCCACGGATGTGTGCTCAGGGGGGCGGACCCAGGCGTTGAAGAGATTCCCCAATCCGCCCGCAATGAGGATGCTGCACCACGCCAGACCCGACCCAAGCGACTGCCCGGCGAACAAGCCCACCAGACCGCCGATGATCAGATTGGAAAGTACATGCTCCAAGTCGGCGTGGAGTGTCAACGCGGTGACCGTCCGCCACCACTCGCCCTGTCGTATCAGGCCGGCCTGCGTTTTGCCGACCGCAAACCAGTCCACGTCGAATGCATGCCGTTGCTGCAACACAGCCATGAGCGACAGCACCGCGACAAAACCCAGGACGCCGTTCCATCCGTCGGCACGCGGAAGAGCCGCAGGACGAGCGCTCCGCCAACCGCGGTTTTCCATCGTGTAAGCGTCGAGTTCCGCACGGCTCCGCGCCGCATCCGCAGTGGCGACCGCAATGGTGAATTCGTCGGATTCCCGGCGGACTTCGTGCTCCGTCCCCACGGCCTGGAGTACCAGCGTACGTTCACGACAATCCTCTTCCCTTCCTGAACGATAGATGGTCACCCATTCCTTGCCGTCGTGGTTCATCGACGGCGATTCTAAAATAGACTGGCAGGCTACGCATCAGGACGGACGGAGGGTCATGGTCCTCCGTCCGGTCGGCATTGCGGAACGCCTCGCCAGGCATAAAATACTTTGCCCACCGAACGCAATATGAGTTTGGGACAGGTGCGTTTCGGCAACCCTGCTGGAAGGAGGATTGGCGATGTTGGCTGGCATCGTATGGGATGCGGGAACCCTGAGTATCGTGGGGACCTTTTCGGTGGTGCTGGCGGCCGTCGCGGGGGGCTATTGGTATGCCGTCGAAAAGGCGAGGTCGGTGAACGATCTCAAGCGCCGGATGATCGAGCGGGGAATGTCTGTCGAGGAGATCGAGCGGGTCATGGAGGCCGGGGAGTCGGAAGAGGAATAAATCGCACTCCGTGTCGTCGACGGCCCACTGACTGGCGGCGCCTGGCCCGTCGGGAGGCTCTTTTCACAGCCACATCAGCGCCCGCAATTCGTGGTGCAAACGCACCATGAAAATCGTTCCTTTTTTTTCTTGTCGGCGTCCCCGCGGTCGAGTAGGTTCCCAACCGCGTCGCGGGTAATCCGGCGGGTCGAGGCCTTTGGCGGGCACTCGGTCGGGCGGGTTGTCCGCAGGTCATTTTTTCAACGCAATCGGAATGGACGTTCGGTCGCCGGCGCGCCGGGACCGTGCAAGGAGACAGCGTCGCGCTCGTCATTTTTCTGGAACCTGTTCAATGGGAGGAACGAACCAGTGAAACCCGCAAGTCATCCAATCGCCTCGTGGAGAATCCGCATGACCGCAACCCTGAGCCTGGCGTTCGGCGTGGTCATGGCCTTCGGCTATGGCGCGGCGTCGTGGGCTCAGACTCAGGTGACCCCGCTGCCGGCCCCGGTGTCAGACGTTGACCCGGTCGACGACGGCGACATCGCCCCCGCCCTGATTACCCCGCGTGCGGGCAAGGGCCAACCCGTGCCCCACGGCAAAGGCGCCGTGGCGAAGGAGTGGTGTCAGACCCAACAGGCGTGGGAGGCCAAGAGGCTGGGGGGCGTCGCCGGGCCGGGTTGTGCGACCGAGGGAACCTGCGACACGCCCGCGGTGCGCGATTCCTGGATCCCCGACGCCTCGACCCCGGTGCGCTCGATGCGCATTCATTTCAACGTGTTCGCCAACAGCGACGGAACCAGCCCGGCTGCGACGCAAGCGGGAGTCGATGCGCAGATGGTGCAGCTTAACAGCGACTTCGCCCCGTCCAAGGTCCAGTTCTGCTACACGACGGAGTTCATCAACAACACGACCTACCGGCAGTTCGCGGACACCGAAGAAACTGCGATGAAGAGCGCCTACGCCGACAGTCCGGCGACGCAACTGAACGTATACGTCGTGAACATCCAGGCCGGTTATCTCGGCGTGGGCACCTTCCCCTGGGATCCCGCGGCCCTCGGCACGCTCGGCGGTTTGATCATTGACGACAACTGGTTCGGCGCCGGGCAAAAGACGTTGATGCACGAGGTCGGCCACTGTGTCGGGTTGTGGCACACGCATCACGGCGTCTCGGAGGTTACCGCCTGTTCGGCCTGTTACGAACGCGCTGACGGTCTCAACGGCGACCTCACCGGAGACTTCGCCGCCGACACCGCTCCCACCCCGACCAACTTCAACTGCGCCCCGCCCGGCGGCACCGATTCGTGCAGCGGCGTGTCCTGGGGGGCGACCGACCCGCAGAACTACATGGGATACGCTCCCGATTCGTGCTATACGGAGTACAGCCCGCATCAGTTCGGGCGAATGCACTGCTGGTCCAACGACGTACTCACGGCCTGGAGTTGCGGACCGATCACCCCAACGGGTGGATGCTGCGTCAGCCAGACGTGCTCGATCCAAACTCAGGCCGACTGCACCACGGCGGGAGGGACGTACTTGGGCGATGGCACCGACTGCGCCGGAACACCCGGAACAGCGACGACCTATTCCGCCTCGCCCAACCTGGCCATCCCCGACGGCGGCGGTCCCGGCAATCCCGCGACCCACACCATCAACGTTCCCGATTCGTTCACCATCGGCGATGTCGACGTGCGCAACACCATCACCCACACCTGGGTCGGCGACGTGACCGTGACGTTGCAACACGGCACGACCACCGTGACCCTGATCGACCGGCCCGGCTACTCGGGGACCGGGTTCGGCTGCAGCGCCGACAACTACAGCAACATCACCTTGGACGACGAGGGAGCGAGTCCCATCGAATCGCAATGCCTCACCAACCTCGCCTCCCCGCCCAATTACACGCCGAACCAGGCGCTCTCCGCGTTTGACGGACAGAATTCCTCCGGAGCCTGGACCATCCGAGCCTACGACAGCGCCACGCCCGACGTGGGCACCTTGAACTCCTGGTCGGTGGTGCTTTCCCTGGTCGGAACGGGCCCTTGCGACGCCGGATGCTCCACCAACGGTGAGTGCGACGACTTGCAGTTCTGCAACGGCGCCGAGACCTGCGTCGGCGGAGCGTGCCAAGCCGGCACGGTGCCGAACTGCAATGACTCCATTGCTTGCACGACCGACTCGTGCAACGAGGGCACGGACTCGTGCGACCATGTAGCCAACAACGCCGCGTGCGACGACGGGCTATTCTGCAACGGCGCCGAAACGTGCAGCGTGACATTGGGTTGCCAGGCGGGGAGCGATCCTTGCGCCGGCGCCCCCTGCAATGAGACTACCGACACCTGCGGCGGTGCGGGGCAGCTTTGGATGAGTTTCGCCGACAGCGCCGTAGTGCCCGGCGTCGGCACCGTCGCCAACGAGGACATCGTCGCCTATGACCTGGGGTCCGGAACGTGGTCGTTGATCTTCGACGGCAGCGATGTGGGCCTTGGAGCCTTCGCCATCGACGGAACGGAACTGCTCTCCGACGGACGGATTCTGCTTTCCTTCACGGCCGCGGGCACCATCGCCGGAATCAGCACCGACGACTCCGACGTCCTGCAGTTCACCCCGACATCGCTCGGATCGACCACCGCCGGGACCTTCGCCATGTTGTTCGACGGCAGCGACGTCGGCCTGACGCTCGATGACGAAGATGTCGACGCGATCGGCGTGACCTCGGACGGCCGGTTGGTCATTTCGACCCTGGGAGCCTTCGGCGTCACCGGACTGAGCGGACAGGACGAGGACCTCCTGGTCTTCAACGCCACCAGCTTCGGCACGGTTACGGCGGGTAGCTTCGCCATGTACTTCGACGGAAGCGACGTGGGGCTCGCCACGACGACCAGTGAGGACGTCGACGCCGCCGACCTGACCTCGAGCGGAACGATCCTCATGTCCACCGTCGGCAGCTTCAGCGTCACGGGCGCCTCGGGAACCAGTCAGGACGTTTTCGAGTTCTTCCCGACCGCTTTGGGCTCGACGACGGCCGGCACGTACTCTCTGTTCCTGGACCTGAGCACGATCGGTATCGACCCCACGGAGAACGTAAAGTCCCTGCAGTTCGTCGAGTAACGCGTGCCTGGGCGTCGGCCAACCGGGTCGCCGGTCCAAAGAACCCCGCCAGTCTTCTGCCGGGGATGTGTGCGGTTGCCGTTTGAGGGGCGTAGGTCCAAAGGGCCGGCCGCCCCTGACCCTTGGCGCTGCGCGAAAAGGGCGGGTCGTCACCGCTTGGGGTCGGCGTTTGGCGGGGTATAGTCATGCGGGCGGCTGGGGTATGATCCGCTCGCTTTGACGACGATCGCTACGCTTTGGTGGCTCGCCTTCTTCACCGCGGTGGGACTCTGCATGGGCAGTTTCCTCAACGCCGTGATCTACCGCATTCCCCGTCGCCGATCGCTGCGCGCTCCCCTTTGGTCGGCCTGTCCGTACTGTCGCAAGCGGATTGCATGGTACGACAACATCCCCATTCTCAGCTTCGTGCTGCTTCGCGGGCGATGCCGCCAATGCGGGGTTCCCATTTCGACGCGCTATCTCGTCGTCGAGGTGGGGATGGCCTTGGTGGTGCTCCTACTCCTCGACGCCTTCTTGATCGGGCACGTTCGGGCGGGGCTCAGCGATAGCCAATTCGGCCTTACCGACCGCTTGGCCTACGACTGGCCGATCCTGACCGCACACATGATCCTGTTCGCGTGCCTGCTGGCCATGTCCGCCATCGATCTGGAACATTACTGGGTGGACATCCGCTTCACCAATTTCGTCGTCGTAGCGGGATTCGTGTTGCACGCTGTTTGGACGCCGCGGCACAGCCTGACTTGGCCGCGGCCCTCGGATGCCGCCTCCGTCGCGTCGTTTCTCGCACTCGTCGGGCTTGGGATCACCTGGCTCGTCCTGATCTGCCAGCCGCATGTTTCTCTCGAAAACCTCGGAGAGGTTCCGCAGGACGCCCCCGATGACTCACCCATCGCCGACAACGGAACAGGCCGCCTGCCGCCCTCGCTTGCCTCGCCGTCGCGGCTGGGAGGCTGGATCGCCGCGGGGGTCCTGTTGTTGTTGTTGCTGGCCGTGATCGCCGTTGAGGTCTACGGCGTGCGAATCCGCCACGCGGCGCGGACATTGGTGCCCCTGGGGCTTTTTTTCTGGCTCATCGTCGCCGAGAGCACCGTCGAAAGGGCCGCGGATACCGCCATTCTCGAAGCCATCCACGCCGAGAGGCACACCGTTCGACGTCTGGTGCTTTCCGAGTTCCTGTTACTGCTCCCGGCGGCGATCCTGGGCATTTTGGGCTTCTGGCTGATGAGTCGCGGCGAGGACCTTGCCGGGCGCGTGGGCCAGACCATCCACGCAAACATCTATCTCCCGGGCCCAGCCTTGTTCCGCCATTGGACTCCCCTTTACGGGCTGGCGACGGCCGCCTCGGGGTTCATCATCGCCGGGGCTGTGGGATGGACGGTGCGGATCGTGTTTACGCTGGTTTTTGGCAAGGAAGCCTTCGGAACGGGTGACATCCATCTCATGGCCGCCGCCGGGGCCGTCGCCGGTTGGCCCGTCGTGGTCCTTGGGTTTTTCCTTACCTGCGGGGTTGCCGTCGTGGGATGGTTGCTGACCTTGCCCTTTAAGCGGTCGAGGGCCATCCCCCTCGGTCCGTGGCTGTCACTTTCTCTGTTGACGGTTGTGATTTTCTACGAGGGGATCCTCCGTTGGCCCCCGATCGACCGGGCGATCCAGGCCATGGATTGGATGCTGCACGGCGGTGCCGTCGGCCTACGCATCGGAATTGCATTATGAGCCTTGCATTGCAACGCTTTACGGTCTATCTTCGCGTGGCCGTCGTGGCGGTCGTCGTGGGAACGGTCGGCATCGTGCTGTTCAAGAACCGATCGAACTCCGTCCCCGTTTGGTTTTTCGGATTCACCAATGAATCCAAACCGGTCAACGTCGTCTGGCTGATGTTGACGACGGCCGTGGGCAGCCTGACCGTCTGGCGGCTGGTCTGGTTCGCACGCGGATTGTGGCGCGATCTGCGGGCCCTGCAAGAGAGGGATCGGGTGGGCGCCCTGGCCGAAATGGAGCGCCGCCAGACGCAGCGCGCCGCCGAGTTGGACGAGCGCGAGCGCCGCCTGACGGAAAACGTGAAGGACGTCGTCGCTGCCGACGGCGTCGTGGAGTCCAGGAAGGAGTAGACGACCTCGCGGGCCGTCTTGTTCCCAAGGAGAAGCACGCATGTTCAAGGAAAAAGTGTTACGAGCGATTCCTCTCGGGCTGTTGGCTGTCGTGGTCGGGGGCTGCGCGGGCACGGGGCGGCCGACAGCTGCGGAATTGGAAGACCGCAACCAGAAACTCGCGGCTCAGCTCAGCAAGGCGCGCTCCGATCTGGATGCCGAACGCCGCGCCCGCGGTGACATGGATCAACGGTTGAACGCCGCCTTGCGCGACATCGACGGTCTGCGCGGTCAGGTGGCCCAGCGGCCCGAGACCCCCACCCCCGCCGGTTGGACGGCCGTGCCCGGCGGCGGAATGATCGCCATCGAGGAGAACATCCTTTTCCAACCCGGCAAGGTCGCACTCCGCGAAGAGGCGCGCAAGACGCTCGACGCCATCGTCAGCACGCTCGAGGGCGAGTACGCCGGCAAGGACATCATGGTCTTCGGCCACACCGACGATCGTCCCATCAAGAAAAGCGGCTGGGATGACAACTGGCAACTGAGTACGGAGCGCGGCCTCGCCGTCGTGCGCTCTCTGCGTGAACACGGCGTGTCCCCGGAGCGATTGGTCGCCGCCGGTTGCGGCGAACATCGCCCGCGCAAAGCCAATGACTCCGAGCCCAACCGCCTCTCCAACCGCCGCGTCGAAATCTTCGCCATCGACGCACAACCCCATACGGGCCGCGGAAAGTAGCACCGCCGGTTTGGCTAGGAACTGTAGCGCCACCCCTTGTGGGTGGCGCTTTGCGCACGGATTCACAGGAGCAACGCTAGGGCTCCGATGAATCTGGTCGGCATAACGAACGCACTTTGCGGCGATCTTGATCGCCTGCGCATTCGCCGTCCGATCGCGTACGTCTACAACCCACTCGCCTACGCGTGGGAACCTCACCTTCGCTACCTGCGAGCGTACGGCGCCGGTCGGCGCGAGGTCCTTCTCCTCGGCATGAACCCCGGTCCGTGGGGGATGGCCCAGACCGGCGTCCCCTTCGGCGAGGTCACACTGGTCCGCGACTGGCTGGGCATCCAGGGCCGTGTGGACCGACCCAAGTCCGAGCATCCGCGCGTGCCCGTGCGGGGCTTTGACTGCCCGCGGCGCGAAGTGAGCGGCACGCGACTGTGGGGATGGGCGCGAGAGACGTTCAAGACCCCCAAGCGCTTCTTTCGCCAATTCTTCGTCGCCAACTATTGTCCCTTGATGTTCCTGGGTGCCGACGGCCGCAACATCACTCCCGACAGGCTCCCCTCGCCGCAGCGCCAGCCGCTGCTCGCGGTCTGCGACCGCGCCCTGCGACGACTCGTCGAGACCATGGTGCCACGCATTGTCATCGGCGTCGGCGGCTTTGCCGAATCCCGCGCCAAGATCGCCCTCGCCGGCCTCGACGTGACCGTCGGCCGCATCCTTCACCCCAGCCCCGCGAGTCCCGCCGCCAACCGCGGTTGGGCGGCTCAGATTGAAAAACAGCTAACCGCACTCGGCGTGAAGCTCCCGGACGCAGGGTAGGGCACGGCGCCAGGCAGCACCGCCTTGACCGGCGTTCTCACGATTCATACGATTTCGCGTATGAGACCCGATGACATTCGCGCCCATCTCCGTCGAGAGCCTTTCCAGCCGATCCGCGTCTACATCTCCGACGGTTCCAAGTACGACGTCCGCCACCCGGAGTTGATGATGGTGACACGGACGGAGGTCGTGATCGCCCTCGACCCGGGAAACGACAAGATCCCCGAGCACAAGATCTTCTGCGATCCCGTGCATATCACGCAGATCGAACCGGTGAACGGCCAACGACGCAGGGCGTCGCGGGGAAGACGACGATGAGGCCGGAAGATATGCTCCGATTCTTGCGGGCAAGACCGTTCGACCCCTTTCGTATCTACATGTCGAACGGGAGCACCTACGACGTTCAACATCCCGAACTGGCGATCGTCGAGCGCTCTACGGTGCTGGTTGGAGTGCCGGGTCCCATGGGACCCGACGGCGCCGTCGAGCGGACGGTCTTCTGCGCGCTCCTACATATCACGCGGACCGAGAAGCTCAACGGCGCCCCACGAGCGTAACGGGTGGTCACGGTTTACTTGTCCAGAGTGGCCGAAGATGTCCGAAACCCCCAGTCCAACGAAACCAGCGGATCAACGGCTGACGTTGAACGTTAACATGGATGCCGTGCGAGACGTCGCCGTGCGGCGTCTAGGGGCCGTACTCAGTCGGATCACGCTCGGACTGAACGCTGTTGAGGGGCTCCCGGCGCCGCCGCACCGCATCATGCCGGTCGGGCCTGCCCCTTACGCCAGGAACTCCGCCAGCAAGCGGTGGAAATGGTGCGTGCCCGTTTCGCGGGTCGGGGAGTAGCGTCCGCGATCGTAGAGCCGCGAGCCCACCCCCTTCTGTACGCTCTCCACGATGGCTTCGTCCTCGCGCTCCACGCGGTCCAAGTCCTTCCCCGCCCCGCGACCCAGCCGCGTCTCATCCCAAACATACGTAAGAAACGAAACCCGCGTGCGGTCCGCACTCAGCGGTCTCACCACGTTCACCGAGATCCCCCACGGGTACACGTTGAACATCACGTTGGGAAACAGCCAGAAGTAATATCCGGCGATCGGCTTTCCGTGCTCCGGCGAGCCCAAAGGAGGTGTCAACACGTCGTCACCTCCTCGGCCCACGCCCACCTGCACGCTGGAAAACCGAAACAGCTCCGTCGTGTAGCCGCCAAAATCGAGCGCCTGGTTCAGGCCTGCGTGGACGTACGGAATGTGGAACCCTTCCAGGTAGTTCTCGCAGTACAAGGCCCAGTTGCAGGCCACGAGGTAGTCGCGGGAGCGCGAGGCGTCGAACCTGCATTCTCCAATCGGCAACCAGCTCACCCGCTGGCGCAGCGGACCGGTCCAGTCCTCGAACGGCGTAGACGGATCGAGAGATACGAAGACAAACGGCCCCCAGGAAGCGAGAGGGACACGCGGCAGATCGTCCGACTTGCTCGGAAAACCCACGGCGCTTTCGAACTCCGGCATGCTCTGGAACGTTCCGTCGAGGGCGAAGCGTCGCCCGTGGTAGCGGCACCGCAGACCCGGCAGGACCCCGCCTTGTTCGCACACCAAGTTGCCGCGATGCGTACAGACGTTGGACACGCAGCGCAACTCGTCGCGTTCGTCGCGGACCAGCATCAACGGCTCATCGAGGCATCCCTCCAAGAGAGTGAAAGGGTGGACTTGACCGGGCACCTTGATGTCCCCGAGGTCTCCGGCGAGTTGCCAGCTCCGGCGAAAAATGCGCTCCGTGCAGGCCTGAAATACGGCAGGGTCGGTATAGACGCGCGAGGGGGGCGTCCACGCCCGGCGAATATCCGCGTCAATCTCAAAACCAAGACCCGCCATATCGGCACTTTCTTCGCCCCGCGACCCACGTCAATAGGCGCCGCTGCAATGAAGTTCAAAGTTCACAGTTCAAAAGATCCAGCCTTCGTCCCTCTGTCCCTTCGTCCCTTTTTTCCTTCCCGTTACCTTCAGGGTTATTCCATCCCTTCCGATAGACGCCCAGAGCGGTCGAGGAGAGCATGTGCTCTCCTCACGAGGACCATCGGCGCCGATGGTCTCATAAACCGAACCGGATTTGAGTAGGTCCAGTACCTCCAGAGAAAGGAAAAAACCCATGACCACCGCCACCCATCCCGGCACAGGCTACGAGTCGCGCAACTCGACGGGCACCACGGTCCCGTTCGAGAGCATCCAGGAGCCCGGTTGCTACATTTGCAACTGGAGCGGCCACCTGCTCCGCGTTCCCGAAGACGGCGTTGCCCCCGGCCGTTCGCCGCTGGTCAACATCATCGGCACCGAGCAGTTGTTCGTGACCAAGCTCAGCGAAAACCCCTTCATCACCATTACCAAGGCGAAGATGATCGCCAGCAACCTGGACTGCAGCGTCAACTTCTAGTCCCCTCGGCGATCGTCGAACGCTAGAAAGTTTTTTCGGCGGCGGAGTGTACTTCGGTGCGCTCCGCCGCCGTTCTTTGCCCGCCGCGTCAACACCCTGGCATGCGTTCGTGGTTCCACGGCGCGACCCGCTTCGCAACATCGACATCTCCGTCCATCGGCGTTCTCAGGGTTGTCAACGCCCATCCTCTGGCAAGCCCGGCAAGCCCCGTCGTCTGTGAATCGGCCCGACTCTCAGCATTGTCCCTTCCCCCCCGCAATGCCCCCATCGCGCGGTGGAGAGCGAACGCAGAATCTGCCGACAATCCGTTCTACCGTGACAGGATGCGCGGTGGCGGATGACGGTGGCTCAGGATGAGCGCGATGGCGACGTGGCGAGAACGTGCAGCGGGTAAGTGGCAGATCCCGCTTCTGCTGTTGTCGTTAGCCACGCTCGCCGCGTCGATCCACTTCTCCAACCCTCGCGGGGTCCGCGTACCGCTATCCGAGGGCGTCACGCAACTCGAAGCCCTGACCGTCGCAGGGGCCGATTCTCATGCCCTGGAACTTGGCGAGAGGCTGCTGGCCCGGAAGGACTGCACCGGGTCGGAGCGCGCCGCCGTTGAACTCTGCATGGCTCGGGCCCAGTTTTCGCATGCCTCACGCCGAGGCTGTTCGGTTTCCGCAGGCAGGGGCGTGGTCGATCGCTTTCGAGCGGCTCAGACGGGCGGCGCGGAAGTGGCGAGCACGGATCTCGCCCACCTCGGCGAGGCCTTGGAGTGGCAGGGGCAGTTCTCCGCCGCCATCGAGTACTTCGATCAGGCGATGGCCGCGGGTCTGCCAGACCCGTGGGACCTGCAACGGCACATCATCCGCACCCTGGTCCGCCGGCTCGAGGCGAAGCCCGAGGACATCCACGCACGTCTCGCGGCGCTCCTCAAGGAATTACCTGACTCCCGCCTCGACTTGCGTTTCTGGGCGTTGGAGGAGCAACTCGCGGTTCAAGAAGAGTTGGATCGTCTCGATCAATGCGCAACGTTGCTGGCCGAGAATGCCGACCGCTTCCGGGAAACGGATTTCCAATCGCGTTTCGAGTTTCTCGGGGCATTTCATCTATACAAGGTCGGCGAGTTCGATGAGGCCCAAAGGCGCCTACGGAGCCTCCGCAACGCCGTCGAGCCCACGGACGCGATCAACGCCATGACGGGCTGGCTGCTGGGTCGAGTGGCGTTGAGCGACGGCGGACCTCAGCGACCCCAGGAGGCTCTTTCGTTCTTTCACGACGTGGTTCGCAATCACTCACGCGGGCCGTACACCGTGGCGAGCCGTCTGGGACAGGCCGAGGCCCTGGCCATGTTGGAACGAACCGACGAGGCCGCCGTCGCCTATCAGTTGGTCTTGGATGAGCTCGAATCCGTCGAGGACCCACGCGTGGTGAACCGCGCGGCCGTGGCGGTTTCGCTGGGCGTCGCCGCAGAGACGCAACGCCGCAACGGTCGATTGCATGCGGCCCTGGCCTACGCCCGGTTGGCGCTTCCCTTGGTGGACAAGCGACGCATCGAGCACGCCTCCGCGCAGTTGCAACAGTTCGCGGAAATCGCGGTGCAACTGGCGGAGGAGTTCCCATCCGCTGACGCGGCGTTGCAAACCGACGCCCCGACGCGGTCTCAAACAGAGCTTCTCGCCGAGGCCGCCGGCGCCTACCTGGAACTCGCCAAGGTGAACACGCTCAACGAACGACGGAGTTCGGAGGCCAGTTGGTCGGCGGCGGAGACCTACTCGAAAGCCGGCAAGACCGCGGATGCCGTGAGACTCTTCGAGGCCTTCATCGCCGAGCGACCGGCCGACACGCTCGTGCCGCGGGCATGGCTCAGGATCGGTCAGCTCCGACAAAATGCCAGGCAGCTCAATGCGGCGGTCGTCGCCTACCAGGAATGCTATCGGCGATTCCCGAGGACCTTGGACGGCGCTCGGGCGTTGGTGCCCCTGGCGCGCTGTCACGGGTCGCTAGGCGGCGATCATTTGGAATTGGCGGAGAAGACGCTACGGATCGTTCTGGAGGAGTCGGAGATCTTCACCCCCGAGGCGCCGGAGTTCAGCGACGCGTTGTTCCTGCTAGGCGACGTGCTCGCCCGCCGCGGAGCGTTCGAACGCGCCATCTCCGCCGTGGATGAAGCGCTGCAGCGTTATCCGCAAGATCCAAGAGCCGTCCACGCCCGAGGCGTTCTCGCCGATGCCTATCGCCAAAGCGGTTTGGCCTTGCGGGAGGAGATCGGCGAGGCGTCGTTCGACGGCGAAATCGCGGCCCTCCGCGCGGAGTCCACTTCTCGTCTGACCACGGCGCGGGAACTGTATCGCCGGGTGATCACGGAATACGAAGCGAGAAACCCCGCGTCGCTGCAACGCCTGGATCAGATGCTCTTGCGGCATGCCTATCTCTACGAGGCCGACTGTTATTTCGAGATGCAGGAGTATGCACGGGCCCTGAAGCTCTATGAGGAGGCGGCGGGAAACTACAAGGACGTTCCCAGCGGCTTGGCCGCTTCCGTGCAGATCATTCATTGTCACGTGTTCTTGGGTCAGGCGGAGGAAGCGCGGGCGGCCCTGGCGCGGGCTATGGTGCTGACCGCCGCCATGCCCGAGCGTGCCTTCGAGGTTTCGATCTCCCCGGAAGCGCGGAGTGATTGGGTGCAATACCTGGAGTGGCTCGGCGAGTCCGGGTTGTTCTGATTCTCGCGTGAAGGGCGGACCAGTGATGAGCGTGGGCATGATGACGGCGCAAGCAGGTGTGACGGAGTCTGAGGAGGGCGCGGACGACGTCCTGGGCTTGCTTCGCAGGCAGGCGCACCTCTTTGCGCGCCTCGAACAGTTCGCCGCACGGCAACGATCGCTGGTTCGCGCGGACGACACGGGGTCGCTCCTGTCGTTGCTGGCGGATCGGCAGAAGCTCTCCGCGGAGTTAGCGCGGCTGGCCGGTTTGTTGGCCCCGATCCGGAAAGGTTGGGCATCGTTTCGAGAGGGGCTGGGCGACGCGCAGCGACTCGAGGCCGAACGGTTGGTGAGCGATGCCGCCCGGTGTCTGCAACGGGTCATCGAGAGCGATGAGCAGGATGCCCGCTTGCTGTCGGTGAAGAAGCAGGGGGTGTCGGACGAGCTAGGTCGGTTTCACGCCGCGGGTGACGCCCTGACGGCCTACGCACCGCGCAGAGAGTGGCGCGAGCCCATCTTCCGACTGGATGAGACCCCATGAACGCGGCCATTCCGGCGATGACCCACGATCCCGACTTGGTGGCGATCCTCCGCACCTACAACGACGTGACCGAGCGTTTGAAACGCTCGCACGAGACCTTGCTCGCCGAAGTGGCGCGGCTGGGCGGGGAACTGCAAGAGAAGAACCGCGCCCTCGAGCGCCGCGAACGGTTGGCCGCGTTGGGCGAGATGGCCGCGGGAGTCGCTCACGAGATTCGCAATCCGCTCGGCGGAATCGGGCTTTACGCATCCTTGTTGGAACGCGACCTGTGCGATCGCCCCGAGCAGCAAGACGTAGCCAGGCGGATCAGCGCCGGCGTGCAGAACCTCGAACATGTGATCCGCGACATTCTTGCATTTGCCGGAGACGGCGAGCCGAGACTGGCCCGCGTCTGCCTGGGGACGGTGTTGGATGAGGTCGTCGCGCAGACGGAATCCGCGGCGCAAGCCCGAAGCGCCCGCGTCTTCGTGGATCCGGCATTAGGTGAACTCGAACTGTCTTGTGACTCCACGTTGGTGGAGCGGGCGTTGCTCAACCTGGTGTTCAACGCTTTGGACGCCGTTGGGGAGGCCGGGCGGGTTTGGATCCGCTTGGGTGAGAGAGGCGAGCGCGAGGAGCCGGCGTCGATCGTCGTGGAAGACGATGGGCCGGGCATCGGGCAAGAGAACCTGCACCGAGTCTTCAACCCCTTCTTCACCACCAAAGATCATGGAACGGGGTTGGGATTGGCCATCGTTCATCGCATCGCCGAAGCGCATGGCGGAAGTGTCACCGTCCGCAACCGGCCGGAGGGCGGGGCCTGTTTTGTGTTGTCGCTTCCGGCGGCCTTGGCGCCGCTGGAGGCTCGTTCGAGTCGCAGGGTCGGGCCGGCGCGAAGTCGGCCTCGCAAATTCGGGCCACGGACCGTTCGCACCGCGGGTGCGGCGGCGTGTCCCACGGGAGGTGAGGCATAGAACATGGCGAACATCGCGGTAGTGGATGACAAGGAGATTCTGCGGGACTCGCTGGCGGCGGCGATGACCCGCGAGGACCACACGGTCACGGCCTTCGCCGATCCGGTCGAAGCCCTCAGTCGGCTTCGCACCAAGGCGTTCGATGTGATCTTGACGGACCTCAAGATGCCGAACATGGACGGGTTGACGCTCATCCGCGAACTGCGGAACTCGGGTTGCGAGACGCCCATCATCGTGATGACGGCCTATGCGACGGTTTCGACCGCGGTGGAGGCGATGAAACTCGGGGCGTTTGACTACATTCAGAAACCCTTCGAGGCCGAGGCCGTCGCCGTCTTGATCGAACGCGCACTCGAACACGCCCGCCTGCGGCAGGAGAACGAAGCCCTTCGCACAACCGTGGACGACTACTACAAACGCCGCGCGTTGGTGGGTACGGGACAGGCCATGAGCGGGTTGCGGACGCAGCTCGACCGCGTCGCCTCCAGCCACGCGACGGTTCTGGTGACCGGGGAATCGGGGACGGGCAAGGAACTGGTCGCCGCGTACCTGCACCACGCTTCGCCGCGCTCCCAGCGTCCCATGCTGTGTTTGAACTGCGCGGCCTTGTCCGCGAATCTTTTGGAAAGCGAATTGTTCGGTCACGAGCGCGGCGCCTTCACCGGCGCGGACCGCACACGAAAGGGTCGATTCGAACTCGCCCACGGAGGGACCCTCCTGCTCGATGAAATCTCGGAGATGGCCATGCCCTTGCAGGCCAAACTCCTGCGCGTCCTCCAAGAAGGGGAGTTCGAGCGCGTGGGCAGCAGCGTCACCCGTCGGGCCGACGTTCGCGTCGTCGCCACCACCAACCGCAACCTCGTGGACTGGGCGGCGAAGAAACGTTTTCGCGCCGACCTGTTCTATCGCCTGAACGTGTTGCCGGTGGCCGTACCGCCGCTCCGCGAACGGGTCGAGGACATTCCCGAACTCGTGCAATACTTCCTCCAACAAGCGGCGAGCTGCGACGGATCGAGTCCGCGTCAAGTGTCGCCGGCGGCCATGCGTTCGCTGGCGTCCTATGACTGGCCCGGAAACGTGCGGGAGCTCGAGAACCTCTGTTGTCGCGCGGCGACGCTGTGCAGCGGCGACACCATCGAGGCCGGATTGATCGACCCGTGGTTGCGCTCCGCGCCCAGCGCCGAGTCGGGACTGGGTGCTCTGCGCGAAGGTCGAATGTTGGAGGACATGGAACGACAACTGATCGAACGGATGCTCGGCAAGTTCAACGGTCATCGTGTCAAGACGGCGCGGGCTTTGGGCATGGGCGTTCGGACCTTGGGTTTGAAACTTAAGCAATGGCGCGACGAGGCCCACGAACACTTGCCGCAGTTGGTGGGAATCGGCGCGGAGGCGTGAGTCGCGCCGACCACGGATCCGTGAGGTGCAGGGCGCAGGTCTTGCCGGTCGCGCAAGTCGTGCGTGGCGCGTGCCACGGGCGTCGCCGTCCTCAACCGCCCTGCGCGGGGTCGGGGATCATGGCATAGGGCGTGCCTTACGACGTACTCGGGTCGGCGTGCGGACGTGAAAGGGCGGTGGGCGGCGATGTTCTTGTCGGACGTGACGGATCGGGGAAGCGTCGCGGCCCTGGTGAAGACGCTGGAGTTCAATGAGGCGCGCCTGCGGATGATCGCCGAGAACGTGGCCAACATGCACACGCCGGGATATCGCGCCAAGCACCTGGACGTGAAAGGCTTTCAGCAGGCCCTGTCCGAGGCGTTGGAGGCGAAGTCGCGCGATCCGCGTCGGCCGTTCGTCGTCCAACATGGCAGCGAGTTGGCCACGGCGCCGAATGGCGCCCTTCGCGTCACGCCCAGCGAAGCGCCGGCGGAGAACGTGTTGTTTCACGACGGGACCAACCTGTCGATCGAGGAGCAGATGGGCGAGCTGGCCCAGACGGGGATGACCAACGAACTGGCGACGGCCCTACTCCGCGATCGCATGACCGGGTTGCGGAAGGCGATCCGTGGAACGGTGTAGCGTCACCCCTCGTGGGTGACGAGGGACCGGTCGAAAACCGGTCCCCCATGGTGGATGCAAGGAGAGTAGATGTTTTCGACCCTGGATATCTCGACGTCGGCGCTGGTCGCGCAGCGGACCAACCTCGACGTCATCGCGGGCAACATCGCCATGAAGGACGTGACCCGTGATGAGCAAGGCAACCCCAACCCCTATCGCCGCCGGGTGGCGCTCTTCGCGCCGGGCGATGCGCGTCACGGGGGTCAGGGCGCGGGCGTGCGCGTGGCCAAGATCGCCGAAGACCCGACCCCGTTCGGATTGCGCTGGGATCCGAGCCACGTGGATGCCATCGCGGCGGGCAAGGAAAAGGGTTACGTCCGCGTGTCCAACGTGGACTATCACACGGAAATGGTGAACGCCATGGTGGCGGCGCGGGCCTATGAGGCCAACGTCACCGTGGCGGAGATGGTGAAGAAAATGGCCGCGACGACCATCAGCCTGATTGCCTGATAAAGGAAGGGAGTTGGACCGACTTGCCTGATCCGCTGATCGTTTCGGGATTGATTCCCGGCGTCGGGGCTGCGCGACCCGCGGTCGGAGGGGAGGCTGCGCCTGCGGCGTCGAAAAGTTTCAAGTCCGTTCTCTTGGAGAGCCTGGACGAGGTCAACCGTTTGCAGGCCGAGGCGGATCAGGGCGTTCAACGATTGGTGACCGGTCAGACCGAGAACGTAGCCGAGGTGATGACCGCCGTGAACAAGGCCGGGATCGCCTTCGATCTGCTCATGGAGATTCGCAACAAGCTGGTCGACGCCTACAAAGAAATCCAGCAAATGCAGGTGTAGACCGTCGAGCTGTCGGCTGTGTCCGGCGAGTCCGGTCGAATGAGTATAGAACGTCATGGAACGTCTGAGACAACTGTTGAACTACGTCGCCACCCGCCTGGGCGTGCTCACCCTTTCGCAGCGCCTGGCGATCGGGCTATGCGCCGTCCTCGCGGGATTCTCGATCCTTTGGCTGTTGCAATGGTCCTCGACGCCGGAACTGGTCCCTTTGGTCACCCACGATTTTACCTTCGATCAACTCGATTCCGCGGAGGCGTCGCTCAAGGGCAACGGAATCTATCACCAACTCGCAGGCACGCGGATTTTCGTACGTGCCGCGGATCGGCACAACGCCCTTCGCCTGTTGCACTCGGCGGACGCCCTGCCGGAGGGGAGTCTGTACGACATGGCCGCCGTGCTCGCCGACCAGAATCCTTTCCAAACGCCGGAGGCCCGGGACTACGCCCAGAACTACGCCAAGGGAAACGAGCTGGCCAAGATGATGGCCACGGCCCCCTTCGTGAAACAGGCCTCGGTCATCATCAACCCACGAAGCAAGCGTCGTCTGGGCGGAGCCGCCGACGTGCCCACCGCGTCGGTCGCGGTCACCCTGAGACCGCGAGAGGAACTGACCGAGGCCATGGTGGACGGTCTGGCCAAGCTCGTCGCGGGAGCGGTGGCGGGGCTCAAGCCGCACAACGTCTACATCACCGACACGCGCACGGGGCGATCCTACAACGTTCCCCATCCCGATGACGCGGCCAGCGTCGACGTGCTCAGCATTGAGAAGAAGCGCGAGGCTCACCTGCTCTCCAAGATCATGAGCAAACTGGCCGACATCCCCGGCGTGCAGGTCGCGGTCTCCGTGGAGTTGGAAACCAGCAAGCGGGTCACGCAGAAGATCAAGCACGATCAGCCCCAAGCCAAGACGGAAATGACGCAGTCCAGTGAGCAGAACTCGGGCGGTGCGGCCGCCGAATCGGGCGTTCAGGCCAATCTCGGGCAGGCCATCACTCAGTCCGGCGGCGGTCAGTCCAACTCCACGGAACAGAGCAACGTTGAGAACTTCGAGCCGAAACTCTCGCAGTCGGAGACCGTCGAACAGATGCCCTTTTCGGCCAAGAGCGTGACCGCCGCGGTGGGGATTCCGCGGAGTTTTGTGGCCGGCGTCTTCAGGGCCCGTTTTCCCGACAAGGGCGATCCCAAGGACGACGATCCCGATTTCGTCAAGGTCCGCGACGAACAAGTTTCGCGGGTCAAGACCAGCGTGCAACGGATCGTGATGGCGAAAAATCCCAACGACGTCGAGATCGACGTCTATCCGGACATGGATTGGAGCGCCGCGGGCGGTGCCTTGCGCGGGGCGCCGCAGGGTGCGGGGGTAGTCGAGGCTTCCGCCGAATCCACCGATGTAATGGCCTTGCTGCGAACGTACGGACCGCAGACGGGCCTGGCGCTTCTGGCCCTGACCAGTCTGGGTTTGATGTCCCGAATGGCCCGAAGGGCGTCGCCGATTCCGCCCACGGCGCCGTCGGCGAGCGACGCCGAGTCCACGGCCGAACCGATTCTTACCGTCGGGGCCAGCACCGTGGGTCAAGCCGCGGCCTCGGAGACGATGCTGTTCGGACGCGAGGTGGATGACGAGACGTTGCGCTATCAAGAGCTGGGCAGCGAGGTCTCCAAGTTGGTCGAAGCCGATCCGGAGGGCGCGGCGCAGCTCATTCGACGGTGGATGGATGATTGACCGGTCACATCGCGCTGTAGGGGCGCTGTCGGGCGCGGCACGGTTCCGCGTCACCCACAAGGGGTGACGTCACAACGTCACTCGCGGGGGGTGACGAAACCATTGGGACAGAGTGATGGGCAAGCAAGCGGAAAGTCTCGGCGGGCAGGATCAGCCGGCGCTGAAAGGCGTGACCAAGGCGGCGATCCTCTTGCTGAACATGGACAAAGACGTCGCCGCAGCCGTCCTGCGCAATCTCGACGAACCCACCGTCGAGGACATCACTCGCGAAATCGCGCAACTGGACCTCGTCACGCAGGACGAGCGGGGGAAGATCATCGAGGAATTCTACAACATCGCGCTGGCCCGTTCCTACGCCAAGCAGGGCGGGCTGCCCTACGCGAAGCTGCTCCTGCAGAAGGCCCTCGCGCCGGATCAGGCGTCGCACGTGATGAAGTTGATCGAGCACCAGGTTCACCGCCGCCCCTTCTCCTTCCTCGCCAAGACCGATCCCGAGAACTTACTCACTTTCATCCAGGACGAGCATCCGCAGACCATCGCCTTGATTCTTTCGCATTTGACCAGCTCCAAGGCCAGCGAGGTCCTGGCCGACTTGCCGCTCAACAAGCAGCTCGAAGTCGTCAGCCGCATCGCCAACATGGAGAACACCAACCCCGAAGTCATTCGAGAGGTCGAGCAAGGGCTGGAGATGCGCCTCTCCGGGATAGTGTCGCAGACGTTCCAGAAAGTGGGGGGGGTCGAGTCGGTGGCGGAAATGCTCAACCTCGCCGATCGGGCCACGGAGAAATCGATCCTCGAGGCCATGGAGGCCCAGGACCCGGACCTCGTCGAGCAAATCCGACGCCTGATGTTCGTGTTCGAGGACATCCTCCTGGTCAACGACAAGGGCATTCAGGCCGTGCTCAAGGAGATCGAAAACGAGGAGCTGGCCCTCTCCCTGAAGACCGCCAGCGAGGAATTGCGCGAAAAGATTTTCAAGAACATGTCGGAGCGGGCGGCGCAGCTCATCCGCGAGGATATGGAGTTCATGGGCCCGGTGCGGGTCAGCGACGTGGAGACGGCGCAGCAGAAAATCGTGGACGTGGTACGGCGCTTGGAAGACGCCGGCGAAGTCATCATCTCCGGGCGCGGCGGCGAGAAGGAGATGATCGTATGAGATTGCCAATTGCCAATTGCCAATTTCCAATTACGGGAGCGAAATGCCCGGTGGCGGTGCGCTTGCAAGTTCCGCAGACTTGCAATTGGCAATTGGTAATCGGCAATCGGCAATTCGACTTTCGGGGGGGGCCATGTCAACCGTAATCAAGGCCGGTCAGGCGAGCAAAGTGTTGCAGCGGCTGACCACCGTGGACTTGGCGGATCACTTGGCCGAGGCCCATGCGGTCATCGCCGACGCCCAGTTGAAGGCGGCGCAGTTGCTGGCCCGCGCCGACCGGGAGGCGGCGCGGGCGGCCGACGAGTCACGCCGCGAGGGCTACGACGAGGGGTTCAAGAAAGGATATGCGGAAGGCACCGTCGCCGGTCGGGCGGAGGCGTTGGAGCAGGCCATGACGGACTTCGAGCAGCGCCACGCCGATGTCCGCGCCGACTTTCGCCGCGTGATCGAGGAAATCGACGCCACCAAGGAAGAGCGCAATATCGCCGCAAGCCGGAATCTTCTCGAATTCGCCCTAACCCTCGCCCGGCGTCTGACCTTCGCCATCGGCGAGGTGTACCGCGAGGCGGCGGTCGAGAACCTCAAACGCGCTCTCGAAATCGTCGGGGCCCGAACCGACCTCTGCATTCGCGTTCACCCCAAGGACGTGGAGACGATGACGACGTTCGCATCCTCCACGCTCGAGCACCTCGGTGCATCCAGCGCCGCACGGGTTATCGCCGACGATACCGTGGCCCCCGGCGGCTGTTTCGTCCAAACCGGTTCGACGGAGGTGGATGCGACGCTCGAATCGCAAATCGAGGAGATCGTCTCGTTGTTGCTGGGACGCGGAGTCGAGCATGGTTGAACTCTTCGACAAAGCGACCGCCATGATCGAGCGCACGCCGACCCTTCGCGTGAACGGGCGCGTCGCGGCCATCACCGGATGGACCGTCCGCGCCGAGGGATTGCCTCTGCCCGTCGGTTCTCTGTGTCACATTGAGCGCCGCCGGGATACGCCGATCGCCGCCCAGGTGGTCGGGGCCGAGGGCGATCGTGCCGTTCTTATGACCCTCCACGAACCGTTGGGTTTGTCGGTTCGGGATCGGGTGAGCAGTCGGGCGGGATTGCAGTACGTGCCCGTCGGGCGGCGGATGCTGGGCTGCGTCCTGGACGGGCTCGGGCGACCCCTCGACGGTCCGACAGGGTTCGCCGTGGAGGATCATTATCCCGTATTTAGGGACGCCCCTGAAGCGCTGGAGCGCCATCCCATCGACCGTCCGCTTCCTACCGGGATTCGGGCCTTGGACGCCATGCACACCCTCGGCGGCGGACAGCGCCTGGGCATCTTCGCCGGCACCGGCGTGGGCAAGAGCGTGATGTTGGGGATGATCGCCCGCTACACGGCCGCCGATGTCGTCGTCGTGGCACTGGTTGGCGAGCGGGGGCGCGAGGTCGGCGATTTTCTTCGCAAGGACCTCGGCGAGGAAGGACGCAAACGCTGCGTGATGGTGGTGAGCACGTCCGATCAATCGCCGGTTTTGCGAGTGCGGGCGGCGTTCGTGGCTACAGCCGTCGCCGAATACTTCCGCGATTTGGGCAAGGAAGTGTTGCTGCTCATGGACTCCACGACGCGCATGGCCATGGCCCAGCGGCAGATCGGACTCGCCGCGGGCGAACCGCCGACCACCAAGGGCTACCCGCCCAGCGTGTTCAGTCTGCTGCCCAAACTCCTGGAACGAAGCGGGCGAACCAAGAAGGGGAGCATCACCGGTTTGTACACCGTGCTCGTGGAGGGCGACGACGTCACCGAGCCGATCGCGGACGCGATCCGCGGCGTGTTGGACGGGCATGTGTGGCTGTCGCGCGATCTCGCCAATCGCGGGCATTATCCGGCTGTGTCCGTTTTGGAGAGCATCAGCCGCGTCATGGTGGACGTGGTCGACGCCGAGCACCAGGCCGCGTCCCGGGAGCTTCGCAAAGTGCTGGCCGTCTGGCATGACATCGAGGACCTGGTCAACGTCGGGGCCTACGCGCCGGGCGCCAATGTGGAGTTCGATCTCGCTGTGCGAATGAAGCCGGCCCTCGACGAGTTCCTGCGGCAGGCGATCGCTGAGCGCGCCGATTTCGGCGCCACCCGCGACCGTTTGCTGAAACTGGGCGGAGAAATCGAGACCGCGAGGGCACAATTGTCGGCGCAATCCGAGCGCGGTGCGAGCAAGAAAGAGCGGTAGGGGGGGCAGCCCCCTTCGCGAGGCGACGAGTAGAGCATGGCGAAGAGATTCCAGTTCCGATTGGAGCCCGTGCGCAAGCTGCGCGCCCAGGCCCGCGACGCCCAGCGCCGCGTGGTCGCGGATGCCGTCCGATCGGTCGCCGCCGCCGAGCAACGGATCACCGAGTTCGACGCCCAGCTTCGTCAGACCGTGCAATTGACCCGCGGTGAGAGGCTGGCCCAGCGAGTGGACATCTCCGCCCTTCGCGGACAGGAGTTCTATCGCGGCCTGTTGCACCGGCGGATTCTGGAAACAAACGTGGACTTGGCGAAAGAAGCAAGGCGACTGGAAATCGAACGGGCCAAACTCGGCGAGGCTTCCGCGCGGCTCAAGGCCATCGAGAAGCTGCGCGAAAGGCGCTGGGCGCGGTATCGCAAGGACGTCGCCCGCGAGGAGCAGGGCGTGAGCGATGACTTGTCCGCGGCGGCCTACATGCGCCGAGAGGCAACGGCGGGGGAGGCCGTGGGCGGATGATGACCCAACCTCCCGGTCTGTTTCGGCGAATCTACGACGGCGCGGCCTTGTTCGCGTTGCTGAATATGGTGGCGCTCACCGGAATGATCGCGTATTTGGCGGGCTTTGGGGTGGTGGACGGACCGAAACTGCGTGCCGCAGCGCTGGCACTTCGCGGCGTGCCCTTGGCGGCGCCCAAGGCCCCTTCGTCCGAGGCCCTTCAGCCCAAACCCGACGCCCCACCGGCCGCTGTTGCCCAAGGGGTGGAGACGGAGGTAGACGCCGAAATCGCCTACCGCGATGCGGACCGCATCAAGACCGAGTTGCGGCAGCGCCTAGCACTAAACAACAGCATTCTTCTGCGTGTCCGCGAAGAGCGCGAGGCGCTCAAGCTGGAGCGCGAATCGGCGGCGCAACAGACGCAGGCCGCCGCCGCCGCGCAGCGCGACGAAGGGTTCCGAAAGCAGGTCGAGATTTTCGAAGCCCTTTCGCCCAAAGTCGCGCTGCAACACCTTCTGTCCATGCCCGACGTCGTCGAGGCCGCAAAGATTCTCATGACCCTCGACACCGCAAAGGCCCGAAAGATCGTCGAATCCGCCAAGCGCGGCGACGAAATGAACCAGATGAAGACGATCCTGCAGAAGGTCCGTGAGGTGGCGCCCACGCGCGTCGCGGCCCTGAACGCCGACGAGGAGTGATGGAGCACGCGATGACCGCCAGCGAGTCGAACTTCTCCATGACCACGCGGACCGAAAGCGCCGCGTCGCCCAAGCGGAAACGTCCAGCGGCCGCTCCGTCCGAGCAAGTCGGCGGCGATGTCGCCGAAGCGGCCTTCGGCGTACTTCTGGACGCGGCGCGGAGTTCCGCCCAGAGTCGGACGCTTCAAGAGACGCGCAGCTCGCCTTCCCAGATGTTCGAGCCTGCCCAGACGGATGCAAAGGATCGCCGTTTGGATGAACTCAAGGAGTCCGAGCCCAAACCACAAGAGGAGCCCTCGAGTAGCACGAAGGAAACGACCGAGCGTGTGATCCGGGAACTGGGACCATTTTCAAGGAGAACGGCGCAGGAGCCTCCCGTTTCCGCGAGCGGCGGACCACAGGCGTCGATGGCTCGCCCGCCGGCGCCTCCCGCTTCGTCCGAGCCGGGCCGACCACCAGCGCCGACGGCGGCTCAGACCGAAATCGCGACGAGGGAAACCCCGTCGACGATCTCCGCCGATCGCGCCTCCACGCCTGCCGCGTTGATGCCCCCGACGTCGAACTCGTCTCTTCCGGCGGTCGCGCCTTCGAGCACCGCTGCTTCCCCGGATTCGACGGTCCCCAACGTCGCCCGGGAGATCGGGCGCGTATTGACATCGACACGCGGCGCTGAGCCGTCGTTATCGTATGCTCCCGCGACCGCGGGACGGGCCACAGGCTCGGAAAAAACAACGCCGGCCGGCGCGCCGCCTCGCGAGGATTCCCCGGAACCGACTCCCACCCCGCAGTCGGAAAATGACAAAGAAGTGTCACCTTTTGAGCGCATCGTGCGCTCCCTGCGCTTGCAGGTCGGTGAGCGGGTCTCCTCCGCGAGGCTCCGGCTGCACCCGCCGCAGTTAGGCGAAATACACGTCGATGTTCGCATAAAGGCGGACCAAATCGAGATCGAGGTCAAGACCCAGACCCAGGCCGCACGGGAAATAGTCGAGCAACGGGCGCACGATCTGAAAACGGCTCTGCAGCAGGCGGGACTGTCCGTCCGCCGCTTCGACGTATCCGTCCATGTGCCCTTCGTCGATCCGCGTTCGCCAGCCCGACCGGACCGCGAAGCCGCGGGGAACCACGGACCATCCCCACGCAAACCTGCCGACGAGCGACGACCGAGCGAACACGGACGCCGGCGCATCGAGGCCTTGCTCGCCCACCGACGGCCAGGACCGGGGTTGGATCTGAAAGCCTGAGCGAACCACGAGCGAAACGAAAGCGAGATTGAGCATGGAACCGATCAACGCCGCAACGACCTTGGCCGCCCCGCCGCCGCGGAGCGGAAATTCCTTCGACGAGCTGGGCAGCAGCGATTTTCTCAAACTGCTCCTCACCCAACTGACCAACCAGGACCCCCTCGAACCCACCGGAAACGAGGAACTCTTGCGGCAGATTTCCTCCATTCGAGAGATCGAGCTTTCCACGACACTGACCGATTCGCTGCGGGTTCTGACGGGTCAGCAGCACATGACGGCGGCGTCGTCGATGATCGGGCAGTACGTCACCGGTCTGCCCAATGCCGACGGCGTGGCAGGGCGAGGGTTGGTCATGGGCGTTCGGTTCGCCGGCGGCCAACCGGTCTTGCTTCTCTCCAGCGGCGCGGAACTTTCCCTCGATCAAGTCGCAACCCTCGAACCGCCTCTGCGAGCGGCCGAGGCCCTGATCGGGCAGTCCGCCGTCGGACTCGACACCCGCGATCCCAAGAGTCCCAAGCTCGTCGAGGGCGTCGTAACCGGCGCTCGCCTCGACGAAAAGGGCGAAGCCCTTCTCGAACTCGACACGGGAGACGACCTACGCCTGCGCGACGTGGTGAGTGCGGTGACGCCCGCGGACGAATAAGCGAGGAATGACCAATGACCAATGACCAATTACCAAAGTCGCGGCTGCCGGCGGCGGACGGGTACGCGAAAAACGCGGCGAACCGCCATTCCGCATTCCGCATTCATCATTCCGCATTCACGAGGAGCCTCTATGTCTCTTAGCGGGGCCATGCTGACGGGCTTTACGGGCATCAAGACCAACAGTCTCGGCGTGGACGTGGTCGGTAACAATCTCGCCAACCTCAACACCACGGCCTACAAGAGCGAGCGGGCGCTGTTCGAAACTTTGCTCTACCAAACGATCTCGGAAGGCGAGCCGCCCAGCGCCACCAGCGGCGGAACGCTCCCTCGACAGTTCGGCACGGGCACCGGTGTGTCCAGCCTGCAGCGAAACTTCCGCCAGGGAGGGTTCGAGAGCACCGGCTTTCAAGGCGACCTCGCCGTCGAGGGCGAAGGGTTTTTCATTCTCGACGGCGGCGGCGGACGGCAGGTCTTCACCCGCGACGGCGCTTTCCATCTCGACGCGGCCCAGACCGTGGTCTCCAACAACGGCATGCCCTTGCAGGTCTTCGCCGCCGACGAAACGGGAACCATCACTCCCGGCGCCTTGAGCAGCCTGGTGATTCCCTTGGGCACCGCGAACCAGGCGACTCCGACGACCCAAGTGGTGATGGACGGTCGGCTCGACCCTGCTACCAACCTTGCCTCCACCGGGGCCGTCGTAGTGTCGGATCCGATGGTCACCACCTCCGGTGCCGCCGCGACGCCATCGACGGCCCTGACCGACCTGGTGAACGCCAACGGCGTGCCGCTTTTTGCGGTTGGAGACGATCTGAGCATCACCGGCGCCAAGGGCGGAGTGGCCGTCACGCAATCGAGTTTCATTGTGGGCACGACAGGCTCGACCCTGGGCGATCTGGCGGCGCATTTGGAGGCGGTCCTGGGGATCAACACCGATCCCGCGACGGGCGGTACGCCGGGAGTGACCGTGGCCGCGGGGCCCGATCCCGCCGCCGGCTCGTTGGTCATCGTCTCCAACGCGGGAGAGGTCAATGCCGTGGCACTCGACTCCGCGTCGATCGTCAACAGGACGGGTCCGATCCCGGCCCCCTTCGATTTTGCTGCCCTCACGCCCGCAACGGGCGGGGGGGTGACCACCAGTTTCGGGGTCTATGACTCGCTCGGCAACTTGATCGACGTGCGCGTGCGGGCCGTACTCGAATCCAAGTCCGACACCGGGACCGTCTGGCGATACTTCGCCGAATCCGTCGGTGACAGCGATCTGTCACCCGTGTTGGGGACGGGGACGGTCACCTTCGACCCCAACGGACAATTCGTGGGCGCCACCGGCACCGACCTCACCATCGACCGCGCCGGGGCGGGTTCGGCGACGCCGCTGAGCTTCACCCTCGATCTGGCCGGGCTTACCGGCCTGGCCAGTCCCGACGGGGCCTCGGACCTGATTATGGCCAGTCAGGACGGCGCTCCCGCGGGCGTATTGACCAATTATGAAATCGACCGCGACGGGATCGTGACGGGCATCTATTCCAATCAGCAGGAACAGGTGCTGGGGCAAGTGGCCCTGGCGACCTTCATCAACGACGAAGGGCTGGTCGCCCGGAATGACAACGTTTTTCTACCCGGTCCGAACTCCGGTGAGGCGACGGTGGGGGCCCCGCGTACGGGAACAGCCGGTTCCATCCTCGCCGGCGCGCTCGAGCAAAGCAACGTGGAAATCGCCCGCGAGTTCATCGGATTGATTACCTATTCGACGGGAATCTCCGCCTCCAGTCGAGTCGTGCGCACGGCGGATGATCTGTTGCAGGAGTTGCTGCTCTTGGCAAGGTAGTGGGGACACGCCGTCCGCGCTGCCCGTAGAGAGGAAAAAAGTTCGAAGTGCGAAGTTCGAAAATGCGCATTCGGTACTCTGTCTTCGAACTTTGAACTTTGAACCTTGAACTTCGGTCTTAACCATGATTACCGTTACCCGACTCGATGAACGCGTCGTCGTGATCAACGCGGAGTTGATCAAGATGATCGAATCCACCCCGGACACGATCATCACCTTGCTCAACGGCGACACCCTCATCGTCCGAGAACCGGTGGACGAAGTCGTACGGCGGGCGATCGACTACGCCCGCCAGATTCGCGGGTTCCAGGTGATCTGAATGCGGCGGAAGCGGGTTCGCCCCCACTGACGAGGTCAAGCACGATGGATCTGGGCACCATTATCGGGTTGGCGGTCGGAGCCGCCATGCTCCTATGGTCCATCCTCATGGCCTCGGATATCGCGCCCTTCATCGACTATCCGTCGATCATCATGGTCGGGGGCGGATCGATCTGTGCCGCGCTGATTAGCTTTCCGATTGAGAATGTACTGGCCGTAGCGCGGGTCACACGCAATGCGTTTTTCAAGCGGGCCAAGGACTCCCGCACGGTCATCGCGGAGATGGTGAAGTACGCCGAGCTCGCCCGGCGGGACGGGATCCTGGCCCTGGAATCGGTCACGGCCTCGATCGACGACCCCTTTGTGATCTCCGCGATCCAGATGGCCGTCGACGGGACGGACCCCGCCATGATCGAGGCCATCTTGCTCAGCGACCTGCAAGCCGTCGAGGCTCGGCATGCGGAGGGCAAGGCGCTCTTTGACAACATCGGGAAGTTCGCCCCCGCGTTCGGCATGATCGGCACCCTGGTGGGGTTGGTGATCATGCTCAAGAACATGGGCAACCCGGACAAGATTGGTCCGGCCATGGCCGTCGCCTTGCTCACCACGTTCTACGGGGCCGTGGTGTCCAATGTCATCGCCCTGCCCATGGCGGAAAAGCTTGGACGACGCAGCAAGGAGGAAATACTTCTGAAGATGATCGTCATCAAGGGCGTGATGGCCATTCAATCGGGAGACAATCCGCGGATCGTCGAGCAGAAGCTCAAGACTTTCCTGCCCTCGGGGATGCGGCACGTGACCTTCATGGGGAAGCACGCGGCCTAGTCGGGGAGTGATCGCTTGTTCCTGAGGAACGTCGATTCGTCGAAGGGCGCGCCGGAGTGGGTGATTACCTACGGGGATACGATGTCGCTTTTGCTTTGCTTTTTCGTGGCCCTGGTCTCCATGAGCGAGATCAAGCGCGACCGTTTCCAGCAGGCCGTCGAGTCGCTGAAGAAAGCCTTCGGCGGTCACGATGCGAGTCTGGGGACGCTCCCCATTCCCGCGGATACCCCGAACTCGTTGCTCGAAAAACTCATGGAGTTGGAGATTCCCGACTATCGAGACAAGAAGGGCGACTCCGCGGAGGAGGGGATTCACGGGCGAAAGTTCCGCGTCACCAACGTCCGCGAGGGATTGCAGATCGTGGTGGGCGGGAACATCACCTTCGAGCGCCATAACGCGGCGCTCAAGCAGGAAGCCCGCGATCTCATCGCCCAGACGGCGGAGCGGTTGCGGGGATACAACACGAAGATCGTGGTCCGCGGACACTCTTCGCGGGAGCCGCTTCCCGGTGGTTCGCCGTTCGAGGACCTCCGCGATTTGTCCTACGCGCGGGCTAAGGCCGTCGCGCGGCAGCTCGAAGCCGGGGGCGTTCGTCCGATCCGCATCGGACTCGTCGCCGTGGGCGACGGGGAACCGCTCGTCCGACAGGCCTACACGGAGGAGAGGCGCGCCCTCAACCGGCGCGTCGAGATTTTGGTTACGGAAGACTTGGTCAGCAACTACGCCGGGTCCACCCTGGCGGATGATTTGAAGGAGCCCGATAATGGCGGCCAATGAAACCGAACCAAAACCCGCTGACAACGGCGTCAAGAAAAAGGGAAAACTCATTCCCCTCGTTCTTGTCGCCGTGTTGATGGGCGTCGAGGGCGTGGGCGTATTCTTCGTGACCAAAATGTTCGCGGGCGGCGAGCCCGCGACCGTCGAGGGCGCAGAGGCTGATGCAGCGGCGGGTCACGACAAACCCGATAAGCATGAGAAAGCGGACAAGCACGATAAGGCTGACAAGCACGATGAACACGGCGGCAAGGCTGCCGCGGGCGGCGCTTCGGGAAACGCGGAGATCGAGATCACCGAATGTCGTCCCAGCAATCGTACTACCGGAAAACTGATCACCCTGCGCATTCGCGTATCAGCATTGGTAGCCGCCGCCGACGCGGAGAGCACCAAGGCATTGGTCGAGGCCAACAAAGCGCGAATCAACGACCGTGTCAACGTTGTCATTCGCAGCGCCGAGCCCAAGGAACTCAACGAACCAGGGCTGGAAACGATCAAACGGCGGCTCAAACACGAACTCGCCAAGGTGCTCGGAGACGAGCAACTGCTCCAGGAAATCCTCATTCCAGAGTTGCTGCAATCCAGCTCCGGGCTTTGAGTGTCCCACTCGGCGGGGATTCACCGATAAACACGGGACGTCATGGATGACGACCGGGTCTAATGGATTGGACGCATGGCTGGACCTCCCAAAGAAACCGCCGACCCCGCGTCGGGCGCTGCATCGCCGGGTAACGAGGCCGATGTCGACGCCCTGTTGCGCGACGCGGCGCGTGCCAACGAACCGCCGCCCGGTGAATCTCCGGGCATGAACGAGGCGGAGATCGATGCGATCCTGAACGCAGCCGCACAGGGCGTCCCCGCGGGCCCTGCTTCTCCTTCCTTCGCCGCGGCGCTCGATGACGATCGTGACGCCGAGGCGATCGCCGTTTCCACCGACAAGTTCGAGTTTCCTGAATTCGCTCGACGTGGGATTGACGGCGTCGATGCCCGACGACTCTCCATGCTCAACGACGTGAAGCTGCGCGTTCGCGTCGAGCTGGGCCGCACGCGCATGTTGGTCGAGGACGTCTTGCAACTCGGCGAGGGCAGTGTCGTGGAGCTCGACAAGCTGGCCGGCGATCCCGTGGACGTCTACGCCAATGATCGCTTGGTGGCCCGCGGCGAAGTTCTCGTGCTCAACGACAGTTTTTGCGTGCGCATCTGCGAGGTGGTTTCCAACGACCCCCATCGGGTGAGCCTATGAGTCGCGGAACGTACCGGTTAACGCGTCGCCTCGATCCACGAGCTCTGTTTTTCGCGGCGGGCGTAGCTGCCTGCCTGTTTTCCCGCATGGAGTCCCGCGCCGATGAGCCCGCGACGCCAAACCAGGCCATCGCGGTCGACACGCCGAAGGTGTCAGTCAGCGCGCTGGACCTGACCGTCGAGCCCCCCGTTGCCCCGCCCACGGACGATACGGCGCGGGGTTTTCGTCGCAAACTCGGTCTCACGAGAACTCCCACGACGGATGCACCAAGCGCCGCTCCCTGGTATCGAACCGGCGGGGGGGCGCTCGTTGTCGTACTGGTGCTCGTCGGTGTCCTGTTCGCGGTTGTGCGGAAATGGTCGCCCTCGGTGCGCGGCGGGGAGAGCGGCGTGATGAAAGTCGTCAGCCGAACCGCCCTTTCGCCGCGACACAGCCTGGCCCTCGTTCACCTCGGACGGCGCTTGGTCCTGGTCGGCATTTCGCCGGATCGCGTCGATGCCGTCACGGAGGTCACCGACGCCGAGGAAGTCGCGGAGTTGTCCGCCCGCCTCGCACTGCCGATGAGCGGCGCCAAAACGCCGTTCGGCCATCTGTTGTCCGACGAGACGTTGCAATACGCGCCGGTCGCTTCCGATCCACCGCATCGCCCCGCGTCGACGCGGACGCGCGGAGGCGTGTCGACCGCGTCCTTGCGGGATTTGCTGCACCGACTGAAAGCCTTGCAGTCGAAATGACGGACCGGTCGCCGGAGTGCGACCGTGGAGCCGCCGCGCCGAGGATCGGGCGCGTAGACCCTGGAGCATGGATGCTCGCGCATGGTTCGCACCGCTGTTCTTATCGCGTTGACGGTCCTCTCTCTCGCCGAGAACGCCTCGGCGCAGAGTGCCGTCCCCGCGCCGACGGGCGGCGTCCCCGGTCTTCCTGATCTGACCCAACTCCTTCCCGCGGCGAGCAATCCCCAGTCGGTCAGCGCCAGCCTGCAAATCCTCGTCGTTCTCACCGTCCTGACGCTCATCCCCTCGATCCTCATCATGGTCACCGCATTTCCGCGGATCATGATCGTGCTCGCCCTATTGCGGCAGGCGATCGGAGTGCCCCAACTTCCTCCCGGACAGGTTCTGCTGACGTTGTCTTTGTTCGTGACTCTCGTGGTGATGACACCAACGTGGCAGCGCATTCATGCCGACGCCGTGGGACCCTACCTGGCCAACCAACTCGGGCAGGCGCGGGCCATGGACATCACCTCCGCCCATGTGAAGGATTTCATGTTCCGTCAGATCGAGCAGGCCGGAAACGAGGACGACATCTATCTGTTCCTCGAGTACGCCCAGAAACGCACCATCGAACCCGACGAGAAGATCGACGTAGAGACCGTCCCGCTGACCGTCATCATCCCCGCCTTCATGCTCAGCGAGCTGAAAACCGCCTACGTCATGGGATTTCGCATCTACCTGCCCTTTTTGGTGATCGACATGGTCATCGCCACGATTCTTCTGTCCATGGGAATGTTGATGCTGCCGCCGGTGCTGATCTCGCTGCCGTTCAAGCTATTGCTTTTTGTACTCGCCGACGGCTGGCACCTCGTTGTCGAGACGATTTTGGGGAGTTTCGCGTAAAGGAAGCGGAAAATGGAGCTGGGCACGGCGTTGGAACTGGGTCGTCACGCCTTCTGGATGACGTTGGTCATCGCCGCGCCGATCCTGGTCATCGGACTGGTGGTGGGGTTGGTGATTTCGCTCTTCCAGGCCGTGACCCAATTGCAGGAACAGGCCCTCAGCTTCGTACCCAAGATCGCGGCCATGTTCGTCGCCGCCGCCATTTTCACCCCCTGGATCGCCGAGCAAATGCTCGAGTACACCCGCGAAATGTTGGGTGCCCTGCCCTGGTGAGACACGCAGCGAGCCGCGGACTAAATGAGGAAAGTTCGAAGTTCAAGGTCGAAGGAGACAGTGGGACGAGAGTGGGTTTGGGAAGACAATGCCTCTGGGGCTGACCGACATTTTGCTGCGCCTGCCGCCGTTTGCTTTGGTTCTGTTTCGCCTGAGCGGACTGATGGTCACCGCGCCGTTCTTCGCGGGGCGGATGGTGCCCATTCGCATTCGCGCCGCGATGACCGTCGCCCTCGCCGCCATGATCTTCCCCCTCGTGGTGCGAAGCGTCCCCGCCGACCCCACCCTCGGTTCCTTACTGACCGGCGGCGTAACGGAGTTTCTCATCGGCGCCGCTATGGGACTGTCCCTGACCATCCTCCTGATGGGAGCCGAGGTCGCCGGGGAATTGGTCAGCCAGCAAGCCGGCATCTCCATCGGCGAGGTCATCAACCCCTTCCTCGATAGCCAGGTCTCCGTCGTCGGTCAGTTGTACGCCCTGGTGATGATGCTTTTCTTTCTCCTGGCCGGCGGACACCGCGAAGCCCTTGCCGCCTTGCTCGATACCTTCGACGTAATCCCCGTACTTTCCTTCCAGGTCGGCGACAACATTCTGCTGCTTCTCATCGAAATGCTGACCGCCTCCTTCATGCTCGGCGTACGCCTGGCCGCGCCGGTATTGATCGCCCTGTTCCTGACCGGTACGGCCCTGGCCTTCCTCTCCCGCACCATGCCGCAGCTCAACATCCTCACCGTCGGGTTTACGCTGCGCGCCTTGCTCATGCTCGGGCTGGCCGGCGTCACCCTCAGTGCTTCGCAGGACATGCTCCTCCAAGCCTTCGCCGACGGTGTGGACTCGATCCGCGCCGCCTTCGGACTTGACTCGCAACCCTGGAGGCCCGTCGCCTAATGCCCGTCGCAAAAGAAGATCGCACCGAACCGCCGACCCCGCGACGCCGAAGCGAAGCGCGGGCCAAGGGGCAAGTGGCGCGAAGTCACGACCTGACCTCCGCCGCAATCCTCGTCGCCGCGTTCGTCGCCCTCTTTCTCTTCGGACCCGCGCTCATGCACACGCTGGTCACGATCATCACACTCGCATTGACCCCCGCGTCACCGACCCAACTGGACGACCTGCTTCCGCTGTTCAAGGCCGTCGCCCACGAACTCGGCAAGCGCCTCGGCCCGTTCCTGATCGTCCTCTTCCTGACCGGATTGGTCGTTCTCTACGCCCAGGTCGGTTGGTTGTTCACCTGGCAGCCGATCACCCCCAGCCTGGCGAAAATCAGCCCCCTCAAGGGTTTCGCCCGACTTTTTTCCATCCGTTCGACGATGGCCGCCATCATTAGCTTCGCCAAGGTTCTTGTCGTCGGTGTGGTGGCCTACCTCCTCATCGCCCAATCCGCGGGGGCCATAGTCAGCGCCTTCGCCCTCGATTTCCACAACGTCCTGACCGTCGGAGGCCGCCTGGTCGGAGAACTGGGAATCAAATTGGCCGCGGCTCTCCTGATTCTCGCCCTCCTCGACTATGCCTGGCAGCGCTTTCGCCACGAACGTGACTTACGGATGACCAAGGAGGAGGTCAAGGACGAACTGCGGAGCATGGAAGGCGATCCCAACATCAAGCGTCGCCGCCGCCAGCTTCAGTTGCAACTGGCCGTCCAACGCCTGCGCAAGGACGTCCCCAAGGCCGACGTGGTCGTCACCAACCCCACGCACCTTGCCGTCGCCGTCGCCTACGACGCCGATTCGATGGCCGCCCCCAAGGTCGTCGCCAAAGGTGCCGACTACGCGGCCCTTCGCATCCGGCAGATCGCCGCCGAATTCAACATCCCCATCGTGGAGCGCAAACCGCTTGCCCGCGCTCTCTACGAATCCGTCGAGGTCGGCCAATACATCCCCGAACGCTTCTACCGGGCCGTCGCGGAGATCCTCGCCTACATCTACGAACTTACCGGTCGTTCCCCCGCCGCAGCCCGAGAAGAACTCGTCGGAGTGCCATCATGACGGCATTTCACGCACCGGATCTTCCGAGCCGCGGCATTCATGCCCCGGGTTCGTTCCTAGGAGTCACCCGTGCCCATGCCTGACCTCGCCAACTCGCGTTTCGGCCTGGCGTTCCTGCGCCATCGCGGGGTGCTCCTCCCCATCATGACCCTGGCCATGATCCTGGTCATCCTCGTGCCCCTGCCCACCCAGGCCATGGACCTGCTCCTGCTCATCAACATCACCCTCTCCGGGGTCGTACTGCTGACCGTCATGTACATCGGCGGTCCGCTCGAGTTCTCCTCCTTCCCCTCGCTGCTGCTGGGCGTTACCCTTTTCCGCCTGGTCCTCAACATCGCCACTACCCGCCTCATTCTCACCAACGGCGACGCGGGACGGGTGGTCGAGACCTTCGGCGGGTTCGTCGCCGGCGGATCGCTCATCGTCGCCATCGTGATCTTCTCCATCATCGTCGTCATCCAATTCGTGGTCATCACCAAGGGCGCCACGCGCATCGCCGAGGTCGCCGCCCGTTTCACCTTGGACGGCATGCCCGGCAAACAGATGGCCGTCGACGCCGACCTCAACGCCGGGATCGTCACCGAGGAGGAGGCCAAACGCCGCCGCGCCGACATCACCCGCGAAGCCGACTTCTACGGGGCTATGGACGGGGCCAGCAAGTTCGTCCGCGGAGACGCCATCGCCGGGATCGTCATCACCTTGGTCAACATCGTCGGAGGGGTCTACGTCGGGCTTGTCCAACTCGGCTTACCCATCGGCGAGACCGTCCGCCGCTTCACCATCCTCACCATCGGTGACGGGTTGGTGTCACAAATCCCCGCGTTCATCGTCTCCATCGCCGCGGCCATGATCGTCACCCGCTCCGCGTCCAAGCAGAACCTCGGCGAGGAACTGCTCACGCAACTGACCAGCCAACCCATCGCTTTGGCCCTCACCGCGGGCTTTCTTCTGATTCTCGGCGTCACGCCTCTGCCCAAAACGCCTCTGATGCTCCTCTTCGTGTCGTCGGTGATGCTTGCCCATTTGCTCAACAAGCGCCAGCATGTGGTCCTGGCCGAGGCCACCGCCGCCAAGGTCAAACCGCCCGCCGCCGAGCGCGTCGAAAAGCACCTCGCCCCCGATCCCATGGAACTGACCGTCGGGTACGGCCTGATTCGACTCGTCGATCGCAAGCAAGGAGGCGATCTGCTCGAACGGATCACCAATCTCCGTCGGCAGGTCGCGTCGGAACTGGGCATCGTCGTTCCCCCCATCCGCATCCGCGACGACTTGCAGCTTGCCGCCCACGAGTTCTGCGTCAAGCTCAAGGGCTTGCAAATCGGACGCGGGGAGGTCATGCCCGGACACCTGCTGGCCATGAACGCCGGCGCCGTCACGGAACCCGTCCACGGTATCGAGACCAAGGAACCCGCCTTCGGTTTGCCCGCCCTTTGGATCGAGGAGTCCCAGCGCCACGAGGCCGAGCATCGCAACTACACCGTCGTCGAGCCCACCAGCGTCATCAGCACCTACTTGATCGAACTCGTCCGCCGCCACGCCGATGAGTTGGTGACCCGCCAGGAGGTCAACCGCCTCATCGACAACCTCAAGGAACGCGCTCCCAAGCTCGTCGAAGAGGTCGTGCCCGCCGTTCTGAAACCGGGAGAGATCCAGCGCGTGCTCCAGGCCTTGTTGCGTGAGCGCGTCCCCATCCGCGATCTGGAGTCCATCCTCGAGGCCATCGCCGACGTCGCCTCCCGCACCAAGGACCCCGAAATCCTCACCGAGTACGCCCGCCATGCCCTGGCACGCGCCCTGTGCCACCAGCAAAAGGCCGACGATGGTCGCATTCACTGCATCACCCTCGAACCCGCTTTGGAGCAAATGGTCGCGAAGAGCTTGGAACGCACCGACCACGGGACCGTGCTGACTCTTCCCCCGACCGTGCAGGCCAAGCTCCTGGCCGCCGTTCGCACCCAGGTCGAAAAGGCGGCCCCGTTCACCCGCGGGAAACCGCCCATCTTGCTCACCCCGCCGCCCATCCGATTGTGGCTGCGGAGGATGTTAGAAGTCGCCCTCCCCACGGTGGCCGTGATGTCCTACAACGAAGTGGTCCGCGGCTTCGAGGTCGAAGCCCATGGAATGGTGGTCATAAGCGATGAATCTTAGAACCTTTCGCGGAAACTCCATGGCCGACGCCTTGGCTCAACTCAAACAAGAGTTCGGGCGGGGAGCGGTCATTCTCAACACCCGTACCGTCAGCGCCCGCGGGCTCTTTTCCATGAGGGGAAAACCCTATGTCGAAATCACCGCCGCGAGGGATGTTTCCGACTTGCCCCCCGCCATGCGACGCGGTACGGTTCCCAACAAGTCGGGTTCAGGCGAACGGGCAGAGGGAGCTGCCGCGCCAATGGCACCAAAAACCGCGCCAACCTCGAATCTCGCTTTGGCTACGTCCCTGCTGTCGGAGGTCGGCAGCCTCCGCGGGATGGTCACCGAGCTGTTGCACGACGCCCGGGCCGCGAAAGCGCCGTCCATTCCCGTCGAGTTCCTCGATTTCCACCGCCGCCTTGTGGAGAAAAACGTCGCGGTCGAACTGGCCGACGAACTGATCCAGACCGCGCGGCGCGAACTCGGCGACGCCAAGCTTTCCGATCCCGCCGCGGTCAAAAAGCAGTTGGCGCGCTCGCTGGCCGCGATGGTCCCCGTGGCTGGCCCCATGCGACCTCGCGCCTCCGCCAAGCCCTATGTCGTCGCCCTCATCGGACCGACCGGCGTCGGTAAAACCACGACCGTCGCCAAGCTGGCGGCCAACGCCTCCCTCCGTGAGAACCGAAGGGTCGGCCTCATCACGCTCGACACCTACCGCATCGCCGCCGTCGAGCAGCTCAAGACCTATGCCCAGATTATCGATGTGCCCCTCCAAGTCGTCTCCTCCGTTGGTGAGTATGAGGACGCCCTCGCCGCGATGTCGGATCGTGACATCGTGCTCGTGGACACAGCCGGTCGAAGCCAACGTGACGAGCTCAAGATCAAGGAGTTGCAAGGCTTCTTCGCCCGGCGCAAGCCGCACGAAATCCATCTGGTGCTGTCCGCGGCTGCCGATCAGCGCGTCTTGACCGACGCCGTGGCCCGATTCGCCGACGTAGGCTTCGATCGAGTCATATTCACCAAGCTCGACGAAGCCATCGGTTTCGGGGTGATCTTGAACTGCCTGCGAAACGTGAACGCCCGTTTGTCGTATCTGACCACCGGCCAGGATGTTCCCGACGATATCCAAACCGGACAGGGCAAGCGGATCGCCGAGCTGATTCTATCACCCGATTCTGTCTCGACCGTCCAAAGCGAGGGACGGACGAAGTAGGAGCGTGTCGCGCCATGCCGGACCCTGCCAACTCGTCCACTCGTCCGGACCAGGCGACGACCCTGCGCAGCTTGGCTGCCGGACGGCGGCGCTCCACTCTTTCCGTAGCCATCCTGAGCGGAAAGGGCGGAGTTGGAAAGTCCAATATAGCTGTAAATGTATCATTGTGTCTTGCCGAACGCGGGCTACGTGTAACATTGGTCGACCTAGACATGGGGTTGGCCAACGCCGATCTGCTGATGGACTTGCACCCGCGATACACGCTGGCTCACGTCATCGGCGGCCTGCGGTCGATCGAGGAAATCCTCATTCGCGGGCCGGGCGGGATCCGTTTCGTGCCCGGCGCCTCGGGGTTGCATGGCCTGGCAAACCTGTCGGAGTTCGAACGCCACAACCTCATCGCCCAACTGCACCGTCTGCATCCCAGCACTGATATCGCCGTGTACGACCTGGGCGCGGGGCTCTCGCGCAATGTCCTGAGCTTCGCGCATGCGGTTCAACAGGTCTGGGTAGTGACCACGCCGGAGCCGACCGCTGTCACCGACGCCTATGCTACGGTGAAGGCCCTGTATCGCGAACATTGCCGCGCCGCGGTCCGCTTGCTGGTGAACATGGCCGAGAGCCGGACCCAAGCCCAGGCCGTCTACCGCCGCATCGCCGGCGTCGCCAAGAAATTTTTGGATTATTCCGTTGCGGACGGGGGCTATGTACTGCATGATACCGCCGTGGAGGCGGCAGTGCAGGCGCGTTGTCCGGTGGTGATCCGGTCTCCCGGATCGAACGCCAGCGCCTGCCTGGCGGCCATCGCCGGCGATGTCGCCCGGCAATGTGCCGTGCCCGAGCTGCGGGCCGGCTTCCTACAGCGAGTCGCGGCGCTGTTTGTCTGAATCCCTCGTTGAGCGCGGCAAGAGGCCGCGCAGCCGGACGCCGGCAGGGACGTCGGTGTCGCAACGACCAAGGATTCTGCACTGGCCACGGAGGGTCTTTTTTTCACTCCCTCGTGTGCCGCCGGACCCGCCCCGATAGGCCGGGTCGCTTTCGTGAACAGGGATGTTGCACGGATGGTTGCACGCTATTCAGGCGCTAGCCTAGGTCTCTTCGCCTTTGCCGTGGCCGTGGTCGCGGGCTTGGCGGCGGGGAACCCCTTCGCCGTCACCCTCTCCCGCAGCATCCTCGCCCTCTTCCTCTTTTGTTTGATTGGACTGGTGCTCGGGCAGGTCGCCCAGTGGGTGGTCTTAGAGCACCAGCGGACTCGCGAAAAAGAAATCCGCGCCCGTTACCAACGGTTGGCCCAAAGGCCCGCAAGGGAAGCGGAGACGGACCAAGTCATGCAGGACCTGGGAGCCTCGACCCATGCCTAGGGGATTCACCGTAGGGAATCGTTCGGCCACAGGTTGGGCACGCTCCGCTGGGAGCGCCTTCGCAGGCTCGGTGGGGTTCAGGCGCAAAGAAGCGCAAGGAGCAGATGGAATGCAGACCACAAAAGAAGCCCCCAATCTCACTCCGGTCTGGAAGGAGTTCCAGAAGTCCAAGGACCAGAGATTGCGGAACGTCCTCATGGAGAGGTTTCTGCATCTAGTCAAATACAACGCCGAGCGGATCGGGGCCAAGCTCCCCGACGAGGTGGAAAACGACGACCTGGTCTCCGCCGGCATCTTCGGGTTGATGGACGCCATCGACGCCTTCGACCTGGGCCGGGGAGTCAAGTTCGAGACGTACTGCGCCCCGCGCATCCGCGGGGCCATCCTCGACGAACTTCGCAGCATGGACTGGGTCCCGCGCCTGGTCCGCAGTCGCGCCAACAAGCTGGAACGCGTCTGCCGCGAACTCGAATCGACCCTGGGCCACACCCCCTCCGAGGGTGAAATCTCCCAACACCTCAAGCTCCCCGCCACGGAATTCGAAAAGCTCATGCGCGACGCCACAGCTGTCACGCAAGTGTCACTCTCGCGCAAGTACAGCGAAACGGATTCCAACAAGGACGTTTTCGAGATCGACGTCATCGAGGACAAACGGGGACGCGACCCCGTCCAGGAAATCCACAAGAAGGACCTCAAGGACCTCATTACCCGCGGCCTGACCCGCGCCGAGCGGCTCATCCTGGTCCTCTACTACTACGAAGAAATGACCATGAAGGAGATCGGCGCGACCCTGGACCTCTCCGAGAGCCGCGTCTCCCAAATGCACTCCGCCGTCCTCAAACGCCTCAAGGACCAGCTCCTCAAACGCCAGAAGGAGCTGACCCACTAGAGCATTCAACGATTCAGCGTTGCGCGGCCGTGGGTGGGTTGTGCGGATCGCCGATCGGCGCGTTAGGAAACCAGCTCACACCGGCGGGCTTAGGAAGGAGTGCGCAGCGGCGAGGAACTCCTCGGCCTGCCCGATCAGAAGCTCGGCATCACCACGCACGAGAACCTCGTCGACGCCGTAATCGCCCTTTACGCGTTTGTCGAAGGCATCGAGGAGCCAGCGGTGGAGCTTCGGGTCCATCAATCCGGTCTTTGCGAAGTGCTCGCCGAACGCCGCGTGGACCCCGGCGTGTTTTCGGAAACGACGCCCTTGCTCCGACAGGATACCCTCGGCGGCATAAAACATTGCGTAGTAGGCCCGCGATGCGGCGAACTCGGTATACCCGTCTTGCAGCAAGTGTTTCGCCGCGGCGATGGATTGCTCGCTCTTGTCGAGGAACTTGCGGGCGGTTTCCTTCACGCCGGAATCGCCTCCTCGCGGACGTTCTGCAGGAACGCGCTATCTCCGTGCAGCCATTCCTCTTCGGAGACGAATACGCGACTGATGCTCACACCGCAACGAAGGGATAGCCCTCCGACGATCTCGCTCGTTCGGTCGACCTCGCCCGCGTAGTTGTCGATCCGATCCAGCACAATCAGAACGTCGAGGTCGGACTCTTCGTCGGTCTCGCCGCGGGCGTAGGAGCCGAACACAAGAACCGCGATCAATCGCATGCCGAGCAAGGCAGCCATTGCGCGCTTCAGTTCTGCCGCAATGTCGTCAAGGTGCTTGTGCAATGATATTGATCCCCCAAGTGCCGGTGGACTATACTGGACATTTCTCACCTCGCCCAGCCAGGCCCTCGACGTTAGCCCGCTCGATTCCCGATTCCCACATGCTCCCGAAGACTTCGCACCGAGCACCCAGCAGTGTTTGATATCTGCCATCATTCCATCAGCCGGGGATATGTACTCCGCGTTCCGTGGCGATTTCTCGGGCCTTTTCATACCCCGCATCCACGTGCCGGAAAATCCCCGTGGCCGGGTCGGCCGTAAGGACGCGCTGGAGCCGGGCGGCGGCGTCGCGAGTGCCGTCGGCGACGATGACCTGTCCGGCGTGGATGGAATAGCCGATTCCCACCCCGCCGCCGTGGTGGACCGAGACCCACGTCGCTCCACAGGCCGTGTTCACCAATGCGTTGAGGATCGGCCAATCGGCGATGGCGTCGGAACCGTCCTTCATCCCCTCGGTCTCGCGGTTGGGCGAGGCCACGCTGCCGCAGTCAAGATGATCCCGCCCGATCACGATCGGGGCGGAGATTTCTCCGCCAGCCACGAGGTCGTTGAAGACCAACCCCATCTTCGCCCTCTCACCGTAGCCCAGCCAACAAATCCGCGCCGGCAGACCCTGAAACGCGATCCGCTCACCGGCCAGGCGTATCCATCGGCAAAGGTGCTCGTTGTGCGGAAATGTTTCCAACACGGCCCGGTCGGTCCGGGCGATGTCCGCGGGATCGCCGGATAGCGCCGCCCAACGGAACGGACCCTGACCCTCGCAAAACAGCGGGCGGATGAAGCGCGGCACGAACCCCTCGATGTCGAAGGCGTTCTCCACCCCCGCGAGCTTGGCCTGCGCGCGGATGTTGTTGCCGTAGTCGAACGTGACCGCCCCGCGTTTCTGTAGTTCGAGCATGGCCCGCACGTGCTCGCCCATCGAACGCATGGAGTCTTTGATGTACCGATCCGGGTCGCCCTTTCGCAGACGCAACGCCCCCTCGTACGAAATCCCGTTGGGCACGTACCCGTCGAGAGCGTCGTGTGCGGAGGTCTGGTCGGTCAGAAGATCAGGCGTGATCCCGCGGCGCACCAATTCAGGAAGCACATCCGCGCAGTTTCCGAGAACGCCTACCGACAGCGCCCGGCGGCTGTTTTTTGCATCGAGCACCCACTCGATCGCCTCATCCAGTTTTTCCGTCCATCGGTCGAGATATTTCGTGCGGATGCGCCGCTCGATGCGCGAGCGATCCACCTCGACGCAAAGACACACGCCGTCGTGCATCGTCGCCGCCAGGGGTTGTGCCCCGCCCATGCCGCCCAGCCCGCCGGTGACAACCAGTCGTCCCGCAAGTGACCCGCCGAAATTTTCGCGCGCCGCGGCCCCGAACGTCTCGTACGTCCCCTGCAGGATTCCCTGCGTGCCGATGTAAATCCAACTCCCCGCGGTCATCTGCCCGAACATGGTCAGGCCCATCGCTTCGAGCCGGCGGAACTCCTCCCACGTCGCCCACTTGGGCACCAGCATGGCATTGGAAATGAGCACCCGCGGGGCGTCGCGATGGGTCTTCACGATCCCCACCGCCCGCCCCGATTGCACCAGCAGCGTCTCGTCGCTTTCGAGCACCGTAAGGGCCGCGACGATCCGCTCGAAGTCCCCCCAGCTCCGAGCCGCCTTGCCCGACCCGCCGTAAACGATCAGCTCCTCGGGCTTCTCCGCAACCTCCGGATCGAGGTTGTTCATCAACATCCGCAGCGCCGCCTCCGTCTGCCAGCTCTTGCACGTCAGCTTCGTCCCCCGTGCCGCGCGGACGACACGCGGCCGCGCCTCCGGACCGCTCGTTGTTTTCGTCATGGCCATGCCCGCATTTTAGGTCCCGCACGGGCAAACGAAAGAAGCGCGCAGCGCTCGCACGGATGATCCGACCCGCGAGCCGCCGGATCCTCACAGCCGCGGGCGGCTCCCCTTTACACGAAGCGTCAAGGGCCAGCCCGCGGACAATCCCGGCGTGGAGCGGAAGCGACACGACCCAATCCGAGCCCGGAGCGCGAGCGACGGGTCAATCCGAGCGTGGAACGCCCTCCTTTACGCGAAGCACCAAAGCCCGGCGACGAACCTTGACGCCATTTTGCCCGGAGGGCGGACGCCGGTTGCCAGGGAGTTCACTCTTGCTGTTACCCACATTTTTGCGGTCGTGCGTGATGGTGTCCCGGCGGGACACACTGAAAATAGCCCAGCCATTCATGGCTGGGGGAGGCGAGTGGGTTCAAACCAAGTCCCGGAGGGACGGTTGAGCGTTTCAGTCGT
>CAZYEX010000001.1:0-8081 GCA_964646605.1 uncultured Phycisphaera sp. | reverse complement strand
TTTCCCTCATTCGATATTCGACATTCGCTATTCGATATTCGACAATAGCCCCCGATGCCGTTGACCCCAAACACGAAACTTGGTCCTTACGAGATCGTCTCACTCCTCGGTGCGGGCGGCATGGGGGAGGTCTATCGCGCCCGGGACACGCGCCTCGATCGCGAGGTGGCGATCAAGGTGCTGCCGCAGCATCTTTCGCGAAGTCCGGAGTTCAAACAGCGCTTCGAGCGCGAAGCGAAATCCATCTCGCAGTTGACGCATCCGAACATTTGCACGCTGCACGACGTTGGGCATCACGAAGGGACCGACTATCTGGTGATGGAGCTTCTCGAGGGCGAGTCGCTCGCCCAGAGGCTCGGCAAGGGTCCGTTGCCGTTGGACGCGGTTCTAAAACACGGCGTCGAGATCGCTTCCGCGCTCGACGCCGCGCATCGCAAGGGCGTGGTCCATCGCGATCTGAAGCCCGGCAACGTCCTGCTCACCAAGACCGGGGCGAAGTTGCTGGACTTCGGGCTGGCCAAGTCGTCGGGCGTCATGGACAGTGATCCCAGCGCCGTCACGGTCACCCAACCGCTCACCAGCAAGGGCACGATCCTCGGCACCTTCCAATACATGGCTCCGGAGCAGTTGGAGGGCACGGAGGCCGATGCCCGTACGGACATCTTCGCGTTCGGAGCAGTGCTCTACGAGATGGCCACCGGCAAGCGGGCCTTCGAGGGGGCGAGCCGTGCGAGCCTGATCGCTTCGATCATGTCGTCGCAACCAAGGCCGATCAGCGATCTGCAACCCCTGACCCCGCCGGCACTGGATCGCCTCATCCGCAAATGCCTCGCCAAAGCCCCCGACGCACGGTGGCAAAGCGCTTCCGACATCGCCGACGAACTCCGCTGGATCGCCGAAAGCGGTTCGCAAACCGGCGCGCCGGCGGTGTCACAAAGACGGAACCGGGAACGGCTCGTCTGGGGCCTTACTGCTCTTGCATGCGTGATCGCAATCCTGGTCTCGTGGAAGGGCTGGAAGCTGTCAGGAACGAGTGAACAGCGGGTTTTGTTTGCCGAGATATTGGCGCCTGAAGGAACCGTCTTGGAATACCGAAAGGGGCCGCCCGCCATTTCGCCTGACGGGCGGGCGGTCGTGTTCGTGGCACGCGGGGCTGACGGTACGCGAAGGCTTTGGCGAAGGGAATTCGCTCAACCACGCACGCGAGTGCTGGAAGGAACGGAAGACGCCTCGCAGCCGTTTTGGTCTCCCGACAGCCGTTCGATCGGCTTCTTCGCCGATGGGAAGCTCAAACGGCTTGAGGCATCGGGAAGCGTTCCTCTCGTACTCTGCGACGCACCAAGGGCATTCGGCGGCGCCTGGAACCGGGATGGCGTGATCCTATTCTCGCCCGACTCGCGTCGGGCGTTGCAGCGGGTCTCCGCATCGGGCGGATCGCCCACCGAGGTCACGCAGGTCGACCCTGCCGGGACAGAATACTCCCAGCGCAATCCGTTCTTTCTACCGAATGGAAAGCACTTTCTTTACAGTTCGAGACTGGCCGGTAGTGGCGGGAATGCCGTGATGATCGGCGCGCTGGACGACGGAGCGCCGAAACGCATACTCGAGGCAGACTCCAATGCGATCTACGTAGATCCGGGTTTTGTCTTGTACTGGCAAAACGATGCCCTACGCGCCAGACCCTTCGATCCGGACTCGCTTGCGTTTACCGGCGAGCCTGTGGCCATCGCGCCGGAAACGCGCTTCGAACCGGATACCGGAGAGGCTCATTTTACGGTGTCCACTCAGGGAATGCTGGTCTACGTCGCGGGCCGAAGCGCGACTACGAAATCCCAGCTTGTGCTCTTCGACAGGACCGGGCAGCGCAAAGGCGTGGTCGGAGAGCCTGGGAATTACTACGCACCGCGATTCTCACATGACGGGTCGAGAATCGCCGTGGATAACAGCGGCGTGGAGAACAACGGCGACGTTTGGATCCTCGAGATCGCTCGCCCGTTGGCGACACGGATTTCCTCCGACTTTGCCGATGAATCACTGCCCATCTGGTCACCGGATGACAAGACCGTCGTTTTCTACTCCGCCCAACGCGGAACGACTGACCTGTACATCAAGAAGCTGGGGTCGCCGGGTCCAGCCACCCCGTTACTCGAGTCGGAGTCTTCCAACGAGTCGCGCGACTGGTCAGCGGATGGCCGCATGATCGTGTTCGAGGCGTCAGATCGGCGAGGAGGCAATAATGCCGATCTTTGGTTCTTTTCCGTCGAGAATGGCACATCGGAGGCGATCTTGAAAACTCCATTCAAGGAGACGGAGGCGCGGATTTCTCCGGACGGAAAGTGGCTCGCTTACGGATCGAATGAATCGGGTCGATTCGAAGTGTACGTACAGTCGTTTCCTGAGCCGGGGTTGCGACAGCAAGTCTCCTCCGGCGGCGGCATGGGGCCGAAGTGGCGCCAGGACGGAAGGGAGCTCTATTACATATCGCCCGACGGAAGGATCATGGCCATTGAGCTTGCAGAGGATCCCCTCAGCCAGGTTCCCGCTGCGAAGCCGCTTTTTAAGGTAGACCGGCGTTTTGAACATCGCGGAGATGACTTCGACGTTACTTCGGATGGGCAGACATTCGTGGTGAATACGCCGCTTACGGAAGCAACCAGCGCGCCGCTGACTTTGCAGATGAATTGGACCACCGGTCTTCAGAAACCATGACGCTACCAATGAACTCCAAACTAGGGCCGTACGAGATCGTCTCACCCCTCGGTGCGGGCGGGATGGGCGAGGTCTATCGCGCGAAGGACACGCGCCTCGACCGCGACGTAGCCATCAAGGTACTGCCCGCGCACCTTTCGCGCAGTCCGGAGTTCAAACAACGATTCGAGCGCGAGGCAAAGTCCATCTCCCAACTGACCCATCCAAACATCTGCACGCTCCATGACCTCGGGCACCAGGATGGAACCGATTACCTCGTGATGGAGCTGCTAGAGGGCGAGACGCTAGCCCAGAGACTGGTCAAGAGTCCGTTGCCGCTGGACGCGGTTCTAAGACACGGCGTCGAGATCGCTTCCGCGCTCGACGCCGCGCATCGCAAGGGCGTGGTCCATCGCGACCTAAAGCCCGGCAACGTCATGCTCACCAAGAACGGTGCGAAACTGTTGGACTTCGGCTTGGCAAAGTCGTCGGGGGTCATGGACAGCGACCCCAGCGCCGTGACCGTGTCGCATCCGCTGACGAGCAAGGGCACGATCCTCGGCACCTTCCAATACATGGCTCCGGAGCAGCTTGAAGGTACCGAGGCCGACGCCCGGACGGACATCTTTGCTTTCGGGGCCGTGCTCTACGAAATGGCCACCGGAAAACGGGCGTTCGAGGGTGCGAGCCGTGCGAGTCTCATCGCCTCGATCATGTCCTCCCAGCCGCGGCCGATCGCGGAGCTGCAACCCCTGTCCCCGCCGGCTCTCGATCGACTGATTCGCAAATGCCTGGCCAAAGACCCCGACGCCCGCTGGCAAAGCGCTTCCGACATCGCCGACGAACTCCGCTGGATCGCCGAAGGCGGGTCACAGACCGGTGGTGCCACGCCGATTGACTCCACTCGCCGTCGGCCACGAGCGTTTGTGACAGGAATTGTCTGCGGCGGGCTCGGTGCGGTCGCGGCGGTCCTGTTGGTCACGACCTTCCGCGCCGAACCGGCGGTGACCGTCACGCATGTGAGCGTATCGCTGCCGAGTACGGATGTCGTGGACGCCGGACTCGAGAACCTCGCGGTGGCCGTTTCGCCCGACGGACGCGCCCTCGCCTACTGTGCCCGCGGCGACAAGGGTATCCATCTATACTACCGCCGCTTCGATCAACGCGACGCGGTGAGACTTCCAGGGACCGAAGGGGCCTACGACCCGTTTTTCTCGCCGGACGGTGAGTGGATCGGGTTTTTCGCCAGCACAAAGCTCCGCAAAGTGTCCGTCCGCGGCGGCGTCGCCATTCCGCTGGCCGACTCCATCGAGAGCCGATCGGGGACCTGGATCGACGAGCAGACCATCATCTTCTCCCCGAATTTCGGCAGTCCGTTGCTCCGCATCCCCGCGTCGGGAGGCACGCCCGAACCCATCACCGAACTCGATACCGCCAAACGCGAGCGAACCCACCGCTGGCCGGAGGCCCTACCGGGCGGCGAATGGGTGCTCTTCACCGTCGGCTCCATCGACAGTCCCGGCGGATACGACGACGCGAGCATCGACATCGTTTCGACCAAGACGCGAGAGAGGCGCGTCCTGGTCAAGGGCGCCCGTATGGCCCGTTTTGTCCCGCCCGGGTTTCTCGTCTTCGCCCGCAACGGGGTTCTCTTTGCCGCACGCATGGACCCTGTGGACCCCCGGATCGAGGGAACTCCGATTCCCGTGCTCGACGGCGTGGGCGGAGAAGACACCAGCGGAGCCTCGCATTTCTCCGTTTCACGAACCGGGACCCTCGTGTACATCCCAGGTACCGGCGACACCGCGGACGAACTGGTGTGGGTCGATCGAACCGGCAAGATTGAGCCTCTCGGCGCTCCCCACCGGCTTTACGATCACGTCCGCATTTCGCCCGACGCGACCCAACTGCTCGTAGCCGTCGGTCCCGCCCGCGCCGCGGGGGACGTTTGGCGTTATGACATCGTCCGCGGCACCCTCACTCGGCTCACGTTCGACCAGAAAAGCGCTTGTCCCATTTGGACGCCCGATCAGAGACGAATGGTGTACCGCACCGAAGCCGGGCGTTACCAAGTCCTCGTTCAGCCCGTGGATGGCAGCTCGCCGCCAGTGGTCATCCACGAAGACCCGGACCCCATTCTCGTCAGCGGGATTACCCCCGACGGGGCCAAGGTGCTCTTCCAGAAATACGGCAGCGGCGTTTCCGACGTCTTGATCGTACCCCTCGACGGAAGCGAGCCGGGACGAGCGCTCTGGGAAGAGCCCGGCGCTCAATACGGCGGTACGGTCTCCGCGGACGGTCGTTGGCTCGCCTACGTCTCGCAGGAATCCGGCGTCGACGAAGTGTATGTCCGACCGGCCTCCGGACAGGGCGGGAAATGGCACGTATCCGCCGAGGGCGGCATCGTGCCCGTCTGGTCCCCGGACGGCAAGGAGCTTTTCTTCGTTCGCGACGATTCGATGATGGCCGTCACCATCGAGGCCAACGAGAACCAAATCACCGCGGGCGCCCCGCGAAAGCTGTTCGACTTCCCTCCGGGCCGACGTAGCGAACGGGACGCGCGCAGCTTCGACATCACGCCCGACGGCTCGCGGTTCCTCCTCGTGCGGTCGGCAACCCCGGGCCTGGGCCGCAGGAACATCAACGTCGTCCTCAACTGGTCCGCCGAACTCCAGGCCAAGGCCCCGCTGCCTAGATAGCGATCATCGAATGCTGGGCAATTCCCTGATTCGACAATCGATTCTCCACAATCAACAATAGTCCCCAATGGTGCTAACTCCCAGCGAAAGCCTTGGCCCCTATGAAATCCTCGCCCCCCTCGGCGCGGGAGGGATGGGAGAAGTTTACCGCGCGCGGGACACGCGGCTGGATCGTGAGGTGGCGATCAAGGTGCTGCCCGATGCCTTCGCCCGCGATCCGGAGCGCGTCGCCCGCTTCCAGCGCGAGGCAAAGCTCCTCGCCTCGCTGAATCATCCCCACATCGCCGCCATTCACGGGTTCGAGGAAGTAGAGGGCAAGCGTTTCCTGGTGATGGAATTGGTGGAGGGCGCGACGCTGGCGGACCGACTCCGCAATGGAGCGATGCCCGTCGAGGACGGCTTGGCGATCGGCCGCCAGATCGCCGAGGCCCTCGAAGCCGCCCATGAGCGGGGCATCATTCATCGTGACCTCAAACCCGCCAACGTGAAGATCACGCCCGACGGAAAGGTCAAAGTCCTCGACTTCGGCCTGGCCAAGGCCATGACAGGGGAAGGACAAAGATCCTCTTTGTCCGAGAAGGGGCAAAGAGAATCTTCGCCCTCCCCAGCCGAAAATGAGCAAAGAGAATCTTTGCTCTCCCCGAACTGCCCAACGATCACTGCCGACTTCACCAGGCCCGGCGTCATCCTCGGAACGGCCGCCTACATGAGCCCCGAACAGGCCCGTGGCAAGCCCGTCGACAAGCGTTCCGACATCTGGTCGTTCGGGTGCCTCCTGTTCGAGTGCCTCAGCGGCCATCGCCCCTTCCAAGGCGACACGGCCACGGACCTGATCGCCAAAATTCTGGAACGCGACCCGAATTGGAGCACGCTGCCACCCAATACACCGGCCACGGTCCAACTGCTGCTGCGGCGCTGCCTAGTCAAGGATCGTAATCGTCGCCTCCGCGATATCGGCGACGCGCGGATTGAGATTGAAAACGCGATCGCGGACCCGACCTCGTCTACGCTTCGACTGGCCACTGCGGCCGCGGACGAAGCGGGGCGGGGACGAGTGGTCCGACCTGCCTGGCGGATCGCCCTGCCATGGGCCCTTGCCGCACCGCTGGCGGTGCTCGCCGTCGCGGGCTTTTGGCCGTCGAAGACCCCGCACATAGCCGGCCCAATGCACCTCGCGCTCCCGCTGCCGTCGGACGAGACGCTTCCGACGTTGGCGGGCTCCGTGTTCGCCCTTTCGCCCGACGGCGATACGCTGGTCTACGTCTCGAGCCGCGGCGGCACCTCGCAACTTTTTCTCCACCCGATGGGCGGGAGCAAGTCCACGCCGCTACGAGGCACCGAGGCGGCTCAGCACCCGTTCTTCTCCCCGGATGGGCAGTGGATCGCGTTCTTCGCCGGCAACAAGCTAAAAAAGATCTCCGTGAATGGCGGGCCGCCCGAAACGCTCTGCAGCACACGGAGTGATCGTGGGGGCAGTTGGGCGCCCGACCACACGATCATCTTCGCGCCGACCGAGGAAAGCGGGCTGTGCCGGGTTCCTGTCGCGGGTGGCGAGCCCGAGGTGCTGACCAAGGTCCACGCGGAAACCCACGAACGCCCCCACCGATGGCCCGATGTGCTCCCCGGCGGAAAGGCCGTGCTATTCACCGTGGAGGACGAGAACGACGCGACCTTCGACGAGGCCGACATCGTTGCGCTCAGCTTCGATACGGGCAGTCGCAAGACGCTGGTCCGGGGCGGCAGCTACCCCCGCTACGTCCCAACCGGCCACCTGGTCTATGTGACGGACGGCACGCTCTTCGCCGCGCCGTTCGAGGTCGGCCGACTGGAGCTGACCGGTCCCGCGGTACCCGTGATAGAGGCGGTGGAGTCCGGGCTGGGAACCGGCGGGGCGCATTTCAGCTTCTCGCAAAATGGGCATCTGATTTACCTCTCGCCGACACGCGAACGGGAATCCACGGTGACATGGATCGATCGTCACGGAGCGGCGACGCCGCTGGTTGGAACGCCTCAGCTATTCTCAGCCCCCCGTCTGTCACCGGACGGGCGCCGGCTAGCCCTGGGCGCGGAAGGCGATATTTGGATCTACGAGATGGACCGGGACGTGCTCACGCGATTGACGTTCGACGGCTACAGCGGCGTTCCGGTCTGGTCACCCGACGGACGCCGCATCGTCTATGGGTCCAGCGTGGGAGGGCTGACGAATGAGAATCTCTTTGTCCGCGACGCCGACGGGAGCGGCAACGCCGTGCGGCTCCTGGAAAGCGACCTGCCTCAACAACCCACCTCGTGGTCTTCGGACGGGAAGACCCTCGTATACGAGCAAGACGATCCGGAAACAGGAAGCGACATCTGGCTGTTCGACCTACCGGACGGCGGTGAGCCGCGAGCTTTCCTGCGGACCCCGTTTGACGAACGGCATGCCCGACTGTCGCCGGACGATCGCTGGCTCTCCTACACCTCGAACGAGTCGGGACGGTACGAGGTATACGTTCGGCCGCTGTCCGGCGCGGGTGGCCGGGAACAGGTCTCGACCGAGGGCGGGGTTCACCCGGTGTGGTCGCGGGACGGACGGGAGCTGTTCTATCGCGACGGTCGGATGATGGTGGTCGAGGTGACGACGGAGCCATCGATCCGATTCTCCAAGCCGAAGCGGCTGTTCGTCATGGAGTCTACGGTCGTCAACCCCGTCGA